>JAVBVX010000070.1:0-110466 GCA_036677665.1 Clostridium sp. | reverse complement strand
CATTGGAAGCTCTGCTATAAGTTTTAAATTCATTTCCTTTAAAAACTTATCTGTATTTTCTCCATTAAAGAGTTTTATTTTTTTATCACAATCCGGACAAGTTATATAACTCATATTTTCAATAACACCTAAAACATTAATATTCATCTTTTTTGCCATATTTACAGCTTTAGAAACTATCATAGAAACAAGGTCCTGTGGTATTGATACCATAACTATTCCACTTATTGGAATAGACTGCATTACTGTTAAAGCAACATCTCCTGTTCCTGGAGGCATATCAATCACCAGGTAATCAAGGTCTCCCCAAAGAACATCTGTCCAAAACTGTTCAACTATACCTGAAATCATTGGACCTCTCCAAATCACAGGTTCCTCTTCCTTATCATTTAAAAGATTTAATGACATAACCTTTATACCATCACTAGTTTCAACAGGTAACATCATCTCTTCAGTCCCCATAGCTCTTTTTCCTTTTAAACCAAGAAGTCTTGGAGCACTTGGTCCTGTTATATCTGCATCCAATACTCCAACACTATATCCAAGCTGCTTTAAATGTTTTGCAATAAGCACAGAAATTGAAGATTTACCTACTCCACCTTTTCCACTCATAACTCCAATAATTTTTTTAACATTGTTTAAAGGATTGTTTTTAATCATACAGCTTTCCTTATCCTTTGAACATCCGTCACTTGATGGACATGTAGTACACCCTGACATGAAATCATCTCCTATATGTATATTGGCATTTGCCACTTTTATATTACTCCTATTTTTTATTATTGTCAAATGCCAATTACATTTTTTCCTAAAAAGAAGACCTTCTTATCAGTTTGATAAAAAGGTCTTTTTACAAATTAATATATTTAGTTAAAGATTTTCGATTACATTGCTTTATGTGTTAATAACTCATTACTAGCTTTTTACTTTTGATCCTTAAACATATCCATTAAAGCTCCAAAAGGATTATTTATATCTTGATCCGCTTCTTTTTTCATTTTATTCATATAGTTTTGAACATCTTTTTTATTTACTTTCTCATTCTTCTTATCAAATCTCTTGTTAAATGAAGATGCCTTTTCTCTAAAATTACAGTTTGTATTTGCACAAATATATATTTGCCCTTCTCCCTGTCCCCTAAGCTCTAATCTCTTCTTACATTCTGGACATCTTGCATTGGTAACTTTACTTACATTTTCTCTATGAC
This sequence comes from Clostridium sp., assembly GCA_036677665.1. Taxonomy (GTDB): domain Bacteria; phylum Bacillota; class Clostridia; order Clostridiales; family Clostridiaceae; genus Clostridium_H. The sequence goes on along the minus strand of JAVBVX010000070.1, from coordinate 109,259 downwards.
CGCACTCTCTGTCTTGGCACACATTCATTACTCCATGTTTACCCTTAACTTCTAGCATATATTTGCCACAACTCGGGCACTTCTTGCCAGTAAGATTGTCATGTTTAAACTTATCACTACTTCCCTTAACTTCTTGAACTAGTTCAGCTGCATATTTTCTCATTTCTTCTGTGAAAGCTTTTGGATCTTTCTTTCCTTTACTTATAAGCTCTAATTCAAGCTCCCATTTAGCCGTCATTAATGGTGATTTTAATTCTTCTGGTACAAGCTCTATAAGTTGTTTTCCTTTTGAAGTAGGAACTATTTCCTTGCCATTTTTCTCTATATAGAACATATTAAATAGCTTTTCAATAATATCAGCTCTTGTAGCAACAGTTCCTATTCCACCTGTTTCTCCTAGGGTTTTAGCAGCAATTTTATCTACAGCTACATATTTTTGTGGCTTTTCCATAGCTGATAGTAATGTACCTTCATTAAATCTTGCTGGTGGTTTTGTCTTAAGATTCTTACTCTCCACTGAAATTATATTTAGCTTGTCATCTTTTTTAACTATTGGTAGCACTTGACTATCTCTTTCATCTTCATCGTCTACTAAGTCATCAGCTCTATCGTATACCTTTTTCCATCCTTTTGATTTTATTACATTTCCTTTAGCCATAAAAGTTTCACCATTGATATCAACTTTTATAGTTGTTTGTAAATATTCATATGGAGGTAGCATAACAGATAAAAATCTCTTAACTACTAAGTCATAAATATGTCTCTCTTCACTGCTTAAAAGAGCTATATTTCCTCTTTCCTCTGTTGGAATTATTGCATGATGGTCACTTACTTTGCTATTATCTACAAAGCCTTTGTGGGCATTTATCTTATTATTTAATATTTCAGTTGCTAGTGCCCTATAGCTTCCTACAGAAATTGCTTTTAAACGGTCTGGTAATGTGGCTACTATATCAGCAGAAATATACCTTGAATCTGTTCTTGGATAAGTTAGTACCTTGTAATTCTCATATAATCTTTGCATTATAGATAAGGTTTGTTTAGCTGAGTATCCAAAAATTCTATTTGCATCTCTTTGTAACTCAGTTAAATCATAAAGTGAAGGTGCAAATTGCTTTTTAGCGCTTTCATTTACTTCAACTACATTTCCTTGTTTACTTCTTGTTGCTAAAATAATCTTATTTACCTTATCTTCTTCAAAAATATTGCTATTATTATTCTTATCTCTCCACTGAAGAGTAAAATCCCTTGTCTTAGCATTTATTATAAAATAATCTTTTGGCTTAAAGTTTCTTATCTCTTCTTCTCGATTAACTATCATAGCAAGAGTTGCTGACTGTACCCTACCTGCTGTTAACTGAGCATTATGCTTACAAGTAAGAGCTCTTGTAATATTTAATCCTACAACCCAATCAGCTTCTGATCTACATGCTGCTGCCTTGTATAAATTATCATACTGCGATGAAGGTTTTAGATTTTTAAATCCTTCTTTAATAGCCTTATCTGTCACTGAGGAAATCCAAAGACGCTTTAAAGGCTTTTTAATATGAGCTTTGTCTAAAATCCATCTAGCCACTAGCTCTCCTTCTCTTCCTGCATCGGTAGCTATAACAATTTCACTAACATCTTTTCTATTCATCTGCTCTTTAACAGCACTAAATTGTTTTCCACTTTGCTTTATAACAACAAGTTTTAAGTGAGGTGGGAGCATTGGTAAATCTTCTATTTTCCATGATTTATATTTTTCATCATAAGCCTCTGGGTCAGCTAAGGTAACTAAATGACCTAATGCCCAGGTAACTATATACTTTTCACCTTCTAAATATCCATTTCCTTTTTTATTGCAGTTTAAAACTCTAGCTATGTCCCTTCCAACTGAAGGTTTTTCAGCAAGTACTAATATTTTATTCATTTAAACAGTCCTCTCAAAGTTATATAAAATATAATACCATAATTAAAGCTTCATACGCTATTAATCTCTAATATTTTAAGATTTTATAGCACATCCTATTAATATTGGGAGGTGCTTTAAATGGAAAGTTTAGAATTAGCTATACATGAATTATTAGAAATTAATGAATTTATAAGTGAAGAAATGATTGGGATAAAGAAAATTTCTATAACTATGGATATGCCTCAAGATAAAGATTTAAAAGATTTTATAAAAGAATACTTAGATTCTAAAAAAACTATCCTTGAAAATTTGCAATCTGATTTATCTTCAAAGCCAGCTAATGATAAAAAGGAGGATAAAGCTATGTCAGACAAGGAACAATTAAGTGATAAAGATGTGTTTCTAGATTTACTAGCAAGCTCTAAAGCTACAATTAATTCACTATCAGTAACACTAACAGCAACTACTAATGCACAAGTTAGAGGAAAGCTTGTAAAACAATTATATAGTTATATAAATTCACATCGTAAAATTCTTGATATGGCTATAAGCAAAAAATGGTACGATCCTTATGCTGATCCTAAAACACAACTTCAGAGTGAATTAGATGCTATAGGATCTATGGATAAAAACTAATAAGCTACATAATAAATAAAACTTTAACTGGAGGTAACATTATGATTGATACTAAATTAGCTCCCTATGAGATTATTGGACTTAAAGAGCTCTTAAATATGGAGGTAGTTAGTTTTAAAAAAATTCATGCTTCTCTGTCTATGGCTCAAGACGATGAGTTAGAAACTTTTATGAAAAGGTCATTGGATACAAAGAATAAAAGTATTTCATCTATTAGAGATTTTGTTAATAGTGCAATTGACACAAAAAAGCAGGAGGGAAAATAATGTCTATAATGGATATGATATTAGGTGGAAGTAATACTTTAACAAAGAAAGATGTAGCAATTGATATGATTAATGATTCTAAGTGTAAAATAATAAACTTAGCTAAATTTGCATCAAAAATTATTAATCCTGATCTTAGAACTATAATTGATTCTCAGCTTGATTATGCTATTAAAGATCATTTTGAACTAGTTGATATAGCCATTAGAAAAGGATGGTATCCAGCCTTAGATACTCCCGAAGAACAACTGACTAAAGCCTATAACAACTCCGAAAATCTATCAAGCGGAAGATAATTGCAAAATAAAATAAGAAAATTGCAAAGCAATTTTCTTATTTTATTTTGTATTCTATTTTTTTCATAAGCTCAGTAAGTTCTTTTTCAGTTAAATCTCTCCATTGTCCTTTCTTTAACTTTCCAAGATGTATATTCATAATCCTAATTCGTTGTAATCTAACCACTTTATAATCAAATACTTGACACATTCTTCTTATTTGACGATTAAGTCCTTGTGTGAGAATTATCTTAAATGCTTTTTCACCTTGTCTTGTTACTATACAAGGTTTAGTTATGGTACCAAGTATCTTTACTCCACTAGCCATACCTTCCAAAAATGCATTTGTAATTGGTTTATTTACCGTAACTATGTATTCTTTTTCATGATCATTCTCTGACCGTAGAATCTTATTTACAATATCTCCATCGTTAGTGAGCAAAATAAGCCCATCTGAATCCTTATCTAGTCTTCCTATAGGAAAAATTCTCTCTGGATGATTTACAAAGTTTACAATATTCCCTTTTATATGAGTTTCTGTAGTAGATGTAATTCCTACAGGTTTATTTAATGCAATATATACATTTTTCTTCTTTATGCCAAGAGGTTTTCCGTCAATTCGCACATCATCTCCTGGTTCTGCAGTACTTCCAAGCTCAGCAATGACTCCATTAATAGTAACTTTTCCTGCTTGTATAATTTCATCTGCTTTTCGCCTTGAACAAATACCTGTTTCACTAATAAACTTATTAATTCTCATCTTCAAAACCTTTCCTTTTATCTTTTTCCGCTTAATTTCATATTATATGTTAATTAAAACTAATTATTTCATTCATTATTATATCATATCTCTATTTTCTTAAAACAACTACTTGTTATTAAGTTTATATCTTTATTATAACTTTTAAAATTTTATCCACTACTTGAATATTGATATAATTTTGTATTATTATGTATATACATATATAGGAATGATTTTTCCTAGAGATAACTCTTTTTCTTAAGATTTATCTTTATTATTTTCTAATTTCATGTAATTATCCTATTTCACACTCTAACTATCACAGTAACATTCCCCCTATAGATGTATTAATTGTTATATTGAACATTAAAAAATTATCAATTTTAAAGCAAGGAAGGTGAAAACTGCTTAGGCAGGAAATGATGGATGAAAAAAATAAGTTAGACAAGAAAAATTTAATAGAATTGGAAGAATACATTGATAGTCTTGAAGATAAAGAAGGCTGTCTTATTAATGTACTTCATAGGGCTCAAGATATATTTGGATATCTTCCATCTGAATTACAACTTTTTATTTCTAGAAAGCTTGGTGTAACAGCTGCAAAGGTTTATGGTGTTACTACCTTCTATTCATTCTTTACTATGGAACCACGTGGAAAGCATGTTATAAATGTTTGTATGGGCACTGCTTGCTTTGTTAAGGGTGCTGATAAAATTCTTAAAAAGTTCAGGGAAACTCTCAATATTACAGAGGGTAATACTTCTCCTGACGGAATGTTTACAGTTGATAGTTTAAGATGTATTGGCGCTTGTGGCCTTGCTCCTGTTGTAACAGTAGATGGCAAGGTTTATGGTAGATTAACGGTAGAAAATGTTGATGGAATAATTAAAGAGTATAGAGATAAGTAAGAGCAAGTTGTTTAGTTCAGAGATTGGAGGTATAGATATGAGCAGAATAAACTCCCTTGAGGAGCTAAAATCCTTAAAAGATAAATATAAAGCCTGTATTGAAAATCGTACTTTAGATATTCCCAATAGAGATAGTTCAAAAATAGATATCCTTGTCTGTGGAGGTACTGGATGTCATGCCTCTGGTGGTATCGACGTATTTGAGAACTTTAACGAACTATTGAGGAAAAATGGACTTGAAAATAATGTACAAGTAGTTAATACTGGATGCTTCGGTTTTTGTGAAAAAGGTCCCATAGTAAAAGTAATGCCTGATAATATTTTCTATATTGAGGTTACACCTGAGAAAGCAAAATTAATTGTAGAAGAACATATTTTAAAAGGAAATGTGGTTAAGGAGTGTGTGTACAAGGAACCTGAAACTCATCATCCTCTTCCAAGGCAAGATGACTTACCTTTTTATAAAAAACAAGTAAGAATTGCTTTAAGAAATTGTGGACTCATTAATCCTGAGAATATTAAAGAATATATAGCTGTAGATGGGTATTTAGCCTTAGGAAAAGTCCTAATGGAAATGACTCCTGAAAAAGTTATTGATGAGATTAAAAAAAGTGGACTTAGAGGACGTGGTGGTGGTGGTTTCCCTACTGGCCTTAAATGGGAAACTACTCGTAAATCTAAATCTGATATAAAATATGTAATTTGTAATGCAGATGAAGGTGACCCTGGTGCCTTTATGGACAGAAGTATCCTAGAAGGTGACCCCCATTCTGTACTTGAAGCTATGGCTATTACTGGTTATTGTATTGGTGCAAGTCAAGGATACATTTATATTAGAGCCGAATACCCTCTTGCAATAGAAAGACTTAGAATCGCAATTGAACAAGCCTATGCAGAAGGTTTACTTGGAAAAGATATATTAGGTTCTGGTTTCTCTTTTGATATTGCCTTAAAATATGGTGCTGGGGCATTTGTATGTGGTGAAGAAACTGCTCTTATAAGCTCTATTGAAGGTAATCGTGGTGAGCCAACAGTAAAACCACCATACCCTGCCGAAAGTGGACTATGGAATAAGCCTACTAATATAAATAATGTAGAAACTTTAGCAAATATTAGCCCTATTTTATTAAAAGGAGCTGAATGGTTTAGTTCTATTGGTACTGAAAGAAGCAAAGGTACTAAAGTATTTGCCCTAGCTGGAAAAATTAATAACGTAGGTCTAGTAGAAGTTCCTATGGGTATAACTTTAAGAGAAATAATTTACGAACTTGGTGGAGGTATAAGAAACCATAAAGCGTTTAAAGCCGTTCAAACTGGTGGTCCATCTGGAGGATGTATTCCCTCAAAGCATCTAGATACTCCTATAGACTATGAACATCTTACTGCAATTGGTTCTATGATGGGTTCTGGTGGTATGATTGTTATGGACGAAGATGACTGTATGGTTAATATATCAAAGTTCTACTTAGAATTTAGTGTAGATGAGTCTTGTGGTAGATGTACCGCTTGTAGAATAGGTAATAAGAGACTTTTTGAAATGTTAGAGAAGATATGTAAAGGTAAAGCTACTATGGAAGATCTTCATAACTTAAAAGAATTAAGCAACGTAATAAAAGATACAGCTCTTTGTGGACTTGGACAAACATCACCAAACCCGGTTTTAAGTACTATGAACTTCTTTTGGGATGAGTATGTTGCTCATGTTGAAGATAAGAGCTGTCCAGCTGGAGTATGTACTGACCTTTTAAGTTATAGCATAATCTCTGAAAAGTGTATAGGATGTACAGCTTGTGCAAAAATTTGCCCAGTTAACGCAATTTCAGGTGAATTAAAGAAACCTCACAGCATTAATAAGAATTTATGTATTAAATGTGGCGCCTGCGTATCAAAATGTAAATTTAATGCAATTATAAGAAAATAAAAAGAAAAGAGGATTAATAAGCATGAATATGGTGAATCTTACGATAAACGGTTTTGCTATTACCGTTCCTGAAGGCACTTCTATTTTGGATGCTGCAAAATCCATAAATATACACATCCCTACATTATGCTACCTAGATCTTCACGATATAAAAATGGTTAATAAAACTGCATCTTGTAGAGTTTGTGTTGTAGAAGTTGAAGGAAGACGTAATCTTGCCCCTTCTTGTGCTACAAAAGTTACAGAGGGAATGGTGGTAAAGACTGACACACTCAGATCAATAAAAGCAAGACGTACTATGGTAGAGCTTTTATTATCTGATCACCCAACAGATTGTCTTATATGTGATAAGAACATGCAATGTCAACTTCAATCTATAGCTGCTGAACTAGGAATTAGAAGAGTGCACTATAAAGGTGAAAAATCAAGCTATAAGACAGACTCTTCTAGTGCCTCAATACACAGAAACCCTGATAAATGTATAATGTGCAGAAGATGTGAAACTATGTGCAATGAAGTACAAACTTGTGGTATTCTTTCTGCTGTAGATAGGGGTTTTGAAACAGTTGTATCCCCTGCTTTTAACCTTCCAATGCTTGATACAATGTGTACTTTTTGCGGTCAATGTGTGCAAGTTTGCCCTACTGGAGCACTAACTGAAATAAATAACATGGGCAGATTATGGAAATACTTGGATGATCCTAATAAATATGTTATAGTTCAAACTGCTCCAGCTATAAGAGTTGCCCTTGGCGAAAAATTCGGTATGGAACCTGGAACTATTGTTACTGGAAAAATGGTAGCAGCCTTAAGGAGACTTGGTTTTAAGAATGTATTTGATACTGATTTCGCAGCTGATGTAACTATAGTTGAAGAAGCTCACGAATTTATAGATAGATTACAAAATGGAGGAAGACTTCCTATTCTTACAAGTTGCTGTCCGAGCTGGGTTAAATTTATCGAGCACCAATTCCCTGAACTATTAGATATACCTTCAACTTGTAAATCTCCTCACGTTATGTTTGGAACCTTAGCTAAGACTTATCTTGCACAAAAGCTAGGCATAGATCCTGCTAAAATAGTTGTAGTATCTGTTATGCCTTGTGTTGCCAAAAAATATGAAATAGTTCGTCCTGAAATGAAAAATGAAGGAGAAAATAACGTAGACTTAGTTATAACTACAAGAGAGCTTGGAGATATGATTAAGGAAGCTGGAATTGACTTCAATACCCTACCTGATGAAGACTTTGATAATCCTCTTGGTGAATCTACTGGTGCATCTGTAATATTCGGAACTACAGGAGGAGTTCTTGAGGCAACCCTTAGAACTTCATATGAATGGCTTACTGGTGAAACACTAGAAAATGTAGAATTCCACGGTGTACGAGGTCTTGAAGGTCTAAAAGAAGCTTCTGTAAATATTAATGGACAAGAAATTAAGGTTGGAGTAGCTCACGGACTTGGAAATGCAAGAGCTCTACTTGAATCTATAAAATCCGGAGAAGCCCATTATCATGCAATAGAAATAATGGCATGTCCCGGTGGATGTATCGATGGTGGTGGACAGCCATACCACAATGGTAATATAGAAGTAGTTAAGTCCAGAATGGCTGCTCTATATACCGAAGATAGAAATAAAACAATTAGAAAATCTCACGAAAACCCTGCTGTACAACAAATGTACAAAGAGTTTATCGGTGAAATTGGTGGAGAAAAAGCACACGAATTGCTTCACACTAACTACGTTGCTAGAGATAAAATTTAAATTCCAACAAATAAATTAGATACAATAATAAAACAAAGAACTTTCAATAAATTTAAGAGACTAAAGCTATACTTATCTAAAATTTTTTAACGCTTTAAATGCATCGTCCTGATGCTTAAAGCTGAAGCCTCATCCTTGAGGCTTCTACGAAAATTTTAAAACGTCTAGCTAAGTCTCTTATTTAATTTCTTTCAAAGTTCTTATTAATTTATTATTGTATCTAAAAAAGTTGGAATTTAAATAACTCTAGTAAGTGAGTAAATTTCATAATTTTCAATTGCTGATATATCTAATTTATTTAAAACACAAAAAGGAGATTCATCCCAAAATGTTGAATATATTAAGTGCAACCAAAAACAAAATTAGAGTTGATTCTTGCTCAATTAGATTTTACTAATTTCCTAATTTTTTATCTTCTAAAAGCGCTATGCTCGGCCCGAAAGGTCGGAATACTTTAACTTTGTTATATTCATTAATTGCAATGCAATTATAGGAAATTAAAACAATAAAAAAATTAGTCGATAGACTTGAAACAGATCCTGTTTTCAGACGGTTCAACATTTGAATCAGTAAATTACATTATGGATTCAGGCTATGACTATAAAAAAGTCTATGATTACATTACCCACATTATTAAAGCTCAACCTATAATAGCATTGAATACTAGAGGAGCATATGACCCAGCAGAAGGCATCAATGAAAAATTTCATCCAATATGCTCTCTTAGATATCCATTAACATATTGGGGAAAGGATAGAGACTATTTAAAGTTTAGATGTCCTCATGTAACTTTCGCTTAAAGGAATATCTGAGTAATGATAATATGCGTTCCAGAGGAATCCGTAAAGCTAAAATATTTGCTTTATTAAATTGTATTACATTAGTAGCAAGTACTATTGCAATTAATCAGCCTGACGGCTTAAAGAAAGTAGTGTAGAATAATTTTCAAAAATTGATAAGTTATCCACTGGCACGGTAGTGCTTAGCTTTGCTATTATCTTTTTTAGTATTTTTAGCAACTTATTTTTATAAGTATTTAAAATCTAATTGTGCAATTTGCTCAAGTATAAATTTTAAGCACCTTGAATTTCAACAATTTATTTCCAGCAGTATTTATAATAATAAACATTGAATATAATTTAAAAGAGCACTTAGGTAAAAGACTTAAAATTTACGTAGAAACTGACAGGACGTCAGTTTCAGATTTCACTACCAGGATGGTAGATTGAAATCGTTAGTAAATTTTAAAAGCTTTTACCTTTAGTGCTTCTAATTATATGAAGGCTTATATTATAAATACTGCTGAGTTATTTTTGTTGAAATTCAAGGTACCTATTGTTTAACTTCAGACCAGATTCTATCTAGTTCTGTTATAGCTTCTCCAATATCTCTTAGATATTCGCCTTTCTTAACATGTTCTTTTGCTGGGTAAACTGCCTCATCAGAAAGAATTTCCTCATCTATGAATTCATGAGCTGCCACATTTGGATTTCCGTATGGGAACTCAGCTGAAATTTCAGCGGAAATTTCTGGCTGCATTATAAAATCCATAAATAATTCTGCTGCCTGGACATTCTTTGCGTTCTTCGGAATAACAAAGTTGTCTTGTTGAAGGAATAGTCCTTCACTTGGCATTGCATATTTTACCTTTGGATTATCTCTCTTTGCAAGAGAACCTTCTGCACCCCAAGCGAATATTGCTTTAGCTTCTCCGTTTATAAGGCTAGTCTTTGGACTATCGCTATCATAGGCTTTAACATTAGCTTGAAGTTTTGTTAGCTCTTCTTTTGCTTTTGCTAGAGCTTCTGGAGAAGTTTCATTTAAAGAGTATCCTAATTTCTTTAATGTAATACCTATTATTGCTCTTTGATCATCTAATATAACCAAGGAATTTTTAAATTCAGGCTTCCATAAATCAGCGTAACTTGTAATAGTACCTTCTGAAACTTTTGAGCTATCATAAGCTATTATTCCAGCAAGCCACATATATGGTACACTGTATTTATTTCCCTTATCAAAAGGTAAATCTAAGAATTCTTTTCCCATATTCTTTATATTAGGTATGTTATCCTTATTAATCTCTTTTATTAAATTTTGCTTTTTAAGGATTTCAACCATGAAATCACTTGCTACAGCAATATCATATTCTCCCCCGCCAGCCATAAGCTTTGCAAGCATCTCTTCATTAGATGAGAAAGTACTATAATTAACTTTTATACCATAGGTTTGCTCGAACTTATCAATAACTGATTGCGGAAGATATTCAGACCAGTTAAATACATTAAGTACTTGCTTTGGCCCATCACTTGCCTTAGCAAAATTCCAAATTCCATAGCTTAAGCTTGAAATTACAAATATGATTGAGAATACTACTGCTCCAATTTTTTTCATATTGAGGTTCACATTCTTTAGTGCTGAAGATAATCCTACAACAACAAAGGTAAACAAAATAATTATTGTAGATAGTGCATTTATTTCTGGTGTTACACCAAACTTAACCATTGAAAATACCTTAAGTGGAAGAGTTGTACTTCCTGCTCCTGCTACGAAGAAACTTATAATTACATCATCTAAAGATAAGGTGAATGCAAGTAACGCTCCCCCAATAACCCCAGGCATAATTATAGGCAATGTAACATGGAAGAAGGTTTCCAGTGGTGTAGCTCCTAAATCTAGAGCAGCTTCTTCAACAGATTTATCAAATCCATCTAGTCTAGTTTTTACAACTGATACTACGTAAGCTATACTAAAGGTTACGTGTGCAATAATTAAGGTCTTCATTCCAAGTTGCATATCAACGATTGAGAAGAATGCAAGTAAGGATATACCCATAACTATTTCGGGTATAATTAGCGGTATATTTAGTATAGAATCTATTACATTTTTCCCTTTAAACTTATACCTATAAAGTCCTACTGCTGCTAGGGTTCCAACTAGAGTGGCTATTATTGTGCTAATAATCGCTACTATAAGAGAATTCTTTACAGCTCCAAGTATGCCTGCATTGTGCATTAAGCTTTCATACCACTTAAAGGTAAAGCCAGTCCAAACTACATTGAGTTTAGATTCATTAAAGGAAAATACTATAAGAACTATTATAGGAATATACAAAAACATGTATATCAAAAAGGCATATATAGATTTAAATATTGTTCCTTTTGAACTTTTCATCTTCTATAACACCTCCCACTTATTTTTGTTTCCACTAAATTTAGTGTAATAGAAGATTAATATTATCATTACCACCATAAGGACAACAGATATAGCTGATCCAAATGGCCAGTCTCTTGCTGTTAAGAATTGATTCTTGACAAGATTACTCATTAGCATTACTTTGCTTCCTCCCATTAAGTCTGTTATAAAGAACAGTCCAAGGGTTGGAACAAATACTAAAAGTGAACCTGAGAATATTCCTCCTTTTGTTAGTGGAAGAGTTACCTTTAAAAACTTATTTAAAGGATTTGCTCCCAAATCTTCTGCTGCCTCCAGTAAGCTCATGTCAAGCTTATCAATTGATGCATAAAGAGGAAGTACCATAAATGGGAACATCATATATAACATGCCTATCATTACAGCCATATTGTTATACATAAGCTGAAGTGGTACATCTATTAATCCTATATTTAGAAGAACAGTATTAATAATTCCTTCAGTTCTCAGAAGTATTATCATAGCATAAGTTCTAACTAAGGAGTTTGTCCAAAAGGGTAACATAATTAACAATAAAAATAGTGGTTTTAACTTTTTCCCTGAGCGTGCAATTATAAATGCAAAGGGATATCCTAAAACTAAACATATTATAGTAGTTACTAGTCCTATAAGTATAGATTTAAAGAAGATAGTAAGATAAAGCTTATCAAATATTCTTGCGTAATTACTTAAGGTAAAACTATATACAATATCTCCTGCTTCTCCTCTTGATGCAAAGCTAACTACTAAAATTAAAATTAATGGAACTATGAAAAAAGCTAACATCCATATTGATACTGGCAATATAGTCACAAATGCACCCAATAACTTCTTTAATTTATCTATAGTCCTGTTAAACATAGTTTTATTTTTTGGTGTATTTGTATTGAAGTTAAGAGAAGTCTTATTATCCATTTCTCTGCCCCCTATGCCTTAATTACTACTGTATGTTTTGGATTCCAAGTTACAAAGTAATCTTTTGTTTCATCTTGGAAGTCATAGCTTTGTCCTATTGGTTCATTTACCACAATTTCTTTACCGTTTTTTAGCACCATAACTGTCTTAATATTAGAACCAACATAAATTCTCTCATCTAGCTTACATTGAAGGTAAACGTCCCCTTCTTCTGGTTCTAGTTTTATCTTTATTCTCTCTGGTCTTACTGATACTGTAAACTTATCTCCTAAATCATAATTAAGATTTGGAATTCTTATTATGTCTTGTTCCTGCTCTAAGTGCAGCAATACTTCAGTTTCTTTTATTTTAATTACTTCTCCTTCAAGAAGGTTTGTCTCTCCTAGGAAATCAGCTACAAATTTAGTTTTTGGTCTTTCATAAAGCTCTTCCGGTGTTCCAACCTGCTCTATTACACCTTTATTCATAACTACTATTCTATCTGACATAGTCAATGCTTCTTCTTGGTCATGAGTTACAAAAATAAAGGTTATACCCAGATTTTTTTGAAGATACTTAAGTTCTAATTGCATCTGTTTGCGAAGTTTTAAATCAAGAGCGCCTAGTGGCTCGTCCAATAGTAGAACCTTTGGATTATTGATTAAAGCTCTAGCAATAGCTACTCGCTGCATTTGACCGCCACTTAGCTGGGATGGCATCCTATTTTCATATCCTTCTAATCGAACAACCTTCAACATTTCTAATACTCTTTTAGTAATTTCATCCTTTAGTACTTTTTTCATCTTTAAACCAAAGGCAATATTATCAAAAATATTCATATGTGGAAATAGAGCATAATTCTGAAAAGCTGTATTTACAGGTCTTTGATGTGGTGATTTATCTGTAATATTCTCTCCATCAATTATTATATTTCCATTAGTAGGTGTTTCAAATCCAGCAATCATTCTTAAAGTTGTTGTTTTTCCACAACCACTTGGCCCTAATATGGTCAAAAACTCTCCTTTTCTAATCTCAAGGTTTAAGTTATTCACTACTGCATCCTCTTGATCATATACCTTACAAACATTTGACAATTGAACAAAAACATCCTCTGTCACACCGTAACAACTCCTTTACTTTTCATGTTATTTTAATTTCCTATAAACTAAAAAGAAAAACCCCTTATGGCATAGCATAGGCCAAGAAAGAGGTTATTACATAGGGTTATAATTATAACCCTAATAGTATAATTATACTGTATTAAAATATAACATAATTATTGGTAAATCTCAATAATCTTTTATTAGTTTATTTATATTTTTATGCTATTTATTTTTCATTGATATCTTATATTTTAAACAGCTTCTTCATTATTATTTGTGGTAAACTGGCTATTATATAAATCAGCATAGAATCCACCATTTTCAAGCAATTCTATATGATTTCCTTGTTCAATAATGCTACCATTATTCATAACTAGTATTAAATCTGCATCACGAATTGTAGACAATCTATGTGCTATAACGAAACTTGTTCTTCCATTCATAAGGTTATTCATAGCCTTTTGAATCTGAACCTCTGTTCTTGTATCAACACTACTTGTAGCCTCATCTAAAATTAATATTGAAGGATTAGCAAGTATTACTCTTGCAATAGTTAATAGCTGTTTTTGTCCTTGTGATATATTTGATGCTTCTTCATTTAATATTGTGTCATAACCCTCTGGGAGTGTTCTAATAAAATGATCTGCATGAGCTGCCTGTGCTGCTTTAACAACTTCCTCGAATGTAGCATTTTTATTACTATATGCAATATTATCTTTTATAGTACCTGTAAATAGCCAAGTGTCCTGAAGTACCATACCAAACATTGCTCTTAAATCTCCTCGTTTTACCTCTCTTATGTCTATTCCATCTACAGTAATTTTTCCACCTTGAATTTCATAGAATCTCATTAAAAGATTAACTAGAGTAGTTTTTCCAGCACCAGTTGGACCTACTATTGCAACCGTTTGTCCTTGCTTTACATCTATACTCAAGTCTTCCATAAGAGTTACAGTTTCTTTATATCCAAACTTAACGTTATCGAATTTAACTTCTCCCTTAGGTTCTTTAATAGCTACAGCTTCTTCTCTATCTGGAAGCTCTTCAACTTCATCTAGAATTTCAAAAACACGTTCAGCAGCTGCTACTGTTGATTGAAGAATGTTTGCAATATTTGCTGTTTGAACTATAGGTTGAGTAAACTGTCTTGAGTATTGGATAAATGCCTGAATATCACCAACTTCAATTCTATTTTTAGTTACAAATATTCCACCTACTACACAAACTAGTACATATCCAATGTTATTTATAAACATTAGAACAGGCATTATAATCCCTGACATGAACTGAGCTTTCCATCCCACATGATAAAGCTTTTCGTTAATTTCATTAAATTCATCTATTGATTTCTTTTCTCTTCCAAATACTTTTACAATCTTATGCCCTGTATACATCTCTTCTACATGTCCATTTAGCTCCCCAAGAATTTTCTGTTGATCTGCAAAGTATTTTTGTGACTTTTTAGCAACAGCAATAGTTACAATTCCTGAAAGCGGTAGCGTTACGATTGTAATAAGTGTTAGCCATGGACTTATTGTAAGCATCATAACTACAATACCTACAATAGTTACTACAGAAGTTATAAGCTGAGTTAAACTCTGTTGAAGCGTATTTGCTACAGTATCCAAATCATTAGTAACACGACTTAAAATTTCACCATGAGTCCGTGAATCAAAGTATTTAAGTGGCAATCTATTTATTTTCTCACTAACTTCTTTACGCATATCATAAACAGTATTTTGCGCTACCCCTGCCATGATATATTGTTGAATGTAATTAAAAATTGCACTTACTAAATAAAGTCCTATTAGTATTAAAACAATCCTACCAATATAGTTAAAATCTATTTTTGGTCCATGTGTACTTATAAATCTCCACAGCTCCGGATCTATACTTGTCATATCCCTTGAAGGTGCCTGTTGTGCAGACTGTGGATTTGCCATGATACCATTTATAGTTTTTCTAATAGATTCTGGTAAGTCTGGCATTTTTAAAAGACTTGGTATATTCTCAGGTGTGAATAAGTTTTTAGCATACTCCCCTTTAGCCATAAGCCCTTCAAATAGCTTAGTTGTTGCTCTTCCCATAATCTTTGGTCCTACAATACTAAATATTGTTCCTGCAATTGCAGTTACAAAAACTGCTATAAGATTTACTTTTCTTGGCATTAAGTATTTTATAAGCCTTTTTGAAGTTTCTTTAAAATTTTTAGCCTTTTCTACTGGCCTTCCCATTGGAGGTCCACCATTTGATCCTGGTCCTCTACTAGGTCCTTGTTGTCTATTTTCACTCATGCTAATTCCTCCTCACTAAGTTGTGAAGACACAATCTCACGATATATCTCACTTGATTTTAGAAGCTCCTTATGAGTTCCAATTCCTACAACCTTGCCCTCATCTAAAACTATAATTCTATCCGCATCCATTACTGTACTTACTCTTTGAGCTACAATAATTACAGTAGCCTCTTTAGTCTCACTCTTTAGTGCTGCTCTAAGCTTTGCATCTGTCTTAAAATCTAGAGCTGAGAAACTATCATCAAATACATATATTTCTGGTTTTCCAATTAATGCTCTAGCTATAGAAAGACGCTGTTTTTGTCCACCGGAAACATTATTCCCACCCTGAGCTATAAGTGAATCATAACCATCCTTCATCTTAGAGATAAAATCAGAAGCTTGAGCTACTTCTGCTGCTTTTACTACTTCCTCATCACTAGCTCCTTCTTTTCCATATCTAATATTTTCACCTATGGTACCTGTAAACAGGACTGCTTTTTGTGGTACAAATCCAATTTTTCTTCTAAGATCTTGCTGACTCATATCTCTAATATCTACCCCATTAACAAGAATACTTCCACTTTTAACATCATAAAAACGCGGTATAAGATTTATAAGAGTAGATTTACCTGAACCCGTTCCACCAATTATAGCTGTAGTTTCTCCTGGGCTTACACCAAAGCTTATATTTTTTATAGCTGGTTCCTCTGCCCCTGGATAACTAAATGTAACATCCTTAAATTCTATATACCCTCTTTTATCATCGGCAATGCGTGGCTTTATAGGATTACTAATTTCAGGTTCCATATTTAAAACCTCATTAATTCTCTCTGCTGAAGCCTCCGCACGAGGAATCATAACAAACATCATTGCAAGCATAATAAATGAAAACATAATTTGCATAGCATATTGAATAAATGCCATCATATCTCCTACCTGCATATTTCCATTATCAATACGAATACCACCAAACCAAATAATAGCTACACTTGTAGCACTCATTACAAACATCATCACAGGCATTACAAAAGCCATCATCTTGTTTACATTAATTGCTGTAGACGTAAAATCGTAACTAGCTTCCTCAAATCGCTTTTTTTCATCATCAATACGGTTAAAAGCACGTATTACTCTGATTCCAGTAAGATTTTCACGTAATACTAGATTTATGTTATCAATCTTCTTTTGCATTAATTTAAACATTGGAATTGCCTTTTTTGCTACAAGAAATATAACTAATATAAGAAAGGGAATAGCAACTGCGAGTACTAGTGTTAGTTTTCTATCCTTTGACATTGCCATAATAATTCCACCTATAGCCATGATAGGTGCAGTTACCATAAACCTCATAATCATAATTGTTACTTGTTGAACTTGAGTGATATCATTTGTAGTTCTTGTAATCATAGAAGAAGTTCCTACTTTATCAAATTCATGTAGTGAAAACTCCTCTGCTTTTGTAAAAATTACTCTACGCAAATCTTTTCCAAAGGCTGTGGCAGCTTTTGAGGATAAGAGACTTGCTATTATGGTAAAAACACCACTTATTCCAGCTACAAGTAGCATAAATCCGCCAATTTCAATAATATAATTTGTATCCCCATTAACTATACCCTTATTAACTATATCCGACATTAAGGTAGGCAGGTATAGCTCTGCTATAGTTTGGAGAAATAAAAGTATTAAAACAGCAACCACATATTTTGTATATGGTTTTAAAAACCTAAACAATTTAATCATAAATTCCCATCTCCCACTATTTATTACAATTACAATTATTTTTTTTGTCAAAATACTCATATATTGATGATAATAATCTAGTTAATTCTTTACTATCCTCCACTCCAAGAAAATCTACCATCTCTTGAAAGTTTTTACTCATTTTTTCTTTTGCTAGCATTACCACTTGTTCCCCTTTTTCCGTGGGTCTAACAAGTACAATTCTTCTATCCTTTGGTTCTTGATTACGTTCCACAAATCCTCCTGCTTCAAGAGAATTTATAATATGTGTAACTGCTGCAGGGGTTACCTGAAGTTTTGAGCTTAGTTCAGAAGTTTTTACTCCATTACTATTATCCTTCATAAGCCCTATCATTTCTTTTAGTAAGAATATTTCACTTTTTTTAATTCCATCAAAAGAGCCTTTATGCCACTCTATTTTCTTAAACTTCATAAAACATCTTATAAGTTCATTTGCAACAATTTCTTTTGCATCCTTTTCCAACTCAACACCCTCTTTACTTTAGTGTATTTTATTTTAGCAACTAAATATTTTACATGCTAAATTATATTCCTGTCATAAAATTTTGTCAACACTATTTTTTATCCATTTAAAATTAGTAAATAGTGATATTACTCTATTTTTAAGATGATGCTAAGCACTATTATGTATTTTTCATAAACAGAAAAAGGGACAAATCTATATTAAAGAAATGTACCTTTTAGTGTTGATATATAGTATACATATTTAAAATTTTAATAATTACAACATGTTTATAATTTAATATATTCTTTTGATGCAAAGTTTTTTTCCATAGTCCAAGTTGTTGCTATGCCATTTTTAAGTCTTAAGACTACAAAAGTTTTATAGAAGTCTTTTCTTTCAAAATCTCCTCATTCTCTTTAATAATCCTACTAACTTATATTATTCCAAATAAGTGTTTTGAAACTCTGAAGGAGTTTTGCCAAGATGCTTAATAAAACATGTTGAAAAATGAGATGTACTATTAAAGCCACATTGCAGTGATATATCCGACTTGTCCACTCCATTTTTTAACTTATGGTAATATTATTATTTAAGGTAAATGTTATCAATAAATTTTATATACAATAAATTATAACTAAAACTTAAATTGAAATATGTAAAATTGTTAATAATATATAGAGAAAATATGCGAAATGAAATACATATAAATTATGAAAGAAGGAATATTTATGGCAATACTTACTTATGAAGATATAAGAAATAATAAAGAGATTGAAACATATATTGAAAAATCAGATCAATTACTAGATATTTTAGGTATTACAAGACATGACACTGGTCATGTTTCTAAAGTTTCTGATACTGCTTCTAAAATATTAACTCAGTTAGGTTTCAGTGAAAGAGAAGCCGAACTTGCAAAAATTGCTGGATATATTCACGACATAGGAAATATGGTAAATAGACAAGATCATGCTCAAACAGGAGCTGTTCTATGTTTTAATATTTTAACTAGATTGGGTATGGATCCAGATGAAATTGCCCTAGTTATTTCAGCTATAGGCAATCATGATGAAGGAACTGGATCACCAGTTAATAATGTTTCTGCTGCTTTAATATTAGGAGATAAATCTGATGTGCGTCGAAGCAGAGTAAGAAATCCAGACTTTTCTACCTTTGATATTCATGATAGAGTAAATTATGCAGTAGAACACTCAGAGGTGATTATAAATCCTGATACTCGTTCTATCTTACTAGATTTGAAAATAGACACTTCAATTAGTTCTATAATGGATTACTTTGAAATATTTCTTACTAGAATGCTTATGTGCAGAAAAGCTGCTGATTATTTAAATGCAAAATTTGATCTTGTAATGAATGAAATAAAAATTATGTAAGACATTTCTCATAATTTTGTTCATAAACAATAAAAGAAGCCTCCTATACGAGGCTTCTAATTAAGTTTCTTAGTATGAAGTGCTTCCCCCTACCCAGTTTGAGAGGATGTCATGTTAGAGCATTTAGGTAGAGTATAGAGCATATTAACATCAACCTGTCCCTCATTATTGCGGTCAACTATTGCTACATGTTGAACCTTATCTGAATTGATTATATGAATAGGAAGGATTTGAGAATAATGTCTATCTTCAACAAATTTTAACCAATCCCAATAAGCTTTAGCCACTGCTTCACTACATATAATTCTACGTACTTCCTCAAAGTTTCTAACTTTTAATTTTCTAATTCCTAATATATCTAGTCCACCTTGTACAAATCTTAATTTATCATATCTTATGTGCTTTTTATCTGAAAGTTCTTTCATCCTATTAATTGCATTAATTTTTACCTGTTCTTGAACTAAAGGTCTTACTATTAAAAAGTTTTGGTCTACGAGAACTTCTCCTAAATCTCTAGATATAATTCCATCATACTGCTTTCCTTGACCAATAAGAACATCCACTCTAGCCTCAAACAACTTACCTTGTCCATCGTAAAGAGCTGTATGCCCCCATCTTGTATTCTGCACGACCCTTGATCCCTTAGCTATCCAATCTACAAACCTAAGCCTTGAAAAGTGAGCAGGTTCCGTAATAATTATATCTCCTGCCTTAAGGATACTTTTAATTTTAGTTAAGGTTTTTAACTCTATATTATCTTCTATAAGTTCATCATCAGACCAAAACCTATTCATATCCAATAACGGATTAATCATTTCAAAATTCACCCCGCCTAATCAGTCTTAGTATATAGCTATTTAATCTATATACAACATATTCTAATAGATTGTTTACTTTAATTAATATTATAACATATAAGAAGCTATACCATTTAATTTCACATAAAAAAAACACCAATCAATACTGGTGCTTTTTCCAATTATTCAAAGTTATAAGTATAACTAACAATAATCAATTATTTTTAGTTATTATAGTAAAGGCTTTCTGTAGGATATTCTGGATCAGATGTTACATCTATGCCAAGTTTTCTAAAAATTTGTTCATCATTTCTACTTAAAATCGTAGTTGCATGAGCTTGACATCCCTTTAACATTACTAGCTTTTCCATAGCTACTTGAGCAGTTGGATTTGTAACAGCACATATACTAAGTGCAATTAGTATTTCTTCAGAATCTAAAATCACATTATTATTACCTAAGGTTTTTGATTTTAAATTTAATATTGGTTCAAGAATAACTGGAGAAATAAGATGTATTTCATCTGATATATTTCCAAGATACTTCACTGCATTTAGCACTACAGCAGCAGTTGCATTGATGACTTCAGAACTTTTCCCTGTAATAATTGTTCCATCTTCAAGCTCTATGGCTACAGTAGGACATATTTCATTTTTATCTGATAGCTCTCTTAACTTAGATGATTGATTTCTTGCAGGTATAACTACTTTTCTATCTTCTCCTTTTAGATTAAGCTCTTCCATAATAAGCTTAGCTCTCTCAAGAGTTTCTTTATCCACATAACCCTTTTTATATTCACAACTTGTTTTAAAGTATCTTCTTATTATTTCTTGATTTGATGCTTCTTTTATAACTTCATCATCTGTTATACCGTATCCTACTCTATTGACTCCCATATCTGTAGGAGATTTATATACAGCTTCTTTCCCTGTTATTTTCTCTATAATTCGTTTTAATATAGGAAATGTTTCAATATCACGATTATAATTTATTGCTACACTATTGTAAGCATCAAAATGAAATGAGTCAATCATATTAACATCTTTAAGGTCTACTGTAGCAGCTTCATAAGCTATATTTAAAGGGTGCTTTAGAGGTACATTCCAAACTGGAAAAGTTTCAAACTTAGAATATCCTGCAACATTCCCTCTCTTATGCTCATGATAAAGCTGACTAAGACAAGTTGCAAGCTTACCACTTCCTGGACCTGGTGCTGTTACAACTACAATAGGTCTTGTTGTTTCAATATATGGGTTCTTTCCATATCCCTCATCACTTACAATAGTATCTACATCTGTAGGATATCCCTTAGTTGCTTTATGAGTGTATACCTTTATACCTCTATGTTGAAGTTTATTCATGAATACAGTTGTTGCTGGCTGACCTTCATACCTAGTAATTACAACACTATTTACATAAAGCTCATATCCTCTTAATTCATCAATTAGCCTTAAAACATCCATATCATAAGTAATACCAAAATCGCCTCTTATTTTATTTCTTTCAATGTCTCCTGCATATACACATATAACTACTTCAACTTTTTCTCTTAATTTGTGTAGTAATTTTATCTTTGCATTTTCATCAAATCCTGGAAGTACTCTCTTTGCATGTAAGTCCTGTAACAATTTCCCACCAAACTCTAAATATAGCTTATCATAATCATTAACTCTTTCTAATATGTACTTTGATTGTTCTTCTAAATATTTCTTGTGATCAAATCCTATTTTCATTTGTTTATCCCTCACTGTTTTCATAACTATTTCGTTCTACAACTTTCTATTATCACACATTTTAATTTTAAAGTAAATATAATTATAGTATGCCTATTTTGTTAATTTAAAATATAAAATTAAAGACAGCAGAGATTAAGAATTACGTAACTCTGTTATCTCTTCCTCCGTAAGATTACGCCACTTTCCAATTTCTATACCATCAATTTTTATATTCATAATCCTAATTCTTTCTAGTCTCACAACTTTATATCCTAATGCCTTACTCATTCTACGAATTTGTTTGTTTAGTCCTTGTGTTAGAATAATTCTAAAGGTATTTTCATTAATCCTACTCGCTTTGCAAGGCCTTGTCTTAATTCCGCAAATATCAACGCCTTCAGACATTCCTTTTATAAAAAGATCATCAAAAGATTTATCTAGAGTTACTATATACTCTTTTTCATGTTCATTTTCCGACTTAGAAATTTTATTCGCTAAGTCACCATCATTAGTCATTAGTATTAGTCCTTGTGATGCTCTATCTAATCTGCCAACTGGAAATATATAGTCTGGATAATTCATGAAATCAATTATATTACTCTCTACACTCTTTAATGCAGTACAAGTAATACCTACTGGCTTATTTAATGCAATATAAATTTTATCTTTTACTGGAATAGGCTTATTATCAATGAGTATAATATCTTCTTCTTCTACCCACTGCCCTGGCTCACATGGCATACCATTTACTGTTACTCTATTATCCTCAATAATTCTGTTTGTTTCTCTTCTTGAGCAAAATCCAAGATTACTGAGACGCTTATTTATTCTCATTGTAAATTATTTCATCCTCTCGTTATATGTACGTTATTCTACTAAGTATCTTTTATTTATATAAAATATATACTATCCTACTATACTATATATTTTATAGTTTTGTTAATATAATGAACATTCTAAATTCTAAAATTTATATTAGTTTAAAATATAAATTTAAATTTACAATAGGTTAGTGCAAAATTTTCTCTACTTCTTTCGTATTGTTAGTGAAAGTAGGTTATTAACCTATGAATAGATTTTACGGTGCCGAAAATTATATTCAAAATATCATTAAAGATTACTCTGATATGATTTTTAGAATTTCATATTCTTATATGAAAAATATTAGTGATGCTGAAGATATAACCCAGGAAGTTCTCATAAAACTACTTGAGAAAGAACCTAATTTTGAAGATAACAATCATGAAAAAGCTTGGTTAATTCGAATTGCTATAAACTTATGCAAAGATAAATTGAAATCTTCTTGGTTTAAAAAAAGAACTATATTAGAGGAAGAATGTTTTTATGATGCTACAGAAGAAGATAATGAAATCATCTCCTTTGTACTGAATCTACCTATAAAATATAGGAGTGTAGTACTACTATTTTATTATGAAGATTATAGTATAGCTGAAATTGCAAATATTCTACAAATTGATCAGTTTTTTCATAAAGTAAATAAAGCAACTCCAATTCTTGCAGAAAATCTTGAGGCTGAACTAGGTGATTATAGAAATGAGGAAAGTTATAAAGAAGTAGTCCTAACTTTAAAAGATGGTTCTAAACTTTCATTTTCTATTATAAAAGATGGATATGTACACTATGGTGTATCTAATGTCTCTTTCAAAGTTGATAACAAAATTTTAAAAGAAATTTGGGATTTACTAAATGCTAATGTTTCTTAAATCTGCAAACAAAAGAGCCTCTGAATTGATAACTCTATTAATTCAGAGGCTCTTTAACTTTAAATTTATTTTCTATTATTACGAGTTTTTACGTCAAATATTACAGCAGCTACAAGTACGGCACCTCTAATTACATATTGATAGGATATTCCTACACCCATCAGATTCATTCCGTTTGTTAGGGATGATATAACTAGAGCTCCTATTATAGATCCAGTAACTTTTCCTACTCCACCAGCTGCCGATACTCCCCCTACATACGCTGCAGCGATAGCATCAAGTTCAAATGCAGTTCCCGCTGTAGTTGTAGCTGATTGTAGACGAGCAGTGTATAGTATTCCTGATAATGCAGCTAACATACTCATAGAGGCAAAAACTATATAGGTTATCTTGTTAACATTAATACCACTTAGCTTAGCTGCCTCTAGATTTCCTCCAACAGCATATATATGCCTTCCAAGTACTGTTTCATTAGTAATAAAGTGATATAAAGCAACTATTGCTATAACTATCACTATAGTCCATGAAAGTCCATTATAACCTGCAAGTATCCATGTTATATAACCAACAATTAATGAAACAAACACTAGCTTAACTGTAAATAACTTTGAAGATAAAACTTCAAAATCATATTTGATTTTCTTCTTTCTTGTATTAAGTTCACTCCAAATATATAATCCTATTGACAAAATGCCTATAATAAGAGTTAATACATGAACCCCTTGTAACTTTACTATATCTGGTATAAATCCATTTCCTATAGCATTAAAGCTTCTATTTGGCACAATTATAGTTCCTGTTTTTTCTGTTATTAGAAGTAATGCTCCTCTAAAAATCATCATACCAGCTAAGGTTACCACAAAAGATGGTATACTCATCTTAGTTACTAAAAATCCTATAACCAATCCAATTAATACACCAAAAACTAATACTATTGGAATAGTAATAATTACTGGTAATCCAAATCTAGTCAGTAGTATAGCTGCTACTGCACCTAAAAATCCTGCAACAAATCCTACAGATAAATCTATATGTCTTATTATTAAAACAAGTGTCATTCCCACCGCTAAGACAGCGATATAACCTGTTTGGTTAATTAGATTGCTGATATTTCTAGATGAAGTAAATAATCCACCAGTAGCAATTGAAAATATAATCATAATAAGCGCAAGAGCAATATACATTCCGTATTCACGTATATTTTGTTTTATTAATTGTTTAGCTTCCTCATATAATCCCATAACTTATCCTCCTAATTAGTTGCCAGTTGCATTATTTTTTCTTGAGTTGCCTCTTCTTGGGTAAGCTCACCGACAATTTCCCCTTCGGACATTACATATATTCTATCACTCATTCCAAGTACTTCTGGTAGTTCAGAAGAAATCATTATAATACTCATACCCTGATTTACCAGTTCATTCATTAGAGTGTATATTTCAAATTTTGCTCCTACGTCAATACCCCTAGTAGGTTCATCTAGAATTAATATATTTGGGTTTACAGCTAGCCACTTTCCTAAAGAAACCTTCTGTTGATTACCACCACTCAAATTACCAACTTTCTGTTCTATACTAGGTGTTTTAATATTCAAAGAAGATTTATAGTAATTTGCTAATTTTATTTCTTCATTTTTGTTTAGAACTCCTTGATTGGATAAATTCTTTAGATTAGCAATAGTTATATTTGATCTAATATCATCAATTAATATAAGCCCATTTCCTTTTCTATCTTCAGTAACATAAGCAACTCCCGCTTTTATTGCATCTCTAGGATTACTAAAATGCTGCTTCTTTCCCATGATATATAATTCACCCTCAATATCATAAGCTCTGGCATTTCCAAAAAGACTAAGCGCGAGTTCAGTACGACCTGATCCCATAAGCCCTGCAATACCTATAATTTCACCTTTTCTAACATTGAAATTAACATTTTTAAGAATCTTTCTTCCAATATTACGATCATATGCACCCCAGCTTTTCACCTCAAATATCATATCTCCAAATTGCTTATTAGTTCTTTTAGGATATATATCTTCAATTTCACGTCCAACCATATTTTTTATTATTTTACTCTCTGTAATTTCCTCTACACTGGCATCCATAGAACAAATACTTTTACCATCCCTAATTACTGTAACACTATCTGCAACTCCAATAACTTCCTTTAGTTTATGAGAAATCAAAATACTAGTTACACCCTGCTCTTTAAGCTCTTTTATTAAATATAAAAGATTTTCACTATCATTCTCATTTAATGCTGCAGTAGGTTCATCTAGTATGAGAAGACGAACATTTTTACTTAACGCCTTAGCTATTTCAACTAACTGCTGCTTACCAACTCCTAGATCCTTTATTTTAGTTGTAATGTTAATATCAAGTTTTACTTTTTTTAACATTTCCTCTGCTTTAACTATAGTTTCATTCCAATCAATTAATTTTCCATTTTTTATTTCGTGTCCTAAAAATATATTTTCATAGATAGTCATTTCAGGAATAAGAGCTAATTCTTGATAAATGGTTGCAATTCCAACTTGTTCACTATCCCTTATAGCAGAAAATTTTTGTACTTCTCCATTAAATATTATATCTCCTGTATATTCACCATGAGGATAGAGCCCACTTAGTATCTTCATAAGAGTAGATTTTCCTGAACCATTCTCTCCAATAAGACAATGAATTTCACCCCTTTTAACCTTAAAATTAACATTGTCCAAAGCCTTAACTCCTGGAAATAGTTTTGTTATATTCTTCATCTCTAATATATACTCATTCATATCTGACTTCGCTCCTCACTAAGACTATGGTTAATTTTTATAAATCATATAATAAACGAATAGTGATAGTTTTAGCTATCACTACTCATTCACTTATTAGTTCTGTTTATTTTAATCCAGTAAAGTCTGTTGCTGGATAATAACCAGATTCAATTAATGCAGATTTTACATTATCTTCTTTAACAACAATTACTTCTGTTTGTTTAGCTTTAACATCAATTTTACCATTATTGTATGATCCAGTTGTTTCTGGCTCTTTGTTTTCTAATACAGATACTGCCATATCTATTGAATCTTTTACTAAAGTACGTACATCTTTAAATATAGTCATAGATTGTTTTCCATCAATTATATATTGTACAGAAGCTTTTTCAGCATCCTGTCCAGTAACTTTAAAGCTCTTAACTTCGCTATCTGCTTTGAAAGCATCAGCTATAGCACGTGCTGTTCCATCATTTGGAGCTAATATAAATACGTTACCTTTATCAGCTACAGTAGCAGATGTTAAGTGTGCTTCTGCTTTATTCTTAGCTTCATTAAAATCCCAGTTTGTAGTTACTTGGCTAATTATTTTACCCATTTCATCACGTGAAAGTTTAGCTTTACCTTTTAATGCAACTGCATCACTTGAATTTTTGATTACAAAAGTACCATCAGCAATTTTAGGTTGTAATACATTCCATGCGCCTTCAAAGAATAAGAAAGCATTATTGTCTGATGCAGCACCAGCATATAAGTATAGTGGATTATTCTTTCCTGTTGCTTGGTCAACTAAATATTTTGCTTGTGCTTCTCCTACAGCTATACTATCAAATGTCACATAGTAATCAACTGCATCTGTATTAGTAATTAATCTATCATATGAAATTACTTTAATTCCTTCTTTTTTTGCTGCTTCAACTGCTGCAGCTGCTGCTCCACCATCTTGTGGACAAATAATTAATACTTTTATTCCTTTAGCAATTAAAGCCTCAACATTTTCCTTTTCTTTAGCAGATGTTCCTTGACTAAATAGGATTTCAACAGAGTACTTAGTATCCTTTAATGCTTCTTTAAATCTTGCTTCATCTTGAACCCATCTTGGTTCATCCTTTGTTGGCAATACTATACCAACATCTACAGTATTAGTTTTCTTGCCACAGGCAACCATTCCTATAACCATCAAACCTAATAAGAACAACGAAATAAGTTTTTTCATTTTACCCCTCCTCTTTCTTATGTTTAAATTATTTCATATAAGAAGGAACTTGTCTATGTATACGATTACTCATCACTGGTAAAAATTTGCCAGGTATTTTCAATATAATTATTGACTAGTAATATTTTATGATAAAAAAATACAGTCTCATAGAATTTCTCCTACACAGACTGTATTTTTTACTCCCTATAAACTTCATCTTTTAAATGAAATCCATCTCTAATTACAGTATTATCTATGTTATTCTTATAAACCGCAATTGGCTCTAATATATAATATGGTATATTATATCTTCCATTAAATATTTGTTTACCAGTATCAATAGCTTCATTATTTACTAACTTTATTGCCATCTCTATACAATTTTCTGCCAGCTTTTCAATTGGCTTATATATAGTCATGAATTGAGTGCCTTCTACAATTCTCTGACAAGCTCCTAAATCTGCATCTTGACCAATTACAATTACTTTTTGTGTCAATCTATGCTCTGATAGAGCTTCAATTACACCTTCTGCAAGACTATCATTTCCTGCTATCACTCCATCTATATCCATTTTATTCTGTAGTGATGAATCCACTACATTAAAGGCATATTCCTTTAGCCAATTAGGTGCATTTTCTTCAGTTATAATACTAATTTTTCCACTTGATATATAGGGTTGTAATTTTTTATCATAGCCCTCCTTAATCATTTTCGTATTGTTATCATTTTTTGCTCCATTTATTATAAGAAGATTTCCCGACTTCATTGTATCTAGCAGAGCACTAGCCATAAGTTCCCCTATTTTTACATTATCAAAACTTATGTAAAGATCTACATTAGTGTTCAAAATAAGTCTGTCATAAGAAATAACGGGCACTCCCTGTTTTTTTGCAGTTTCTACTGCAGAAGCTGCTTTATAGTAATCATTTGGTACTATTATAAGTACATCAATTTCCTGTTCTAAAAGATATTTAACTTGCTTCAACTGATCCTGATCATCATTATTAGCATTTTGAACTATAACTTCCGCTCCAAATTCTTGTGCTTTTGCCATTAAGATATCTCTGTCTCTAATCCATCGTTCTTCCTTTAGAGTACCAAGAGAAAATCCAATTCTTATTTTTTTCTTTTCTTTAATACTTACTTGGTCAGTGTCATATTCCTTATGAGTTGTTCTATTCCAATTTCTAAAAATAAGAGAAACTAGTATACCTAATATAAAAATAAGCATAACAATTATAAAATTTTTCAATATATTATTTTTAATAATTATAATCACTTCCCTTATTCGTAAATGATTTATATTCTGTAGGTGTCATCCCTGTTATCTTCTTAAAGGATTTACAGTAATAATTAGCATCATTATATCCAATCTTCTGACATACTTCTTTAATACTCATATTGTGATTAGCCAGCAGTTCCATTGACTTTTCTATTCTAAGCTCAGTAAGATAGTCCGTAAAGCTCTTTCCTATTTCATCTTTGAAAATTTTACTAAAGTAATGATAACTCAAATTTACATTTTTTGCTGCATCGTTTAATGAAATATCAGAACAATAATTATTGTTTAAGTACTCTAGCACTTTTGGAATAATTCCCTCAATATCTCCTTTTCTCTGATTTTGTATTTCTATAGCTATATCAGAAAGATAGTACATAAACTGTATTCTAAGTTCATCTTTATTATTAATTCTTAAAATATCTAAAATGTATTTCTGCTTTAATTCATCTGCCTTTTTTAATTTATGAGGTAAGACTTTTTCTGTAGTAAATATCAAGTCTATAAGTTTAAACTTTATTCGGTCAATATCATCTCCGTAAATATTTACTAGCCAAACATATATCTCTTTGAATGCCTCTTTAGCCTCATTTATATTACTAGTCAGTATACTATTTGAAAATATATTCTCCTTATGTGAAGGATAAATATTTGAATTAATATCTGCGGCAATAATATCCTCAAAATGCATAAGTTCTTTATCCTTTGTCTTAGTTGCTGCTATGTATGCCTCATTACAAGACTTTCCAAGACTTTCTACATCATAAACTTTTCCTACACCTATTTTATATGTTAAATTTGATAATCCTTTAATTTTTCCTAGTACCTTTTTTCCAATCTCTATAGACTTATTTTTTATATTATCATTATCTATTTCTTTATCAGTAGGAATATATGCTATTATTCTATCTGATATAGGACTTCCTATAAGACAATAACACAATGATTTTAATTTAATACTAAACACATCATAAAAGCTCTGTTTTTCAAACTTTAATTTTAAACTCTCTTCTTTACCTGAATTGTTCAGATTATCGAATAATACTGTTATTGCATAACCACTTTTTAGATTCATATTAAAAATATTTTGGTAAAACTCTATATCATTTACTGTTCTAACATTAAATAATTTATTAGAAATAAACTCTGCTTCTAGAGAAGGTATAATTTTATTCATTTTTTCTTTTAATTCAATTTCTCTTATGAAGTCCCCTCTTTTTTTGTTAATAGCAATACTTATATTATTGAAAGTCTCTATTAATTTATTTTTATTTATAGGTTTAAGAAGATACTCAAATACTCCTAAATTTAGTGCCTCCTTAACATAATCAAAATATTCATAGGCAGTAAGTATAACAAACAAAGTGTCACTATTCACACTTTTTATTTGCTTTATAGCCTCAATGCCATCAATTCCTGGCATATGAATATCCATAAAAACAATATCTGGTTTAAGACTAATAGCTTTTTCAATAGCCATCCTACCTGTACTTGCAGTAGCTACAACATCAATATCTTTTATATTTTTTGATATAATCATCTTAATAGCATCTATAACAAGATATTCATCATCGGCAATTAATAATTTAAGCATACTTTCTGCTTCCTTTCCCTGTGAACTTTAAAGTCTCGGAATCCTTAAGGTAACTTTTGTTCCAGAGTCTACCTTACTTTCTATACTAATTAGTTTTTCACTATCTGGGATACCAAATGAAATCTGAAGTCTTTGTATAACATTTTTCATACCTATCCCTGTAACATGCTTTTGAGAAGTTCCCTCATCTAGATTTAGGGATATAATTCTTTGTATACAATTTGAATCCATTCCCTTACCATTATCTATAACTTCTATTAAGATACTTTCTTCCATGGACCTTACATTTAGATGTATTTCTCCATTTCTCTCTAGGCTTTGTAACCCATGTATAAATGCATTTTCTACTATAGGTTGTATGGTTATTCTTGGTATCTTCGTATCTACTGTATCATCATCTATATGTAAAAAAAAGTCAATTCTACTTCCAAAACGTATTTTCAAAACCTGCATATAATTTTTTACGTATTCAATCTCATCATGCAGTGGAACCATATCTTCAATGTTCTTTAAATTATATCTAAAAAGTTGGGCAATATTTTCTATAAATTCTGAGGATTTATCTGCTCCCTCTATCATAGCTAGCTGTGATGCAGCATTTAATGTATTAAAAAGAAAATGCTGATTAATCTGAGACTGCAAAGATTTTAGCTCTGCTTCTTTTAGAAGACTTTTCATCTTTAAATTATAAAATTCTTGCTCTTTTAGCTTTTTTTCTACTTCTGCATGACGTCTTAATTCAGCAATATAATCCTTTATGCTTTTAACCATCTTTATAAATGCATTTGCAAGAATATCTGTCTCATCCCCAGTATGAGTTTGAGTTAATTCAATATCAAAATCGCCCTCTGCTATTTTCTCCGCGGATTGTGAAAGCTCTGCTATAGGCTTTGTTAATCTGTATGTAAATATAACGGCTATGAAAATGTTGATAAATATAGCACCTATTATTATAAAAATATTAAAATAAGTTATGATTTTCATATTTTTCGCTATAATTTCATATCTTTCTGAGCCACTTTTTAATTTACTATCTAATAGTTTATTATTATACAATTTTATATAGTTACTAATTTCATCTGCCCTTTGAAAATGTAAAATATACCTACTACTTATTCTTCCTCGTTTTGCTTGTATTGCTCTATCACTTTCACTCATTAATTCATGTAGCATATTTCCAATATCTTTAAGCACTAGCTTATCTAGATCATATTCCCTTGTTGTAGGTATTTGCCTTGTCAATTCTTCAAGATTATTATAATAGTAATAATAATTTAGTAGATTCTCAGATGATGCATTAGTAAGATACTTTTCAAGCTCCATCATCATATGGTCTACATCATTTTTTAAATTATTTAAATATCCATAATCAGTAATTATATTATTTGTATTTTTTAATACTACTCTCGTATTATAATATGAAAAGATACTAGTAAATCCTAACAATGATATAGTTAAGAGAAATTGTATAATTAATTTTTTCCTTATTCCAAAAAATTTAAATATGTCTCTATTCATTATTTAATCACCTATTTCACTCTGAATGTATCTAGGTTTTTCTTTGTAATTATTTTTACTTCTGTATCAATAAAGGTAGGAACACTTTTTCCTGCTTTAATATCAACTAAAGCCTTTAAACTCTCATATCCCATTTTATATGGATCACTTGCAACAGTTCCATAGACTATTTCTCTATCTATATATCTTAGAATTTCCTCTGAGCTTCCATATCCTACAAGTATAATATTTCCTACCTTATTTCTATCAACTATAAATTGAGCTGTTCCTAAGGTATCTGCAGCACTAATTGTGAATATGGCATTTATTTCATTTCCAGAGTCAATTATGGTCTGAGTAATTTCCTCTGCGCTTAAAGTTCCCATTTGAGATAGATAGGTTTTTATTATTTTCATCTGTGGATATTCTTTTAAAATACTCATAAATCCATTCATTTTCAAGTTGTTTTCTATTGAACTCTGATCTAGATCATTATTTGAAATCACGGCAATATTAGCTTTTCCATCTGTTGCTTCTACTAGGAGTTTAGCAGCTTGTCTTCCAATAATGAAATTATTTGTACCTACAAAAGCATTACGCTTGCTCTCACTGTCATCATTTTCAAAGGTTATTACAGGTATTTTATTATTATATGCTTTATCAATATAATCTGTAAAACTTACCTTGTTAGAAACATGAGTAATTAAACCATCTACTTTTGATATAGTAGCAATATCAATGTATTTTAATTCCTCCTGTGGATCATTAAATCTCGGTGCATAAAACTCTACCACAACATTATTATCCTTAGCAGACTTCTCCACACCTTTTATTACTTCTTCCCAAAATGGATCTACAGAGTTTTGAGCAATAAAATAAAAATGATGTATTGGTTTAGAAACAGGCAATTTTACATCCTCTTTACTAGAGTAAAATAGAACAATACTTGCACCAAATATCAATATCAATAAAATTAAAATTGCCTGTCTGTATAAAAATCTATAGATGTTTCTCAAGGTATTCATTTAATCGCTTATCTCCCAACTACAATGTTTTATACTAAATAAAAAATTAGTGTTAAAAAACCTTACCTATATTATATTCTACTTGATAGGCTTTTTAAAATAATTATTTTAAGATAAAAACAATAAAAAAGGATAACTAATATTAAAGGAAAGATACTTATCATCTTTCCTTTTTACTGTCATTTGATTATTGAAAAAACCTCATCAACTGACTTTCGTGGTCTAGCTTTTGGATTCTGCGCTGGTCTTCCTATTGGCAAAAGAGCTGTAAGTATCCATGGCTCAGGAACATTAAGAATCTGACCTATTTCTTTATATGCTATAACCGGGGCATACATCCAAGTTGTTCCATAACCTTTTGCATGAGCTGCTAAGGATATATTTTGAATAGCGGCTCCCATACTCTGCTGTATTACATCTATATTCATAGGTGTTTTTAACTTCAGATTCAACTTATCTAATGCCAAGTCAAGTGCACTTTCATAAGGATGAGCAAATGCTAGTATTAGAGCAGGTGCATCTCGAAAAAAGGTTAAAAAGTATCTATGATGTGCAATAGCATCATAGTCAAATCTTTTGCAAGCATTAATTATAGTATCTACTTTATAAGAAACCGCATCACCAATTTCATTTAATACTTCCTTATTTGTTACAGCAATAAATTTCCACATTTGTGCATTTTCAGCGTTTGGGGCTAGAATTCCAGCCTCTACTATTTCTTTAAGATCTTCCTCACTTACTGAGTCTTGCAAAAATTTTCGTATACTTCTGCGGCCTCGAATAGCCTCCATTAAGTTCATATATACCTCCTTAAAAACACAATTATATTTTAATATTTTAAAATTATATTCTAATATTTTAAAATTATATTCTAATATTTTTACATTATGATTCTTAAATTCTTATACTCTTCAAATTCTATATTCCAATTAAACCCTTAATTAAAAAAATTATATTATATTTTAGTACTAAATACCTCTAAGTTGCATATATTATATTTTGTCCGCTAATTTTAACGGCATTTTAGCTTGGCTTAATCGAGGGAGGTACTTAACATGAATACTAAACAAATCTTTGTAATTACAGAAGATGTTATTGAAGAGTGTTTATCTGAATCTCTAGGTAAATAACATAAAAAAAATAGCTATCAATACCTAGTGTATTGGTAGCTTTATTTTTAATTACACTCTATCTAAACAAGGGTTCTCTTGAAAACTTTTCGATTACATCGTCAATTTCTCTATATGCTTTTTCTTTTGCCATATCTATTCCTACATCTTCATCGTCTGTGCCCTGTACAAGTATTTTCTCAAACTTATCTACTCCTAAGAACTTAAATAAGTCATGAAAATAATCTATACCATGGTTTATATTCCAATTTAAAAGTTTTGGATACACTCCTCCTGAAGATTGTATATAAACCATTTTTCTATCTTTGTCTTCTAGAAGACCTGTTACTTCCTCTTGTGATATTTTAATTGTCTTATCTTTGATTACTACACAATCTACATATCTTTTTAATATTGATGGAAAGCTTATACTCCACATTGGTGCAGCGATAACGTAAACATCTGCTCTTAAAAATTGGTCACATAACTGGTTTATTTTATCCACAGCTTTTCTCTCTTCTCTTGAGAGATGTTCATATTCTGCTCCTGAAGCTGGCTCTGCTCTACGAGTAAATATTCTATGATTCACCTCTGGTATGTACTCACTATAAAGATTTAATTCCTCTAATCCATACTCAGGATTTTTTTCTAAAAATCGATTAACAAATTCTCTTCCAACAGTTTTGCTAGTAGAGATTGCTTCTGGTTTTGAGTTTGCTGATATATATAGTAATTTTTTCATACACTTCACCTCCAAGAAAATCTTCTATTAGTTTTAGCTTATTAAATAGATTTATTCCTTTTTTCAAATCTTAAACTAGAGGTGCTATTCACTATTAAATTTCAAAACTTTTTTATTTATTTCTTAATTATGTGTTATACTATATATAGCAGATAAATTTAATTACTTTACCACCTTCATTAGATTAATTTACATATACAAAGGTGGTTTTTTGTATTCTATGATTTTATAAGTATTAAAAAATTAATACTTATATATTAAATCAACAAAAAAGAAAATATTATTTAAAGAGGAGACTATCCATAGTGAGAAAAAATTATAACTTAAAAAAGACAATATCAATGAAGCGTTTTATTTCAGATCTTGGAGGAAATTTCTCAAAGCATATGAAAAAAAGATTATTAGACTTAGAGATACGCTGTGTATTAACAAGAAAAGAAGATGATGAATTTAGACTTGATATTAAACATGTAGAACATGTAAAATATAATTGTGATTTAGAAAATCCTTCAGATGAAAATAAAAAAGAATATGTATACGGTCAACTTATAGTAGTAGATGAGGATTTATACTTTTCTGAAACCTGTACTGAAGATGATAGTGTTATGCAATCTCCAATTGTAAATGAACTTTATAATTCTTTAGATAGTGAGTCTATTACTTTTGACACAGGCATTATGGCTAAAAAACTAGATGATAGTAATATCGACCATGTTGTAGATAGTTTATTATCAGTATGTCCCGAAGTATCTGACTACTACGCTAATATTGTTAAAGGGATGCTTTCTAGATCAAGCAAGAAAGTCCCAAATAGCACACTTAGCTAAAATACTGGTACCTGTAGAGGGTTTCATGTAACTTTAACCACTCTACAGACTTTTTTTATTATTTAACCTTTTTAGATATACCCTCATATAAATAATCAATATACTCTGTATTTACACTTTTGTCTTTTAAACTATCTATTCTAACTTTAGCTCTAGATAAGCTTTCTTTTGCCTCTCTGTAATCTTGTTGTTTTATGCAACTACTAGTATACTCTAGTAAATAATCAATCTTTAATACTTCCTGCGCTAATTCTCTCTTATCCTCATTAACTAAGTCTACTAATAACGAGTATATTTTAGGTGAAGTGCTCTTTTTAGCTTCCTTTAAAAAATCATCTCTTTTTGCACTTACTTTTGCCATTTTTTATCATCCGCCTTTTGTTTATATAACTATCTTATAGTGTAAATGTTAAGAGGCAGCCTCTTAACATTTACTATTTTGCTGCGTTACACACTATATGAACCGCATCCCATACACCTGAAAAAGGAGGTGCATAGCATAAATCTGCCATTCCTAAATCCATAGTTGTCATGTTATTGTGAATTGCAATAGCAAACATGTCAATTCTCATAACTGCTCCTTTATTACCTATTGCTTGAGCTCCTAGAATTCTATAGCTTTCCTTTTCATATATAAGCTTAATCCAGATAGGTGTTGAATTTGGGTAGTACATAGGATGATCATAAGCTTTTACAAATACAGTTTTATAATCTAATGCTAATGCCTTTGCTTCACTTTCTGATAAGCCTGTTCTTCCAAGCTCATAGTCTAAAATTTTTATTGCTGCACTTCCCAGTGTTCCAACATATTTGTTATGTTTTCCCGTGATATTTTCTCCTGCAATTCTACCACATTTATTAGCAGTTGTTCCTAGTGGCGTGAAAGTGTTTTCTTCTTTAATTTTATTGTATACTTCTGCACAGTCACCTGCTGAGTAGATATCTTCAATATTAGTTCTCATTTCTCTATCAATTATAATGGCACCATTTTTTGCTAATGCAATTCCGGAATCTTTTAAAAAGTCAGTAGCAGGTCTAACTCCTATAGAAAGTATAACTAAATCAGCCTTATATACTCCCTTATTAGTCCTTACTTCCTCTACCTTATCATCTCCTAAGATTTCTTCAATTTTTTCATTTAGATTAAGGTTAATTCCTTTTTCTATTATATGCTTTGTAACTATATCAATTAGTTCATCGTCAAAAGGTCTTAATATTTTAGGAGCAGATTGAATAACTGTTACATTCTTTCCTACTTCTTTCAAAGTCTCTGCAACCTCTATTCCTATATAGCCACCACCTATTATAACTACATTTTTAACCCCTTGTTTATCCATAGCTTCTCTAAGAACTAATCCATCTTCTAGAGTTTTTAACATATATACTCCATTTAAATATTTCCCTTTTATTTCAGGTACAACAGGTATTGTCCCAGTAGCAATCATAAGTTTATCATATGAGTCTATAAACTCTCTTTCACTATCTAAATCTTTAACTATAATTTCTTTCTTCTCTGGAACAATCTTCACTACTTCATGCCTCAAGTGTGTTCTTATTCCTGATTTTTCAAATCTCTCTCTAGTTCTTGCTATCATTTTAGTATAATCATTATTTATACCAGCCACATAGTATGGAAGTCCACAAGCTCCGTAAGACAAAAATAAACCCTTTTCATAAACTACAACTTCTGCTTCTTCATCCACTCTTTTTATTTTTGAAGCTGCTGACATTCCTGCAGCTACTCCACCTATGACAATAGTCTTCATTGCTGGATACACCCCCTAAATTAAATTATTTTTATTTAACATTATATCATAAACTAGTCTAATTAACATTTTAATCCATTAGTGCTCTGTTTATACTTAATATCCATAGTAAATACTTATAAATTTTAAAAGTTTGTCTCATAGAACTTATACTAATTTCTAATACTATTAAAGTGTAATCAATAATTTTTTAAATCTAAGGAGGAAGTTTCATGAAGAAAAAAATAATTGCTTTAACTATAGCTACATGTTCAATTTTAGCTGTAGGCTGTAGAGAGCAAGATCAACAAAGCCAACGTAATCAGCAAAATCAACAACAAACTCAAAGAAATCAGCAAAATCAACAGACTCAAAGAAATCAAAATAACACAAATAACAGAAGCCCAGTTATCGGCGGTGTAGAATCTTCTATTCAACAGTTTGGAGATATTCAAAGAATAAAAATCACTTCTGACAAGGCTAATGTGAGAATGGGAGCAGAAGGTAATACTCCTGTACTTCAAACTCAAGATAAAAACAGCACTCTAGATGTTATAAACAAAGTTGGAGATTTTTATGCTGTTCAGCTACCTAATAATAAAATAGGTTTTGTACCTCAAGAGGATTGTAAAGCAATAATTGCAGAAGATAAGGAACCTGCCGCACCACCAGCAGCACAAGGATCAGCTCCTCAAGGAACTACAACTCCTCAAGGGCCAACAACACCAAAAACACCAACTGCTACAACTAACACAGGATCACTAAGTGCAGTTGAACAAGAAATGGTAAGGCTAGTAAACCAAGCTAGAGCTCAAAACAATGTACCAGCTTTAAAGGTAGATACTTCTCTTGCTAATGTTGCCAGAACTAAATCTCAAGATATGATGGATAATAACTACTTTAGTCATAATTCTCCAAAATACGGAAGTCCTTTTGATATGATGAAATCTTTTGGAATTAAGTACGTTCAAGCTGGTGAAAATATAGCTGGTAATCAAACTGTTGCCGCAGCTCATAACGCTTTAATGAATTCTCCAGGGCACAGAAAAAACATATTAAGCCCAGATTTTACTCATATAGGAATTGGAATCACAAAAGGTGGAACTTACGGAAATATGTTTACACAAATGTTTATTAGTAAACCACAATAGAAGAAAAGAGTGTATCAGTTTTTCGATACACTCTTTAACTTTTTTAATTAAAACTCTTCCAAAACTCTCCTTCAATATCAATAATACTTGATATTTCATTAAATAATATTTTAAAAGTAGGAAATCCAGCTGCATAAGGTGCAATTTCATAAGGTGTAAAATAAATATAAAGTGCATCTTTATCAAGATAAAAACCTTGATTTTCATTTATTCCTTTATAATCTTCTATCCATACATATGAATACTCTTCCCTAGTCTTTATTTGATTTTCTATAATATCACTTAAAACTTTTATATAGTCACTATCTTTTTTAAACAAATCTTTAAGCTCATAAAATCTTCCACTAACTAGATCTATACTAGGATAAATCAAGCTAGGCATACCATGAGCTGCTCCAAACGGAAATTCATACCCATTTAATTCTATAATTAATAGGTTCTTTTTAAAGAATTCTATTGAAAAATCCCCGGTATAACTGTAATCAAGCTGAGTATCCTCTGAAATTTCTTTTACCTGTGACATTTCCTTTAATTTTTCATTTACATTACTTTGTACCTGATTATTCTCCATTCCTTCAATTCTAGGATAATACACTAAATAATCCTTGTTTGGTTTATATTTCTCTTCAATAACACTATACTTATCATTTAATTGAATAGTAGTATTTTGTTTATAAACTAAAGTACCATTTTTATTTAAATATAATGTCCTAAGATCAACATTGACTTTAACTATATCCCCTTCAATAGACATACTTCCATTTCCTTCTACTATCGGTAGATTAGGTGCTGGTTTGCCACTAGTATCTATAAAAAATGTATTTTTATCATCATAAACAGAAGCCAATCCATCTTTATATTCTGAGACTTGAGAATATATAAAACCAATAAGGAAATTTCCATTTGTATCAGCAATAGCATATTTTGATCCCATATAAGACTTATCCTTATCTACACTTTCTCCTACTGCTATTCTTTTTTCCCCTATTTGTAGTATATCATTATATATAGGCTTTATTATAATCTTTCCTGTTTTATCGATAAGTCCATATTGATTTGTAAAATCCTCTCCTACATTTATAACAGCTCTCTCTTCTTTAAAACTCTGAGCTCCTGTATATTGTGGTGCTATAACTATATTTCCATTTTCATTAATAAACCCGTATTTGCTCTCATTCTTCTCCCTAAAGGGTAAAAGTCCATCTCCTATATTTCCTACAAAACTGTACCTATAGGTGTTTAACGTCTCTCCGTTTATTCCTATTAATCTATATTCACCATCATTTACATTAACTACAGCTTTTCCATTGTTAAAATCATTTACAGATTGATATATCGCAGGAATAACTTCCTTACCTGTTCTATCTAAAAATCCATATTTCCAATTTCCTTCACTATCTTCTATACTAAACATAGCTCTTCCATTTTTATAAGTTCCTATATAGCTATATGCTTTATTTGTTATCTCTTTTCCATTCTCATCTATTACCTTGAATCCCTCTCTATGAAGAACAGTAGCCCTTCCCTCTGAAAACTCATTGATTGTCTCGTATTTTGGTTCTATAATATATTTTCCTGATAAATCTATAAGCCCATATAAGTTTTCCTTTTCAACTATAGCAATACCATTATCCTGAAAATCTCTTGCACTATTATACTCTGGCTTGATTATA
This sequence comes from Clostridium sp., assembly GCA_036677665.1. Lineage (GTDB taxonomy): Bacteria > Bacillota > Clostridia > Clostridiales > Clostridiaceae > Clostridium_H. The sequence continues at coordinate 68,956 of JAVBVX010000070.1, read as the reverse complement.
AATACACCTTTACTATCTATATACCCCCACTTTACTCCATCAATATTTTTCACAGGAGCTGGATACAATTTATACTGCCTATCACTTCTAGTCTCAGATTCTATTATATCTATATTTGTATTTGTATTTATACTATTTAATTTTAATAGAATTTCTTCCTTTAATTTAAGTAAACCATCTTTATCAGGATAGCCTGAATTAATGCTAATAGCCTTTTCAATTGACTTCAAAGCTCTCTCTGGCATTTCTGCTTTTAATTCAGCATCAGCTAAGTAATACCAATAAAAAGTTGCATCAGGCATTTCTTTAACTTTCTTCTCATAAAACACAACTACCTTTTTAAAATAGTAAGGATATACATCTAATGCTGTCTGTAACTTTCCATCTATCCACCTAACTACTTCAATTTTGTATGCCTCTCCGGTGTCATGACTCCAAAGAGCTATTTCTGACTTCCCGTCTTTTCCATATTTTCCTGGCATATCTTCAACTTCAATCTTGCTATAATAAATATTTTCCTTTATTAAATTCATAATTCCTCTTGTAGTCCATTGATAAATATTAAGTTTAGACCATATTGCTCCATATTGCCAACCAATTATTAAGTTATGTTCATAGTTACTTGTAATAGGAGCTACATCTAAGTAATTTACATCATATCCACTTCCTTTAATATTAGCTGCAATATACCAAAGATTGTAATGGCTTTTTATTATAATAACATAAATTTCCTCTCCAAACTTATAGGGTGCAATTATCTCTACTACACCATCCTTGTCTATATCCGCCAGTAAAATTAATGTCTTATTGCCATCTTCTTTAGATAATAAAAGCTCACTTCCTATTGGTAAATAAGCTTTCACAAAACTAATTAAATAGTTCTTATAATCCATAATAAAACCTTTCTAACATTATTCTTAAAATATTATATGAAAACTTATAATAATGGGTGTTTATTATATAAGTACCTTATTCTCCCTAATTTCATATTCTGTAATTAGGATATAGAAATAGTCTGGAGGTAGTGTATGTACCCACTAAAATTTGAGAACCTATATTTTGATAAAATTTGGGGTGGAAGAGACTTTGAATTATTTAGAGATAATCTTCCTAAAGGAAATATAGGCGAAAGTTGGGATATTGCCTGTCACCCCCACGGAATTAGTATAATGGCAAATGGAGAATTTAAAGGAATGTCCTTAGCAGAGCTTATAGAGCTTAAAGGAGATGAAATACTAGGTACAAAGATACAAAAAGATTGGTTTCCATTACTTATAAAACTTATAGATGCAAAAGATTACCTTTCCGTTCAAGTACATCCAAATGATGAGTATGCAACAAGAGTTGAAAATGAAATGGGTAAAACTGAGATTTGGTATGTATTAGAGGCTTTTGAAGATGCTAGCTTAGTAGTTGGGACTAAAGATAACTGTACTGTTGATGACTTTAAACTTGCTATAAAAAAAGGGACTTTAGATGAGTATATGAATAAGATTTCTGTTAAAAAAGGGGATGTCTATTTTATACAAAGTGGCTTAATTCATGCCATTGGTCCTGGGGTAATTATAGCAGAAATACAACAGAATAGTGATACCACTTATAGAGTGTATGATTATAATAGAGGGCGTGAGCTTCACATAGCAAAGGCTCTAGATGTAATAGATCCAACTCTTAAAAGTGAGAAGATTAAAGGAATTTCTATAAGCTCAAGTGGTTATTCTAAGACTTATTTATGTATTGATAAAAACTTCTCTTTAGAACTTTATACAGTAGAAGATTCCTTTACTGAAAATAGTGATATAGAAAGATTTTATGCATTTACCTGTGTAGAAGGAAGTGGTAAAATTCTTTATAAAGATGGTAAAGAAGATATAAAAATAGGAGACAGTGTTCTTATCCCTGCCTCCCTTGGTGAATATACCTTTACTGGAACTATGAAAGTTTTAAAAAGCTACGTACCGCCTCTATAATAAAAAGAAGTTGCCTTGCGACTTCTTTTTTAGGTTCTAAATATAACATCTTCTCTACTAAACATGTATCTTGCAAATAAAATTGCAGCTATAATATATATCATTATCCATGTAAAAGTTATTAATATATGTCCTGTATTAAATACTCCCGCTAAAATTTCTTTCATAACACATACTACATTTGCAATAGGTATATGAAAATAGTAAGTATCAATATTTCTAGCATCTAACATATAGGTTGCATAAATTGGAATTATTGCAACTATGTTAAGTGGTGTAAGATACGTCTGTGCCTCTTTAAAGGACCTCGCGTATATGCTTATTGCAAGTTCCAAAGAACCAAATACAAGATTTAAAAGGATTACCATAATAAATATTAAAGCAATTCCGCTAATACCCATACTCAAAAGACTATTAGCACTTATAGAGATATCCATAGCACTTTTTCCGCTTTGATAAAAGGCCATACCTATACCTATCAAGGAAGATAGTGTAGACAAGAGACCTACTATAGAAATGGCCCCAAACTTCCCCCATAACAGTGACATTCTCCCCACTTGAGTAGTTAAAAGTGGCTCTAGGGTTCCTCTTTCTTTCTCCCCTGCTCCTAAATCTATTGCAGCTCCCATAGGTCCTGTTATACTATATATTACAAGAAAAAGAGGTAGCATCATTGAAAGCATCATTTTACCTAAGCCTTCTTCTTCCTTTGAAGTTGTTCTATAGTCTATCTTAACTGGGGTTAATATTTCGGTATTCATATTTCTTTCCTGTAATCTTACTGCGACTACCTGCTTACTATAGTCTTGTATATAATTTTCAATAATACTCTGTGCCATCATAGATTGTTGGCTAGTGTTATCATAGATTATATTAACTCCTGCCTGTTTCTCATCTTTAATCAAACTATCTATATTATTTGGAACTTCTAAGGCTAATAATAATTTCCCATCCTTTACATCCTCCTCTAAATTTTCTGATTCCTTTAATTTTATTTTTGGTTCTTGTTTTATAAAGTTAACAAATTGAGAGTTTTCTCCACCTTTTATAGATATATGAAAATTCTCTTCAACACTCTTTGTATTACTAGAAGCAGCTTTACCTATAGCAAAAAACATGAAAGGAAATATTACTAAAGGAATTAGTATACTTACTAATATTGTCTTTCTATCTCTAAAAAGATCTCTTAATTCTTTTTTAAATACAATCGCAGACTTATTCATGGTTATCACCTACCAAATTCATAAAAATACTTTCCATATCATCATTATTATACTTAAGCTTTAATGCTTCTATGGTTCCCTCTTCAATTAACTTTCCTTTATGGATTATTACGATTCTATCACAAAGTTTTTCAACCTCAATCATACTATGACTTGAAAAAACTATAGCTTTATCTTCTTCCTTGCACTTTAAAATAAAATCTTGTACAATTTTGCTTGCGCTTACATCAAGTCCTATTGTAGGTTCGTCAAAGAGCATTACTGATGGTTTATGAACTATAGATCTTGCTATAGCTACTTTTTGCTTCATTCCTCTTGAAAACTTACCAACCTTTCTATCTATAAACTCTTCCATATGAAGCATTCTAGTTAAATACTCTACACTTTCCTTCGCTTTAGCTTCATTCATTCCATTTAGCTCTGCGAAATACATGATATTTTCTCTAGCTGTAAGCCTGTCATAAAGTCCAACTTCTCCTCCAAATAGAATACCTATTTCACCTCTTACTTTATCATCATCTTTTTTTATGCTATATCCTGAAACTGAGCAATCTCCATCTGTAGGCTTTAACATTGTAGCCATCATTCTAAGAGTTGTCGTCTTTCCTGCTCCATTTTCTCCTAATAGACCTAAAATTTCTCCCTTTTTTACTGAGAAATTTATGTGATCAACAGCTTTAACCTTTTTAAATTCCTTTGTAAGGTTTGTAACCTCTACCATTCTTACCCCTCCTACTACTTTTACTACATGATAAGTGTTCAAATTCATTCAATAAATAAGAGAAGTATTAAAACTTCTCTCTGTGGATTTTATTATATTGTAATTCACTTTCATCATATGCTTTCTTAGTCTCATTTGGATATCCAATAGAAATTATAGCCTCTACACAATAATTTTCTGGAATATCTAATATCTGTTTTATATACTGCTCTGAGGTAACTTTATCATTATACATCCTATTTCTTATCTGTATCCAGCAAGACCCAAGTCCAATATCTTCTGCTTGAAGTTGTACTATTGTAGAGGCTATAGCTGTATCCTCTACCCAAACATCACTCTTTGTAGTATCTGCAATAATAATAATTCCAAGAGCTGCTTCAGATAAGAATGAAGAGCCATGAGTCTTACTCTTTGAAAGATTATCTAAAGTGCTTTTATCCTCAATAATAATGAATTCCCAAGGTCTAATACTTCTTGAAGATGGAGATAGTAATGCAGCTTTTATAAGTTTATCTACCTTATCCTTCTCTATAGAAATATCTTTATATTTCCTTATACTTCTTCTCTTAAACAATAACTCTAGCATACTTATCTCCCCTTATTAATCTTTTTAATATAATTTTTATATTTACTGAATTCTCTTCCTAAACTTTCATTCCACCCTAAATTTTTAATATTATGTTTTATATTCAATATAAAATTGTCCTCCTAAAATGTTCTAACTAAAAGTAGTCTTTTCAATTTTTAAGGCTACCTAAAAACTAAATAATGGTAAATTAAGATTATTTTAACGTAAGCATCATTTCTAAAATCAGCATACCAAATAATAATTCGAATATCAATATTTAAGCAATTTATTATTTTTATCACTAAAGGACATAATATACTCAATGTAGCATATATGATTTATTATAATACCCTAACTTACTAATTAGAATTTACCTATTGACAATCTATTTGTAAACTTATATCATATTAATTAAAATTCTATATAGAATTACTGTGACAAGGGATAGTAAATTTTAAAGTCTTTTCAAAGAGAAGAAGCCATTGGTGAGAGGTTTCTAAAGATTTAATTTTGAACCAGCCTTCGAGTTCTGTACCGAAATAATAGTAGGCTACAGCGGAACTTTACCGTTAAAAGAATGAGTGAATATATTTTATATATTAACTAGGGTGGTACCACCGGAAGCCGGTCCCTTTTTGGGATTAGGGCTTTTTTATTTTGTAAAAATATGAAAAATACATAGGAGGAATTATTAATGTCTAAACAAAAAAAATTCGTTGAAGCTATAACTGCAATGGATGTAGATTTTGCACAATGGTATACAGACATCGTAAAAAAAGCTGAGCTTGTTGATTATTCAAGCGTTAAAGGGTGTATGATTATACGTCCTTACGGCTATGCAATTTGGGAAAACATACAAAAAAACCTAGATGAGAGATTTAAAGCAACAGGACATGAAAATGTATATATGCCAATGTTTATCCCTGAGAGTTTACTTCAAAAGGAGAAGGATCACGTTGAAGGCTTTGCTCCAGAGGTTGCTTGGGTAACTCACGGTGGAAGTGAAGAACTTGCTGAAAAGCTATGTGTTCGTCCAACTTCTGAGACTTTATTCTGTGATCACTATGCAAAGATAATTCAATCTTATAATGATCTTCCAAAGAAGTATAACCAATGGTGTTCTGTTGTAAGATGGGAGAAAACAACTCGTCCTTTCTTAAGAACTACAGAATTTCTATGGCAAGAGGGTCATACAGCACATGCAACCCCTGAAGAATCACACCAAGAAACTATTGATATGCTAAATGTTTATGCAGAATTCTGTGAAAATGTTTTAGCAATTCCAGTAGTAAAAGGACAAAAAACTGAGAAAGAAAAATTTGCTGGTGCAAAAGCAACATATACAATAGAAAGCTTAATGCATGATGGTAAGGCTCTTCAATCTGGTACATCTCATAACTTTGGAGATAACTTTGCTAAAGCCTTTAACATCCAATACACAGATAAAAACAGCCAGCTTCAATACGTTCACCAAACTTCTTGGGGAATGACAACTAGACTTATTGGCGCAATTATAATGGTACATGGTGATGATAGTGGTCTTAAACTTCCACCAAGAATAGCTCCAACTCAAATAGTAATCGTACCTGTTGCTCAACATAAAGAGGGAGTTATTGAAAAGGCTCAAGAACTTAAAGCTAGAATTGCAAAGTTTGCTAGAGTTGGCATAGATATTAGCGATAAAATGCCTGGCTGGAAATATAATGAATACGAAATGAAGGGCGTTCCAGTACGTCTTGAAGTTGGTCCAAAGGATATAGAAAATAATCAAGTTGTCCTAGTACGTCGTGATACTCGTGAAAAGCTAGTAGTATCAATGGATGATCTTGAAACTGCAATACCAAAGCTTTTAGAAGATATTCAAAATGCTATGTATGAACACGCTTTAAAACACAGAGAAGAAAAAACTTACTCTGCAACAACTTTTGATGAACTTAAAGAAATTGCTGACACTAAACCTGGCTTTATAAAAGCTATGTGGTGTGAAGAAAAAGCTTGTGAAGAAAAGCTAAAAGAAGTTGTAGGAATAACTTCAAGATGTATGCCTTTTGAGCAAGAAAAGCTTTCTGAGAAATGTGTTTGCTGTGGCAAGGAAGCTAAGAAAATGGTTTACTGGGGAAAAGCATACTAAAATAGTAGCTAATCTCTAATCACTAGTCGCTATATAAAAAACTTAGGAGGATTCTAAAAGAATCCTCCTAAGTTTTTTCATTTTATACTTTTATATATAAGCATACTGCTACTTGAGTTTTACAATACTAAATACTAATCACAAACAAACCAATTCTCAACCTTATGTAGCTATTATTGATTGGTCTAGGTGAAAATTGTTTTAATCTTTCTGCCAAGCTCTTTTCCTAAAATATAATGACTTTCCTCACTTAAGTGACTTCCATCTACTTCACTGGTTGAGATTATTTCATTTGAATCTAATAAATAGTATTGCCTATTGTCAAATATATTTTTAAACTGTTCTGATATATCTTTGCACTTTTCTTCTGCCCCCATAAAAACACCTCTTTGCTCGTTTAATTCTCTTATAGCAGGTGGTGTTACTACTAGTACCTCTGGTGATTTTCCTTCCTCTGGTCCTGTTCCACTAGTTTTTATTATTTTGGCAAGAGTTTCAACAGCTTTTGCTACGTCAAAAGAATTAACTGAAAATCTATATTTAAAGTCATTAGCTCCAAGATAAATTATAACTATATCTATAGGCTTATGAGTATGTAAACAAGGCAAAAGATAGGTCTTACCGTTCTTATATTCACCATCTATTGGGTCATTCCACACAGTTGTCCTTCCATTTAAGCCTTCCACAATTACCTCAAATTCTTCTCCTAATTCTTTTTGTAGAACAATACTCCACCTTTTTTCCTTTGGATATCTAGATCTATTTAAAGGATTATATCCCCAAGTATTTGAATCTCCATAACATAATATTGTCTTCATCATAATCTCCTTTATTTTTAGTACTTTATTTATATTTTTTCTCATGTTCTAAAAGCCATTCCTTAAAATGCAATCCTCCTGCATATCCTACTAATTTTCCATTACTTCCAATAACTCTGTGACAAGGAATAACTATAGCAATCTTATTTTTATTATTTGAATTCCCTACAGCTCTCACTGCCTTTTCATTTCCTACAGCTATGGCTATATCCTTATAACTTACTACTTTTCCATAAGGAATATCAGATAATGCTCTCCAGACTTTCTTTTGAAAATCTGTTCCATCAATATTTAGCTTAAGATTGAAATCTTTTCTCTTTCCTTGAAAGTACTCATCTAATTGATCATAAGCATCCTGTAGTACTTTAGGAGTTTCAGTGACTTCTCCTTCTTTTTCAACAAAATCAATTCTAGTTATAGCATCTTCTAAGCTTGTAATTTCAATTACTCCCACTTCAGATCTATAATAAATTTTATATTTCATACCTATATAAATTTCCTCTCTATACGTAATTAATGTTAAGAGGCAGGCTCTTAACATTATAATTACATTTTGTCACTTATTTTTGTATACTTTCTTCCTAAATAGTCCTCTACTATTACTTCTATTTCTTCATAACTATATAATGCATTTTCATACTGAAGGTTTGTGCTATAGCTAATTCTTTCTAATTTATGTCCCTCACGCACCTCAAAAGGCTCTATCTCATAACGTGCATTAGAATCTATTATTTTGCCATCCTTTAATACTTCAATTTCCTTCTTTAGCTCATCATTACTATAGACCTTTACTCTAATATTCTTTAGTTTTAATAAGTTCTCATCAAGTTTTATATTTTTACCTAATTTCTCTGGAGCTAGATACAAATCAGTTACGCTTGTAATGTTAACTTCAAATTTAAAGTTTACTTTATTCGCTGAAGTACTCTTTTCTCTTGGCATAGCTTGTATATCAACCCTGTTACTTAAGCTTTCTAAGAAGTTAATCTCTGTTAAATTTTCACTTATATTATTATTATTATTCTTGGCAATTATCTTAAATTTATAATTATTTTCATAGGGTAGTGTTATCTGAGTACTATAATTTAAATTTCCTAAATCTTCTGCAGCTACTTCAGTCCACTTATCCCCATTACTATTATCTTTTCCCGTATATAATAAATACATTTTATAATCCTTACTTAATTCACGCATACTCCATTTAAATTTAACAGTAACACTGTCTAAATTCTTACTTATATCTACGATACTATAATCTATATTTCGAACCCACTTTTGTTCTTCAACAATCTGATTAACAGTATGTGATACAGAAGAACTTATGTTGTTAATGCTCCTATCTAGACTATTTATATTATTGTTTATATTACTCACTTCTTGCCTTAGACTTACTATATGAAAATACATTTTCATATTAAATATAATAAATATAGCAATTAATATATATATTTTATATTTTTTCAATTCCTCATCCCCCTATAATCTCTAATTAATATTATACCATAAAGTGGATTAAAACGTTAATTTTAGGGGCCTATCACCTATACCTGCTTAAATTCTTTAAACAATAAAAAACTCATCTTCATATGAAGATGAGTTTTTTATTGGAGCGGGTAAAGGGAATCGAACCCTTGTGTTCAGCTTGGAAGGCTGACGTTCTACCATTGAACCATACCCGCATATTAAATTGTTTGGTGGGTCTAAATGGACTCGAACCATCGACCTCACGCTTATCAGGCGTGCGCTCTAACCAGCTGAGCTATAGACCCATAAATGGTGGAGATAAAGAGATTCGAACTCTTGACCCCCTGCGTGCAAGGCAGGTGCTCTCCCAACTGAGCTATACCCCCAAATATTTTGTATCGTTAACACAAAACATATATTATCATAATTTTTATTTCCATAAAACAAGCTATATTCCAATACTGTAGTTTATATGTTTTATTCTTTACTTTTCTCAGTATAGGTAACAAATTCACCCAAGGATACACCCGGATAAGTTTCCTTGTTTTTTTTAACTTTTATGCAAAACTATTTATACTTTATTTGGATTAATACATCTTCTACCTTTGTATTTAGAGAATCAATATCTATATTATTTATATCTCTGTCTTGTATTTTATATCTACTTTTTAACTCTAAAATCCTATAGACACTCTCATCTATTCTCTTTTCTAAAATCTCATTTTTTACCACTGAAAGCTTTATTTTATCTATTGCTTTTATGGAATTTTCGTAATTCTTACATATTAAAATAATGTCTGAGCCTGCCTTAACTGACTTTAGAGCAGCATCTTCAATTGTATAGTGTTTTGCAATAGCCTGCATTTCCATATCATCTGTAATTACTAACCCATCAAAATTTAGCTTATTTCTAAGTAGATCTGTAATTATATACTTTGAAATAGATGCTGGATAGTCCTTATCTAGCTTAGGAAGTAGAATATGAGCTATCATTATAGCATCGGCTCCCTCTTCAATAGCATATTTAAAGGGTATTAACTCAAAGCTCTCTAGTCTATTATAATCATAATAAACAACAGGAAGTTTTAAATGTGAGTCCTCTGTAGTATCACCATGTCCTGGAAAATGCTTTACTACAGGGATAACCCCTTGTTCTGATAAGCCTTTCATTGTTGCAACTCCAAGTTTTTTAACCCTCTCTGGTTCTACTCCAAAAGCTCTATCTCCAATAACCTTGTTTTTAGAATTACTATATATATCTAGTACCGGAGCAAAATCCATATTAAAACCAAAAGCTTTTAATTTTTCTCCTGTAACCTCTCCAACCTGAAAAGAAATATTACTATCCTCTGTCTTACCTATACTCATACTACTTGGGAATCTTTTTATTTCCTTTGGAAGCCTGGATACTCTACCTCCTTCCTCATCTATAGACATGAATAAAGGAGCTTTATTATTCTTATTAAAATCTTTTAGTGAATTCATAAGCTGCAGAAGGCTATTAGAACCTTTTATATTCCTATCGAAGAATATAACTCCTCCCACATATCTTTTTTCAATGAGATCCTTTATTTTAGTATCAGCTTCATATCCCTCAAAGCCTACAATAAGCATCTGTCCTATCTTTTCATCTATAGACATAGCATTAATCTTTTCTTTTATAGGATCATCTTTTTCCACCTCAACTACTTCAGGTACTTTAGATATATCTTCTTTCTCCTCTTTAACTAGAGTGCAACTTGACATTATCATTGCTAAAACTATTATATAAACTATCTTCTTAATCTTTTTTATCATACTATTCTCCTTAATTAGGTAGCTTAATTTATTAAAAACTAGCTCATTATTAAATTCACCATATTATTCCTATTATTATTATTATAACTCATTATTTTTATATAAATCACTAACTTAAGCTAAAGTTTTCTAATTAGCTTTCGATATATATAGATAGTAAAACTTTTATATACAAACAAAGGTTGGTGAAATTATGGAAGTAAATAATTCTAAGCAAATTGAACAATTTATGCAATTTCAGTTAATGACAGAAATGTTTAAACAATCAGCTGGTGATTCCCCTGCTTTTCAGTTAGTAATGGAGGGACTTCTAAAAGCATCAACAGATAGTGCTGGAAATATGGATTTGAGTAAACTTGGCTTTAGAGAAGCTGATTTAAGTCAACTTGGATATGCTGGTAATGAACGACTTACTAATATATATAAAGATATTGATACATCAATTAAAACTAATAATACTACTATAGAAGAATCTGTTGATAAAGCTTCAAGAAAGTATGGAATAGATAAAGCATTAATAATGGCTGTAATTAACCAAGAATCTTCCTTCAATCCTAACTCTACTTCTCACGCTGGTGCTCAGGGGCTTATGCAATTAATGCCTGGTACTGCTCGTGAGCTTGGTGTTACTAATTCCTATGACATTGAACAAAATGTTGATGGAGGAACTAGATATTTAAAATCCATGCTAGAAATGCACGGCAACTCAAAGCAGTTAGCACTTGCTGCATATAATGCAGGTCCAGGAACCCTTAGAAGACGTGGTGTAGATACTATAGAAGAAATATCTAAACTTCCTTCTGAAACAAAGGATTATGTTAAAAAGGTAATGAAATACTACGGAAAATAACATATAAAATATAAGACACATAGTATCACACTATGTGTCTTATATTTTATATGAAACTATTCTTCCATAGCTTCATCCTTATGTACCTTTCTATATTTCACCATGAGTTCCGAGAAAAGATCTGCGGAATATGGAGGTGTAAAGGTAATAGCATTAGCTCCAGCCTCTATAGTCGCTTTTATTGTATCCTCTGTAGGTCCTCCCGTAGCTATTATAGGTATATTCGGGAATTTAGACCTTATTCCTTTAACTATATCTGTAGTTCTTTTAGCTCCTGATACGTTTAAAATATCTGCTCCTGCATCTATTCTAGCTTGTATATCTTCATACTCTGAAACTACAGTAACAACTACTGGTATGTCTATAGTTTTTCTTACACTCTTTAATACTTCATTAGGGGTAGGATTGTTTAATACAACTCCTATAGCTCCTTTAAACTCAGCATCTAATGCTAAGTTTACTACTCTTTTACCAGTAGTTACCCCTCCTCCTACACCACAAAATACCGGTATATCTGCTGCCATAACTAGGGCTGCTGTTATAAGGGGTTGAGGAGTGAAAGGGTATACTGCCATTATTGCATCTGCATTAGTATTTCTTATTACTGCTACGTCAGTACTAAAAACTAAAGACTTTATTCTTTTACCTAAAATTATTATACCACTTGCATCTCTTATAACCTTAGGTACTTGGATCATATGACTTCTTAAATTTCCACTTATTTCAGGTGCATTTTTCTTCATAAAAATTCTCCTCATATAATTGTTTACTGTATTTTTTTATAATCACTTCATAAGTTTTTATATTTTCTCAAACACATAATACTTTTATAATTATTTTATTTTTCATTATTATATAAGTATATTCTACCATATTTTAAATTTAAGTGACTACTCTTTTATTAATACAAAAAAAGGATATACTTATAATTTCCTATAAACTGAAAAAGTTAATGTTCGGTAAAGTTACACTCTACCGAACATTTAAAATTACTTTATCGTGATTTTGCCCTTTAAAGTTGGGACACTTGAAAGTTCCTTTGATACAGAATAGAATTCATAGTCATATACTCCTTTTGACAAAGGAAGTTCTTCTAGGTTAATATTAAAAATTTCACTCTCTCCTTGTAATAATGTCTTTTCAGAGAGCATTTGTATAAAGTTCTTATCTTGCGACCAGGTATACACATGTTTACCATCTTTATAAAATTTCATATCAAATTTTTGTCCACTTGTGTATGTTAGTTTTATAGGATTTTCAGTTTGATTTTTAACTTCTACTATTAATTCCTTACCACTAGTACTCTTCACTTCATATTTTAAAGGGAAATATGCAATTCCTGAGTTATCCTTCTTTATTAATTTACCTGTTTTGTGTGGTATATTTCTCATTTCATTAGCCACTAAATAAAATTCATACTTATACTCTCCAGCTTTTAACTTTAAATCAGATAAATCTATGCTATACTCTAATTTTCCTTTTGCTGCTATTTCTTTATTCACTATCATCTCTCCAAAAGCTTTATCATCAGACCATTTATATATTTGCTTACCTTCTTTATTATATAAAATAAAATCATATTCCTGAGTACTTCCAAAAGTTAATTTAACCTTTGAGTTTAATGGATTAGATACAATAATATTTAACTTATTACCTTCCTTATCTTGATTAACATTATAAATATTTACTCCATTTTTTACAGCGGCATTTTCTAGTCCTAATCCATTCTCATTTTTATAAGATACTACAGTACTACACCCAACTAAACTTGTAACGATTATCATACTTGCTATAATTACACTTAATTTTTTATTTTTCATATTTCTTTCACCTTCCACTACTCTATTTTTAACAAGGTTCATTGCAATGATTCGTATTTTATTATTTACTACGAAGACAAAATATAAATAGTTTTTTATGTAATAACTTTTTTATAACTTATGATAAAAGTAAAAGCAGCAAACCTAGTCTCTTATCTAAGTCCACTGCTCTTAATATATTAATTAATTACTTAATTAACTACTTATTCATTTCCATCTATTTGTTTAAGATCTATATGAATTATGTTATTTAAAGGCACTGATCTTTGAACTTCTTTTATTAAACCTCTTACTATAGTACCATTTAATTTAATATTCATTATACTGTTTTGTCCATATCTTAACATATACTTCTCTACCTGATTTTTTTCTAATGATAAGGGTACTTCACCTAAACTTCCACCATACAATATGCAAGGTATTTCACCCATTCTTCTTAACTCTTTTATACCACAATCACCTTTTTTACTTCTTAAACTTCCAGATAGCTCGTACATTCTTTTACCCCCTTAAATAATGTTAATTTTAATCTTTTTCTCAACAATTTACTTAATGTGTCTGCTGAGGTTAACAATTTTTGTCTTATCGTAATATAAATATATTCATGATTTTTAATATTATTCTAAGGGGTAATATAAATAAAAAAAGAACTGTATACACAGTTCTCATATTTGCTATTATCTATTAAATCCTCTATTATTTCCTGATTGTTGCTTTCTATTTCTTCTACACTCTGGACATCTTACAGGATCGTTTTCAAATCCTTTTTCTTTGTAAAACTCTTGTTCTCCTTGAGTAAACACAAATTCTTTTCCACAATCTTTACATACTAATGTTCTATCTGCCATTATAAAACTCTCCTTTTTTCTTAAATGCGATGGTTTATTGATACTTTTATCGCTCTATTTTATATATAAGTTTATCATATTAATAATTACTATTCAATAGAATTTCAGTAATTTTTTTCAATTTTTTCCACATTAAACACTAGTTTTTTCTACACAAAAACTCATTAATGTTATAAGACTTTTTTATTAAATGTATATAATCCGTAATTATGTCTAGAATTTAAATAAAAGTTAATGAGGTGGTATAAATGAATACTTATTCTAAGTTTTTTTTACTAATAGGGATTTTAATATTATTTAAACTACTAAATAAATATTTAATGTCCTTTAATAATAAAATTGAAAACAGATTCAAAGAAGAAAAACTTATGTACGGATTAACTTCCAGACATTTCTTATCTCAGCTAAGTTTTAGCGAGTTTGAGGAATTCTGCAGTTATTATCTAACAAAAAATAACTATGCTAATATCAACTTTGTATCTGAATCATTTCACGGAGGATTAACTCTAATTTGTAGTGATTCTAACTTCAATAAGATATATGTGAGTTGTATTCAATCAGATTCTAAAGAAAATAATAACAATGATGATTATAACTCAATAGGACGTCCAGAACTTCAAAAGTTTATTGGCTGTATGCTACATGATGAAATTCTCAATGGCATAGTTATGAGTAATGGATATTTTACTAAAGAAGCTATGGATTACGTTAATAGTCTTCCTAAGGAATATAACATACAACTTATGGATGGAATTAGCTTATCTAAATCCTGCTGGGATATTAGAAAAAAGAATATTATAGATCTTTCATTAATAGATGTAATTTCACAATAATTTTAAAGAGGTGAATATTTATGTATTACTATCTTGCTGTGATTTTTAATAACTTATTTAAATTTATAAATACTATACTCCTTATTATCATAGGATTTAAATTTATAAAGCTAGTTTTAAAATCTACAAACTTACTAAAAATGTATCGTAGTGAATATGAAAATGTTGAGCGATTAAAACAAGGATCTATTAATCTAAAAGACCTTCATAGTCTATCTCCTCTTGAATTCGAACATTGGTGTGCTGAACTTCTTGAGAGTAAAGGTTATACTGATGTGATTATAACTCCTCCAAGTAAAGACGGTGGAAAAGATATTATATGTAAAAGTGGAACTGAAGTACACTATGTTGAATGTAAAAGATATTTATATTCAAATGCTGCAAGTTACTTTATAGATATTGAAGTTATTAGAAAGTTACTTGGAGCTATGGAAGCCGATGGTATCAAAAATGGAATAGTAATGACAAGTGGTATTGTGACTCAAGATGTTATTGATTATGTTCACTCCTTACCTTCTTCTTATTCTATAACCATATATGATGGGAAAGATTTAGTCAACGAGCACTCTAATCTAATAGATACTACTCCCGCTAAAGCCTTGTCATAGATTCTAAAGACAATCACTAGTCACCAATCTCTAATCGCTAAAATCAAAATCTTGGTTTTGTCTGATAGCGCTTAGAGACTAGAGATTATTAATGATTTATAAATATCCCCCATCTACAGTAATTATCTGAGATGTAATGTATTTAGACTCATTACTTGCTAGAAATACAGCTAGTTTAGCTATATCTTCTCCCTCTCCGAATTTCATCATAGGTATTTCTTCTTCTAAAGCTTTCTTTTCTTCACTTGACATCCATCTATTCATTTCCGTATCTATTACACCTGGCTGAATAGCATTAACTCTTATTCCTGAGGTTGCAAGTTCTTTTCCTAGTGCTCTTGTAAATGAATTTACTCCACCCTTAGAGGCTGAATATAAAACTTCACAGGATGCACCAACTTGTCCCCACATAGATGATATATTAATAATACTTCCACTTCTTTTTTCTAGCATATACTTGACTGCATTATGACAGGTATTAAAAATGCCTTTTAGATTTGTATCTATAAGACTATCAAAATCTTCTTCTTTCATATCTATAAATAGTCCTACCTTAGATACCGCAGCATTATTAACTAAAACATCTATTCTACCAAATCTATGTATTATATCTTTTATCATTCTATTTGTAAATTCATAACTACTAATATCACCCTTTATACTTATTGCATAACCACCCATAGCTTTAATATCTTCTAAAGTTTCTTCTGCTGCTATATCATTATTCTTATAGTTAATGATTATGGATGCTCCTAGCCTAGAAAACTCTTTAGCTATACTCCTCCCAATCCCCCTACTTCCTCCTGTAATTAAGACAATCTTCCCCTTAAACTTCATATATTTACCCACCTTTAGAAATATACATTATAATGAAAATATAAATATCAGTTCTTCTTTTGTCAAGAAAAATCTATAATTCATTTATATATTCATTTGAGGCCTATGTTAGTAATAACCTTATATGGTTGTATTCCTTTTACTATAAGTTTTATAACCTCATTTTTCATCTCATCATATTTGTTAAAGGTATTTATTGCTTTTTCTAAGTTATTATATACTTTCCAATAGCCAAACATTAATGCCTTTTTATGAGGGAACTCTATAAATTCAATTACATCCTCTATAGGATATCCTAAAAATATTCCCATCTCATGAGGACACAAATTTATATATCTTTCCTTTAAATGCTGTAAACATTCATCTATATCCATACTTTTACTATATCCGTATTTTTCAAGAAAATTTAAATTACTCTCTTCTTCTAATAATAGTTTTATCTGTTCTTCATTATAAAAAAGGACAACTTCACTATCTTCTATTCTTTTTAACTCGAAAAACTTTATATTTAGCTCTTCTTTTATACTATTTTTATACTTTTGCCAAAAATCATAAAGCTTCTTTTTTCCTTTATTATGAAATATTATAAGATATGAAGGTTTTATTTTGCCTAAAGCCGGAGCTGCATTATATGCTATTATAGATAAGAGATAACTTCTATCATCAAGTTTATCTATAAAATTCATGAAATTCTCAGATAATTTATTCATATAAATCTCCCTCATCTTCACTATTTTAAATCATAGTAAATACACTATTTGTATTATAGTGTGTACATTGCTGGGAAACTTAATACTTTTAAATAAAAAATCATAAATATAGAAATCTCTACATTTATGATTTATGTAATTTTTTTATATAGATTGCGTTTTAAACTTATTCACATATTCTAATAGCCTATGTGCACTTATAGAGTTTTCATTAGACTCTCCTGTAATAGTCTCATTTTTATTACTTATCTCTCTAATGCTTTCCCCTATTTTACAAGAGGCTATAGTAGCTTCACTAACTGAAATATTTATCTCTTCCATATTATTTACTATATCATCTATAGATAAAGAAATATTATCTGTTGCCTGTGTCAAGTTTTCAATGATATCTTTGATTATATCTCCATCGCTTTTATATGCTTCTCCTATGTTTATAAAATTATCATAGTCTTTTATAGTTTCTTTTTCTATAACATCTAGAGTATTCTCTGAAGAAATTGCCAATTCATCAACTGCGGTTAATACATTTTTTACAAGACTTTGAATATCTTCAACAGTGCTTGAAGTCTCTTCTGATAATTTTCTTATTTCTTGAGCAACTACTGCAAACCCTTTTCCTGATTCTCCAGCTCTTGCAGCCTCAATAGCAGCATTTAATGCCAAAAGATTAGTTTGTTTTGATATAGCAAGAATACTATCAGCCATTTTTGATACTTCATTAACTACTTTAGCATCATTTATGGATTTTTCTAACTCTTCTTTTGAATTCTTATATATATCCACTATTCTATCCTTAGATTCATAAGTTTTATTTTTTATATTATCAGCCTTTACCTTTATTTCCCCAGCAGCTTGAAATCCACTTTTTATATTTTTTAAAGTATTTTCAACTTCATTTTTAACCTTTTGAGTTTTTTCTGTTATATCATAAAGATTACTATTTGAATTTTCCATTCCTGCTGTAATTTCCTCACATGAAGCCTGTACTTGCTGTAAAAGATTATTAACTTCATTAATCATACTATTGGTATTCTCAGAAGAATTAGAAGTTTTACAGCTTTCCTCTTTAACTAAATTAATTACTTTTTCAAGTTTATCCACTGCTGTATTTAAGGCATATGCTGTCTTTGCAAACTCATCTTTTCTCGTTATACTTATTCTATGTGATAGATTACGTTCTGCTAATTTTTCAGCATAGTTCTCCATTTTAACAAGAGGCTTTTTTATATCTCTAGCAAAAGCTATTCCTACTATAATTCCTAAAATTATAAATCCTAGTGTTCCAATGATAATATTAGTTCTTAATTTATCTACTTCTTTAAAAACTTCATCTTTAGGTAGTGTTAAAGCTAATGCCCATTCAGTATTAGGCACTGGAGCGTAAGATATAATCATATCTTTTCCATTTACAGAATATAAATCATACCCATACTCCTTGTTTATCATTTTATTTTGTATCTGCGCTAATTTAGTAAAGCTATCATCATTCTTCGCTTTGTCTATATCATTATCTCTTTTTAATACTAAGTTCATGTCCTTATGTGCTGCTTTTGCTCCTGTTTCATCTATAACAAATGCATATCCTTCTTCTCCTACTTTTGTCTTTTGAACTATTACATTTAACTTAGATAAGTCTAACTCTGCAACAATAACACCTAGAACTTCTCCAGAATTATTTTTTATAGGAGCTGATATACCAAGTATTAAATTATTATGTCCACCTGAACCTAGTATGGGATTTGAAATACTTGCTCTCCCTATCAATCCATCCCTTAAATATTTTGTGTCTTTATTTTCTGGAGATAAATTGATTTTATTACTAAGTCCATTTGTAAAATACATAGTTCCATCTTTACCTAATATGCTAAGCTTGTTATAACCCATTCTACCAGCTTCAGTTATCATAACTGTTTTTTGAGTATTAAAATCCATACTTTGAATATCTGGTCTTGTAGCGAATATACTTAAAGACTTTATATTTTCGTCTACTAATGCTGTTATTAGTTTTGCCCCATCCTCTGCTCTATTTAATAAAGTTGTACTTATACTATCTTTTAAAGCTTTAGAAGAACTACTATAAGAAATAAATCCTAATATAGAACATATTATCATAACAAGCAAGGTAATTTGAATGATTATTTTAGTTCCTATACTCTTAAAAACATATATATTTTTCGTTTTTCTACTGATTATATTATCTTTATGTTTTCCAATGTCTTTAAACCATTTATTAGGTTTTTTATTTGAATCTTTTAATTTAATTTTTTTCGACTTAACTTTTAAAAACATATTTTTAATAGAAACTAATTTTATTCCTTTTAACTTTGCAATAATACTCTTCATGTATATTACCCCTTACCTAGATAATTTTAGTAATGAACTTATTAACCACATTCTATCATCTCTAAAATAAATAAATTCAATTGTAAAGAGGTTTTAACAATAATTTACACAGACTTATCATAGATTTATACAAAAAATAAAGAGTATATAAGATTGAATACTAATCTTATATACTCTTTATCTCATTATTATTTTAATTTAGCTATAAGGAAATTACTCTTTATCCCTAATTGCTTAAATTTTGATTCATACTCTGTCATAATGTTTTCTTCTGCATATTCACTATTGTGTAAATCATAAGTTTTAAATAATATTTCAAATCCGCTTTCTGAAAAATATTCAAATGATTCATCAAATAGTTCTAAGTCGTCGGTCTTAAAATGAATTTCTGTCCCTGGCTTTATAAACTTTTTATACTTATCTAAAAATTTCGTATGTGTAAGTCTTCTCTTTTTATGTCTATCCTTTGGCCAAGGATTGCAGAAATTTATATATATTCTACTTATTTCATTTTCTCCAAAAATCTCTTCAATAAATGCAATTTGCATCGCTATTATTCTTGCATTGTTAAGCTCTGCCTTTAATAAGTTTTTAAGAGCATATACTAAAATCTCATCTTTTATATCTACAGAAATTAAGTTCTTATCTGGATATTTTGTTCCTACTTGAGCAGCGAAACCACCTCTTCCACAGCCAAGTTCTAAATATATATCATTATCATTCTTAAACTCTTCTCTCCATCGTCCCTTTAACTCTTTTGCTTCTTCAAAAGACTTAAACAAAGGGCTTGCTTCTAGCTCAGGTCTTGCCCATCTTTTCTTCCTTAGTCTCATATTAATCTATTCCTCCTTGGAGTAAACTATACTCTCATATTATCCTAAGTTTATATTATACTTTAATACTATCTACCAGACAACCATTTAGCTCTTTTTAATAGCTTAAAATTCTGTTTATAAGAAAATTCCTACTTTTTCCTTACGCTTCCATAATTCCTTCCATTAATGCAAAGTAAGTACTAAAGTATAAACCTAACTATATTTATAAAGAAATCTAAAAGTAATGATGCAGGTCCATCTAAAATAAAATCAATTAAAGCATATCCGCCAAAAATAGGCAGAATAAAAGCAAAAAGTATTACCATTTGATATCTATACAATTTACCCTCAATTCTATAAAAGAATTTAGGAAACAAATCTCTTAATATATGAAATCCATCAAAGCTAGGAATAGGAATTAAATTCAAGACAAATAGTATACAATTTATATATATAGATAGAAATGCTATTGAAAATAGTATAAATCCTAATGTATTATCTGCTATACTGAGTAAAGTTAAAATTTCCGTAAATGCCTGATTAGGATAAAAAACCTTTGCTATTATTATTAAAATAATACTTGACAGTAGTGCAGCTATTAGATTCCCTATAACTCCTGCTACAGATACTTTTAAATCATCTTTATAATAATTTTTAAACGCACTTGGATTCACTTGCACTGGTTTTGCCCAACCAAAATTAAATAATAAAATCATTATAAATCCTAATGGATCAATATGAGACATTGGGTTAAATGTAAGCCTTCCTTGAAACTTAGGTGTTTTGTCTCCTAATTTATATGCCACCCATGCATGAGCGTACTCATGGAAAGTAAATGCTAAAAGAATTCCCGGTATAAGAAGTATTGTATTTAAAATTTCTTCACTACTAAACATTCTCTGCCTCCTAACTTTTTTATATTTTTATTATATCAAAAGAATCTATAAAAAACATAAATACACTAAAAAACCTTACTTCTATAATATAGAAATAAGGTTTTTTAGTGTATTTATACTTAGATTAATTTAATTTTACAGTGATAAGCTTACCGTCACTTATTGAAGCTATTCCATCGTCATACATCTGTACAAATATACCCTTGTATGAGGTTTGTTTATTTGAACTTACTTCTCTAACAAGTCCTTTTAGATTATCATTAATATAGATTTTGCCGTCTCTTGATATATAAATATCTTTTTTATTTATAACTTCATTTAAACTAATCTTTTTCCAATTATCTGAGTCTTCACCAGTTGTTCCGTAATATATATTTTTAAACCTTGAAGCTCCTTTTAAATAATCACCCTCAAGCTCTCCTACATAGATATTATCATTATCGTCTACATCTATAAGGCTTAACTTGTCTACATTTTCAATATTAATTGCTTTAGACTTTCCTGTAACATAAACTTTGTTTTTTGTAAAATCTTCATAAGCTATTCTATCGTCATTAGGTATTATTCTTATGTCTCCTATAAAGTAAGATTGAGTGCTTACTTTGTTAATTCTTTTCATTATATTAATGCTTTGAATATTGCTTCTTCCACCATCTAATGTAGCTTTTACATATATCATATTTGTAAGTGGAGATAGCTGAAGGTCTTCAATACTTGAAGATTTATTAGAAACAAAAGCAGTTTCTTCTTGCTCTTTTGTTTCTAATTTCTCTTTTAATCCTCTCTCTGCATCATAGGAATAAAATAGATATTTAGCACTGTTATTATATTCCTTTTTTCCTGATATAAGAAGTATGTTTCTATCTGGTGCCCATTTATAAAATGATACAGAAAGCTTGTCCTCAAGTCCGATAGTACTTTCTTGTCCCGTATAAGCATCTACTAACTTAAGCTCATCATCTTCATAATAGGATAAATAACTTCCATCATAGGATAATGCTATTTGTTCTGCTTCTTCTGGAACATATATGTTTACATCTTTTTTCTTATCTTCTTCTCTATCAATCTTTTTTATACTTGTAATGGAACTTACCTCTTCGGATGCAAATAAATATTTATCCACATAATATAAAACTGCTATTTGCATAACAAGCGATAAAAGTATCCATACAATTATTCTTTTTAAAGCTTTCATTGCTTTTTCTCTCCTTTAAGGTTCTACGTATATTGCTGAAGGTATTGATCTTTCTCCCAATGCATTATCAGGTTCATTTATAACTTTTCCCTCATAGTACATTGTAGCCGATGAGCCTCCATCTAGATTACTAGCAGTGTATGCCTTATGTTCATATAATACATCTTGTACATCTCTTAAGGTTGCAGCTAATCTTTTTATTTGCTTTCCATCAATAACTAATAGAAGTATTGCTCCATCTTTTCTTTGTCCTATAGCTGTCCTTGGTGCCTTTCCCCAGCCACCATCTCCACTTGTAATAGTCTTTTTCCCATTTACTATTAAAGCAGGTCCAAAAGAAACAGCATCAGTCACTCCTTTTTCTTTTAATTGTCCAACTGAGTGTTTACCAACCAAAAGTAAGCCCTCTTTAGTTATTGCAACAATATTATCCTTCACACTATCATCTTTATAGTCGTTGTAAATAATTTTGCCTTTTGACATTATTATTCCTGTTGGAAGTCCTCCATTGCCTGTCCAAAGTTTTCCGCTAGCAGACTCGTCCGTAAACCCACCTGCATTTATGGCTGCTACTGCATTATTTGTTTTTGCAATTTTACTTGTAGTTTCTCCTGCTTTACCAAGTTTGCTACTATATCCTACCTTTACGCGCTTAGGATTCTTAATTACTAATAAATATCCTGTAAAGCTCTTTCCATCAATCTCATATCTTTCTATAGTATTATCATGAGTATCTTTTATTTCTATTTCTTCATCCTCATTAGCTACTATGTCCTCTATTTTATTTTCTCCCAATATTTTATCTATACGCTCTTGGCTTAGAAAGGTTGTTGCAATCCACTGATGAGTAAGTGTTGTCATAGCTGCACCTACCATTGTACTTTTTGCATTCTCAAAAGGACCATAATAGAGCATAAAAGGACCTGTTATACCTGTAAATACAAATTCAAAAACTAAGAAAGCTATAAACAATTTAAAAGAAAGCCTTTTTTTCTTTCTTTTCTTACTATCTTTCGTACGTGCTTTTTTCATATATTAATCATCCTTTTTTTAAAAATTCAAAACAACCCATAATTTATTGTACAACAAATATAACTTTTTTCAAATTAAATTTTTTGTAAACTAGACAGTTTTAGTTACAAATTTACCTTTTCTATCTATTTTTACTTCATTCTAACTTTTTATTCTTTTATTTTCTCATTTTCTTCAGTAGCTTTTTCACTATTAATTATAACCTCCTCTTTATATTCTTTCTCATCTGACATTTTTATCTTACTCTCATCATTGGTATTTTGATTATTTATACTTTCATCCTGTAGACTATTTTCCTTGTAATCTTCTAAATCGTCTTTTTTTTCATCCTCTAACATATCTCCATTTTCTAAATTATTCTTTTTATCCTCTAATTCCTGATCCTTAACGTTATCTATATTTTCTTTACTATCACTACTGTCATCATTCTTATTATCATTGTTCTCATTATTATTTTCTATAATTTTATCATAATAATATTTCTCATTAGATTCACTATCTTCGTGTTGTAATCTTTCAGGCTCATTAGTGCTTACCTGTTCCTTATAACCTTCTAAAGCCCTATTAAAGGATATATAATCTAAAGTCTTAACATCATACCTTACATCTTTAAAAATAAAATTGTGAATTATTTCAGTATTTTGTTCTCTATCCATTAATAATACCCATCCTTTATTTTTCAGCATTTCTGGTCTACTTATTTCTGTTATAGGTATTTGGATTTGTTCTGGAGTAAAATTGTTAATTTTATATACTGTATATGCATAATTAAGAATTGTATTTATCTCCATATTAGTTTTGAAATATGGAAAAAGCTTTGAAGCTATTATTGGGTATTTTAGTACATTAAGATCCTTTATTTCATCCATTAGAAGTGATACAGCCTCTCTTTGCCTTTTAGTTCTCTCATAATCCCCATTTCCTACCTTCCTTATTCTCACATAACTTAATGTCTGTTGTCCATCTAATCGCTGAAATCCTGGTGATTTAATTAAGTGAGGATTTTTAGGATTTACTTCTTTAATAAATTTGTTTATCTCATCCATTTCCTCTTTTGTCACATTGACTTCTATCCCACCTATAACATCTACTAACTTTTCAAAACCTTTAAAATTTATTACAGCATATTTATCTAGTTTTATTTCAAAGTTTTCTTGTATAGTTTCCCTTAATAAATCTACCCCACCTATAGCATAGGCATGATTTATCTTTTGTTCTCCATAACCTGGAATCTTTACATATGTATCTCTCATTATTGATATAAGTTTTAGTTTTTTATTAATGTTATCCATGGATAATATTAATATAGCATCTGTTCTAGAATTTTCTTCTAGACTTCTTGCGTCACTTCCAAGCAAAAGTAGATTAGATATACCCTCTATTTCTTTATAACCATCTATATTTCCATCCTGCTTACCATTGTTAAAATCTCCTCCCATATAACTATTATTTTTAAATGAATAATATATATATATTCCGCTTGAGAGGAGTATAAACGCTATACTTATAAGTATAATTATTAATATCTTTTTTTTATCTATCTTCTTTAAATTCTTCTCCTCATTATTATCCAAGTAAATCAACCCCTTATTCTACCTTGTAAAAAGTTAAAAATAAACTATTATATATCAAATGTAAGTTATTATTAACCTTTTATTACATTATATTACTAACCACATATTATTATATTTATACTTAAAATATTCGTTACATATCTAGCTTTAGAAAAAACAAGCCCTTTCATAAAATAAAACGCCAACAATGTCGGCGTTTTATTTTATAGTCTTTGAGAAGCATCTTGTGCAAGAGCAGATCTTTCACATTCATCATACTTAAGAGTAACTTGATAGCATAATGGGCTTCCTTTCATTTTTTCAGATGCATAACATAGTCCATTGGATCTATAATCTAAAAAAGGTTGATCTATTTGCTCTGGATCACCTATAAGTATTAATTTTGTTCCTTCACCTACTCTTGTTGTAATAGCTTTTACTTGTTTTGGAGATAGATTTTGGGCCTCATCGATTATTACCCAATTTTTTACTATAGATCTTCCACGAAGAAAAGCTACTGCTTCAGTAGTAATAATTCTTCTATCAAACAACTCTCTTATTTTATCATTTAACTCTTTTTCATTTTTATATCTCTCTTTTTCATCAGAATCAATTAAAATTTCTAAATTATCTAATACTGGTCTCATATATGGAGCAATCTTTTCCTGCTCAGTACCTGGCAGATATCCAATATCCTCATCCATAGTTACATTGGGCCTACACACTAATATTCTTCTATATTGACCCTGGTCTTCTTCCAATATTTTATGAAGTCCAACTGCAAGGGAATATAAAGTTTTTGCAGTACCTGCTGGACCTTTTATTATAGCTAACGGAACTTCTTTGGCGCTAGTAAAAAGGGCTTCTAACATAAATCTCTGACCTACATTTCTAGGAGATATCCCCATAGGAATTATATCTTTATATATAAGAGGAATAATCTTTTCACCATCAAATTTACCAAGGGCAGTTTTTCTTGAATTTTCGAAGGAATGAATTATTAAAAACTGATTAACATAAAGCTCTGGCCTTAAATACTCTTCTGTGTTCTCATTATAAATTTTTAATTTGCTTATATCTAAGCATCTATTTTTATAAAAAGAATCTATATCTTCTGATAGCGCATATACTTCAGTTCTTCCTGTATACTGATCATCATATTCAGGAACTACTTTTTCATAATAATCCTCAACTTTGATACCTACAGTATCTGCCTTAATTCTCTCAAATATATCTTTTGTAATTAAATATACGTTATCTCCTTTTTCTTTTAATCCTATACATACCTGTATTATTCTATTATCAGCTTTCATTTTATCCCAATATGGTGGTATCTTTGTATCGTAATGATTCATTTCTACCCTTAATGTTCCTCCATTAGATAGCTCTATTCCTTTATTAAGATTTCCTTTTTTTCTTAGAGCATCTATAAGCCTAGCTGCCGTACGTGCATTAGCTCCAAGCTCCCCGTTATTCTTTTTCAATCCGTCTAATTCTTCTAAAACTACCTCAGGTATAACTACATTAGCATCATCAAAGCATAATATAGAACGTGGAGAATATAAAATTACATTAGTGTCTAAAACATAAGTTTTACTCAATATCTATTTCCCCCTCTCTCTCTACATTATATTACGCTTATGAGTTTATATATGTATTAAAAAAATTAAAACCTGAATTTTAAATTTTATACTTCAATAGTCTATAAGCTGTAATTGACTATTAATAATCTTTATTATATAATATAAATATCCAATTTAAAAAAGGGTGATTGTTATGGATAATATTACGACAATTTTTAAAGAAAAGAAGCTTAAATTAACGCCTCAAAGAATAGCAGTTTATTTCTATCTTACTTCTACTAAAGAACATCCATCAGCAGAGACTATTTATAAAGCCTTACATCAAACTTATCCAACCATGAGTTTAGCCACTGTTTATAAAGCTTTAAAAACTCTAGTTGAAGTAAATCTAGTTCAAGAACTTAATGTTGGAGAAGGTAACTTTAGATATGACGCTAATACCATTCCTCATCCTCATATTCAATGCATGTCTTGCGGTCGAGTTGATGATATCGATGGTATATCTTTTAATGAATTAAATGAAAAAATAGGAGTTTATACTGATTATAAAGTCCTTTCTAACAAAATATATTTTTATGGACTTTGTAATAACTGCAAAAATATTGAATAGACATTTGTCTATTCTTTTTTTATTATTATGATTTATAAATATTTTTAAGTTATTCTTCATACATATAAATAAAAGGAGGTGGCTGAATTGAAATTAAGAGTGTTATTCTTAAGAAAAAAACATATTTACTACTTTATATTAACACTTGTTGTATTTATGCTTTTTATTTTTTCTAGAATCTCAGATACGAATTACATTTCAACTATGTTCAGTTTAAATTCAAATGATAAAGCTATTAAAGCCGACCTAACTGGTGATGGGAAAGAGGATCTTCTTTACATAACTAAAAATAAGGATAAGTATTCTCTTCAAGTCAATACGGAAAAAGAAAGCTTATATTTAGACCCCCATACTACGCTAGATACTTTAGGCGATTATTCTTCAAGTTGGCCTATGAGACTTAAGCTACTAGATATCTCTAGAGATAAGATTCCTGAAATATTTGTTCAGTCTTCTCAAAATAATAATCCTATTCAACATATTTTTTTATACAATAAAAAGGATAAGTTTGAAGATATATTTTGTAGTTCTAACAACATTATTGGATTTTTAGACTGTACAAATAATAAGACTCCAAAAATAGTTTCTGGTACACTAAAACAAAATAATTTTATACTTTCTAATTATATATTAATTCAAAATAAATTAGAAAAATATCATTATGTATACTCAGATACTTTTATGGGTAAGGATACTATACTACATCTTATTAATAACATAAATAACGCATCTCAGAACTATGTACAATCCTCTGCAGAAATTTTTGATCCTGTAATACCTTCATCTTCACTTTCTATACTTTCTTCATTACCTTACATGGGAAACAATTTTATTTTTCAAGATGCATTATTTACTGATATAAAATCTAATAATAATGGAGACCCAACCCATATACAGTGGACTTTAAACTTTAGAGGAACTTCTATTAAATCAAATGAATCGAAAAATTTTACTCTTAAAGTAAATTTAAGAACTTTTGATAACTCAAAAGATAGCTTCTATTTTAAAATTTATTCTATAGCTTTAGAGAACAAATAAAAAACGGACCGCTTATGCGGTCCCAATCAAAAGGGGGATGGGGGGTTTTAGCACTAGTGAAGATATAACACATATCTCTCATGTTATTTCTTCCGTGTACATTATTTATATTAACCTCTTTTGAAAAATTTATTCACTTACTAAAAAACTTTATATACATATTATATTATGGGGGGTAATTATGTGTTTAATGATAAAGATATGAATAAGATTGAAAATCTTATTGGTCAAAACTGTAAAATTCTAGGCTCCTTCACTGGAAGTGGACTTCTGAAAATTGACGGTTTAGTAGAAGGGGATATTCTATGGGAAGATACTATTGTTTTAGATCAATCATCCCTTTGTATTGGCAATATTTCTTGTAAAAATGCTTTAGTTAATGGTAAAATTCAAGGAAATATTATTTGTTCTGAAACTTTAACTATAGAAGAATTCGGTGAAATAGTTGGTGATATTACTATGCCCAACTTAGTTATTTCTCAAGGTGGAAAATTTACTGGAAACTGTAATATGTTATCCTATATATAAAAATATAAACTTCCTAAAAGGGAAGTTTATATTTTTAACTTCATATTATATTTTTCCTTGAATATAAAGCTCAATAATTCTATTTATTATTTCAGCTCTTTCTGGTGTCACTAGTGGTTTTATTGCATTCAATAACACTGTAATAGAGTCTTGTGATTGTGTTTGAGTATGTGCTTGTTGTATGCTATTTCTTTCTTTCTGTGGTCTACTCTTACTATGTCTTTCTCTTGGTTCCTCTTCTTGAACTTCATTATTAATATTACTATTCATCATGTTATTTAAATTAGTTGCTTGACTAAGTATCTGTCCTATATCTATATTATTTAAAATATTTTGAAGACCCTCTTTTTGTTCTCCTTCTGTGTTACTATTTGGATTATTTAATCCATTTAGAATACCTGATGAGCTTAAAAGAGAGGCTATTTGGTTTATATCTATATTTCCTAATAAGGATGATATACTTCCAAGATTACCAATTCCAGTATTCATATTTCCTAAGTCATCATAATTTGCATAGTCTCTACTATGCCTCCTATGCTTTGACATATTCTCACCTCTCTATAAATATAATTCTTGTATTTGTACAAGGATAATTACCTTATAAATTAGGAGGGCATATAGCCCTCCCTGATTTTAGTTTCTTACTAGCATGCACATATGCCTCTGTTTATACCTCCAAAGCCTTTACAGCAAAGTAAGAATAAGAATATTAAAATTGTTGCTGTTTCGTGGTCGATTATACATGCTCTTTTTAATATTAATAAGAACAATGCTAATTTACAAGGATCAAATCCGCCGCATCCTAATCCTGCTACTGGGCTAACTGGTCCATATCCACATCCGCATTCTCTGTGTCTTCTTGACATGATATACCCCCCCTTCTTGGGCCATGGTTTCAATGTAGTTTATTCTTCTTCGTCAGTATCTTTATATTCATAATCATCATGGGTATCTAAAACGTCTCCGGCATTAAAGTTGAAGATATTACCTGCAGCACTTTCTGCTAATGGGTAAGTTCTTTTTCCAAGTTGGATTAAGAATAATAATATTATAATAAATATTATATTACTACCTCCTCCAACACCGCCATAACCGCCGTATCCTCCTTGGCCGTATCCACCATAGCCGCAGCATTGGTTTCCATAGCCATAACTTTCATTACAACAACATCTTCTATGGTGTCTTCGATGTTTTCTCTTGTAACAGCAGCAAGCATATTGTTGTGGGTTGCTACCATAGCCACCTCTGTTACCAAATAGAACCAGAAGAAGTAATATTAAGGCTATCGGAAACTTGTTTCCGAGTCCTATTCCACTAAGTCCTCTTGTACCTAATAGTCCAGTAAGTTTGCTAATGTCGCCGAGACCTCCAGCTTTAGCTCCGCCAGTTAAACTGTTTATCCAAGAGCTTATACCCTCTAAATTGTTTAGCTCCACTTTACCTCCCCCTTTCTGCCCATCCTTCTTTTTCTTTTGTTTATACTATATACTATTCGCTTATATTTATTTTGACACAAAAAAAAGATATACAAATAATATTATCTGTATATCTATAAACCTTAGTATTCTAGCCATTTATAAGAAGTTCTAAAAGGTCATCCTTACCTTCTTTACTTAAAGATGAAAAGAAAATGAATTTATCTTCTTCTCTAATATTTAAAGTTTCTCTTATTAATTTTTTACTCTTCTGATAATCATTTTTCTTTAACTTATCACTTTTAGTTGCTACTACTATAACTTCATAATCATAGTATTTAATCCACTCATACATTTGAATATCTTCTTTAGTAGGCTTATGTCTTGAATCTACTAAGAGAGCTATTCTTTTTAATTGTGGTCTATCAACTAAATACTTTTCTATCATATCTCCCCATTTTTCTTTCTCACTCTTTGAGATTTTAGCAAACCCATACCCTGGTAAGTCAACAAAATAAATTTCATCATTTATTAAAAAGAAATTTATTAGTCTTGTTTTTCCAGGAGTAGAGCTAGTTTTTGCAAGCTTTCTTCTATTAGTAACCGTGTTTATAAGTGAAGATTTACCTGCATTGGATCTTCCAACAAAAGCTACCTCAATTCTATTATCAATGGGATATTGAGAAGGTTTTACAGCTGATGTTATAAACTCAGAATTTTTAACCATTATCATATTTATTCTCCTCTAACAAGCGCATTTTCTAAAACATCTTCTATCTTATCTGCCAATACAACCTTCATTTTACTTGTAATTGATTTAGGAATTTTAACTAAATCTTTTTCATTTGCCTTAGGAATAATTATAAGGTCTATACCTGCTCTAAAAGCTGCTAAAGTTTTTTCTTTTAATCCTCCAATAGGAAGAACTCTTCCTGTAAGAGTTATCTCTCCTGTCATTGCAACATTATGTTTAACCTTAGTATTGCTTAAAGCTGAAACCATAGCAGTTATCATTGCTACACCTGCCGATGGACCATCTTTAGGAACAGCACCTTCCGGAGCATGAATATGTATGTCATTCTCCTTATAAAAATCTGCATTTATATTATATTTATTAGCATTAGCTCTTACATAACTATATCCTGCTTCTGCAGACTCTTTCATTACATCTCCTAGTTGACCAGTTAGTTGAAGTCTTCCTTTTCCAGGCATTACAGTAACTTCTATTGGAAGTGTATCTCCACCATATCCCGTCCAAGCCATTCCTGTAACAACTCCAATTTTATCTTGCTTATCTACTTTATCATAGGTATATATCTCAGGACCTAAGTATTTAGTTACATGAGTCGCTGTAACATTTATTTTATCTTCATCCTTTTCTAACATATCTGCAATAGTTTTTCTTACTACAGAGGCTATTTTTCTTTCTAAGCTTCTTACCCCTGACTCTCTCGTATAATCCTCTATAACTTTATAAATTGCAGAATCTGAAATAGTTATTTTACCTTCTTCTATACTGTGTTCAGTAAATTGTTTAGGAATTAAATGCCTTTTAGCTATATGAAACTTCTCTTCATAAGTATAACCTGAAACTTCTATTACTTCCATTCTGTCTAAAAGAGGTCTTGGTATTGTATCTAGACTATTTGCAGTTGTTATAAACATAACCTCTGATAAATCTAAGTCTAATTCCAAATAGTGATCTCTAAATGTATTATTTTGTTCAGCATCCAGTACTTCTAAAAGAGCACTAGCAGGATCTCCTCTAAAATCTCCATTGAGCTTATCAATTTCATCTAGTAAGAAAAGAGGATTTTTAGATTCAGCTTGCTTCATTCCATATACTATTCTTCCTGGTATTGCTCCTACATAAGTTCTTCTATGTCCTCTTATCTCAGCTTCGTCTCTAACTCCACCTAGTGACATTCTAACAAAATTTCTATTTAGCGCATTAGCAATAGACTTTCCAATAGATGTCTTTCCCACTCCTGGAGGTCCGACTAGACAAAGCACAGGACCTTTTAGAGATTTACTTATGCTTTTAACTGCTAAAAATTCTATTATTCTATCTTTAACATCTTCTAAACCGTAGTGTTCATCTTCTAATATTTCTCTTGCTCTTTTTATATCTAAATTATCATCCGTCTTCTTATTCCAAGGTATATCTAATATCCAATCTAGATAAGTTCTTATTACTCCACCTTCTGAGGAATAACTTCCTGTATTTTTTAGTCTATTCAATTCATAAATAGCCTTCTCTTTTACTTCTTTAGGTAGCTTTAATTTTTTTATCTTCTTATTATATTCATCTATCTCTTTTTTATTTTCATCGTCTTCGCCCAGTTCTTCTTGTATTACTCTAAGTTGTTCTCTTAAAAAGTACTCTTTTTGCGATTTATCAATTTTACTCTTTACTTTCTTTCCTATCTTTTTTTCAAGCTTTAAAATTTCAACTTCGCTCTTAATAATTAATAAAAGTTTTTCTAGTCTTGTGTATACATCGTAAGTTGCTAATAATTCTTGTTTTTTATCTTCTTTTAATGCTAGATAGGAGCTTACAACATCTGCTAATCTTCCAGGTTCCTCTAACTCATCAGAACTTATTAGTATTTCTGTAGATACTGTATTAGATAGTCTGGCATATTCTTCAAAAGCATCCTTAACTAATCTCATTAATGCTTCACATTTATCATCTACACATTCATTATCTAGTAATATCTCTACTTCAGTCTTAAAAAAAGGTTCTTTTTCTATATACTTAATTAGTTTAGCTCTATATTCACCTTCCACTAATACTCTAACTGTATCTCCTGGAAGCTTTAATATTTGTTTTATATTACAAATAGTTCCTATATCAAAGATATCCTCTTCTTCTGGTTCCTCAATTTTTGCTTCTCTTTGTGGTGCTAAAAAAATTTCTTGACCATTTAACATTGCTTCTTCAACAGCTAAAAGAGACTTCTCTCTGCCTACATCAAAGTGCAATACCATATGAGGAAATATTGTTATACCTCTCAATGGAATCAAAGGAAGAACTTTTAATTGTTTTTCCATGGTTTTCCCTCATTTCTAGTTTAATATTATATTGGTACATGTTACTGAAATATTTTGTACTATGCTATTATAACCATAAACTAATTTTTTTTCAACGAATTTAATGATTAGCCCTTTTACCAGGGTTTGATAAAAGGGCTAATCATTAAATTGATTCTGCTGTTAGAATATCTACATTGGGATTTATTTCTAATATAGTCTCTTCTTTCTCTTCTCCATTTTCTTTTATTAAAGCTATATCTATAACTTCTCTAATATTAGATACAGGAATAATTCTTACTCCATCTTCAGTTTTAAACCTATCTTGCCAGTTCTCTTTTGGAATTATTACTTGTTTGGCTCCTGCTTTCTTAGCTGCAGAAATTTTTGCATTTACTCCGCCTATCGGTTTCACATTCCCATGAAGAGATATTTCTCCTGTCATTGCTACCTTATTATCAACTAATGTGCCAGTTATAGCACTGTATACTGCTGTAGCCATACTTATTCCTGCTGAAGGTCCATCTACAGGCATTCCACCTGGAAAGTTTACATGTATATTATATTCAGTAAAATCTATATCATATATGTTACCTAATACAGTAAGAACATTTTCAACAGAAGCTCTCGCTGTACTTTTTCTCATGATCTTTTTATTCATACTACTTATTTCTTCTTCTTCTACTATTCCTGTTATTGTTAGTTTGCCTTTTCCAGATACTACTCTAGCTGCACTAGCTTCTATCTCCATTACAACTCCCATGTTAGCTCCATAGACAGCTAACCCATTTACATAACCTACTTGTGGTTCATCTTGAATATTTTTTTCTGGCCTTGGTGTGTACTGGCCATTTTCAATAATCCACTCCATATCTTCCACAAGAATTAAATCTCTATCTTCATTTAAAGCTATGCCTGAAGCCAGTTGTACTAAACTAACTGCATCTCTTCCATTATTTGAATACTTACCTACCAACGTTTTAGCCTTTTCTTCTATTTTAAATCCTATTTTATCAATTGCATTTTGACATATTAACTCATTCTCTTCTGGTAAAAGTGCTCTAAAGTATATTTCCACACATCTTGACCTTATAGCTGGACATATCTCTTCCGGACTTCTTGTTGTAGCACCTATAAGTCTAAAATCTGCTGGAAGTCCATTATCAAAAACTTCCTTTATGTAAGCGGGCATATTTGGATCTTCTGAATTATAATATGCACTATCTAAAAACACTCTTCTATCTTCCATAACTTTTAATAACTTATTCATTTCAATAGGATGTAGTTCTCCAATTTCATCTATAAAGAGAATTCCACCATGAGCTTTTGTTACTGCTCCTGCCTTAGGTTGAGGTATACCAGCACTTCCTAGTGGACCTGCTCCTTGATATATAGGATCATGTACTGAACCTATTAGTGGGTCTGCTATGCCCCTATCATCAAATCTAACAGTAGTTGCATCTATCTCAACGAACTTTGCATTCTCTGTAAAAGGCGACAGCTTTTTGTTCTTAGCATTTTCTAGTACCAGTCTTGCTGCCGCAGTCTTTCCCACTCCTGGAGGTCCATAAATTATTACATGTTGAGGATTAGGGCCACAAATAGCTGCTTGTAAAGCTCTAATTCCCTTCTCCTGACCTATTATTTCATCAAAAGATATTGGTCTGCTTTTTTCTGTCAATGGTTCAGTCAATTTAATACTTCTCATTTTCTTCAACTTATCCATTTCTTTTTTGCTTTCTTTAGTTATTGTAATCTTTCCTCCAGCCTGCTCTTTAAGCGCATTAAAAAAATACATCCCCATAATTATCGTCACACCTAAACTTATTACACTTAACACTGATCCCGTCATAAATATATCATCCCCTTTGCAGTACTTTATTAATTATGTTATACCGAGCAGAAATTCCTTCTCATTTTTCCAATGAGTAAGCAAATATCACCAAATTGTAAATTTAGGATTCCTACTTATATTTTGTGCAAACTAAGGGAATATATTCTCTTTTTTTAATTTTTAATAATGATTCATTTAAGAATTTTACGTCTTAAAATTCTTATAAAAAGAAAAAAGCTTGTATAACAAAGTATAGATTCGTAAACTCTACACCTTATCATATAAGCTATTTTTTAAAAATATTATGCTGATTCTATTCCTCTTTTTTTTCTTTTACGCTTTTGCTGTGCAATAGCCTGCCTTGGCTCGCCATCAGTTAAAATAATTTCTGGTTGCTTTGTTGTTACAGTATCTTCGTTAATAATAACTTTACTTATTTCTTCACGAGTTGGTATTTCAAACATTATATCTCTCATTATGTCTTCAATTATAGCTCTAAGTCCTCTTGCTCCAGTCTTTCTCTTTATAGCTTCATCTGCAATAAGTCTTAATGCCTCTTCTTTAAATTCTAATTCTACATTATCCATTAAAAGAAGTTTTTGATATTGCTTTACAAGAGCATTTTTAGGTTCACTTAAAATCTGTATAAGAGCTGCATTATCTAGTGAGTCCAATGTTACAAGAATTGGTACTCTTCCTACAAATTCAGGTATAAGTCCAAATTTTAATAAATCCCCCGGAACTATGTTCTTTAATATTTGACCAACATCTTTCTTTTCCTTAGATTCAATTTCTGATCCAAAGCCTAATGTAGCTTTTCTAGTTCTCTTTTCAATAAGTTTATCAACTCCATCAAAAGCTCCACCACAAATAAATAATATGTTAGATGTATTTATTTGTATAAATTCTTGATGAGGATGTTTCCTTCCACCTTGTGGAGGTACAGATGCTACAGTTCCTTCTAATATCTTTAATAAAGCTTGTTGAACTCCTTCTCCTGATACATCTCTAGTTATAGAAGGATTTTCTGATTTTCTAGCTATCTTATCTATTTCATCAATATAGATTATCCCTCTTTCAGCTCTTTCAATATCATAATCTGAATTTTGAATTAGCTTTAAAAGTATGTTTTCTACATCTTCTCCAACATATCCAGCTTCTGTTAAAGTAGTTGCATCTGCTATAGCAAATGGAACATTTAAAAGTTTAGCTAGAGTTTGTGCTAGTAAGGTCTTTCCAGAACCTGTTGGACCTAGAAGAAGTATATTACTTTTTTGAAGTTCTATATCGTCCATTTCAACATTTGAATTTATTCTTTTATAGTGATTGTATACAGCCACCGCTAACGATTTTTTAGCACTGTCTTGACCAATAACATATTGATCTAGATAATCTTTTATTTCGCTAGGTTTTGGAAGTGCGCTGATGTCTGTTTGAACATTTTCTTCAAATTCATCTGCTATTATTTCGGAGCATAAGTCTATACATTCATCACAAATATATACTCCGGGTCCAGCTATTAATCTTTTTACTTGTTCTTGACCCTTTCCGCAGAATGAACATTTTAATTGTTTCTTATCTTCATATTTGGACATTCTTCCACCTCACTTAGCCTTATTTCTTTCTAGTTATAACGTCGTCGATTAATCCGTATTCCTTAGCTTCTATAGCCTCCATGAAATAGTCTCTTTCAACATCTTTCTTAATTTGATCTAAAGGTTTGCCTGTTCTCTCACTAAGTATTTGATTCAATTTATCTTTCATTCTTAAAATTCTCTTAGCATGTATGTCAATATCTGTAGCTTGCCCTTTGAACCCACCTAAAGGTTGATGTATCATTATTTCACTATTTGGAAGTGCAAACCTCTTACCTTTAGCTCCTGCTGCTAATAGGAATGCTCCCATTGAAGCTGCCATACCTACACATATAGTAGATACGTCCGGCTTTATATATTGCATTGTATCGTATATAGCCATTCCAGATGTAATTGATCCACCCGGACTATTTATATAAAGATATATATCCTTATCTGGATCTTCACCTTCTAAGAATAATAGCTGGGCAACAATAAGACTTGCTGTAACATCATTTACTTCTTCTCCCAAGAACACTATTCTATCTTTTAATAGTCTTGAGTAAATATCATACGATCTTTCTCCTCTGTTCGTTTGTTCAACTACCACTGGTACTAAACTCATTTTTTCTCTCCTCCTTAAAATAAATTAATATACTATTATGATTATCACCTATATTAACTATGATATTCATAATTTAGAGTAATTTATTATAAAATTAATTGCCAGAAATATTTCTGGCAATTAATTTAATTTATCTTATACTATTTCTTTACTGTTATTAACTAAAAGTTCTACAGCCTTTTGATTAACTATTTGAGCAGTTAATTGTGGCTTTTGTGCTTCCATTATAGCCTCAACTAATTTCTCTGATTTATCGCTTCCGTATTGTTGAACCATAGCTAATGCTTTTTCTTGTAGTTCTTCTTCTGATACTGCAATATTCTCTTCCTTAACTAATTGTTCAAGAACTAATTCTGTTTTTACTCTCTTTTCAGCAGTTTCTTTCATATATTCTCTTACTTTTGCTTCTGTATTGTTTGTATATTGATAGTATGATGGAAGATCTAATCCTTGATATTGTAATCTCATTTCTAAATCTTTAAGCATCATATCTATTTCTTTATCAATCATAACTTGTGGAATTTCAACTTCAATTTTTGAGCAAACTGCGTCAACAACTGCTTCTTCATATTCTACTTTTTCTCTTGTCTTATTGTTTTCTTCTAATTTTGTTTTAATATCAGCTTTTAACTCGTCTAAAGAATCAAATTCTGAAACCTCTTTAGCAAATTCATCATCTAATGCTGGTACTTCTTTAACTTTTATCTCTTTAATTGTAACTTTAAACAATGCTGGCTTACCATTTAAATCTTCTTTTCCATAGTTTTCAGGGAAATTAACATTTACATCTTTTTCTTCTCCAACTTTTAATCCAATTAATTGTTCTTCAAAAGTGTCTATAAATGTTCCTGAACCAATTTCTAGTGAATAATCAGCACCTTCTCCACCTTCAAAAGGAATATCATTAACAAATCCCTTGAAATCTATAATAGCAATATCGCCATTTTCTACTGTTCCGTCTTCTTTAGTTGAAACTCTTGCATTGTTGTCTTGCATTGTTTTTAATTCTTTTTCAACATCTTCGTCTGTTACATTATATGTAACCTTTTTAACTTCTAATCCTTTATAATCGTTAAGCTTTATCTCTGGCTTAACTGTAACTTCTGCAGTGTAAACAAAATCTTTATCTTCACCAATTTCAACTATGTCTATTTTTGGATAGTCTACTGGTGTTATGTTATGTTCATCAATAGCTAATGGATATGTATCTTCACAGCAATAGTTTATAGCATCTTCATAAAATACTCCTTCTCCATAATATTTTTTTATAATATT
Organism: Clostridium sp.; assembly: GCA_036677665.1. GTDB lineage: Bacteria > Bacillota > Clostridia > Clostridiales > Clostridiaceae > Clostridium_H. The sequence continues at coordinate 30,409 of JAVBVX010000070.1, read as the reverse complement.
TAAAGGAGCTTTTCCTTTTCTAAATCCAGAAATATTGAATTTACCTACATTTTTTTTATATGCCTTTTGTATAGCTTCGTTAAACTTTGCCTTTTCTACTGTTATTTCTAATTTAACTACGTTAGTTTCTAATTGTTCTACTTTTGTGTTCATTATATTAATTCCTCCTAAATTACCGTAAATACTTATTTGCTCTATATATTATAACATACATTATATTTTTTTTACAAATAGCATACGAGTTTTTTCATAATAAACATTATACTAAAAAACGTTTATAACAACAATGATTTTTAACAAATAAAGCTATTTCTATTTTATTATAGCTTTTTTACCATCAAATATAATCTCAATACCTTGTGGAGATATATTTCCATATATTATTTTTTTGCCTTCAATCTCTCCACCTTGTGGTAATAAATTATGTTGGTGCTTGTCAGTACTTATACTATACTTCCATAAATATTTTATACTTCCTTTATTAAACCATGGTAACTGAGACATATATAATATGGAATCTTCATTTAGAAATTTTGGAGAACTACACCAAATATACTCTTTATTATTTTGTAGTATTTTATTTTTATCAAAAATAGTTCCCTTGCTAGATACATATTGTTTCTTGGTTATATCTTTTATATTTCCCTTGTTATCAATAATAATCATATTCTGTGTTAGATTCTCTATAAGTATTATATTCTGTTTTGATGGGCTTATGTCATAATTTATTGTATTTGGAAGTATTCCTATATATTGTTTTTTATTATTTATCATATTGTATTGAAGTTTTATTTCTTGTTCATTTGATAATTTTATTAATTGCTCTTCTACTTTACTGATATTTTTTTTATTGTCGTTCTCATTTTTAGATACCTTATCTTGACTACTCTTTTCATTTACTTTATTATCTTCTTTTAATATCTCTTTGTTATTAGTAGTAGTATTTTTAATCTTCTCTTTTTCATAATTCTTAGATATAATCATCCCAGTTATCTTTGTCTTTAACTTATCAAATCCAAATTCACTTCTTTTATTAACAATACTCTTAATAGTTCCACCAAATACAGATATCAGAATCACTAGCACAACCAAAACACCTAGTATTGCACTTCTTATTCTCTTTCTTTTTCTCATTTTTTCATCATAGTCTCTACTAAAAATACTTGGCTTTGGCACTATTCCACCCCCTGCCTAAATCTTTCGCTAGTATACATATTAGCTTTTCTCCTATATTTATACATGTAATTACACACTATAAATTATAATACTATTTTCTGCATTTATACAATTATATTATACAAAAAGAGCTAAAGATTTTAAAATCTTTAGCTCTTTTTCTTAATTTAAACTAGTTTTGCTATTATCAAAATAATAATTTAAAGGTCTATATTCAACTTTTTCTCCACTTTTAACAAGCTCTATAGCCTTTAAAAATATTTTTGCTGTATCTATGCAAGTGAATACTGGAACTTTATATTCTGATGCTTTTCTTCTTATCTTAAATCCATTACTAGCATTATTATTTCCTTTAGTTGGAGTATTAATTGCTAAACTTATCTCTCCATTAGATATAAGATCAAAAAGTTTGTCTAATTCTATTACTTCACATTGAATATCACTTTTTAGTAGTTCTTCTCCAGTACCCTTAGAGCTGTAGATTTTAAATCCTAAATCATAGTATTCCTTTACTACATTAATACCTTCTAACTTATCTACATCCTTTAGTGATACATAAATAGATCCTTCTGTTTCTATATTTATTCCAGCTCCAAGAAAGCCTTTATATATTGCTTTATTTAAATCCGTATCTATTCCTAGAACTTCTCCTGTAGATTTCATTTCTGGTCCTAAATAAGTATCTACATCAACAAGTTTTTCATTAGAGAATACCGGAACCTTAACAGCATACATAGCATTTTCTCTTATAAGTCCTGTTCCATAACTCATCTCTTTTAGTTTTTTCCCAAGCATAATTTGTATAGCTATATTAACCATCTCAACACCTGTAACCTTACTTAATATAGGTACAGTTCTTGAAGCTCTTGGATTTACTTCTATTACATATACATCTTTTCCATCAAATACATATTGTATATTTACCAATCCCATTATCTTTAAAGCTTTTGCAATCTTTTTAGTGTTTTCTATAAGAATTTGAATTACATCTTCACTTAGAGTTATATAAGGGTAAACAGTTATACTATCTCCTGAGTGTACTCCTGTTCTTTCTATATGCTCCATTATTCCTGGTATTAATATATCTTCTCCATCTGATATAGCATCTACTTCAATTTCTGTTCCTCTTATATATTTATCTACAATTATTGTATTTTCATCACTTAGACTAACTGCTTCCTTCATATACTTTTCAAGGGCTACATCATCATATATAACTTCCATAGCTCTACCACCAATAACATAAGAAGGTCTTACTATTACTGGATATCCTAGCTTTTCTACAGCTTTAAAAGCTTCCTCTACATTAGTAACCGCACTTCCTGTTGGTGTTTTTATATTCAACTCTTCAAGTAACATTCTAAACTTTTCTCTATCCTCTGCTAAATCTATAGATTCAAAGCTAGTACCTAATATATTTACTCCTCTTTTACATAGCTTCTCTGCTAAGTTAATAGATGTCTGTCCTCCAAACTGAAGTACTACTCCTTTCGGATTTTCCTTTCTTATAACGTTCATAACATCATCTATGTACAGAGATTCAAAATAAAGTTTATCTGATATATCAAAGTCTGTACTTACTGTTTCTGGATTATTATTTACCATAATTGATTCATATCCAGCTTCTTTAATAGCCCATGCTCCATGAACACAACAGTAGTCAAATTCTATTCCTTGCCCAATTCTTATTGGCCCTGATCCTATAACCATAATCTTCTCTTTTTCAGTAACTACATTCTCATCTTCACTATCATAGCAAGAGTAATAATAAGGAGTTTTTGCTTCAAACTCTCCACTACATGTATCAACCATTTTATATACAGGATATATATTCTTTAACTTTTTAACTATTTCTATTTCCCTTACTTCTACATTTGATAGTTTACTTATCTGCTCATCTGTAAAACCCATTGAACTTGCATCACATATAAGTTCATTATCAATGTTTTTACTTTCAAGTCTTTTTTCTATTTGAATAATGTTATTTATTTTGCTTAAGAACCACTTATCTATTTTAGTTATTTCACATATATAGTCTATTGTGATCCCTCTTCTTAAAGCCTCTCCTATAGCAAATATTCTCTGGTCATCTTGCATTTTTATTTTATTAATTAACTCTTGTTCTGATAATTCACTTCCATTTTCAAGCTTTAATCCTATCATTTTTCCTTCTAAACAGGTTATAGCTTTTATAAATGCACTTTCAAAGTTTCTATCTATTGCCATAACTTCCCCTGTTGCCTTCATCTGAGTTCCAAGCTTTCTTGCTGCAGTATTGAATTTATCAAAAGGCCACTTAGGCATTTTTACTACTAAGTAATCTAAAGCTGGCTCAAAGCAAGCACTTGAGTTTTGTGTTACATAGTTTTTAAGTTCATCTAAACTATAGCCTATAGCTATCTTAGATGCAATTTTCGCTATTGGATATCCAGCTGCCTTTGAAGCAAGAGCACTAGAACGACTAACTCTTGGATTAACCTCTATAACTATATACTCCTCACTAAATGGGTTTAATGCAAACTGTATATTACAGCCACCCTCTATTTTTAAGCTTCTTATAATTTTAAGAGCAGAATTTCTAAGCATATGGTATTGTTTATCTGTCAACGTCTGAGATGGAGCTACTACTATACTATCTCCTGTGTGAACTCCCACTGGATCTAAATTTTCCATGTTACATATTATTATGCAATTATCTTTTTTATCTCTTATAACCTCATACTCAAGTTCCTTCCATCCAGCAACACTTCTCTCAAGAAGTATCTGGCTAATTGGACTTAACTTTAACCCTAGTTCACATATATCTAAGTATTGCTCCATAGTCTCTGCTATTCCGCCACCTGTTCCTCCTAAGGTATATGCTGGTCTTATTATTATAGGTAAACCATTTTCTTTTACAAAGTCTTTGCACTGTTGCATATTTGTTGCAATAACACTTACAGGAATAGGCTCATCAATCTCAATCATCAGCTTTTTAAATTCATCTCTATCTTCAGCTTTTTTAATTGAATCGCTATTTATGCCTAGTAGCTTTACATTATACTTATCTAATATTCCCATTTCTTGAAGTTGCATAGCTATATTTAAAGCCGTTTGTCCTCCAAAACCAGCTAATATTCCATCTGGTCTTTCAGATTCTATTATTTTTTCTAAAACATCTACTTTTAAAGGCTCAATATACACCTTATCAGCCATATTTAAATCCGTCATTATTGTAGCCGGATTACTATTTACAAGTATTGTTTCAATACCTTCTTCTTTTATAGACTTACAAGCTTGAGTTCCTGAGTAATCAAATTCTGCCGCTTGCCCTATTATTATCGGTCCTGAACCTAATATTAAAACCTTTTTTAAGCTTTTATCTAGTGCCATAACATTACCTCCTTAGATGTTTTCCTATATAGCTTCTCTCTTAACACCTTTATCCATATAATATACAAATTGGTCAAATAAATAATCTGAATCTCCTGGTCCTGGTGACCCCTCTGGATGAAATTGTACTGAGAATACTGGTAAAAAATTATGTTTAATTCCTTCTACAGTATCATCATTTAAATTTATATGAGTTACAGTTAAATCTTTATCTTTTATACTTTCTCTATCAACAGCATATCCATGATTTTGAGCTGTTATATAAGCTTTATCCTTTTCTATATCATATACCCCATGATTTCCGCCTCTATGGCCAAACTTCATCTTATAAGTGTCTCCGCCAAAAGAAAGTGCTAATATCTGATGCCCTAAGCATATTCCAAAAGTCGGCTTAGTCTTAACTATTTTCTTCACTGTTTCAACCACCTCTAGAATGTCCTTCGGGTCTCCTGGTCCATTACTTAGCATTACCCCATCTGGATTAAGCTCCATTATTTTCTCAAAGCTTGTATCAAAAGGAACTACAGTTATATCACAATCTCTTTCTTTTAGGTTTTCTATTATGTTAGTTTTTGCTCCAAAATCCATTAAAACTACTCTACGCCCTTTTCCGCTTATATTATAAATTTCTTTTGTGCTTACGTTTTCTACAAAGTTAGTTTGAATTTCAGATTCTTTAAGCTTTTCCTCTAATTCCTTAATTGTTAAATTTTCATTAGTTATAACACATTTCATAGTACCATTATTTCTTATTTTTTTCGTAATACTTCTTGTATCTACTCCTGAAACTCCAACTACGTTCATTCTTTCAATCATATTATTTATTGTTTCATCACTTGTATAATTAGAGGGAACTTCACATATTGACTTAACTACAAACCCTTTTGCATGTATTTGTTTTGACTCCCAATGTTCTTCTGAAACTCCGTAGTTTCCTATTAGTGGGTATGTCATATTTATAATTTGACCTGCATAGGATGGGTCTGTTAATATCTCTCCATAACCTGTCATAGAAGTATTAAACACTAATTCTCCTACAAATGTACCTTTCTTTCCAAAACCTTTCCCATTTAAAACTGTCCCATCTTCCAGATACAATATTCCATTCACTTTTATTACCTCCTCATAGTTATAAATATCTTTGCACATACATGAAACTTTATACATATATTTTCTCATTTCTTTTTAAATACTTATCTATATAAATATCTCAAATGCTATATATAACACTATATACTCTTATTATTATTTTTTATTTGTTTTTATAATTATACATTTATTTTAATATTTATACAAGAACTATCAGCTTAAATTATATATAAATAATAGAATTATTATTGTTTATATAAAGTTTCCTTTGCTTAACTCTAAAATCAAGAAAATAAAAAAATCTTTTGCCAAAGAACAAAAGATTTGTAAGTGCTTGTTTGAAGAGCAAGACTAATAATTTAAGATAATTCCAATTAACTATGCTTAAATATTAATAATCTACGCCTGCACCTTTCTAATCTCTCTGGACTAAATTAAAGGTATTAATATATTCAATTTTAATTTTTGTATAAAAAAACTTCTGCTCTAAGACAGAAGGATATTAGTCATAAATAGTTCCCTTCCTAGCCTCTCGGACCATCTTAAAGGTTTACTTCATTTTCTATTATATTATCATAAAAAACATTTTACGTCAATGTATTTATTGTGGTATCATTTATATTCTCAAATAGAACTATTTACAAATAACTTTTTTCCGTACTTTGAGCTTTTATACCACAAGATTATTCGGTATATACTGTTAAATATAGTTTAAAACAAATTTAATATTCACTTTTTTGCTTTTTTATTATATAATCTAAGTATAATTATAAAAGAAACCAAATTCAGTTTTTTTCGCTATAAACCGCACTTTTTTACCTATTATTTTTAAGGAGGTACAAATATGTTTAAACAATGGGAAGGATTCAATTTAGGAAATTGGACAGAAGAAATAAATGTACGAAATTTTATACAAAAAAACTATAATTTATATGAGGGCAATGATAGCTTTCTAGAGGCTACTACGGAAAAAACAAAAAAGATATGGGATGAAAGTTATCAGCTTATAGTAAAGGAAATAAAAGAAGGTGTAGCAGAAATTGAAACTACTAAATTTTCTGGTATAGATAATTTCGAACCTGGCTATTTGGATAAAGAAAATGAATTAATTGTTGGTTTTCAAACAGACTCTCCCTTAAAAAGAATCATGAATCCTTACGGCGGAATGAGAATGGTAGAGCAATCATTAGCAGTGTATGGCTTCTCTATGCAAGAAAGCTTAAAAAAAGATTTTACTTCTTTTAGAAAAACTCATAACGAAGGTGTATTTGATGCTTATACCGAAGAAAGCAAAACAGCAAGACACGTAGGTCTTTTAACTGGTCTTCCTGATGCTTATGGAAGAGGTAGAATTATTGGAGACTATAGAAGAATATCTTTATACGGCATTGATTTTTTAATTGCTGAAAAAAAGAAAGACCTAAAAGAGTTAAAAGGAAATGCTACTGAAGAAATGATAAGACTTCGCGAAGAAGTATCCTCTCAAATACAAGCACTAAAAAAAATAAAGAATATGGCTTTAAGTTATGGTATTGACATATCTGAACCTGCTAAAAATGCTAGAGAAGCAGTTCAATTCATATACTTCTCTTATTTAGCTGGAGCAAAAGAAAATAATGGTGCTGCTATGTCTCTTGGAAGAACATCAACCTTTATTGATATATATATAGATAGAGATTTACGAAATGGCATAATCACAGAAGCAGAAGCACAAGAGATTATAGACCAATTTGTAATTAAATTAAGACTCATTAGACACTTAAGAACTCCTGATTACAACGAATTATTTGCTGGAGATCCTAACTGGATAACAGAATCTATAGGTGGAGTAGGTATAAACGGACAGCCTTTAGTTACAAAAACCTCATTTAGGTTCCTACATACTCTATCAAATTTAGGTCCTGCTCCAGAACCTAATATGACAGTATTATGGTCTGAAAAATTACCTGAAGAGTTTAAAAAATATTGCTCTAAAATGTCTATAGATACTGATTCAATTCAGTATGAAAATGATGACTTAATGAGACCTATTTATGGAGATGATTATGGTATTGCATGCTGTGTTTCCGCTATGGAAATGGGAAAACAAATGCAATTATTCGGTGCTCGTTCTAATTTAGCCAAAGCATTACTATATGCTATAAATGGTGGTATTGATGAAATCAGTAGAGAATCCGATGGCAGCTTAATAAAGGTTGTACCACATATTCCAAAGCTTATGGATGAATTTCTAAATTATGAAAAAGTTAAAGAGAACTACTGGAAGGTTATCGAGTATGTTGCTGAGCTTTACGTAGATACAATGAATACTATACACTATATGCACGACAAATATGCCTATGAATCTAGTCAAATGGCTCTTCACGATACTAATGTGCATAGAATTATGGCCTTCGGTATCGCAGGATTGTCTTGTATCGCTGATTCTCTTAGTGCTATAAAATATGCTAAAGTTAAACCAATAAGAGATAAAGATGGAATTACAGTAGATTTTGAAATACAAGGAGACTTCCCTAAATACGGTAATGATGATGATAGGGTTGATGATATAGCTGTAGAAGTAGTGAAAAAATTCTCATCTGAACTAAAGAAACATTGTGCTTATAGAAATGCAGAACACACTCTTTCTGCATTAACAATAACTTCAAATGTTGTATATGGTAAAAAGACTGGTGCAACTCCAGATGGACGACTAAAAGGAGAACCCCTTGCACCTGGAGCAAATCCAATGCATGGTAGAGACTTAAATGGTGCTCTAGCTTCTTTAAATTCAGTAGCTAAGATACCTTACAGAGAATGGTGCCAAGATGGCGTTTCTAATACCTTCTCAATAATACCAGATGCCCTTGGCAAAGAAAAAGATACAAGAATAATCAACTTAGTGAATATCATGGATGGGTATTTCTCTCAGGGTGGCTTTCATTTAAATGTTAATGTCTTTAATCGTGAAACATTAATGGATGCAATGGAACATCCTGATAAATATCCAACTTTAACAATACGAATATCTGGTTATGCAGTTCATTTTAATAGATTAACTAAAGAGCAACAGTTAGAAGTTATTAAAAGAACTTTCCACGAAAGTATGTAACTAATTTAAAAGAGAACAGGCGGTATATTTTACACCGCCTGTTCTCTTATTTTATATTTCTACTGCCTGGTTTTATATATTCTATACCTTGTTTACATAGCGGACACTCTTCCGCATCAAAGCTTTCTATTTCTAATTCTATACAGCTGTAGATTGGAAGATCTATTTGACTAGTCTTTCTATCTACTATAGAAGCTATTCCTACTACTTCTCCACCAAAACTCTTAATAACTTCTGCAGTTTCTAGTGATGATTTACCTGTAGTTACAACATCTTCTGTTATTAAAACCTTTTGTCCTGGTTTTATTTCAAAACCTCGTCTTAATGTCATTTGTCCGTCTACTCTTTCAGTAAATATGGCCGGCTTACCAAGTTGACGTCCAAGTTCATAAGCAACTACGACTCCTCCCATAGCTGGTCCTAAAACTATATCAAAATCTAAATCTTTAACTTTGTCATGAGCTATACTTAGCACCTTTGCAGCTTTATCTGGATACTGAAGTAATTTAGCACATTGTACATATCTATTACTATGTCTTCCTGATGATAATAAAAAGTGACCCTCTAATAGTGCATCTGCTTCTTTTAATATTTCTAATACGTTTATATTATTGCTCATAACTTTTACCCCCTATATTTTAAACTATTCCTCTAATTTCACTAATATCTTTTATACCTTCTTCTATCATAAACTTTTCTATTCCTTCTATTATATCTATACATATATCTGGCTTCATGAAGTTTGCACTTCCAACTTGTACCCCATGAGCTCCTGCCATTATAAATTCTATAGCATCTTCTGAGTTACATATTCCGCCCATTCCTATAACTGGTACATTTACAGCTTTACATACTTCATGAACCATTCTAAGAGCCACTGGTTTTATTGATGGTCCTGATAACCCTGCATAAACATTATCAAATACTGGTTTTCTCTTTTTTATATCAATTGCCATAGCCTTTAGTGTATTTATTAAAGATATTGAATCCGCTCCTGCCTCACAACACTTATATGCCATATCCACAATATCTTCTGCATTAGGAGATAATTTAACTATAAGAGGCTTCTTACATATTTTTTTCACTTCTGAAACTACATTGTATGCAACCTCTGATTTTATTCCAAAGGCCATTCCTCCACTTTTAACATTTGGGCATGATATGTTAAGCTCGATCATATCTACCTCTGCTTCATTAAGCTTCTCTATTCCCTCTAGATAGTCCTCTATGCATCCTCCACCTAGATTCGCTATAATCACTGTGTTAAGTTTCTTCATATCACCTAACTTATCTTGAACAAAACCATCTACTCCCGGATTCTGTAAACCTACACTGTTCATGATTCCACTTGGTGTTTCATATATTCTTATTCCATCATTGCCTTCCTTTTGATTTATAGTAAGCCCTTTAGTTGAAATACCACCAAGCCTAGATACATCAAACAACTTTGAATATTCTTCTCCAAATCCAAAAGTTCCTGATGCTGCAATTACAGGGTTCTTAAAATCAATTCCACATATATTTATATTAATCATTAAAGACCAAATCCTTTCCATTAAAGACTGGACCATCCTTACAGGTTCTCTTGTTTCCCTCTTTAGTTTTACATGTACAAACTAAACATGCTCCAATCCCACAAGCCATCCTGTTTTCCATAGAAGCATATACTAAAACCTCTTTAGCATTACACATCTTAACTACTTTCTCCATCATAACCTCTGGCCCGCAACATATAACCACATCATATTCTTCTGGTTTTAATAAATCAGTTACATAACCTTTATACCCTTTTCTTCCACTTTCTGTTGCTATATTAACTGAAGTTACATAATCACTTATATTTTGTATACCGTAATCCTCATCTCTAAATCCGGCATATAAATCCACATTGCAATTCTTGATACCTTTTATTAGGTAACTTATAGGAGCTATTCCTATTCCTCCAGTAACCACAGCTACCCTTCCCTTTATACTTTCTAAATCAAACCCATTGCCTAAAGGTCCTATTAGCTCAATACCTTCATCAGCTTCAAGCTTACTCATTATCTTTGTTCCTTTACCAACTACAGCATATAAAAATGTAATTCCATCCTCTTTTACATCATGTACACTTATAGGTCTTGGAAGAATTAAACCATCATCCCAAGCCTTTAACATAAAGAATTGGCCTGGTTTTGCTTTAAAATTTCCTCTTACTGTGAGTTTAAATATTCCTGGAGAGATTTCTATATTTTCTTTAATTATCTCTTTTAAGTATTTCATCTAAAGTTTACTCCCTTCCAAGTTCTTTTTTCATCTTTAATACTTCTTTTCTAGCACATTCATCAAAAGATTTTTCCCCATTTTCATAATTTTTATATGCTAAAAGTATGCCCCTAGAAGAATTTACTACTCCACCATTTCCATTTTTAAGATACACTCTAGCCTCTTCTGCACCTCCACCTTGTGCTCCAAAGCCTGGTATTAAAAAGAAAGTTTTGCTAAAATTTTCTCTAATCTTCATTCCATCTTCAGCAGTTGTACACCCAACCACTCCACCTATTGATGTATATCCGCACTTACCTAATACTGTTTCCCCCATTTTTTCAAGCTTTTCTCCGACAACTTCATAAACTTTTCTACTTGCTTTACTTTCTATATACTCAAAATCCTTTGATCCTTTATTAGATGTCCTTATTAGTGCAAAAAGTCCTTTTTCTTTATTCTTAAGATACGGTATATATGGCTCTATACTGTCCATTCCCATGTAAGGATTTACAGTTATAAAGTCTGATTCAAAGTCTCCTTCAAAGTGAGCTTTTGCATACATTTCAGCTGTCTTTGAAATATCTCCTCTTTTTATATCCGCTATAGACAAACATCCAACACTTTTTATATACTCTAAGGTTCTTTTATATGCTATAAGTCCTTTTATACCATAAGCCTCATAATATGCTATTTGTACCTTATAACAAGCTGTATGATCAAGTGTTGCATCTATTATTTTTTTATTAAAATGGAAGAGGCTCTCTTCTATATCATTATAATTTTCTAAAAAAGATTTAGGTAAATACTCTAAGTCCGTATCAAGCCCTACACAAACATTACCTTTCTTTTCTACTTCCTCATATAATCTATCTATAATCATCCTCTTACCCCCGATTCTTTATCATAAACCACTTTACCGCATCTAATTGTCATTTCTACTTCTCCATACAGTTTCATTCCATTAAAAGGAGTATTCTTTCCTTTTGATAAAAAATCCTCTGAGTTTACTACATATTCTTTATCTAAATCTACTAAAACCAGATCACCATCAAAGCCTATTGTTATTTGCCCTTTATTTAAATCCATTATTTGAGCAGGTCCTTTAGACATAAGTTCTGAAACCTTACTTAAAGTCATATTACACTCCTTAACAAGCTTTGTATAACATACAGAAAATGCCGTTTCTATTCCTGAGATTCCCGGTGCACCATTTTTCTTATCTTCTTCGGTATGTGGAGCATGATCAGTGGCTATTGCATCTATAAAACCCTCTCTAATTCCTTTAATTAATGCATTCACATCTTCTATTTCTCTAATAGGTGGATTTACTCTATATGTATCTTCTCCTACTAGAGCTAAGTGATGAGGTGTAACTTCACTAGTAACTTTAAAGCCTTCCTTCCTAGCTTCTCTAACATACTCTACAGCTTCTTTAGTACTTACATGAGCCATATGAAGTCTGCAACCTGTAAACTTAGCAAGGGATATATCTCTCCAAGTCATCATATTTTCTGCCATTCTCATATCTGTTTTGCTCATTTCAGGATTTTCAGCATGAGATATTACGGTCATGTTTTTTCTTTTTGCTTTTATCATAGCTTCCATCATGACCTTATTATCGTCTACTCCCTTTCCATCATCTGAAATAAATTTTACACTTGAGCTTAGATCATCTAAATGGTGTATATCTTTTCCATCTAAATTTCTTGTAATTGATACTACTTGATGTACATCTAAAAGCCCAACTTCCTTAGACCTCTCAATAACATAATTAACTGTATCCATAGTGGAACAAACCGGATTTGTATTTGCCATTAAGTTTACTACGGTGTATCCACCTTTTACTGCTGCTCTGCTTCCACTTAGTATATCTTCTTTATTGGTAAATCCCGGCTCTCTAAAGTGAGCATGCAAATCTATAAATGAAGGCATTAATACTTTTCCTTTTCCATCTATAACTTTACAATCCTTGCATAAATGCTTTCCTATTTCATTTATTTTTCCTTTAACTATATAAACATCTCCATAAAAATCTTGCGAACAATCAACTATTCTTGCATTCTTTATTAAAATCTCCATTTATCTTACCTCCTAGATCTCTCTTTTAAAAGCTTCATCACAATACTTACATCTATATTCCTTTTTGATTTCATCTACAAGATAAAATTGTTGTGGGATATACTGCTCTACAGTGGTTATGCATCTAGGATTTTTACACATCATAACATTTTCAACCTCCTGAGGAAGGTTTAACTTAATCTTTTCTCTTGTCTTTCCATCAACTATTATGCTAATAGTTACATTGGGATCAATAAGTCCTAATACCGTAAAATCTATGTCAATGTTATTCTCTATTTTAATGATATCTTTTTTACCTAACTTTTTACTAGAGGCGTTCATAATAAGCGCAACTGAAAATTCCGCTTTCTCTAATGCTAGATAATTAAACATTTTTATTCCACTTCCAGATTTAATGTGATCAATTACAATACCGTTTTTAATACTATCTATATTCAACATTAATCTGCCACCCCCAAAAGCTTTGATATCAATGCCATTCTTGCAAACATTCCAAGTTTAGTTTGTTTAAAATAACACGCCCTTGGATCTGAATCAATTTCATGTGATATTTCATTAACTCGGGGAAGAGGATGGAGAATTATCATATCCTTCTTTGCCATTTTCATTTTTTCTTCATTAAGTATATAGCTATCTTTAAGTCTTATATATTCATCTTCATTAAAAAATCTTTCCTTTTGAACTCTAGTCATGTAGAGTATATCAATTTCCCCTATGACCTCTTCTAATCTTTCCTCTTCTACATACTGTATATTTTTTTTTTCTAGTATTTCTTCTTTTATATAATCTGGAATTCCTAATTCTTTAGGTGAGATTAAAATAAATTTATTATTCTCATATCTTGATAAGGCTTTTACTAAAGAATGTACTGTTCTTCCAAACTTTAAATCTCCACAAATTCCAATGGTATGATTCGAAAACTTTCCCTTTATATTTTTAATAGTAAGCAGGTCTGTTAAAGTTTGAGTTGGATGTTGATGTCCCCCATCTCCTGCATTTATAACTGGTACATCGGAGTACATAGTAGCAACCTTTGCAGATCCTTCCTTTGGATGTCTCATTGCTATAATATCGGCATAACATCCTACAGTCTTAATAGTATCTCCTAGACTCTCACCCTTAGACACGGAACTTGAACTGGCGTCTGAGAATCCCATTACCTGTCCACCTAATCTTAGCATAGCTGCTTCAAAGCTTAATCTTGTCCTTGTACTAGGCTCATAAAATAGTGTAGCTAAAAGCTTTCCTTCACACACCTTAGAATATTTTTTAGGATTTTCAATAATCCTATCTGCTAGTTCGAATACTTCTTCCAATTCTTCTAATGTAAAATCCATTGGGTCAATTAAATTTCTTCCATTTAACATATAAATCCTCCTTTTTAGTCTCTCTGAACTAACCTTAAAGGGTAATAAAAAATGCCCTCCCGATTTACGAGAAGGCATAAATTTATACACAACTATGGCATAATAAATTCCTATAACGGCAATATTACTATACACTTGTACTCATCCATCCTTCTCAGCCTCTCGTGCTGAATTAAAGGTACACTATTAACTTTTACATAATTGTATCATAGTAATATTATAAAATCAATGTATTTTAATTTTAAGCGCTATCTGCTATCTATTTTTAAACTGCTTTTCTTTTCTTTTTTCAACAAAAGCGGTCATACCTTCTGTTTGATCTTCCGTTGAAAAACATGCTCCAAATAACTCTGCTTCAAATGCTATAGCTGTATCTATATCTACCTGCATTCCTCTATTTATAGCTTGTTTGCAAAGTTTAACTGCTATAGGTGCATTTTTTATCATATCATTAGCTAATTTTATAGCTGTGGGCATCAATTCTTCTAAAGACACAACTTTGTTCACAAGTCCAATTCTATAGGCTTCTTGAGCATCTATTATATTAGTTGTATAAATTAATTGTTTAGCCATTCCCATTCCAACAAGCCTTGGCATTCTCTGTGTTCCACCAAAACCTGGAGTTATACCTAATCCTGCCTCTGGTTGACCAAATTTAGCATTAGTAGAAGCTATTCTTACATCACATGCCATAGAAAGTTCACAACCACCACCTAATGCAAAACCATTTACAGCGGCTATAACTGGTTTTTCTAGTGTTTCAATCGCTCTAAAAGTCTTATTTCCTAATATCCCAAATTCTCTACCTTGAATAACATTCATACTTTTCATTTCTGAAATATCTGCACCTGCTACAAATGACTTTTCACCCGCTCCAGTTAAAATAACTACAAATATATTATCATCTTTTGAAATTTCTTCAATAGCTAAGTAAATTTCAGTTAACGTTTCTGAATTCAATGCATTTAACGCTTTAGGTCTATTTATAGTTAAATACCCTATTCCATTTTTATTAGTTAAAATTAAATTTTTAAATTCCATTTTTACTCCCCCTTAAATTCCGAAATTCCTTATAATTCAATATGTTTTATTAACTATTCTTTAACAAATTCAACCTTTTTTCATATTATAAGAAATTTCATACTTCATGTTGTCTTCAATTAAATCTATTCAGTTTTAAATAAAATATTACTTAATCGTAATATTTCTATTTAAAATCCTTCCTTATTTAGAAAATAAAAACAGGTGTAAATCCTATAAATATAGGACTTACACCTGTTTTTATTTTTTCGTAATTTTTTTTACTACACTAGTCCAATTACCGCAAGTATAATTACTAAAATCGTAGTACATAGTGGTACAACAACAGAAACCATACCTACATCTGCATAAGACTCTTTATGCGTAAGTCCACAGATGCTAAGAAGTGTTATAACCGCTCCATTGTGTGGTAATGAATCAAGACCACCGCAAGCAAGTGCTGCAATTCTATGAAGAACTTGAGGGTTTATTCCTTGTTCTATTGCCATTTCTAAATATTGTTTTCCCAATACTCCAAGTGCTATGCTCATCCCACCTGAAGCTGAACCTGTAATACCCGCAAGTACATTAACTGATATTGCTTCTGATATTATTGGATTACTAGAAAATCCAAGTATTAATTCCTTTATTATTGTAAATGCTGCAAGTGTTTGAATAACATTTCCATATCCAACTTCTGAACCCACATTAATTATGGCAAGAAGTGAACCTATTGCCCCCTGATTAACACTTTCTCTAGCACTCTTTAATCTCTTTAAATTGATTATTACTGTAACAACTATGGATACAATAAGTGCAATAACCAAAGCCCAAGTACCCGCTACTTTAGCTAATGTAGTCTTATAAGCTTCCAGATATCCAGCATCATATTTATTAGCTACATAAACAAACTTAGAAAGTACAAAGTTTACAACAAGAACTATTATTATTGGCAATATTGACATTCCAAATGATGGAAGATCTTTATCACTAAATTCAATAACTTTTTCACCCGGGTGATTTCCATAACCTTCTCCAGCAGCCTTAGCTTTCTTAGCTCTTAATGTCAACCAAGTTACTCCTCCTGCAAACATGCATATACCTGCAATTATACCTAGTATAGGTGCTGCGTATGCGTCTGTTCCAAAAAAAGGCATTGGGATAGCATTTTGTATTTGTGGTGTTCCTGGTAATGCTGTCATTGTAAATGTAAATGATCCCAATGCCAATGCTCCAGGTATTAATCTTTTAGGTATATCTGCTTCCTTGAATAATTGCATAGCTATTGGGAATACTGCAAAAGCAACAACAAATAATGAGACTCCACCAAATGTTAAGATACCGCAAGCTAATACAACCGCTATTATTGCTTTATCTTTGCCTAGCTTACTTGCAATCCCTCGCGAAATTGCTTTTGCTGAACCTGAATCATCCATTAACTTACCGAATATAGCTCCAAGTAAGAAAATAGGAAAGTATGCCTTAACATATCCAGCCAATGAAGTCATAAATGTTTCAGTATAAATTGCCATTAAATGAGCATCCATTCCTCCAGCAAGAATAGCTGCAAATAATGCTAAAATTGGTGCAAGTATAAGAACTGTAATACCTCTATATGCTAAATACATTAAAAGACCTAAGGAAATTATAATCCCAATTACTCCTACCATATTATATTTTCCACCCCTTTTGATCTTATTTAAGTCCCATTAATTTATCTTTAAATATTCTTTCATCCATTAATTTAAGATCTGTAGCAACTATTGGTATGAATTCCATTTGATTCAATACATCTTTCTGAAGCTCTACACCTGGAGCTATTTCCGTTAATGTAAGTCCTTCTGATCTTAATTCAAATACAGCTCTTTCTGTTACATATATAACTGGTTGACCTGTATCCTGTGCATACTCTCCACTAAAAGTAACTTGTTCAACTTCTGGTATAAACTTTTTTACTTTTCCTTCTTTTACTATAACTAACTTACCTTCCTCAGCCTTAACCTCTAATCCCCCCGCAGTAAATGTTCCACAATAAACTACCTTTTTAGCATTTTGAGTTATATTTATAAATCCACCACAACCCGCAATCTTTGGACCAAACTTACTCACGTTAATATTTCCTTTAATATCACATTGTGCAAGTCCTAAGAATGCTACATCGAGTCCGCCACCATCATAAAAATCAAATTGATATGGTTGATCAATAATGGCTTCTGCATTTATTGATCCTCCAAAGTTTAATCCTCCTAGGGGAACTCCCCCAATAGGACCTGGTTCAACTGTTAAAGTCATACTATCGCCAATTCCCTCTTCATTAGCTACCATAGATACAACTTCTGGCATTCCTATTCCTAAATTTACTATTGCATCTTTAGATAGTTCCATAGCCGCTCTTCTGGCTATAATCTTTCTTTCGCTGAATTCAGCTGGTTCTATATTATTTAGTGGAATAACAGCTTCTCCACAATATTCTGCCTTATATTGCTCTGTAAATGTTTGCCATGAAGCTTCTCCTTCCGAAACAACAACTATAGCATCAACATATATCCCCGGTATTTTGACTTGCTTTGGATTAAGTGTTCCATTAGAAACTATTTTGTTGACTTGAACTATTACTTTTCCACCAGAGTTTTTAGCTGCTTGAGCCATTGATAATACTTCTGCCGTAACAATCTCCTTTTCTAAGGAAACATTTCCTTTCTCATCAGCATAAGTTCCCCTGAGCAAAGCAACATCAATGGGAAATGCCTTATACAATAATCTTTCTTGACCTTCTATAGTAACAATTTTAACTATATCCTCAGTAGTTTTTTTATTTAGTTTTCCACCCTCAAGTCGTGGGTCAACAAAGGTTTTCAAACCTACGTGAGTTATCGTTCCTAGTTTTTTTGCAGCTATATCCCTAAATAATTGCGATATAGTTCCTTGAGGGAGGTTATAAGCTTCTATTTTGTTTTCTAAGGCTAACTTCTGAAGTTTAGGGGCAAGTCCCCAATGCCCACCTATCACCTTTGACACTAATCCTTCATGTCCAAAATGGTTTAATCCTTTCCTTTTCGAATCGCCTTGACCAGCTGCATAAATTAAACTTAGGTTTTTAGGACTTCCATCATTTAGAAACTTTTTTTCTATTGCAATTGATATTCCTTCTGGTTGTACTGCTCCTACGAATCCAGATACTGCCACCATATCTCCATCTTTAATCATTGCAATAGCCTCTTGCATAGTTTTTACTTTTGAAGCCATCAATTCCCCTCCTTCTATGTTTACTAACTATAAATAGTACCTTTAATAGCTACAATTATTAATAGCAACTTCTATGCCAAGTTTAATATTATGAATTCCATCTAAAATAAAAATTAAATTTTTAACCTCTTATAAATCGTTATTCAAGGACGTAGCTAACTTTATCTTCAACTTAAGCAGATATCCGAAATCTATGATTTTATGATGGTCGGTTAAGCAGGGAACTCAAATCTATGATTTGGAGTGAGTCGCTTACTCAGTGGAGTACTCTTTCCAGGAACTAGCAGGGTTTTGTAAATGTTTTCATACAATTTTGTAAATTAAATATAAAAAGTGTACGTTTTTCCGTACACTACCCTTTATTTGCCTTGTTTTTTGTAAATTTCCTCGTACATCTTTAAGATTTCTCTCATACCTTAATCTAATATATTGTGCTTAGTCATCTTTTCATAAAGGGTTGTCCTGCTTATATTAAGCGCTTTAGCTACCTTACTTTTATTTCCACTATATACACTAAGAGCATTAAGAATAGCATATCTTTCAGCTTTATTTAAAACATTATCTAAGTTTTCAACAATAGGTTCAACAGTTTTACCTACAATATCATAAGATAAATGCTCTAGTTTTATTTCTTTTCCATATTCCACAATATTTATAGCTCTTTCTATAACATTTTCAAGTTGCCTAACATTTCCTTCCCATTTATAATTCTTCATACATTCCATAGCTTTTTTACTTATTCCACTTACGTTTTTGTCTAGCCTTTTACAAATCTTATTTATTAAACAGCACGTTAGAGTAACAATATCCTCACGTCTCTCTCTAAGTGGAGGTATAGTAATAGTTACAACGTTTAATCTATAATATAAGTCTTCTCTAAATGCTCCCGATTTCACCATTTGTTCTAGATTTCTATTTGTGGCTGCTATAACTCTTATATCTATCTTTTTCGTAACTATAGAGCCAATTCTCTCAACTTCTTTTTCCTGTAGAACTCTAAGAAGCTTGGCCTGCATATGTAATGGCATATCTCCAATTTCATCTAAAAAAATTGTACCTTCATTAGCAAGCTCAAATTTTCCTATTTTACCTTCTTTTTTAGCTCCAGTAAATGAGCCTTTTTCATAGCCAAATAATTCCGATTCAAGTAAATCTGTTGGTATAGCAGCACAGTTCACTTTAACAAAATTGCCATGAACTCTATCACTGGCTTTATGA
Organism: Clostridium sp.; assembly: GCA_036677665.1. Classification (GTDB taxonomy): domain Bacteria; phylum Bacillota; class Clostridia; order Clostridiales; family Clostridiaceae; genus Clostridium_H. The sequence continues at coordinate 10,504 of JAVBVX010000070.1, read as the reverse complement.
ATAGCATGTGCAAAAAGTTCCTTCCCAGTACCACTTTCCCCCTTCAACAAGACATTTGAATTGGTTAAAGCAGCTTTTCTCCCCATTAGTTTTGCCTCTTCTAACTTATTACTATTTCCAATTATGTTATAAAAAGAATAAGTTGCACTATTGCTTTCTTTAGCATCTCCCTTATAATGCTCGATTTCTTTCTCTATTTTACTTATTTTATTATATAAGGTGTTAAAATCTTTAAGGTTTCTAAATAATACTTTGCCTACCGCTCCCTCTATTTTACCTTCTTTAATTATTGGTATTCTGCTAGCTATCATATATTTCCCCTTTAGCTTTTGTAGTTGAGCAATTTCAGCCTTTTCTGTCTCTAAAACTATATGCATTCTTGTATTTTGTATAACATCTGTTACATGCTTTCCTATAACATCTTTTCTATTCATATCTAGAAATTCTGTATAGGCCCTGCTTATCATAGTAATATATCCATACTTATCCACAACTACAATTCCATCATAAATCATCTCTAGTATAGTATCTAAGACTTCTGCAGCATGTCTTTCTTTTTCTAATTCTTCAACTAGAATCATGTTCTTTGTTTCATCATAAATCAAAGCTATATATCCTTGAATTCTATCTTCATTTATTATAGGTATATTATCAATCATAAGTTTTTTATCCTTATATATTAGATCAGTTCTTTTTTTCTCAGTTCCAGATTCAAAAACCTTCTTCATATCAATGTCTGGAAATATATTTAAAATACTTTCTCCATTAACCTTTTTATTATTTTTTATACCAAATATTCTTTTTGCAACCAAATTACAGTCTGTTATGATTCCATTTAAATTAACCTGAATGATTCCAATATCTATATTATTTCCTATAATGCAATTTTTCTTATCATTAACACTAACTAAAGCCTCTATCATATCAATTAGCCCCTTTTATAAAAATATAATTTTATACTCATTGCATTATATGTTGAATACTACAAGAATAATGAAAATATAAATTAATTTTAATCATTTCATAATCTACCTTATTTTTTTATTACTAAAACATTTTTTTGAAATAAAAAAGTAGCACGCGAAAATGTTGATATTTTGCGCACTACTTATATTTATTTTATTCTTTAGTTAATTATTAAACATCCTTAGGAGGCATTACTTTAGCTTGACCATCTATAACTATTTTTCCTTCTTGATTAGTTACCTTAGTTCTTAAAACCATTCTATTTTTAGTCTCATCTTTTTCAATAACTTCAACTTCAGCAGTAACAGTATCTCCCATCCTTACTGGCGCTAAAAATTTCAAATCCTGTCCCATATATATTGTTCCTGGACCTGGAAGGTACATAGCGAGAACAGTTGAAATTAAGCTTGACACTAACATTCCGTGGCATATCCTCCCTCTAAACATAGTTTTTTCAGCAGCTACTTGGTTAACATGTGCGGGATTTAAATCTCCAGAAATTCCTGCAAATAAGTATACGTCAGTTTCTGTCATAGTCTTAGTGAAAGTCGCCTTGTCTCCAATTTGGATTTCAGTAATAGTTTTTCCTACCATTATTCAACACCCACCTCATATAATTTTTTAGAATTTACATTTTTAATGAGCAACTCTAATAAATTAATGTAGCAATCTCTATGCCAATTTCAAAAAAAACATCACCAAATCTTTAATTTGGTGATGTTTTTTATCTCTCTTCTCTAAAGTAAGCATTTCCTAAATTTAATGGTGGTGCATTTTTCTTGTTTTTTCTCATAGATACAATTAAAAGAACAATTATAGTCACAAGATAAGGTAACATATCAATTAAGTATTGAGATACATGAGCTGTTAATGCTTCAAACCTAAAAGCAACTATACCTAATGCTCCAAATAAATATGATCCAAAAATAGCTTTATAAGGATTCCATGCTGCAAATATTACAAGTGCTACAGCAATCCATCCTCTCCCTGCTGTTACGTTTTCCTGCCATGCTGGAATATATATTAAAGATAAATAAGCTCCTCCAAGTCCACAAAGGGCTCCTCCAATTAATACATTAACATACTTGTATAAACTTACATTAATACTAGCTGCATCTGCACATACAGGATTTTCCCCAACAGCCCTTAAATTAAGTCCTTTATTTGTATTGTATAAATATATCCCTATACATATAGCTAATATATATCCAAAATACACAAAAGGATCATGATTGAAAAATATTGGTCCAATAAAAGGTATTTTAGATAGTCCTGGTATAGGAAGAACTTTAAAAAACTCTTTTATAGTGTCAGGAGTTTTTTGTCCTATTAACCCTGTAGCTTTACCTATTAGACTCGAAAATCCTGTACCAAATATAGTTAATGTAAGTCCTGAAACAACTTGATTTGCTCTTAATCCTATTGTCAGAAAGGCATATATTAAAGCACCGCTAGCTCCTGCCAAAGCTGCTCCAATCATTGCTAGTATGGGATTACCTGTCTTTAGACCTACCGCAAATCCAATAACAGCCCCCATTAACATCATACCTTCAACTCCTAGGTTTAAGTTACCTACCTTCTCTGTAATAATTTCACCTAGAGTTGCAAAAAGTAGTGGGGTTCCTGCAATTACCGCAGCACTTAAAAATATAACTATTGAATTCATTCCTATTCCCCCTTCACTACTTCAGTTTTAGATCTTCTAATATAAACCTTGTATTTAATAAAGAATTCACTTCCTAATATAAAGAATAAAATAGTACCTTGAAGCACTGAAGCTGCTGCATCTGGTATTCCAAAAGCCGTTTGTATATATGCTCCTCCTTGAAGCAGTCCTGCAAAAAGTATAGAGGATATCATTATTACAGGTGCACTTAAAGCAGATAGCCAGCTTATAATTATTGCTGTAAAACCTGCTCCACCTGAAACTGCAACAGATAAAGTATTACTTACTGCTGAAGCTTGAATCATACCTACAAGACCACATAAACCTCCACTTAAAAATACAGCAGTCATTATAGTCTTTTTTATATTAATCCCAGCATATTGAGCAGTTCTCTCACTCTCTCCAAGCACACTAATCTCATACCCTTTTTTACTATAATTCATAAATACATATACTATTACTGTAAGTATTACAGCTATTATCCATCCGATATGAACTCCAAACAACTTTGGAAGTATAGCATTACCTGAAAATGGAGGTATCTTAGGAAATCCCATTGCTTTTGGATCTTTCCACAAGTCATATTGAAGATATGTAACCCAATTTAATGCTATATAATTCATCATTAAGGTTACAATAGTTTCATTTGTTCCCCATTTTGATTTGAAAAGTGCTGGTATAAATGCCCAAAGCCCTCCTCCAATCATTCCTGCTATTCCCATAATAATTAATAAAAGAACTTTAGGCAAATCTGAGAAATTCAAGGCAAAATATGATGCAGCAAAAGCTCCCATAATTATCTGACCTTCTCCACCTATGTTCCAAAACTGCATTTTAAAAGCTATAGATATTCCTAATGAAGCAATTAAAAGAGGAACTGCTTTTATAATAGTCTGTTTTATTTTATATTCTGAACCAAAAGCTCCTTCTAGCATAGAAGTATAAACTTTAAGAGGATTTAGTTCTAAGGTGAATATAAAAATCCCTACTACTATAAGGGAAAGAACTATAGCAATAGCCCTTATTCTTATACTATCACTTTTACTTATTTCACCCTTTTTTATAATTCTAAGCATCAAGAAGCTCCTCCTCTAATTTATTTCCTACCATGAGCATTCCAATTTCTTCTTTTGAAGTATTATTTGCATCTACTACCCCTGTTACACGTCCATCATACATAACCATAATTCTGTCACATAACTCAATTAAAACATCTAGATCTTCACCTATATAGATTATGGAGTTTCCTTTTGCTTTCTCCTCATTAATCAAATCATATATTGTATAACATGTGTTAATATCTAATCCTCTAACTGGGTATGCCATAATAAGCAGTTTAGGATATAAACTTAGTTCTCTTCCAAGTAATATCTTTTGAATGTTTCCACCTGATAAATACTTTATAGGATGATGTATTCCTGGAGTTTTAATTTCAAGCTTCGAAACCATTTTTTTAGCTTTTTCTTTAATAGCATTTCTTCTAATAAACATTCCTTTTTGACTTTGATACTCTTTAAGTAAAAGATTATCTACCATATCCATAGATGCTACAAGTCCCATACCTAATCTGTCCTCTGGTATAAAACTCATACTTATTCCCTTTGTTATTATTTCTCTAGCATTCTTGCCAACAATATTTTCTTTTTCAAATATAATTTCTCCGTCTTGAACTTTTTGAATACCTGCTATAGCCTCACATAGCTCTTTTTGACCACTTCCTGCTATTCCAGCTATACCTAAAATTTCTCCAGCTTTAACATCAAAACTAATATTTTTAATTACTTCTACCTTATCTTCACTTAAAATTTTTAAATTATTTACTTCTAGTACTTTGGAACCTTCTTTAAAAGGTACATTTTTTATAGATAAATCTACAGAACGTCCTACCATAAGGTCAGTAAGTTCTTTAGGATTAGTTTCTACTTTATTTAACGTTTCTATTGTTTCACCTTTTCTTAGAACTGTTATTCTATCTGACATAGCCATAACTTCGTCCATCTTGTGTGTTATAAAGATTACAGCACACCCTTCACTTCTCATCTTATCCATTATTTTAAATAACTTTTTACTCTCTTGTGGAGTAAATACCGCTGTCGGTTCATCTAAGATTAATATATCTGCCCCTCTATATATAACCTTTAGTATTTCAAGATTTTGTTTCTCTCCTACTGACATTTCATATACGTTTTTATCTAAATTAACTTCTAGTCCAAACTTTTCAATTATACTTTCTATTTTTTTTACATTTTTCTTCTTATCTAAAAATAATTTTCCTTTTTGTCCAAGAAGTATATTTTCTACTGCAGTCATAGTTTCCACTAACTTAAAATGTTGATAAATCATACCTACACCAGCTTCTATAGCATCTTTTGGTGAAGTAAACTTTTTATCAACCCCATGTATGAAAATAGAACCGCTGTCAGGAGTATAAACCCCTGATAGCATGTTCATAAGTGTACTTTTCCCAGCCCCATTTTCACCTAGAAGTGCATGGATTTCTCCACCATACACTTCTAGATTTATATTATTATTTGCAATTACTTTTCCAAAAGATTTAGTTATATTTTTCATTTGTATATATGGAACTTTATTTTCCAGCATTTTGAACTCCCTCTACGAACCAATTAAATTCTAATAGTTCTTTATCAGTCATAACTGTGTCTTTTGCTACTTTTTCTGTTCCTTTATTATCTTTTATTGGTCCTACAAATATTTTATTTTTTCCTGATATTATATCTTCTTTCACTTGTTTTACTTTTTCTTCTGCTCCTGCAGGTGCATTTTTAGTTAATGGAGCTAAATCAACGATTCCTGCATCCATACCTTTCCAATAACTTTCATTTGTCCAAGTTCCATCCATAATAGCTTTTATTTGTTCTACATAGTAAGGTCCCCAATTCCAAACTGCTGATGTCATATAAGCTTTTGGTGCTGAACTTTCCATATCTGTATTATACCCTATTGAGAATGCTCCTTTTTCTTCTGCTGCTTGTTGTGGTCCTGCTGTGTCTTGATGTTGAGCAATAACATCTGCACCTTCATCTAAAAGAGCTTTTGCTGCTTCTTTTTCTTTACCTGGATCATACCAAGTATTTGTCCATTTTACTTTAACTACAGCTTTAGGATTTACAGCACGAACTCCTAAAGTAAATGCATTTATTCCTCTTACAACTTCTGGTATTTCAAAAGCTCCAACATATCCAATTGTATTAGATTGTGTCTTCATTCCTGCAACTATACCTGATAAGTATCTTGCTTCATACATTCTTCCAAAGTAATTTGCCATATTTTCTGCACTTTCATATCCTGAACAGTGTAAAAACTTAACTGTTGGATGTTCTAATGCTGCCTTTTTCATTCCATCCATAAATCCAAAGCTTGTTCCTACTATAACATTAGCACCTTGGTCAATCATACTTTCAATAACATTCTGAACTTCTGCATCTTCTTCTTTTACATTCTCTTTAATTATAGATGGTTGAAGTCCTAATTCCTTCTCCATATAAAGTCTTCCTTGATCATGAGCATAGCTGTAACCGCCATCCCCTATTGGTCCAACATAAATGAAACCTACTTTTATATCTGAAGCACTTAATTTTGTCGAACTATCTTTTTTTGGTGATTCCTTATCATTACTAGCGCCACATCCTGTTAATAATGTCCCTAATGATAAGATGAAAACTAATAATAATCCTGTTAGCTTTTTCATAAATTCTTCCCCCTTAATTTTTATATTATTTTTGATATTAATCTTTAAAAATAACTTTTCCATTTTCGATAGCTTTTATAACTGCTAATGACTCTAATTGTATTTTACTTTCTTCAATAAGTTTTCTACCATTTTGAAAGCCTTTTTCTATTACAATTCCTACGCCAACCACTTCAGCATTTGCTTGTGTAATAACATCTATAAGACCAGAAGCTGCATTTCCATTTGCTAGAAAATCATCTATTATAAGAACCTTATCTTCTTCAGTTATATATGTTTTTGAAATTTTTATTTTATAAGATTTATTTTTAGTAAAAGAAAATACATCAGCTTCATAAACTTCTTTATCCATATTACTTCCTTCATGTTTTTTTGCAAAAACTACCGGAACATTAAAATATTGTGCAGTTATACAAGCTATTCCGATTCCCGATGCTTCTATTGTAACTATTTTTGAAACCTTTTTTTCACTAAATCTTCTCTTAAATTCTTTTCCTATTTCATTAAAAAGTTCTACATCTATTTGATGATTAAGAAAGCTATCTACTTTTAAAATATTCTTTCCTAAAACTTTACCCTCTTCTAAAATTCTATTCTTTAACAATTCCATGAAATGACCCATCCCTTATGCTATATTTTTAATACAAACAAAAACTCCCTAGTTTAAACTAGGGAGTTTATATGGCAATAACCTTAAATAACAATTCTTTATTAAAATAGCTAATAACCTTTTAAGTACTTTAAATTCTTCCTTAAAATATATAAGTATTTTAACAAACTTTGTTATAACTATAAACCCCGTAGTTAAACAGTTTAAGGCTGTTTAGTAGAAACGTTTAGACCATATTTCTAAACATATACGAGATACGAACAATATTTATTTTTTAATAAAAAACATTCGACACATAACTATATTTTATATATTACCCGAAACTTGTCCAAAAAGCAATACTAAATTTTAAAGCCATAGTAAAATTTTATTTACTATGGCTTTAATTAAAACGACACTATTTCGTTACTTATGCTTCTACTGATTCTCCTACAACTACATCACTATTATAAACTTCTAAATCTAATTCTTTTTCGGAATTAGCCATAATTATAGTTGCTGCTGCATCTCCACTAATATTTACAACAGTTCTCATCATATCAAGTAATCTATCTACACTTAATATTAGTGCTATTCCTTCTAGTGGAAGACCTACTTGTTGAAGTACCATAGAAAGCATTACAATACCTGCTCCTGGAACCCCAGCTGTACCTATAGATGCTAAAGTAGCTGTTAATACTACCATTACCATTTGATACATACTTAAATCGACTCCAACTAACTGTGCAATAAATACTGTTGCTACCCCTTGCATTATAGCAGTACCATCCATATTTACAGTTGCTCCTAGTGGTATCGTAAAGCTTGCAATTGATTTAGATGCTCCTAGTTTTTCTTCACAAGTTTCTAGTGTTACTGGTATTGTAGCATTACTACTTGAAGTACTAAACCCAACTAACATTACAGGCCAAAACTTTTTAAAGAAAGTAATAGGGCTAACATTACCTAAAATTCTCAATGCTGATCCGTATACTACGAAAAGTTGAATTGCTAGTACTAAAACAACTGTAAGGAAATATTTTAAAAGCGGTAATAAAACATCTATACCTTGGAACATTATAACCTTTGATATAAGAGCAAAAACTCCTATAGGTGCTGTAAGCATAATAACATTTATCATTTTTAGAAGAACTTCATTAACCTGTGTAATAGTATCTAAAAGTAATTCTCCTTTTTCTCCTAATAATGTAATGCAAGATCCAAATATTATTGCAAATACTATTATCTGAAGCATATCACCTTTTACCATTGAATCAATAGGATTTGTAGGAATCATATTCACAAACATATCCATTATAAAAGGTGCCTTTGCAGTTTCAACAGCAGTTTGTGCTACTGATATATTTAATCCTGTACCTACTCCTGGTCTTATTACATTAGCTACAAACATTGCTATAGATATAGCTACTGCTGTAGTTAGTACATAATAAGCAATTGTTTTTACTCCAACACGTCCTAGTTTTTTAATATCTCCAATAGCAGCTACTCCACATATTAAAGAACATAAAACAAGAGGTACTACTAACATTTTTATTGATCTTAAAAACATATCACCTACTGGTGACAATACCCATTTACTTAAATCATTGTTTATATCTGCCGAGAATACATTATTTGCTACTATACCAAATAATATACCTAAGATTAATGCAAAAACAATTTTTGCAGCTAATGATGATTTTCCCTTCTTATTCAATCATTTCCCCTCCATTAAAAGACTAATTATAAATCATTTTATTCATTTTATGTTGTTATTATATCATTATTTATATAGTTTTGCAACAAAAATGAATTTTAATATATACCCTCTTGCATATGTGATTTTTTTATTATTTATCCAAATTCTGTTCATTCATATTGCTATTTTATTCTATATTTACATTTATTTTCTTAGATTATATTTTAGACATAATAAGCCTTGAAGGGTTTATACTGAGCAAAAAATAAAAAAATAAGACTATGCTAGAACATAGTCTACAAGTAATTAACTATATGTTAATACTATTAACTGTCTTATATATAATGTATAAAACATACAACATAAAGGTACTAAATACAATTAAGTATAAATAGTTTGGTTTTTTCTTTTCTTTTTTTAAACTTTTGGCTATTTCATTTAATGATCCACCTATTTCCTTATGAATAATTTCCTGCAATTCTTCTTTCTCCATATGCTTCACCTCTTAAGTAAGTATATGACATATGATAATAAAGAATCACCACTATTCATTCACTTTAGTATGCTTTATTAATATAAAAGATAAAATAAAGCATTTTATTATATTGATTAAATGTATTGCACATCAAATAAAATACGATCCTTTTCAATTTCTCTAATAGTCATACAACTTGCTTTATAAAACTTATATTTTTCCTCTATTTTACTTCTTAAAATGCCTACTTCCTCCTCAGTTAAAATATTACTGCCTAAATCCTCATTTAGTCTAATTTTTTCACCAATTCTAACTTCTATACATATATTAAAAGAATAATTACTTAACCAATCGCTATTTACAATATGAAGTGTACTATCTTTTAAATCATTCTCACATCTTTTACTTAAACCCATTTTTAATTTCCACTTCCCAGAATTTATTTCTTCTGCTCCTAGAAAAATTAAAAGTTTAGATTCGTCATAGTTATTCAATATTAAATCTCCTAAAAAACATTCTTTATATTCATCTATATCAACTTGACCTCGCTTGATTATCATATTTCCCCCTTATATCTTTTTTAGTATTAATATTGATATAGATTATGTTTTATTACAAAAAAAATTTGTTCTTATATTATATATTAATTAATCAATTACTCTTAGTCTTTCTATTTCTTTATTCATAGTATCTTCTACGTATTATCATTTGTAAAATTTTTCTTATTACAACCAATAAATATATGTTCTTCCATAACATTTGTTACCCTTTTATAATCTTATATAAAAATAGATAGTCTTTCTCAAATACTCTAGGCAGATATTTCTCTTCTTCTGATATTTAAAGATGAAGTAATAAGACTGAAAAACACGCAAATATTAGATTAAAGATATTTGAAAAGCCCAATATAGCTACATAGGTTTCTTTCAGCTTATAGACTAAGCATACATTTTGGACGTACAAAAAAAGACCTCCTGAAAACTCAGGAAGCCTCTATTTTGGTGCGCCTAAAGGGATTCGAACCCCCGACCTCCGGATTCGAAGTCCGTAACTCTATCCAGCTGAGCTATAAGCGCATAATACTTTTAAAAGTCCAAAAAATAAAAAAATGGAGCGGGTAAAGGGAATCGAACCCTTGTGTTCAGCTTGGAAGGCTGACGTTCTACCATTGAACCATACCCGCACATTAAAATAAAAAACTATTGATTATGAAACTCATCTTTCTTTTAGTCAGATGAGTAAGCGATTCACAACAAATCATCGATTTGTGCTCACTGCTTAAAATTGGTGATCCACCGGAGAATCGAACTCCGGACAACTTGATTAAAAGTCAAGTGCTCTACCGACTGAGCTAGTGGATCACATTGGCTGGGATGGCAGGATTTGAACCTACGCATGTA
>JAVBVX010000069.1:0-6148 GCA_036677665.1 Clostridium sp. | reverse complement strand
TCTCCCATAACTGTTCTGTATCTTTATTTAAAACATATCTATCATACTTACCAGATACAAGAAGTATTTTATTAAGATCTAATATGGGCTTTCTTATGCTAGGGTTTATAACTTTCCAACTTTCTCTTAATAAACTGTAGCTAAAATTGTTTTTCAAAAAATCTCTTTTTATATACTTTCCAGCCTCTGTTTCAAATATAGTAAATGACAAATCATTAGCATAAAATAAGGATATTAATACGTCAATATTATCTTCAACTTCACATAATAAATTAGTAATTATTCCTCCTAAACTTAAACCTATAACTATGATTTTTGTCTTTTCTATAGATTTAATATAACTAATTAAAGCTCTAATATCACTTACAGATTGCTGAACAGATTTTAGAGTTCTTCCTACATCTGCACTTACAAAATATTCACCACTATAAATAGATTCATTTGGCGATCTTTCCATGTGAAAAGGGAGCACATATCTATACACATTATAATTTCTTTCAACAAAACTATCTAAAAATACTTTCTCTAATCTATTTAAAGTCTTAGCTCTCCAACCATGTACAAAAATAACACTTATATTGTTATCTTCAGCTATACACTTATTGTAATAAAATATAGCCTCTTTATTACTAACCCCATTATCAATTTCACTTAAAAATTTCAGTTTACCCTTCTCATAATTATTTTCTAATTTATGTTTTTCAAAATGTACTTTAGGTAAACTTGGTTTATTGTAAAATCCCCAAAAATCACTATTGAGTGTGTACACTTCCTCTTCTAAATATTTAAACTGATCTTTTTCACTATATTCCTTATGAAGACTATATAAACCATATCTATCTGATATATCTGATATTATCTTTCGCAAAACATCACATCCTATAATTTATATTGAACCATATTAAACTATATTATACTAATCATATAACTATTATTTACAGTTAATATACATCCTAAAACACAAAAATATCTACCACCATTTAAATAGCAGTAGATATTTTTTACTTAATAGAATTACTAAAACAAGTATACATATAAATTTATAATTAATCGCCTACTAAATTTTATATAACATCCACCTACAAGTTCTTAAGTCATACTTAATTTCAAAGGGTTTTACTATATCATTAATTATACTCTGACACTTGAATACAAACATAGTATTACCTGCAAGCTTTTCAGTTTCCTTTACAATAACTTTATCCACTTTTATTACTTGCCTACTTTCATCTTCTTTTTGTAGTCTAAATCTTAATGGTTGTATATTCCCATTACTATCTGTATAAGAAACTACCTCAATAGGCTTCGATATAACCTTCATAATACTCACCTTCCCCTATAGTATAGAACTCATTAAAGGATAATCTTGCTCCCCTATTCCTCCACACATTGGACTTAAACCTGAATGCAGAAAACAGGATTTGAAAATAGCTTTATTACCATATTTTAATCTAATTTCATCAACTACCTTGTTTAGTTTTTCATCCTTATAATAATCAAATGAATCTAATAGACTATACTGATGAAAGTCATTATTACAGAAATCTGTTATATGAACTCCTAGATGTCTAATTGGATTTCCCTTCCATACACTATTAAATAAGTAACAAGCTACCTCATATATTTTTCTAGTTGAATCTGTGGCTGTACTTAACTTCTTTTGACGGGAGTAAGATATTAAATCGCTACCTCTTATTGATATTGAAACCACTCTGCAGCAGTGCTTAGTGTCTCTTAATCTCATACTTACTGTTTCACATAAAGATAATAATACCTTATAGGCTGTTTCCCTATCTTCTACATCAAAAGAGATAGTTGTAGAGTTTCCTATACCTTTAATCTTGATATAATCACTTTTTCTAACTTCTGAATTATCTATGCCATTAGCATAATTCCAAATTAATTCTCCATGACTCTTTAGAATGTTTTTTAATATATTTACATCATAATTTGCAAGTTCTCCTATTGTATTAATATTTAACTTATGTAGTTTAGGAGCTGTAGCACTTCCTACCATAAATAAGTCTTCTACTGGAAGTGGCCACATTTTACTTTTTATTTCCTGTGGAAATAAGGTGTGTATTTTATCTGGCTTTTCTAAATCTGAAGCAACCTTTGCAAGAAGCTTATTACTTGATATTCCTATATTTATTGTGAACCCTAGTTCTCTCTTTATTCTTTCTCTTATACTATCAGCAAGCTTCATATAATGTGAATATAAGTTCTCCATATTAGAAAAATCTAAGAAACTCTCATCTACAGAAAACCTCTGTATAATTGGTGTATACTCCTGTAATATTTCATGCATAGCCGAGCTACATTGCATATATAACCAATACCTTGGTGGTACTATTTTTATATCTGGACACTTCTGACGTGCGTTATACAATGTTTCACCTGTTTGAATCTTGTAATTCTTTGCAGGAATTGACTTTGCTAAAACAATTCCATGCCTACTTTCCTCATCTCCACCTACCACAGATGGAACTTTTCTAAGATCTAACTTTTCTCCTTGCTGAAGTCTATAAGCTGCTTCCCAAGAAAGATAAGCACTATTTACATCAATATGAAAAATTATTCTTCCCATAACCCATCAACCTCTTAGTAATTACTAATATATCAAATACAAACTTGTGTTCGTATATATTATATACCATATTTATACTTTTTATAAGAGGTTTTCGAAAATATATATAATAATTACTTATTTTATATTAATAAGAAATTATATTTTTAAGAGTCTCTAACGACAAAATATAATTTCTTTTTAGCTGTTCCTTACTATATAAAAATGCTCACCATGAGCTTTACATAGTGAGCATTTTAACAATTTTGTTTATTATATATCTTAAGATTAGTAATATTGACACATTTACCCGTTTCTAAGTTAATTTACTTAGTTCAATATATTACAACAATACTAATTATATGGATAACAGGAGGTTAAACTGTAACTTTTGTATTTATATAGCTATCTATTTCTTAATTGGGTATCTTTATATTAAACTTATTAGAAGGTGATAGTTCAGCCATAATTGTGGGAACATAGCCAGTCTATGGGAACATAAAACACACTTCAATTTTAACCTAAAAACTTGCAAAGCCTTTCATATTAACCTATTTTTCACTAGCTTAACTACCGTCTCCACGTGGTCGGAGTTTGGGCAACTGATGTCAAACGGCCGATTTTCAATCTTACGTAAGTGTGAACATGTCCAAGCTTATAGGTTGGGACGTTGATATTGATGTCTTGCCGCCATGTAAATGGCTCGACACGACAGGAAGTACGTCATATATTCCTGTCAGTATCTAGAAACTGGTCCACGAACCCTTTAACGATAGCTCCATTTTTGAACCTCCCCCTAATTAGCCATTAAATAAATCTTTTCTTTATCAAAGCATATCTGCGAAGTATGGTTATAGATCTGAACCATATCCTTCATTTTTTCAACAAGCATGCCTGTGCCCGGATTGCCTATTGCCGCAAATGCCCCGACATATTTCTTTTCCATTCTTATAGCATTGCTTTTTAACTGAGCGCCTTTATCTTGAAGGAACTCATCAACCGGCCCCTCCTTCACAAGAGGAATATTACCGATGAACTTTCCAACAGCTTTGCCTGCGGTACCTAATCCTTTTACCACATTTGCTTCCAGCGCGGAGTTACCCATCTTTTCAAGACGAACTGAACACTCTCCAAATAAATCCCTATAGGTTTGTGACATTTCTCTTATCTCATCTTTAATGCCTGAGATGTATTCTTCTTTAAAATTACCGCTTAGCATTATTTCCATAAGCGATGCCAAAGAGAACGTGTAAAGCGATAATCTATAATATTTGAACTTCTTCTCTAAGTCAGCAAATATTGAATTTACTTTATTCTGAGTGACAATGAACTGTTTCGCTTTAAGGACCTCATTAACCTTCTTCTGATATGCGTTCATATTCTTTCTGGCGGTTCTTTGAATATCCAATACCAGCTTATGGTTACTAGCAACGAAATGCTCATTATCCCAGTTGAGCTTATACTTCGTGACGATATTCATCAATGTTTCTACATCAGCTTCGATTTCTGATTCCTTTTCAACTTCCAGGAATGATAAAATCTGCTTTTCCATTTCTGCAATATTACCGAGCTCTTTTTCGATCGAGAAAAGCGCTACTGCCATTATCATTATGGCTGGGTTAATTGCGGCCGCTGTTGTAGTTGTAGCAGACAATGGGCCTGCTGCCTGAAGCTGTGCAAATTTTGATGCACCATCAGCAGTCTTAAAAGCTCCCCAGAAATTACCATTTTTCGCAACCTTCAGAACATCACCAACGCCTGCATTAGCTAATTGATATAAGCCCTCTGTGGCAAATGTGGTTGTCTGTGTGACAGTGTTCAATGCTGGAATAAGTGATGACACCCCAGCTCCTAAAGTCGATAACTCTGCAATTGGTACGCTTAATGTTTTCTTATTATTTATAGTAGCACGCGCATCCAACAGCATTCCCTCTGTAAGTTCTATTAAATCGTTTTCTGTTCTAACGACCTCAACCTCATTGGAATTATTAATGTTTACAATTTTTCCCATGTTATCCCTCCAAAATGAGATTTGTCGAGGATATTAAGCACCTCATTATAATACTTGTAATTTTCGCGAATGTAGTTTTACTCTTCCTCATCCTCGTAATCTTCCCACGTCAATAAAACCGCTGGGGTATATTCGCTTTCAGGAACCAAGCTCTTAATGGCCATAAATAGTTCTTCAAAATAGTCGCCTGGCACCCAGGAGATCATCTATCATTTATTGTTTCTTCATATGTAATTTGGTCATAATCATCTAAAAATTTAAAGTCAATTCCTTTTAATTCATATTCTTTATTTTCAATATATGCATACTCTATAAATTTCTTAAAAACACTACCTTTTTCCTTAACTACATACTTTCCCTTTTTATTTATCAATGCTCCAGATAATATTTCTATTTCATTACCTTCGCAGAACTCTTTTAAAATCTTATATTTGCTTTTTTTTATATTTATAGTCCAGTCTAATTCATAAATATTATTCGATATTTGCCTTATACACCCATTTGTATTAAAACTTTTATATTTCTCTTTAAAATCATTTCTCATTATCTCTGTTATTAATTCAGAAATATATCTATTAATCTCATCAATATTCTCAGTTTTGTTTCCATATCTTTCAATCTCAACGTCAACAGAACACATTTGTCCATCACAAGAAATATTATCAACTAAGTTATATTTATATCCATTTGATATTTCTTTAAATTCACTCATTTTAACCTCTCAATATTAAATATTTATCTCCTACAACTGCATCTCTTTAAGTATTTTTTTAAGTTTCTTCAGTTCTTCAGCTGATAAAGTAACACCTTTACCCATCCCTTAGCTGATTCTGAAAGGACTCCTGTAGTTTCTTTAATTTCAAATTTTATGTCCGACCTAATAATCACTCCTAACAATTTAAAAATATATCTTCAAAACGATTTGCTTTGACTTACATCGCTGCACTTCTGCCGCCACCTATTGAAATTCTGTATGCTCGTTCATTCTTCTTTCGGCTGATAGTTATTGACTTTTTATCTAATCTCAGCAATTCCTTAATCTCTTTTTTATCAAGTACTGCAATTTCGCTATTAGCAAGTCCTTGTACCCCACAAACTAAGGCCATTGATAAATTGAAATCCCTATTAATATAGTCTTTTAATTCATCAATCTCGTCTGGTGTAAATACAAATTGCCAACTATTATAGTCTTCTGTTCTACTATTAAGTCTATCTGTTATATATTTTATGTACAATCTACAAAATCCATTATTGGTTGTTAAATCATATATTTGCCTAGTATCGTCACTTTCAACAAGTGCAGGGTTAAAATGCTTGTTGAAAAGCATAGATAAAACAGCGCCATAATAAAAATCTGCTACCTTAATTTTAGACATAACATTTCCACCTAATGTATTATTCATGCCTTGCGGTATAATCAGCCTTAAGAAATAGCTTGTAATCGTTAATCTTTATGCGTAAGCGTCAAAGTTTTAGCGCCTATTTTTATAGTATTAAATGTATTAAAATATCCTAGTAAGGCTAAAAATTATGCTTTACTAGGATTAATTTATTTCATATCTTTAATTTTC
>JAVBVX010000068.1:0-6050 GCA_036677665.1 Clostridium sp. | reverse complement strand
CATCTAATGTATGTCTTATGGCAGTTCAATCTTTTTTTCCTTTTATATATGCTGCGAGAAAAGGAGTTACGCCAGAACAAATGGGATTCGGAGAAAAGTTAGTTGTTCAGTGTCCAGACTATTGTGATCCTGTAATATTTGAGATAAAAAGGGAAATAATCTAAAAGTTAAGAAGCAGCCGCTTGACTTCAGACAAGAAAAGCCACTTCAGAAGTTAATTGTAGGATTATAGAAAGTGATATGTAATTTAAGACAATAAAAGAACAGACACTCTTAATAATGATGAGAGCAGTCTGTTTTTTTATCTTTTTTGTAACAGGTGGGACGAAGTTATGATTAAGGAAGAAATAGCTACATTAAAAAAAAGAAAACTCTAAAATTTATGAAAAATAATAGTTAAATTTATATTTTATGAATTAAATTATAGTCTCCATCAAGATAAGTGCTGTGAATACTAGCTATCAACCATTTACTGCTTAAAGAGTTATATATTAAAGACAGAATAAAAACGTTACTCCAGGTAATACTAGTTCTTGAGATTTATTTTTTAAATCTATTTTTAGGAGGGCTTTTTAATGGGTAAAAATAAAATCATGAGCAAAGGTGAGCATGAAGCCTGTATGGAAAAAGCAAAGGAAATGATTGATAGAGGTTGTGGCATGACTGAGATTATAGCAGAAACTATTCTTTCAGAAGAAGATGTAACAAAAGCTAAAAAGAAATGGGTAGATCGCTCTTAAGCCTGAGATATGTCTATAAAGGATTAATCAAAAGAAGAATTAGAAGGAGATAAAAAAAGCTATGAAAAATAAACCAGATGATAGAAGAGATAACGTAGATAGAATTCAGCACAATATTAGTAACACCATTCAGAATATTGAACTGGCAGAAGAAATGATTCAAATAACAGATGATGAAAAGATGAAAAATACACTTATAGAAAAAAATCATAGAAGAGAAGAATCTCTTAAAGGTTTAAGAGAAGAAATAAAAGATGAGGCAACAGCTAAAAAGAATGGATATTAGTAATAATAAGGTATAGTCTTAAATTAGGCTATACCTTTTATAAGTTTGCTATTAAATTTCCTATAAAATACCTGAGAGAACTAAGTTCATATGTCCAATAACTATTATTCCCATAATTAAATCAATAATAAAGCCACCAACTATTGGTATTGTAAAGAATGCTTTTGGTGATGGTTTTTTATATTTTTCCACAACTGCAGTCATGCTTATCATTGCATTGGGTGTAGCTCCCATTGCATATCCATAAAAACCTGCACTCATTACTGCACTATCGTAATTTTTCCCTGTAAAATTAAATACTATAACTACTGAATATATAGCAAGTATAACTACCTGTCCTAGTAGTATTACTATTAGAGGTAATGCCATCCCTACAATTTTCCATATTTCTAAGGACATGATTGTCATAGCAAGAAATATATTTAAAAATACGTTACCAATGGCGTTGATTTCTTTTTGAGGGAGTGTCACTTTTCCTATATCCGCAAAATTTCGAATTATTGCCGCAGCAAAAATAGCACCGATATATGCTGGAAAAACTAGGCCTGTTTTATTGATTAATACTGAAATTACAGAACCTATACCCATTGATAACATAATAAGAAGGAAACCCTTACTAAAGTCATTTGTGTTAATTATATCAGTATCATCATCCTCTGTTCTTAATTCAGAGTAACCATTCTCTTCCTCACTTTTAGCTTCATCGTTCTCTTCAGATATTTGAGCTAACCCTTTTTTTTCTATAATATATCTTGCTACTGGACCAGATACTATTCCCCCCATGATGAGACCAAAAGTGGCAGAGGCAATGGCAATAGGCAGTCCTCCAATAGCACCATTAGACTCTATAATGGGAGCAAGTGCAGCAGCAGTCCCAACTCCACCCATAAGTGATATAGAACCTGCGCACATACCTATAAGAGGATTTAAGTTAAAGGCTGTTGCAATACTGATTCCCCATATATTTTGCAGGAACAACATAATTATTGAAATAAGAACCATAACAGCAATTGAAATTCCACCTTGTTTAAGAATTCTAAAGCTAGCTGTAAAGCCAATGGTTGAGAAGAATCCAATCATAAAGAAATTTTTTAAAGTTTGGTCGAATATGAAAGAAAATGTTCCTGTTTGTATTCCTAGCAAGTGTATCAAAGCAAAGATAAGTCCGCCAACAACAGGTGCTGGAATACAATACTTTTTAAAAAGATGTACTCTTTCTACAATTATATCACCTAGTAAGAAGACTATTACTCCCAGGCCTACTGCTTGAATCATATTTACATTAATAACCATAATATACTCCTATCAAATAAAGTATTCCGCATTTTCGGTAAACTAAAACTTTCTTAGTATATTCTCTCCAAAAATAATGTTAATATGATTATGTTAAAAATCATAAACGTTATAAGTAGTTATTACATAATATGTATTATCAGGTATAATACAAATGAGGTGAATTCTTATGAGCAAATTAGCATTGTTTTCATATAATTATGGTAAGGATGAAATGAAACAATTAGAGCAGTTAGGTTATGAAATAATAATTAAAAAGGAAAAAGGGTTACATTATATAGAAGAATTTAAGGATGTAGAAATTCTTGTGACCTATGATCCTTTTGATACATTAGATATTTCAAAGATGAAAAATTTAAAATGGATTCAGTTATTAAGCATTGGGTTTAATCAAGTACCTAAAGATGTAGTGCAAAATTATAAAATTAAGGTAACTAATAATAAACATGGATATGTAGTACCTGTAGCGGAATGGATAGTTGGAAAAATTTTAGAGATATATAAAAATTCTAATAATTTTAATGAAAATAAGAAAAAAAGAATATGGAGAATGGACTTTAGTTTAATGGAATTATGCGGTAAGACTGTAGGCATAGTTGGTACAGGAGCTATTGCCGTAGAAACAGCCAAGAGGTTAAGAGCATTTGATACTCGTGTATTAGGTGTAAATAGAGATGGAAGACCTATGGAGTATTTTAATGAAACTTATAGCACTTATAACTTAAATGAGATGTTAAAAATATGCGATATTGTTGTTTCTCTTGTTCCAAGTACACCTGAAACTTATCATTTATTAGATGAGGGTAGATTTAATTCTATGAAAGAAGGGGTTGTATTTATTAATGCATCAAGAGGAGACGTAGTAGATGAAGAGAAACTGATTGAAAGATTAAAAAATAATAGAATTAAGGCTGCTGCTTTAGATGTTTTTGAAAAAGAGCCTTTAGATAAAGAAAGTGTATTATGGGATTTAGAAAATCTCATAATTAGTCCTCATAATTCATGGGTATCTGAAAGTCGAGATGTAAAAATATATAATACCATATACGAAAATCTACAAAGATATCCTAAAGGTGAGGAGCTTATAAATTTAGTAGATATAGAAAAGGGCTACTAAAGCATCATGCCTTAAGCACACTGGAAGGTGATATATATGGAAAAGAATTTTCTAGCAGATAAATTCCTGAGAGAGGATTTAGTACCTTTAGAGATTATAGAGACTTTAGCTAATGAATATGGAGATTTAATTAATCTAAGTTTTGGTGATCCAGATATAATTACAGATAAAAATATAATTGAAGGGGCTTTTGAAGATGCAGAAAAAGGTCATACCCACTATACAAATAGCTTAGGAGATAAGGAATTACATGAAGAGATAGTTAAATATTATAAAGAAGAGTACAATTACCCTGTAGATAGCTCCGAGGTGATAGTTGTAGCAGGGGCTTGTCATGGAATATTTCTATCACTAAGTGCTGTAGTTAATCAAGGAGATGAAGTTATTATTCATGAGCCGTACTTTACACCTTACAAACCTCAAATTGAACTGGTAGGGGGAAAGGCTGTTATTGTTCCTACCTACGAGGAAGATAATTTTGAAATTAATATAGATACTTTAGAAAAAAGCATAACAAATAAGACCAAAGCAATAATGATAAACAGCCCTTGTAATCCAACAGGACATCATTTTTCAGTAGAGTCTATAATAGCAATTGCAGAACTTGCTAAAAAGTATAACTTATTAATTATTTCTGATGAAGTATATTCTGCATTTTGTTTTAAAGAAAAATTTATTCCTATGACAACAATAAAAGATATGAGAGAAAGAACTGTTACTATAAATAGCTTCTCAAAAAACTTTGCTATGACTGGATGGAGAATCGGCTATGTAATAGGTCCGAAATCTATTATAAGATGTATGAACAGGATAAATGAAGGAATCTGTTACACAGCTCCATCTATATCACAAAGGGCTGCGATACATGCCCTAAGGCTTAGAAAAACTGTAGAAACAGAAATAATAAATAAATTTAGAAGTCGTATGAGCTATGCTTATGAAAGGCTAAGAAATATTCCAGGTATTTCTGTTAAAGAACCAGAAGGAACAATTTATCTATTCCCTAATATTAAAGGTACAGGTTTAACTTCAGGAGAATTTTGCAAAAAACTTGTAAAAGAGGCTCATGTACTAGTTATGCCAGGAGACATGTTTGGGAATAGTGGAGAGGGCTATATCAGAGTTGCTTGTACAGTAGATGAAGATAAATTAAAGATTGCTTTTGATAGAATAGAAGAATTTATACACAATAATATGAAATTAACTGTTGCCTAGTTTTAATAAGGCTTAGATTTTAAAAAAATAAATCAGGTTGTATAAGCAAACGGAGAAAAGTATAAGTATACTCCGTTTGTTTTTTTATTTTACTTTTTACTTATTGTCATAAGAAATATAGGCTAATAATTGGAGCAAATATCATATAGTAATTAGTGATCCTAGAAAGTATAAATGAAAGGAGAAGCTAAATTGAATAGATTGTTACTGGACTTACTTAGAGGGGGCGGATATATACTATATACTAGACATGGGGAGGCAAACATAGGAGAAGATCAACCCAATTTAAATTATTGGTACTGTTCTACTCAAAGGAATCTTTCGGAAATGGGTAGAAGACAAGCGGTTTACTATGGAGAAATTTTGCGTTACTTACGAATTCCTATTAGTTATCCTATTATAAGTAGCCTCTTTTGTAGAACAATAGAAACTGCACAATTAGCTTTTGGAAGGAGTAGTGTTTTAGTAGATCCATTTTGGTTTGACATTTATAAGTTAAGTGAAGATTTGTCTATCGTAGAACAAGCGAGAATATTAAACTCGCTAAGGGCAAGGTTAGAAATAAGACCACCTCAAGGAAGTAATAAGCTTATCATCGCTCACAGTTTTCCAAGTGGATCTGGTTTAGGAGAAATCCCAAACATGGGAACAGTTGTTATTAGGCCCTTAGGACAGGGAAATGGTTATGAAATTGTTGATAGACTATCTTTAGAAGAACTAGCAGGTTTGTTAAGATAGATTAAAGATAAGCCCGAGTTAAGTATATTTTCGTTAACGAGGGCTATTTATTTGCTTTAATGATTAATACATATCCTTGCGTATCAATAGGTTTATTTAAGAGGTATTAAGAGTAAATCAAAGAAATACAGATTTCATTAAACAAAATAAACTTTTTCGATGTTTTACTGAAGAATATTTATGATAAGATATTCCTTGTCGCTTCGAGAGAGCGAAGAAAAACAATCTCAGCTAAAAAAGTTGTTGACAAAACAACTTGAGGTTGATATAATAACTAAGCTGTCGAATGGCAGTGAAGAAAACTTGGTCTTTGAAAATTAAACAGAAATTAAGGTAAACAAAATGCCAGTCAAAAACTTTAAGTAATGAGCAAGTTAAACTCATAAGGAAACTCCTCAGCATAGCTGATGAGTAAAAGCTTACACGAAATCATAGATTTCTAGTAATCTTTTAAATTGAGAGTTTGATCCTGGCTCAGGACGAACGCTGGCGGCGTGCCTAACACATGCAAGTCGAGCGAGATGATCCCTTCGGGGAGATTCTAGCGGCGGACGGGTGAGTAACACGTGGGTAACCTGCCTCAAAGAGGGGGATAGCCTCCCGAAAGGGAGATTAATACCGCATAACATTATTTTCTCGCATGAGAAGATAATCAAAGGAG
>JAVBVX010000067.1:0-16396 GCA_036677665.1 Clostridium sp. | reverse complement strand
CTTTAGTTGTCTCTTCTTCTTTTTCTGTACCAACATCCTTGTAAACTTCCATTAAGCTTCTATACATCTTTGGAAGGTACTTTTCCATCTCCCTCAAGAATACATCTGCTCTCTGGGCCGAAATGCTACAATTACCAAAAATATGAAAATAGATGTTTCTAAGAAAATTCTAGATTCACTTCCTGAAACTACTGTTGGTAATAAGATTAGGAAGAAAAGATTAGAGAGATGTATTACTAAGAAAGATTTTGCTGAATGTATTGGTTCTACACCTAAGACTATAGACTCATATGAATTTAATAGGTCTTACCCTTCCCCTAAAAGGCTAGTTAAAATCGCTGAATATTTAGATACACCCTTAAATTACTTTTTTGATGAGTATTATGAATTTATCTTTAATCATTATGGTAAAAGAATTAGATTTTGGCGAGAGGAGAATAAACTTTCACTTAAAGAAGCTGCAAAGCTCTTAGATGTAAGTTATATTACTTTAGATAGATGGGAAAAGGGGAGTAGTTATCCAGATAGGGTGAGTTTTGAGAAGTCGATTAAAATTATAATAAATTATCCCGTTAAATAGGTTGTATATTTTTTACTATGCCTATTTAACGGAGTTAGTATTTATTGTATATAAAATACAAAAGCTTCTACATCATTATTATTAATTCAAGTATACAAATGCACATCACTCTACCTATATATTAAGTAATTTTTGAATTTAAGCCTTCTTGCAAAAGCTTTGTTTCTTAGAAATGTTCTTTTAACTATCAAAAGAATTCAACAATTTAAGCAATCTTAGTGAGCCAGTAATCTTAAGATTACTGTTTATTAATTTATGGAAAACTTGGGTATATAAAGGTACTAGATTTTAATAATTTTCATAGGATTGATTTAAAGTTTATAGGTAGCTTGTACATAATTTATGATAAGCAAAAGTTAATAAATTCATCAGAATTGTACATTGCATCATATAAACATGTTCTCCAATTATTTACTCCTAAAGTTTCTATGAGAGAATCTCTCTTTGAACACAAATTAATTTTTTGTAACTGAAAAGGTATTTCATTTTTGCTTTTAGATATGATTTTTCTCGTTATATCTAGCTCAGAATTTATATGAGTTAAATAACGATCGTATAAATCAAATGTTTTAAAATGATTTTTAATAATAGTATAAACCTCCTCCGAGAATCCTTCCCGATTCTCTACCTGAAATTCTACTACTGGTAAACACAAGCTTGATGAATTAAATATAATATAAGCAAACAGAAACTTTTTATCAAAAATATCATCAAAGTATATGTTTATACTTGTTCTTAATTTATTTTCTAACCAATTCGCATTCTTAATTGCATTGCATTTATGACACATAGGCATCAAGTTTATAGGTAGTATGGAAAACTCAGGGAAAGTAGCTTTTGGTAGATAATGATCTAGAGTACTAGGTGTATCTAACCCACAGTGTGGACATATAGATTGCATATGAGAATCGTGCATAGTTATTATCTCATCTGCTATTTTCCCAAAGTACTGATCTCTATCTCTTGTGTAGCAAATATCCTTAAGTAAATGTTTTATATCTTTATCGGCTATTGCTGAATCTCCGATATTTGATAACTCAAATTTATGTATATCATATTCAGTATATCTATTAATTATGTAGCTTTTTATGAGTTCTAGTGCTGTTTGGTTATTTGCAGCTCTTTCCTGAGTAACTTTATCATATATTTCTATAGGGTTCTTATCCATTGGTGTAAGTTTCTTCATTTTTAATCCTCGCTACAGCTTTTTCTTTCTTTTTCATAACTTAAAATATTTAAGTAAGTTAATGCATTAAAACTAAGTTTATTTTTAAATAAATTTAATAATTCTTCATGTCCTAAAACATTAAACATCTCTTTTAAACATGCTTTAAAATTACTTTCATAATTTTCTACCCTAAATATATCATCAATAATCGAGCTAATATTTTCACCGAATGATTCATTTAATGGAAGTTTAATCGAAGTAATGTTTCCCGATCTCTCAAATATTCTCACATATTTAGCTGGAATCTCTTGAATAATTAAAGGTGAATGAGTTGATAAAATTGCATAAGAGTTAAACTTATCTAATAATAGATTTAACATCCGCATCAAATTAGATATTGCATTTGGGTGTAGATGAACTTCAGGCTCATCAAAAATGATTAATGACTCACTCTCAATATTAGCAATGACCTCTGTTATAGAAGAAACTAATATATGTTGGCCCGAACTTAATATAAAACCATAATCTTCATTTTCTATACTCTCTATAATATAGTCATGCTGAGGTTCGATAATCTCTCTTAATATATCCCTCCATTTATCTACCCGACCATCAATCTTTTTTATTTTTTCCATAGAATCTCTAAGTTTATTTTTAATATCATTTATTGATAATATTCTCTCTCCATCCCTAACGCCGCAATAAATATAATTATGCAAATAATTTAATGATGACTCTTCATTTTTTTGTACTCCATAGTTTTTTCTCATTTCTCTAGGATTATAAAATTCATCAAATACACTATAAGAAATTGCTATTATTTTGCTAAATTTGGGTTTATGATCAAAGCAACTAGTTTTTCCATCTACTACAATAGACTCAGCTAACTTTGATAAAACTTGAGTTTTCCCGGTGGCATTTTTCCCAATTAGAGCAAATATCCTATTTGGAAGAATTGATTCTTTTGTAAAATCCACCTCAATTTCATGTTCTTTATCAGCGTTCTCTAGCTGTGTCTTAAAAGTGAAGATGAACTCAGTGTTTCCAGCAAAGTCTATATCTTCTAATACTGTATTTCTGTTATCAAATATTCTTTCAGCCTCGCTGTTTCGAAGTAGAGATGTATAGAATCCTCCCATCTTCTTGCCTCTATTGCAACATTCATTTGAGTAGACAACATCATTCAAGGCTGTCAACAACTTTGTTTTATATGGGTCTCCTAGAACACCCAAGCTTCTATAATAACTTAATGATTGACCTATGGAGCAGAACTTATCATTCAATTGAACTATCTTATAATCCTTTATATGATCAACGGTTCTTCCATAGCCATTATGTAAAATTTTTACATCACCTATATATTCCTTATCATAACTTTTTCTGCAAAAATATACTTGAAACAAAGTTTTATAGCCAAAATCATCCCAACCATTATTTTCGATAATAAAACAAGGAAAAGTTCTATTATATTTGTTTTTTGTTTTGTCGTCCCAGATTTCTAAATAGATATCCATATCTAACCCCACTAATATTCTTATGATAAATACTATTCAATAAGTTAAAATTTATGTTTAGCACATTTATAATAAATAAATTAACTATATTTTACTAAATAGATCAATATATTACAATAGATTATTCTTCATATCAAATTATTACATTTTTAGATACCTTTAATCATCTTAACTTTTTAGACGTAATATTTAATTTAAATATTACTCTATTATATGACTAAGTTTAATAAAGTAAAAATTTTGCAAAACCTTTTTGATTACTTTATAGTAATATTAATTATTTTAATATTTTCTAAAATAACGTTAATAATCTCCAGTAAGGAGGTGGTCCCCTTGTCACTCGAATCCCTAGGAAAACTCATAAAAAAACACCGTAATACTAAAGGCTACTTAACCCAGCTATTAGCAGAAAGACTAACTATATCAGCTGGTCTTCTTAATAATATAGAAAATGCTAGAACTGACTCTTTTAATCTAAAGCTGCTTAATATGCTTATTAAAAAATTAAATATACCAATTGAAGAACTTAAGATATTTAAAAATATTTGGATCCCAACTTCAATCGTAAATAATGACTATATAGATTTGAAAATTCCGATTAACTTCGAAGCTCCATCTGAAGAAATAAAAACTTACATAAAAAATCTAGTTGATTGTTACTTAAATACAGCTATTAGCTGTGACTTTAATGAAAGTCAATTATACTTAATAAACTCCCACCTATTAGAAGAATTAAACTTTATAAAGAAAAGAAAATGAACCAATCATCCTTTGAACTTCACCCTGTCAAGTAGACAGTGGAAATAATAAAAATCAATTTAAGCGGCTAAAGCCCTAAACTCCATTGGGCTAAGGCCGTTTAATTTTTCTTGTAATCTTTTGGTATTGTAGAAACTGATATATTCATCAACTGCATTAGATAGATCCTCATATGTATAATATTTGTGCAAGTAGTATTTTTCACACTTGAGGATACCCCAAAATGCTTCCATAGGACCATTGTCGATACATCTACCTACTCGTGACATGCTTTGTGTCATTCCTGCTGTATTCAATCTTTGTTTGAATCCAATGGAGGTATATTGAAAACCACGATCGCTATGAATCATTGGACTTGCACCTTGTGAAGCCTCCAAAGCTAAATCAAGGGTCTTGAATACAAGATTATTGTTGTTGGAATGTCCAAGTACATAGGCAACAATACTCTTATCATAAAGATCCAATATAGCACTTAAGTATGCCTTTTTAGAATTTCCATACTTAAATTCAGTAACATCAGTAACCCACTTCTCGTTTGGTCTATCTGCTATAAACTCTCGATTAAGTATGTTTTCTGCTACATGTTGAGGTGTAGATTTTATATAACGTTTCCTTTTCCTTCGAATCACAGACTGTAGACCTGAAAGTCTCATAAGTCGATAGATGCGTTTATGATTATACAGCTTCCCCAACCTTCGGTTCAAATTCATAGTTATTCTTCGATAACCATAAATGCCATTGACTTCCTCGTAAAGTTCTATAATCTTTGATATCAACATTTCATTCTCGGATTCTGCAACAGATTCTTGGCGATTTAGCCATTTGTAATATGAGGATCGTGGAATCATTGCTATTTCACACAATAAGGATATCGAAAATTTATCTTTTTTATGAAGTTGTAAAATCGCATTATAGCTATTTTCTTGTCGTAGACGGCTTAAAATCGCCCCCTTTCTAGCTCCTCTAATTTTTTTAAGAATGCATTTTCTGCTCTTAAGCGCTCATTTTCTGCTTTTAGTCTCTTCATTTCAAAATTTACTCTATCTTCAGGTGTTAGTTCCTCTTCAGTTCTTTTACGACCTCGTCGGTCTTTTAATGCATCCTCTCTACCTAGTTCATATTTTTTTACCCACTGGTATATTTGTTGGTAGGAAACATTGTAGGTTTCAGCTGTGTGTTGATAGTCGTTATTGTGAGCAATACAGTATAATACAATTTCAATTCTTTCCTTCCAAGAAGTAGACCTTCCTTTTATCATAGATTGACTCATTCCTTTCGTGGTTGCCGTTATTTCTCTATGACTATTATACTTGTCTACCCATTTTAACAATACACTTTTATTTGATATTTCATACTTCTTTGCCACTTCTCTTTGTGAGTATTTACCTGAAAGGTAATCTTTTACAGCCTGTTCCTTTAGCTCCTTTGAATACCTCTTCCAAGTTATCATTTCTCTCAATCCATCTATACCATATTTTTCGAAGTTATATCTCCAATCTTCTAAAGTACTTCTATTAATTTTATATATAGAAGTAATTTCTAATATCGTTCTAACTCCATCCTCATACTCTTTCAGGATTTCATACTTTTCTTCGGCTGAGTATTTAGTTCTTTTGGACATAAAAATGCTCCCCTTTCTGGTAACAGATTTTTATTTTTTAATCTGTCTACTTTAAGGGGAGCATATCAAAACTGTGCTGACGGTTTTTTTATAACTATTATATATGCAAAAATTTTGTATTTTATTACAAATTCATATGAAAGTGTTGTATAATATTAATTTGAGTGATTAGGTAGGAGAATGATAGAAATGGCGAAAAGCAAAACTATATTTATGTGCCAAGAGTGTGGATATGAAGCTCCAAAATGGTTTGGTAAATGTCCAGGATGTTCTGCTTGGAATAGTATGGTTGAAGAAACAAAGGAACCTCAAATTTTAACCAGAAGCACAGGACTTAGCAGCAACAATAAGCCAGAGAGTATATTAAATATAAAATCAGGAGAGTTTGAAAGATATGATACAGGTATAACTGAATTAAATAGAGTGTTAGGTGGAGGAATTGTACAGGGCTCCCTTACGCTAATATCTGGAGAACCAGGGATAGGAAAATCTACACTGTTATTGCAAACAGCGAACAATATTGCTTTAAAAGTAGGAACAGTACTATATGTTTCAGGGGAAGAATCGGGAGAGCAAATAAAAATGAGAGGCGATAGAATAGGTAATATATCTTCTCAACTATACATACTTTCAGAAACTAATTTAGAACAAATAGAAAAACATATTGATAGTGTAAGTCCTGTATTTATAATCATAGACTCTATTCAAACACTATTTAAATCATCTATTACATCAGCGCCAGGAAGTGTATCTCAAGTTAGAGAATGTTCAAATGAACTCATGAGAATTTCAAAGACAAAGAATATACCATTATTTATCGTAGCACATGTAACAAAACAGGGTGAATTAGCTGGGCCAAGGGTTTTAGAACATATGGTAGATGCGGTTCTTTCCTTTGAGGGAGAAAGAACTCAAGAGTTTAGAATATTGAGAACTATGAAAAATAGATTTGGAACAACTAGCGAGATTGGTGTCTTCGAAATGAGGCAGGAAGGTTTAAAAGAAATATTAAATCCATCAGAAGTTTTTTTGGAAGAAACTAATTTTAATGCAGAAGGATCCGTAGTTATAGGTATAATGGAAGGAACACGTCCCATTTTAGTTGAAATACAAGCATTAGTAAGTGAAACAAAGGCAATAATGCCAAGAAGGACAGCTGTTGGGGTAGATAATTCAAGGTTAAATTTAATTTTAGCAGTTCTAGAAAAGAAGATGAAGATACCTTTTTATAATTGTGATATATATGTAAATGTAGTAGGTGGTTTAAATATTGAAGGTACATATGGAGATTTAGGGGTTGCATTAGCCTTAATTTCTAGTGCGAAAGGTAAAGCGTTTAAATTAAACAAAATGATAGTGTTCGGAGAAATAGGACTTACTGGAGAGGTAAGACCCATTGCTATGTGTGAGAGACTAGTAAATGAAGCTATAAAGATGGGGTTTGAAAATATAGTTATTCCATTAAGAAATAAAGAAAAACTTCAGATAAAAGGTGGAAACATTATAGGTATTTCATATTTAAAAGAAATAATGAATAAAGTTTTCTAGATGTGTAGCAAATGAAAGGAGAAAGGAGGAAAAACCTTGAGATTAGATAAGAATAAAAAACTTATGGAAATATTAAAAATAATGGCACCAGGTACTCAATTAAGAGAAGGTCTTGAGAATATTTTAAGAGCGAAGACTGGAGGACTTGTAATACTTGGTGATTCAGAAGAAATTTTAAGAATTGTAGATGGAGGATTTAATATAGACTCAGAGTATAGCCCTTCATATATATATGAACTAGCAAAGATGGATGGAGCTATAGTTCTAAGTAGTGATTTGAAAAGAATACTTTATGCTAATACTCAATTAATACCAGATGCATCAATACCAACTTACGAGACTGGAACGAGGCATAGAACTGCATATAGAGTTACTAAACATACGGGATGTATTGTGATTGCTATATCTCAAAGAAGGACTATAATTACTGTGTATAAAAGTGATATTAAATATATATTAAGAGACAGTAGTGTTATATTGGCTAGAGCTAATCAAGCAGTGCAGACCTTAGAGAAATATGTATCAGTTTTAGATAGGGTAATGGCCAACCTCAATTTACTTGAGTTTCAAGACTTAGTAACTTTATTTGATGTAATGACTGCAATTCAAAGAACTGAGATGGTCATGAGAATAGTTGATGAAGTAGAAATGAATATAATTGAGCTTGGAAATGAAGGAAGACTTATTTCTATGCAGTTAAGTGAGCTTGTGAGAAATGTTGAGGAAGATGAAAATCTTTTAATTAGAGACTATGCGCAAAACAACATGGATTATAGTAAAGTATACGAAGTGATTCAAAATATGTCATCAGAAGAACTTTTAGACTTAGATACTATATCTAAATCTTTAGGATATAGTGGAGTGCCATTAGTGGACACTCTAATTTCACCTAGAGGATATAGAATGCTTAGTAAAATACCTAGAATACCAGTTAATGTAATTGATAATGTAATAAATAATTTTAAGGAACTTAAAGGAGTTATGGAAGCTTCTTATGAAGAATTAGATAATGTGGAAGGTATAGGAGAAGCTAGAGCTAAAGCCATTAAGAATGGCCTTCGTAGACTTAGAGAACAAGTTATAATAGATAAGCAATTATAGCACAAAATAAGTTTTGCTTATTTTGTGCTATCTTATTATCTGAAAGTATATTTTCCCAGAGTACTAATCTTATCGTATTCTTTTAAAAATATGTCATAAAGGTTTAAATCTACCAAGTTACAGAAAGAAGTTAAGTAAAATAAGTTATTTCCAATTTCTCTTTCGAAAACCTCACGACAATTATCGCATATCTCTCCTTTTAGATGTGTATTTATATGCTGTTTAAAGGTTTCTATATCCATACTTTCGCCTTTTGGGAGTTGTTGTTTTGTAGCATCAAGTTTAATACAACCACAATTAGTAACAGATTTGGCTATTGCTCTATTTATTCTTCCTTGTGATTCTTGTAATTTTGTCATTATATCAAGTAAACTTCTGTGGCGAAGAAGACACTCATCTACTGCGTTTTGAAAGTTATCGAAAATAACATCTTTCATTTAATCAGCTCCTTAAATTACTAAATTTGTATAATAGCTATTATAATAATTATAATTATTATTAGATAATGTTGTCAACAAGAGTGATACATTTAGAGGTACATGGTGTATGTATATAATAAAACAATATGTTTTTTATAGATAGGGGGATTAAAAAGTTAAATAATGGACTAGAATATATATTGATAATGTATAATATGTTATTTTTTAATGAACAAGTTATAAATAGTATTAAGGTTAGTTGAAATAAAGAATATAATGAGATATATTGTTATTAATACTATTTAATCAAGATTTAAATAAAATGTAAAGATTATCAAGGAGGTGAAAGGAAATGTTTAATAAAATATTAAGGGGACTGTTTAGTATAATAGGATTTATATTAGGATTTATATTAGGGCAATGGTTGTTGGAAATTAACAAACTAGCATACTTTAACAGTACAACTATCTTAAGGGTATCATTTTTAACTTTTTCAACTTTGTCTTTTGGACTTATAGTTTATCTAATATCCCCTTTATTTAATTCTGTAATATCTAAGGTTATGAACTATTTAGAGGATACTATACAAAAAGTTCCTACTATAGAAATTTTAATAGGAGTATTTGGTGCTTTAATGGGACTGTTAATATCTGTACCTATAGTTAGCCTATTTAATGATGTCCTTATAGGCAAAATTATTGGAGTAATTATAGTATTAATAATAACTGCTATATCGGTAGATATTTCTATAAAGAAAAAAGAAGAACTAATTAATGCAATATCAAACATAAAAAAAGTAGGGTCAATTAAAGAAAAAAAGACTAAAACTGAAAACAAGGGTATACCTAAAGTTTTGGATACATCAGTAATAATAGATGGAAGAATTCTTGATATATGTCAAAGTGGATTTATTGAAGGTGCCTTAATAATACCTCATTTTGTGTTAGATGAATTAAGACATATAGCGGACTCATCAGATAGTTTAAAGAGAAATAGAGGGAGAAGAGGACTAGATATACTAAGTAAAATCCAGAAGGAGCTGGCTGTTGAAGTTCAAATAACAGAGAAGGACTTTCCGGATATAGATGAAGTTGATAGTAAACTTCTAAAGCTTGCTCAATTTTTAGGTGGTAAAGTAATAACTAATGATTATAACTTAAATAAGGTTGCAGGAGTTCAGGGAGTACCTGTTCTAAATATAAATGAACTTGCTAATTCAGTAAAGCCTGTTGTACTTCCGGGAGAAGAAATGACTATACAAATAATTAAAGATGGTAAAGAACAGGAACAAGGAATAGCTTACCTAGATGATGGTACAATGATTGTTGTTGAAGGTGGAAAGAGACATATAGGAGAGATTATGGATGTTATAGTTACTTCTGTACTACAAACTGCTGCAGGTAGAATGATATTTGCAAAACAAAAAGGTAGATAATTGAAGTACAGTGATTAGATGGATTATATAACTGCTAAAGAGGTGTTTTGTTAATGAGAAACTGTGCCATTATTGTAGCAGCAGGTAAAGGGACTAGAATGAAATCTGACATAAGTAAGCAGTTTATAGAATTAAAAGGTAATCCTATTTTATATTATACGATAAAGGCATTTGAAAATAATGAGAATGTTGACGATATAATCATAGTAATAGCTAAGGAAGAAATAGACTTTACTATGGATAACATAGTAAAAAAGTATGATTTTAGAAAAATAAAATGTGTAGTAGAAGGTGGAAATACAAGACAACGTTCTGTTATGAATGGACTATTTGCTGCAAAAGGTAGCCACATCGTGATGATTCATGATGGGGCTAGACCCTTTGTAGATGATAGTATAATTGAAGATGGGATAAACTATGCTAGAGTATATAATGCATGCGCCTGTGGTGTAACACCAAAAGATACTATAAAAATTAAGAATGAAGATGGCTTTTCTAGTTATACCCCTCAGCGAGAAACTTTGTTTTCGGTTCAGACTCCTCAGTGTTTTAAATATGACTTAATTTTGGAAGCTCATAATAAAGCCTTGGAGGATGGGATTCAGGTTACTGATGATACTATGGTTGTAGAACGTTGTAAACATAAGGTCTATTTATATGAGGGAAGTTACAGCAATATAAAAATTACAACTCCAGAGGATTTAGTTATTGGTGAAACTATATTAGAATCTAGAGAAGTTGGTGAAAAGAAATTAACGATATAGTCATTTGAGGTGAAACCACCTTTAAAAGAATATTATTTATACAGGAGTAATAATTACGATATAATTTATATGATATAGATATAACTTATTAGGAGGCACTAGGATGAAAATTTTTAACACTATGACAAGACAAAAAGAAGAGTTTGTTCCGATTAAAGCTGAGGAAGTCCGTATGTATGTATGTGGACCTACTGTATATAATTATTTTCATATAGGAAATGCGAGAACATTCCTAGTTTTTGATACTGTTAGACGATATTTAGAATATAAAGGATATAAAGTTAATTTTGTCCAGAATTTCACTGATATTGACGATAAAATGATTAAAAAGGCTAATGAAGAAAATATAACAGTAAAAGAATTAGGAGATAAATATATAGAAGAGTATTATAAGGATGCTGATGGACTTAATATAGAAAGAGCTACCTGCAACCCAAGAGCAACGGAATACATCGATGAAATTGTAAGTTTTATAAAAGATTTAATAGATAAGGGATATGCTTATGAGGTTAACGGGGATGTATATTTTAAAACTAAGAGATTTGAAACTTATGGTAAACTTTCTGGGCAAAATCTTGATGAATTACAACTAGGATCAAGAATTGACGTAGATGAAAGAAAAGAAGAACCTATGGATTTTGCTATATGGAAAAGTGAAAAACCAGGAGAACCTTCTTGGGATACTCCTTGGGGAAAAGGAAGACCAGGATGGCACATAGAGTGTTCGTGTATGGCGCATAAATTGCTAGGTGAAACTATAGATATTCATGCTGGTGGTACAGATTTAGTATTCCCACATCATGAAAATGAAATAGCTCAGAGTGAGGCCAGAACAGGTAAGCCTTTTGCAAACTATTGGATGCATTCAGCTTATTTAAACATAGATAATAAAAAGATGTCAAAGTCTTTAAATAATTTCTTTACAACGAGAGAAATTTTAGAACGCTATGATGCTGAAATAGTTAGGTTGTTCATGCTTTCTGCACACTATAGAACACCTTTAAACTTTAATCAAGAATTACTAGATAGTGCAAAGTCATCAAATGAAAGACTGTACAATGCAATAGGAAATTTAGAAAGGCTTTTAGAAGAGGTTAAGGTTAATGAAATAGCCGAGGAAGAAAAAACTTATATAGAAACTCTTAATGCCTATAAAGCTAAATTTATTGAAAAAATGGATGATGACTTTAATACCGCAGATGCAATAGCTACAATATTTGATCTTGTAAAAGATATTAATACTAATGTAAGTATAAGTTCATCTAAGAAGTTAGTTCAATATTCTTTAGAATTAATAAGAGAACTTGGAAAAACTTTAGGAATATTGCAAAAATCAACTGTATATGATTTA
This sequence comes from Clostridium sp., assembly GCA_036677665.1. Classification (GTDB taxonomy): domain Bacteria; phylum Bacillota; class Clostridia; order Clostridiales; family Clostridiaceae; genus Clostridium_H. The sequence goes on along the minus strand of JAVBVX010000067.1, from coordinate 4,136 downwards.
GATGCTGAAATAGATATGTTAGTTCAACAAAGACAACAAGCGAGAAAAGAGAAAAATTGGGCTTTATCTGATAAGATTAGAGATGAACTTAAAGATAAGGGAATAGTACTAGAAGATACTCCACAAGGAGTAAGGTGGAAAAGAGTAGAATAATCCTTCGAATATTTTAAGAAGTAGTGACTATTATATAATCCTACTTCTTTTTGTATGTAAAAAAGAAATAGGATTATACTACTAAAAATCATATACTGTGCTTTTATATTCATGCAAATTATAGTATTATTAGTTTAATGATTAGGCTTTAATAGAGGAGAAAAAATAGTATGGAATTTGATTTATTAAAAGATAAGTTTTCTATAAATGAGGCAAAACAGTTAAATCCTTTAGTATTAGCTTTTATTGGAGATGCTATCTATGAAGTTTTTATAAGAACTTGCTTAGTTGAAAAAAATAGAAATATATCTGCTCATAAACTTCATATAAAAGCTATATCATTTGTTAAAGCTCATTCCCAAAGTGAGTTTATGAAAAGGCTTGAGAGTATATTAACTGAAGAAGAACATGCAATATTTAAAAGAGGTAGAAATGCAAAGTCTGGAACTGTCCCTAAAAATGCAGATGTTCAGGAATATAGGGTAGCTACTGGCTTTGAAGCTTTAATTGGTTTTTTATATATAACTGAACAGGTAGATAGGCTTAATGAATTACTAAAGATAATTATGGATTAGAATAATTTTAGTATAGGGGGAGAAGGAAGTGGCGTTGAAAGTTAGATTAATAGAACATACTCCAAATCCTGAAAAGGTTATTGCGGCATCTGCAAAACTTTGTTATAGTGCTGTAGGGATTGATGATATAATAGAAACGCTAAGTGAAGAAAAAAGTGAAGAATTTTTAAATAGACTAATGTCCTATGGGCACATGTCGCCAATTGAACATGTTTCTTTCACATTTGGCGTTGAAGGAGTTTCAAGATCGTTAACACATCAATTAGTGAGACATAGAATAGCATCTTATTCTCAACAAAGTCAAAGATATGTAAAACTAGATCAGTTTGAATATATTATACCACCAGAAATTGAAAAAGACGTAGATGCTAAGACCATATTTATAAAATCTATGGAAGATAGTCAGGATGCTTATGATAAACTTGTACAAATATTAAAGGAAAAATACATAGTGAAAGGTATGAAGAATCTAGAAGCTGAAAAAAAGGCCATTGAAGATTCGAGATATGTTTTTCCTAATGCATGTGAAACTAAGGTCATGATCACTATGAATGCAAGAAGCTTAATAAACTTTTTTCAGCATAGATGCTGTAACAGAGCTCAATGGGAGATTCACAGTTTGGCAGATGAAATGTTAAAGCTTGTAGTTGGCATTGCTCCTATATTGTTTAAGAATATTGGTCCTCTGTGTCTTAAGGGTAAATGTCCAGAAGGCTCTATGACATGTGGAAGCATAAATGAAGTTAAAGAGAAATACTCAAAAGTATAAGATTGTTTAATGAATTTTTGGAAATAATTAATATAAGAAAAGTTAGCAAGTAAATCTAATGATAGATAAGAGAGGTAACAACAATGAGAGATTTTAAAAGAAATAATACATCAAAGCAGGATGGAAACAATAAAGGTAAAAGGGATTTTAGGGAAAAATCAAAGGAAGATTTTAAAGGAAGACCAAGACAAGATTCTAAGAATAAGCCTAGACAAGAGCTAAGACAAGAACCGAAACAAGAATTAAAACAAGAAATAGTTAATAAAGAAGTAAGAGAAGATTTAATAGAAGGAAGAAATGCTGTAATAGAAGCGTTAAAAAGCGATAGAACTATTGAGAGTGTATTAGTTGCTAAGGGAGACGTAGTAGGATCTATAAGTGTAGTTCTTGCTATAGCTAAAGAGAAAGGCATAGTAATAAAAGAAGTAGATAGAAAAAAACTAGATTCAATGTCTGTAACAGGATCACACCAAGGAGTTATTGCTATAGTAACACCTTATAAATATTTTGGGGTGGAAGAAATTTTAGCTTATGCTGAAGAAAAAGGAGAAAAACCATTTATATTAGTTCTAGATGAAATTGAGGATCCTCATAATTTAGGATCTATAATTAGGACTGCTGAAACTGCTGGAGTTCACGGAATAATAATATCTAAAAGAAGAAATGTGGGTATTACTCCTACTGTTTACAAAACTTCAGCTGGAGCTATTGAGTATATGAAAATAGCTAAGGTATCAAATATAAATTCAGTTATTGATGAGCTTAAGAAAAAAGATATATGGATATATGGTGCTGATATGGATGGGGAAAGTTATTGTTTCCAAACTAAATTTTCGGGAGCTATAGCATTAGTAATAGGAAGTGAAGGTAGAGGAATATCAAAGCTAACTAAAGAAAAGTGTGATGTACTTGTAAAGATACCAATGATAGGGAATATAACATCCTTAAATGCATCTGTAGCTGCTGGCATAATGATGTATGAGGTATTAAAACAAAAAATGGAATAAGCTAAGTCGTGAGGAACGTATTTATTGATGGATATAATGTATTAAATAGTTGGCCCGAATTAAATAAAATTAAAGATTATAGTTTTGAGGCTGCGCGCATTAAATTGATTGAAATTATTCAGAATTATGCAGCCTATAAAGGTTATAAGATTTTTATAGTATTTGATGCACATATGGTAAAAGGTAGCATTGAGAAACGAGAAAAGTTACAAAATGTAATAGTTATCTTTACAAAAGAAGGGGAAACAGCAGATAGCTTTATTGAACGATATATAAACTTAGTAGGTAGAAAAATTGAGGTGTGTGTTGTTACATCTGATTCTCTAGAGCAACAACTTACTTTTCAAAGAGGAGCTATTAGGATGTCCTCTATGGAATTTTATAATGATGTAGTAGCGACTGAAGCGAAGATAAGAATTAACACAAAAAAAAACATAGCATCAGAAAGAGCATTACTAGAAGATAGAATCTCCAGGGAAATACTAGAAAAACTTGAAAAAATCAGAAGAAGTGATTAAAAATTCTTGACTGGAAATTTCCTGTTAATGTATAATCAATGATAGGACATAATCTAATTTTGATTATACAAAAGTGGAGGGGTTATCTTGGGAAATGAGATAAGCATTGGTGAAGAAGTCACAAACGTAGAAATAGAAGCGGTTTTAGATGAAGAAATAGTATTGAAAGCTAAATCAGGTGATATACAAGCTCAAGAATACTTAATAAATAAATATAAAAATTTTGTAAAAGCCAAAGCAAAATCTTATTTTTTAGTAGGGGCTGATAAGGAAGATATTTATCAAGAGGGAATGATTGGTTTATATAAGGCTATTAGGGATTTTAGATTAGATAAATTAGCATCATTTAAGGCTTTTGCAGAATTGTGCATAACAAGGCAAATAATAACAGCAATAAAGACAGCTACAAGACAAAAGCATATACCTCTTAATACATATGTTTCATTAAATAAACCTATATATGATGAAGAATCAGATAGAACCTTATTAGATATATTATCTACAGTAAAGGTTTCGGATCCTGAGGAATTAATTATAAGTAGAGAAGAAGTTACAAATATAGAAAGTGAAATAGAAGGAGCTCTTTCTGAGCTTGAATTAGAGGTGCTTAATTCATACCTTCAAGGCAAGTCTTATCAGGAAATTGCATGTGATTTAGATAGACATTCAAAGTCGATTGATAATGCATTGCAAAGAGTTAAGAGAAAGCTTGAAAAGTGCTTAAATAAAAACATGAAAAATTGTTGACAAGAAAAAGTGAAACTAGTAAAATAGATAATTGGTGTAGGGGCTTTTAGATTGAGTTATTAATGTTGATAACTTAAGAGTTTGACTAACACTTTGGAGATGCCCATGTAGCTCAGTAGGTAGAGCGTCACCTTGGTAAGGTGGAGGTCGCCGGTTCAATCCCGGTCGTGGGCTCCATGAATTTTTAATAAATGACAACACACCAGGACAAGTTTACGAAATTAATTAAATTAATTTACTTATTAATTAGGACTAATAATGTTAGGAGGAAAAAGAAATGGCAAGACAAAAGTTTGAAAGAACAAAACCACATGTAAACATAGGAACAATTGGTCACGTAGACCATGGTAAGACAACAACAACAGCA
>JAVBVX010000066.1:0-4601 GCA_036677665.1 Clostridium sp. | reverse complement strand
AAAAAACACATATCCACAGTGATTTTGTGATTATGTGTTTCTATTAACTAATTACCTCTCCCAACTCATAATAAACTCTTTGTACCCGCTATCTTCATTTGATCCTTCACTTTCTACTCTAAATCCACTTCTCTTATAAAATTCTACAGCTCTATTATTCTCCACGTATACTGCTAAGCTTAATTTATTATACTTTTCTTTTACAAAGTCTATTAACGTAGTTCCTATTCCTTTACTTTGACTATTAACATCTATAAATAATGCTCCAATGAACTCATCATCAATAATACTTATAAAGCCTAGTATTTTATTCTCTTCAATGTATACAAAAGTCTTTGCCATTGGAATATACATATCTTTTACTACATCATAATTTTTTAGCCAGTATTCCTTTGCTATAAATTTATGAGCATCTATTGTTGCATCCTTCCAGATTTCCATAACTTCATTTATTTTTTCTGCTTTTAATTCTTCAATTATTTTACCCATCATACTCCACCAATTCCTTTTTAAACTTTCTAATTCCCCCTCTAGGGTTCTCTACATCCTGTCTATATCTTGGAATAAGATGCATATGAAGATGCATTATAGTCTGCCCACCGTACTTCCCAATATTTACTCCAAGGTTATATCCATCTGGTTTATATTTTTCCTCTAGAATCTTTTTCACTTCATGCATAAGCTTATACATTTCTTTAATCTCTTCTTCTGTAGCTTCAAAAAAGCTTTCAAAATGTCTTTTAGGAATAATAAGTGTATGCCCTTTATTTACCGGGAAATTATCATATATTGCAAAGGCAAAATCATTTTCTGCGATGTATTTTTCTTTATCATAATTACAAAATAAACAACTCATATTATTTCCTCCAGTGTTTATAAAATAATCTGTGTATGCTTTACTTCTTTGTATAAATTATATCCAATAAGCCTTATAATAACAACTTTAAGCTTTACTATAACAAAAGGTATCTATAATTAAAAAATAGTACAGCAATTATTGATAATTTGCTGTACTATTTTTAGTCTATGCTATCCCTAAAACCTTTCTACAATTATTCTTATATTTACTTTTTTTCTTATTATTTTTAACTTCATATAATTCCTTTATCTTTGCTATATAAGCTTCATCTGTGGATAATCTCATGCATGCCTCCATCATATATTCTGACTTTGGAATTATTTTATTTTTTGTAATAGCAATGCTTTTTTTTGCAGCTCCTATTTTCTTAAAATGGCTGTGATTCTTATAATCTCCATTAGTATTAATAACAACATATCCTCTTTTATTTGTCTTAATCAGATATTCATCACAATTTAAGATTATCATAACCTTCACATCCCCTTTTTGATCTTTATAAATGCTATATTTTTTGTCCTTATTATCTATGATATGCTATAAATATTATAGTATAATAAATTCTATGTAAATTTAACCTAATTAATATTTAACAACAAAAAATCACTTTATAATTTTTACAGGATACACTTTCCTCTTGATAATATATCTATCTATGCTACACTATTTCATGAGGTGTTTAAGATGAAGAAACTAGTAAAAGTCGTTGGTGCAATTATCGAAAATGAACATGATGAAATCCTTTGTGCTCTACGTTCTACAACAATGGTACTACCAAACCTTTGGGAGTTTCCTGGTGGAAAAGTAGAAAAAGGTGAATCTCTTAGCGATGCTATAATACGTGAAATTAAAGAAGAGCTTAACTGTGATATTGAATTCATTGATATATTTAATGACAATACTCATGAGTACGACAACATTATCGTAAACTTAATTACTGTAAAATGTAAAATTATAAATGGACAACCTATTGCCAGTGAACATGCAAAGCTTATATGGTTAAATAAAGAAAATCTACTTTCTTTAAACTGGGCTCCTGCAGATATTCCTGCTGTTGAGTTACTAGTATCAGATGCTAAAAAGGTATAGCCTGTTTTAAGACTATACCTTTTGTTAAATTCTGAATATAATTTTTTATTTTTTCTATAATACGTCTAATTCGTAGGTGCAGGTGCTTTAATAACAATAAGCTCTAATACATCTTCATGTAAATTCTTCACATTCATCTTTGTATTAAAAGGAATTTTTAAAATACTTCCAGCGCTATACTCATTCACAGCTTCATCATTTAATCCTATGGATAAACACCCTCTGAGTACAGTCATATAAACATTAGAGTTTGAATAGTGCTCTGGCAATCCTTCATTTATATTGAATATCATATGGATATAATGTACATTTTCATCTTGTATAATTTTTTCAACTAATTTTTCATTTCCAAAAGTCATTTGATATACCTTTTCGATCATAACTTTGCTCCTTCTTTCTTTAATTTTTTAGTAGCTACACCTGTAGCAACTTCCTCTCTATTCACAAATTTTCCTGTAATCCAAGCCATTGAAAGAATTGCTATCACCGTTAAAATCCATCGAACACCCATGAAAGAGACACCTAAAAATTTTGCTTCATTGGCTAGCATTGGTACTTTTATAACCGCCCATGAGCTTAGTAGAATAACAATATTTTCAACACTTGCTCCTTTTGAAAGCAGCATTTTGCTAATAGGGAAAGCGGCATAAATGGGTCCAGCTGAAACACTCCCTAATACAAGCGAAAGTATATTTCCAAGAAATCCTGATTTTTCTCCAAACCTCTTTATAATTACCTCTTTTGGAATCAAAACTTCAATACCTACTGTCAACAGAAAAATCACTGGTAGAATTTGAAACATTTCAATTAGATAATAAACGCTATTATTTATTGCACTTGATGCTTTATCTGGCATTAGAACAAATAATACGAGATAAATTATGCCTACTATGAATAACAACTTGTTTTTCTTTATTCTTTGAGTCAATGTCATAGCACTACCCCCATTACTGCTGCAATAAATAATGCAGCAACAAAACTTAGCAGATTTCTTGTTAGCGCGAATTTAAGGCCAAATTCCTTTTTCTCAAGGGGAAAGGTTACCACCCCTACCATAGTTAAAGTTGTTAAAAATGCTACCCCTGGAACTATACTAGCTCCTACATTTATAAAAGAACCTACTAAAGGAAATGCAACAAATGCAGGTATTAGAGTTATGCTTCCAGCAATAGCAGAAATAACTGTGGCCATAACAGTGTTTTCTGCTCCAAGCACACTTTTTATTGATTCTGGTGGCACAAATGTAAGGACTAATCCAATGATAAAGATAATTGCAACAATTTGTCCAAGCATATTTCCCATCATAGCTTTTGATTTTTTCATGGCTTTAAATGTCCTCTGCTTACTTTTTATCAAAGATACAACCATTAAGATAATTGAGATCCCCCAAAATGCGAGAGTAAAAATATCCATTAAAAATTCCCCTTTCTTATTGATTAAAATCATTATACAATAAGATTAAGAAAACTAGAGTTACCAAGGTAACACTTAGAGGAGAATATTATGGATTTATTATCATTATCAAATAACTATTCCTTGTTAAAGCCAGTATCAATAGAATTATTAGAAGAAGGTTTTCATGATGAATTACTGAAAATTAAGACTTACTGTAAAGATGAAATTATCCATTTCGACGGGGATGTTTGTAGAAATTTAGAAATTTTATTATTAGGGAAAGTAGTAGTGGAACGTATTGAGGAATCCGGGAATCTGCTCACCATTACTGAATTCTATCCGGATGATATATTAGGTGGTAATCTGATTTTTTCTAAAAGCCCTTATTATCCTATGACTATTACATCAAAATCTGAAACTACCATACTTGAGATAAAAAAAGAGTTACTCTTTGAGTTATGTTCTAGCAATAAAGATTTCTTAAAAATGTTTTTAGAATACATTTCAGATCATTCACTACTTTTAGGTAATAAGCTAAAACATTATGTAAATCGCTCTATACGTGAAAGTTTAATTGCCTACTTGAAAAATGCATATAAACTTCAAAATTCAAGCAAAATCATGCTCTATTTAACAAAGAAAGAAATTGCAGATCGCATGGGCGTACAAAGAACTTCCCTTTCAAGGGAACTTCAAAAGATGAAAAATCAGGGTCTAATCCTATATGATGCCCAGTCTATAACTATTTTAGATAAAGAATTATTAAGTGATAAATGTTAAGAGGATACCTCTTAACATTTATACTGATAACAATTAAATCTTTTAATTGACATAATATTGCTTTTGTAGACGAATCAGTTGTATCACTTTTTTTCAGGCAATATCCATTCAATAGGCGGTGTTCCATCTTTTCCGTTATACTGAAGAATATAAGTACTAGATGTATCTTTATCAGAAATTACTATTTGATATAGTGGAATTCCTTCTGAGCGAGTAGCAGTTAAATACAAACCATAACCGTCAGGAGTGTTTTTATTTTCTGTAACAATTGATTCAGTTATCAATTTACTATTTTCATACTTTACCTTCTCAATCCTTATATCAATGCCATTTTTTATTGGTAAAATAAGAATTTTATCTTCACTTTCTTCTATTACCTGTTTAGATAAATTGCTAACTTGATCTATCTGTGATTTATTAGGAGAATTTAAAATTACAGCAATAGCTGAATCATTAATTTTTTCTCCTTTGCTTGTGAGTA
>JAVBVX010000065.1:0-10507 GCA_036677665.1 Clostridium sp. | reverse complement strand
ATTCAGTCAATTTCTCACTTTTTTCTTTTTCTTGTTGTATTTTATCTAAAAACATTTCTATACTTCTTGATGCAATTTTTACCCCCATTTTTACTCTATCAGGTTCCCCTGTAATGCCAATACTTCCTATACGTTTGTCACCAAATTTAATTAAGAAGTTATATCCTGCTCTTATAGATTGTCCTTTACGTTTATTAAATTCACTAGCCATTTGTTCTGTTATTGCTACCTCGTTACATTCACCGCTTAATATCTTTTTAGCTCCTTCATGTTCGTTACCAATTCTGCTTTTAACTGTGGCTACTATTATTTTTCCATTTTCGTTGCACACTATAACCCCTTCTCCTACTTCTTCTGCTATTACAGAAACTATATTGTCAACTAATTCTATATTTTCTTCTAACATCTTGATACCCCCTGCTCAATATTTTACTAATTATTTTCTTATATATCTCTCCATTAATTTTTATCTCTGTTATAATCTTATTTGAATGAACCCCAAACACTAAAAATCCTGTAATAAAAATAATAACTAATTCAGTATAAAATTTTATTTTAAAATAACAAAAAACCAATTAAAGCTCAACATATTACAAAAATTGCTAAGTTTTAATTGGTTGAACTATTAACTCCAAATCCTCAAAGTGATCATATTTAAAGAGGACTTTTCACTGTACCCGATTTTGATTTATTAAATTTCATTTTTTTCATATATTATACATTTTTTATAATATATTTACATATTATCACAATATTTTATAAAAATCAATTACTCAACTTCATATCCTAGGCTTTTTCTCAATTTGCATGTTCAGAGGTACATACTCTCCTGTTTTTTAGAACCTTTTTCACTATATAGGCTCCATCTGTAGATAGCTCTTATATCTCTCTTATTTATATAAGCAGTAGAATTTATTTGTAATTATTTAATTTTATATTAATATAATACCATAAAATACATTTATATCTAACTATTAATTAAGGAGGGGTTAATCTGATACCTGGAGGATGGTCTATACAAATACCTGTTAGTGATGAAAATAAAAAAGTGCTTGATACTGCTTTGAAAGGATTCGTAGGTTCTACTTTTGAACCTGTAGCTGTTGCTACTCAAGTTGTAAATGGAATTAACTACTTATTTATTGCTAAAGCTACAACTGTAACACTAGCACCTAGAGTTGGTCTAGTAAAAATTTATGTTACAGCTACACCTGCTGGACAACCACCTAAATTAGTTAATATCGAAACAATAGTATAGCCTAAATATGCCTTTATGCTTCAGAACAAGATAAATCTAATCTAACCAAAAAAGATAGTCACTTGAATTTCTATTCTAAGTGACTATCTCTTTTAATTTATAGATACCTTCTAGTAACCCACTTGTGCTAGTGCCCTCCGAGGTCATAACATAAACTGAAAGTTTATATTTGCTATTATATGTATAAACTTCTTAGTTTTTGACACAATACTATTTAGAGGTAGGTGAGTTAAATGTTTAATTTTATTAAAAGCATCTTCTCTTTGAGAGATGAAAATAGTAATAAGCATAGTGAAAATGCAAATACTACCCCACCTAGAGATGAAAATATACGTATTTCAAGTATATTAGAAGATAACAAAAAAAATTTATATAGCGTATTTAATAATTCTCCAGATTTAATTATTAGAGAAGTGAATATTGCAAATAACCCTGCATTTACTTCAATGCTTGTATACATAGATAATATGATAGATATATCTACTATTGAACAATCTATTATTGGAAAGTTAACCACGAAAAATGAAGACGCTTCTTTAAATCTAGGCAGTAAAGAATATTCCCAATACTTACTTGGAGTAAGAAATGAGGATATTTACACAGATATAAATAAAGTTATTGATTCTATATTAAGTGGAAATTTAGTTCAGTTTATAAATGGAATAGCTGAAGCATTAGTTGTTAACATTAATAATCCACCTAGTAGAACTATTGAGGAACCAGAAGTAGAAACAACGATACGTGGCCCTAGAGAAGGTTTTACCGAATCCATTTCTACTAATATAACACTTATAAGAAAGAAAATTAAAAGTACAAATCTTAAAATTGAATCTTTAAAATTAGGAAGGGAAACCAGAACAGATGTTAGTATTATTTATCTTTCCAACATAGTTAATAAAAAAATCGTATCCGAGTTAAAAGAAAGGCTAAGTAAAATCGATGTAAATGCTGTTCTAGGAATTAATTATATAAAAGAATATATTAATGATAATCCTTTAAGTTCCTTTCCTACTATATTTTCTACGGAAAGACCTGATGTAGCATCAGGAAAACTATTAGAAGGTCGTATTGCAATCTTGGTGGACGGAACACCTGTAGTATCAACTGTTCCTGCCATATTCGTAGAGTTTATGCTAACAAATGAAGATTATTATTTAAACTTTATTCCTGCTACTATTAATAGATTAATACGATATATATCGCTTATTTTAAGTCTTCTTCTTCCTGGAAGCTATATTGCAGTAGTAACCTTCCATCAAGAACTTATTCCAACACCTTTGTTAATTACTATTATAAAAGCTCGTTCCGGTGTACCTTATCCAGCATTGACTGAATGTATTTTGCTGTTGCTAGCATTTGAGGTAGTAAGAGAATCTGGCGTCAGAATGCCAAGAAGTGTTGGTCAGGCTATTAGCGTTGTTGGTGCCTTGATATTAGGTGAAGCAGCAGTAGCAGCTGGTTTAGTAAGTACTCCCTTATTAATTGTAGTTGGTGTTACCGCTATAGCCTCCTATGCAGTGCCATCTACAGATATGTTTATTGCCATTACTCTTCCTAGATTTTTATTTTTAATACTTGGCGGCAGCTTTGGTTTATTAGGACTAACCTGCGGAATTCTAGTAATGTTAATGAAACTTATTTCCATGCGTTCTTTTGGTGTACCATACATGAGCCCCTTAGCTCCTATTATCCCAGATGAATTACTCGATGTATTTTTAAGACGTCCTCATTGGAATAAATTTAAAAGGTCCTGGCTTATTGTGGGAAGAAAATCTATAAAAAAAGAACCTGTATCTCGAACAAATTCAATAAAAGAAGAGCATGAAAAATCTATAAATGATAAGGATACAAAGGAGTAATTTATGAAGAAACTCATTACAATCTTCATGATATTAATTACAACCATTTCATCTACAGGCTGTAAAGGAATAAAACAAGAAGTTGAAACTCTTGCTGTAGTTATGGCTTCCGGGTTTGATCTAATTGAAGATAATACATATATGATTACTGTACAAATACTGAACTCACAAAAGGAATCCTCAAGTAAGATGACTTCTCAAAAAGGAGTAAGTGAACAGGTTCAAACAGATGTACTAGTTTATAGTGCAACAGGCATTTCTCCTTTTGATGCCATAAAAAATATATCTACAATACTTGGTAAACCCCTATTTTGGGGACACAGTGAATTTACAGTTTTAGGACAGGAATTAGCTGAAGCAGGTTTATCACTATATATTGATGCTTCATTGCGTTCTGCTCTTGTTCGACCTAATGCCCACTTACTTGTAACAAAAGGCAGAGCCTCAAATATAATATCCAACGTAACTAAAGATTATAAAATCCCTGCTGATGCCATAGCAAACTTAATGAAAACTCAGGAAATTACAGGATTATTCCCTGTAGTTTCTAGGCTTGATTTCATCAATGCTTTAAGCAGTAAAACAGGAACTTCTATACTTGGAGTTGTTGAGATGAATAATATGCAATATACAGATGCTAAATTTAAAATGGCAGGTACTGCTGTATTTAAGAAAAATAAGCTTATAGGCTATTTAGATGCAAATGAAACTAGAGGCATGCAATGGATAAGGGGTAAAGTTAAAACTGGAAATATATCTGTTCTAGATCAAGCTAATGAAATAGTAACCTTTGAAATATTAAAAGCAAGCAGTAAGGTAAAACCTATTTTAAAAGATGACAGTGTAATTATGCAAATAAGTATTAATGCAAAAGGAAACTTAAAAGAAATGACTGCTAACCTTAATCCTATGGAAAATTACAAAGTAATGGATGAGTTAAATGAAGTTCAGGAAAAAGCTATAAAAAAAGAAATTCAGCTAGCCTTGAATGCAGCACAAAAGGAACTTAATGCAGATATTTTTGATTTTGGAGGTATAATATATAGAGACTATCCAGAAGTCTGGAAAAAACTAGAGAATAACTGGGAACATATTTTTCCAACCATAGAAGTTGATATTAACGTTAATTCAAATTTACAGTGGCCAGGGATAATTTCTAAGCCAATACAAGAATAGTATAACTACATTAATTTTTAAGGAGGTTTATCTTGAAAGTACGAATATCAGCTTATCAGATATTTTCTTCTATTATATTAGTACCTTATGGAAGTGCTATACTTTTTTTAATAACACCTAAGGCAAAGCAAGATGCATGGATAGCACTCCTTATTTATATTATTCCAGGAGTCATATTACAAATTATATATACAAGTTTATGGAGTAAATATCCACAAGATACTTGTGGTAACATATATGCCTAAAATTTTCGGAAAATTTCTAGGTTATATCCTTGGTGTATTATACACTGTCTTTTTTGCATATGAAGCTGCAAGAGTGTTAAGAGACATTATAGACCTTATAGCAATTTCCATAATGCCAAGATTACCATCAAGTATATCTGCATTAATATTTATGTTAGTTATTGGCTACTCTGCCTACCTTGGATTTGAAAATCTTTCACGAGCAGCGCATTTATTCTTACCACTATTGGTATTTTTCTTCATCATGATATGGATATTTCTTTTAACAACACCCTATGCTTTAAAGCTTTATAACTTAAAGCCTGTCCTCGAAAATGGGATAATTCCGGTCATAAAAGAAGGTTGGAAGCTTATCACTTTTCCTTATGGTGAAAGTATATTATTTACTATGTTCTTTTCCTCTGTAGTTGAAACCTCAAAGGTGAGAAAAGCCGCAGTAATGGGAATTATAGCTCAAGGAATACTTATTTCCATAAATACTATAATGTTTATATCTGTTTTGGGAGTAGATTTTGCCTCTAACTCTCTCTTCCCATTATTACAAACAATTCGTATGATTAAAATAGGAGAAACTTTTGACAGGTTAGATATATTTATAGTTCTTATTATGCTAATTGGAGCATTTATAAAAATAAGTTTTTTTATGTATGGAGCAATGCTAGGAGCTGCACAGCTTATAAAATCAAAGGAGGTCAAATATTTAGCCATCCCCTTAGGCGTAATTATTATGATTACTTCACTATTAATCGCTAAAAATTATCCTCAGCATATATATATAGGTCAAGTGCCTACACTAACATATGCTCATATACCTTTAGCAGTTATAATTCCTGTAATTGCGTTGCTAGTTCACCACTTAAAGAATGTAGGAAAAACCTCTAAAAGTAAATGAATCCTCAATTAAATACTTATATTTTAAAAACTATTTATCAGAGCAAAATTCTACCTTTACCCCATTTAATATAGAGTATATTTATATAGCTGATTTTCATCAGTTTTTTCTGTGGCTCTTTTTTGCAAAAGGTATTCGCATTTAAACTCGTCTATTCCCTCTTTGCAATAAGGCTTACCGTATGCGGGACAATCCTAGCTAGGATTATGCCAGTTCTTTTAACGTTTCATTTAGCTTATTCAAAGAACTAGACTGACTACCTATTATTCTTCGAGTGTTCATCAAAGATGTCATCAGCTCCCCATTAGATTTTTTGATGCCTGTTATGGTATTTTCTATATCAACTGTCGACGTTCTTGTTCTTTGACTTAGCTTCCTTACCTCATTTGCTACTACATTGAAACCTCTACCATTTTCTCCTGCTCTAGCTGCTTCTATAGCTGCATTTAGACCTAATATGTTTATTTGTTCGGAGACTTCTTTTATTACATTTATCACTGCTGTTATGTTTTTTACATTATTATTATTTTTATCAGCTATTTTGTCTAAGTTAGTTGTCATTATTTCAATTTCATTAGCATGTACAGTTATCTCATTAATAATAAGGAATGTTTCCTGTATAAATGTGGTCAATTTTTCACTTTTTTCTTTTTCTTTCTGTATTTTATATAAAAACATCTCTATATTTCTTGCTGCAATTTTCACTCCAATTTTTACCCTATCAGGGTCCCCTGTAATACCAATACTTCCTATGCGTTTATCACCAAATTTAATTAAGCAGTTATAGCCAGCTCTTACATCTTTTCCTTTAAGTTTAAATTCGCTACACATTTGTTCTGTTACTGCTATCTCGTTACATTCACCTCTTAATATCTTTTTGGATCCTTCATGTTCGTTACCAATTCTGCTTTTAATTGTGGCTACTATTATTTTTCCATTTTCGTTGCATAATATAACCCCTTATCCTGCTTCTTCTGCAATTACAGAAACTATATTCTCAATTAATTCTATGTTTTCTTTTAACATCTTTATCCCCCCTGCTCAATATTTTTACTAATTATTTTCTTATATATCTCTCAATTAATTTTTATCTTTGTTATAAACTTACTTGAATAAATCTCAAACACTAAAAATTCTATAATAAAAATAATAACTAACTTAATATGAAATTTTATTTTAAAATAACAAAAAACCAATTAAAGCTCAACATATTACAGAAACTGCTAAGTTTTAATTGATTAGTTGCACTATTAACTCTAAGTCCTCAAAGATTTCATTATAATCGCCTATCCTAAAAGAACTATCATTTTATATAAGCAGTAAAATATATTTGCAATTTTTTACTTCCATAGCAATATATTATTATAAATCATATCTTTATCTAACCATTAATTAAGGAGGGGGTAATCTGATACCTGGAGGATGGTCTGTACAAGTACCTGTTAGTGATGAAAATAAAAAAGTTCTCGATACTGCTTTGAAAGGATTCGTAGGTTCTACTTTTGAACCTATAGCTGTTGCTACTCAAGTTGTAAATGGAATTAACTACTTATTTATAGCTAAAGCCACAACTGTAACACTAGCACCTAGAGTTGGTCTTGTAAAAATTTACGTTACAGCTACACCTGCTGGTCAACCACCTAAGTTAGTTAACATGGAAACAATAGTATAGCCTAACTATGCCTTTATGCTGGGGAGTAAGATAAAAACTCCATCTGAAGCCAAGAACTCTGTTAATCTCTATTTTACCATCTTCATAGGCCTTATCAATAGCTGTAAGAGTATTTTTTAAAAGCACCATCATTTCCTCGTATAGTTTAAACATCTCAGACTTTTTCATCTCTTCACTAAACTCCTACTTAACGCGAAAAACAGTAGAATATTCACACTCTACTGTTCTTACTTCTATTTATATATTAAATCCCTCTTCGGCTCCCCCACTTTATTTACTATCTCTATTCCCTATTCTCATATGAATACGTCTATTTCTTATATTTCATGACAAAATAATTTTACATCTTTTTACAAGGGTCTGACCCTTTTGTGACTCATTCAATATTTATCACTTAACTATATGAAGACATGATTTTTTTATAAATTTTCACATTTCCATCACAATTACCACAATGCTTTATCAAAAATTAAAAGTAATATATAAACATAAGGTTGATTAAATCATATTACTTGCAAAGCTTTAGTACTTTAACCAACATAAAAAAACATTAAGGAGTTGAAATATATGAAAAAGAAAAATTTAATCTTAACACTCGCTATTACTTTACTTGTTGGGTTAGGTGCAACAGCCTATGCTGCTACAACTGACACTAATACCGGCTACTATCAAGGTACTAGATTAGGTCGAATTACAGGCTTTAGAGGATTTGACGTTATAACCAATATACTTAAAGGTAAAGGTGTAACTGATACAGAAATAACAGATGCCGTAAATTCTGGCAAAACATTATATAGCTTAGCTGAAGAAAAAGGTATAACAAATGATCAATTTAAAAGCTCCATGCTGGAAGAAAGAATTAAAATTATAGATGATGCCGTTGCTAATGGTACTTTAACTAAAGAACAGGGAGAGCTTTCTAAAGAAAGAATTACTGAAAATATTGCTAACTGCACCACTCCAGGTCAAATGAACGAAAGAATGGGCGGACAAAATAGAGGTAGAGGTATGCAAGGCGGTGGATGTTTAAATAATTCAAGCCTGACTAAGTAAATTTTGAATTGCATGGACTTATACGGAATAGCAAACCTATTCCGTATCTCATTTATAAGTATACAATGTAAAATTTGAATATGGAAGGTGTGATTCTATGGGATATGGTCATTCTATTGGATATGGACTCAATGGGCTTGATTGGTTAATAACTCTGTTAATAGTTGGATTTATATTTCTATACATTTTGAGATTTATAAACAAAGGTAATGGCTCAAACAACTACACTAAGATTCTATATATATTAAAGGAACGATATGCTAAAGGAGAAATAGATTCTGATGAATATGTAGAAAGAAAAGTAGTAATTGAGGATACAGAATTCCCGGAACCTGCTGAACTAATTCTTTTAGAGCGATATGCAAAAGGTGAAATAAATACAGAAGAATTTTATTCAATAAAGAATGAAGTTAATACTCACGATAAACTCTTTTATTAACTTTAAATAAAAAGTTAATGTTCTTTGAAGTATATAAAAATATAATGTGAAAGGAAATGTTTATTATGAAAAATAATAAATTCATTAAATATATAAGATGGGTACTATTAGCTTCTTTTCTTGTACTTATAACAATTGAAGCATATTTGCATCAGTTAATTGGTGGTGGAGAAGCTCCATCAATTCATGCGTTATGTCCCTACGGTGGGCTTGAGTCATTATACAGTGTAATTTTTAGTGGTACTTATATTCAAAAAATATTCCTAGGAACAATGACTTTATTGACAATAACTTTGCTTGTATCAATATTATTTAGGAGAAGCTTCTGCGGATTCATCTGTCCTTTTGGAGCACTTCAAGAGTTCTTTGGCTTAATAGGGAAAAAAATATTCCGTAAGAGGTTCATTATTCCCGCAAAAATAGACAAGCCTCTAAGGTATTTAAAATATGTGATACTAATAATAACCATAATTTTTGCATGGAAAACTGCTGGCTTATGGATAGATCCCTATGATCCTTGGGCAGCTTATGGACATATAACTGAAGGACTGTCCACTTTAACTGGTGAATACTTAGTTGCATTTATACTTTTGATTATTGTTATAGTTGGTTCTATGCTTTATGATAGATTTTTCTGCAAATATCTTTGTCCAATGGGAGCAGTATATGGTATAGTGTCAAAATTAAGTCCATCAAAAATTGTTAGAAATAAAGATAAATGTGTAAATTGTAAAATTTGCAGCAAGAGCTGTCCTGTAAATATTAATGTAGCTGAGTGCGACAAAGTTACTTCAGCGGAATGTATTGGATGTCAAACTTGTGTACTTTCATGTCCTAAAAAAGATGCGCTGCAATATAATACTTCAGGAAAAGTTATAAGGCCTCTTACAGTTATTTTGCTTGTAATATCGATTTTCTGTGGAGGATTGCTAATAAGCAAATCTGTTGGTTTATTTGACGTACTGCCTAAGGCAATAACTTCTGAAACTAAACTCAGTGTTGAAGAGCTAAAAGGTTACATGACAATAAGGGAAGTATCAATAGGAACAGGTATAAAAATAGAGGATTTATACAAGAAGTTAGAAATCCCAGATTCAGTTCCAGAAGATACGAAGTTAAAAGACATAAAAAATTTCGTAGATGGATTTGAAGTTGAGACTGCTAAAGAAAAACTTGAAGAAGAATAATAATTTTATTAAGTATTTAAATAAACAGCCTGGCACTTAGGAGTGTCAGGCTGTTTTGTTATAATCTAAACAAATTATCAGTTTTTATTTTTACAAGGGTCTGGCCCCTTTGTGAGGGGCTTGCGCCGAACTTGCTAAAAATTGTGGCACTTTACATCCATAACCAGGTACCATAGTAAAAATAGGATACAGTCTATTTTGTCTTACCAAGATATGCTTCCTTAATGCTTTCGTCAGAAAGAAGCTCTTGTCCTGTACCTTCTTTTGTAATTATACCTGTTTCAAGTACATATGCCCAATCAGCAACCTTAAGTGCCATATTGGCATTTTGCTCGATCAAAAGAACAGTAATGCCTTCTTTATTTATAGTTCTTATAATATCAAATATTCCCTGCACAATAAGTGGAGCAAGTCCAAGGGATGGCTCATCCATCATAATAAGCTTAGGACGGCTCATTATTGCCCTACCAACTGCCACCATCTGCTGCTCTCCACCTGATAATGTCCCTGCAAGCTGCCATGAACGCTCCTTCAACCTTGGAAAAAGCTCATACACATGGTCAATATCTGCTTGAATGTTATCCTTACGAAGATATGCCCCGATTTTCAGGTTCTCTAATACAGTAAGATTAGGAAATACACGACGTCCTTCCGGAACCAATGTAATACCCTGAGAAACTATATAATCAGGCTGTTTTCCTGTTATATCTTTTCCCTGAAATGTTA
>JAVBVX010000064.1:0-6251 GCA_036677665.1 Clostridium sp. | reverse complement strand
CTAGCTTTTAATGCTGGGAACCATTCTGCTATTGTAAAGTCTCTTCCGTCTATTCCAAACCCTACATCGTCATTATCCTTTGCTGATGTAATAACAGGCATATCTGCTTGTTTTACCTCCGTTGGTCTACTTTCTGACTTTCCTTGTCTTGTTACAGTTATCCAAACACTTTGTTGCCCCGATGTATCTAAATCTAACTTAGTGATAACTGCTTTATTTTCTCTACCATTTCTAACAACTGTAGCTTTTCCAAGCAATTTTACACGATCTTCACTATCATATACACTTACTGTTTCTCCAGCATTAAGCTTTGGTGGATTCGATAGTGGATTATTGTCAAATAAATTTTTAACCTCAATTACATCTGAAGCTTTATCTGGATTATTATATACAGTTATTGTATTTGTATCATTTAACATTTCTGATGGAATTTCAAGCTCAAGAGCTATCTTTGTGTTAAATCCTATAACATCTCCAGTGTAAACTCTAAGTCCATTTTTTATGCTTACATTTTTTTTATCCCAAGAGACCGAGAACTGATGCATAGTATTATCATCTTTTATACCTGGCACTTTATCAGGTATATACTTTTTCTCAATTTCAGCTAAGATTAAATTAACATCATAATGTGGAACAGTAATTCTTAAATCATCTATTTGAATAATTTTATTATTTAATGATGATTTTTTTATAAGTTCCCCTTTTATTTTTCCATTACTATCAATTGGTAGTCTATATAGCTTTCCTTTTGATGTATAGTAGATATAGTTTTTACCTAGATTTATATAATCTACAACTTCATCAGCTAACTTTATTTTCACTCCGCTACCATCTGTACGTATCTTATATAATTTTCCTCCATCAAGATAGTTGCTATAATATACCCAATTCCCTGATACATTTAGATGGAATCCCTTATCTACTTCTCTTGTTTGTCCTACTATAGGAATTATGCTTCCTGTTCCATCCTTTTTAACTTTACTTAAAATACCCGTTCCTGAAGTATAGTAAATCCAGTCTCCCTGAACTTGAATAGAATCTGCCCATTCGTCACTTAACTTAGCTTTGTATGTTCCATCTATATTGATTATATAAGGTCTGTGCTTGTCACTTTTATCAGTATAATATATCCAGTCACCTAGCACATTTATATATGAAACTTCACTATTTAGAGCAGTACTTACTTGTGTTCTCCCAGTACCGTTAGTTCTAATTTTATAGAGCTTACCAGCACTTGAGTGATTACTATAATAAATCCAATCGCCTGATACAGTAACATAGGCTGCCATGTCATCTGTAAGTTTTTGTTTACCTGTTCCATCAATCTTTATTTTATAAAGCTTTCCTTTATCTGAATAATTACTATAGTATATCCATCCATTTACAGCATTTATATATTGGGAATTATCAGTGCTAATTGCATTATTAAACATTCCACTAGTATCTAGCCTATATAAGCTATTTTTATCATCTGTATTATTATAAAAAAGAGAATCATCAGAATCCTCTGCTATGTATCCATTGTTATTAGTATTTCCAGCAGTATTTCCTTTGCTTTTATCTCCTATTATATTAACTTGGGTTTTAAAAGAATTAGAGTATTGTGTAATTAATTTTCCTTTTGCAATAATATCTTTATTATCATTTAATATAGAAATATTTTCGTAACCCGCTGTTGATGTATAAACAACAGATTGTCCAATTGTTTTTATATCATTAATATGATCCAGCTTAAAATATGCTGCACCATCTACCCCTATAACATTGTTAACCTTTACCATTATAACCTTAGCCGTAGAATTCACTGTAATTTCAGCCTCTACAGAAGGAACCACTAGCTCATATTCTGAAATAGTACTATTCCATTTATATGTAGACTTTTCCCCATCTGGTCCTATGTAATTCATCTCATTATACTTTGTTATATTACTTGTACCATCCAAATTAATATTTCCAAATATGTTTTTAATCTTTTGCTCAGTTGCACTGTAGATGTAATAAACATCATAATTATCATTTATTATTTCATTTCTCAGCTTTGAATTTTTAGCTAAATAATCTATGGAATATGCCGTATCTCTTAGGATAATAAGCCCATTCTCATATGGAAGCCCTGCATACAGGTTATTTACAGTAAAATTCACTTTAACAGGTTTTCTAAATTTCCTTCCATCCTTTGATTTGACATCGTCTTTTAGAATTATATGATATTTCTTACCTTGAACATAATTTGAATATGGCGTTATTAAAATAGTCTTTTTATCACTACTTAAAGAAACACTAGTAGATATTCTATTATTCGATTCATCCTCAACATAAACATTAGTACTATTTACTGTAGAGGAATCTAGCTCCCTGTTAAACTTTAATTTCCATACCTTATTCACATCTACACTAGCACGTCTATCCTTTTCATCATAATTTACTATTGTATTTGCTTTACTAATACTTGGTAAAGCTATAAGAAGTGCTAAAAACAATGGTGCAAATTTCTTTAATCCCTTCCTCAAAACTCTTCCTCCTTTAATAGTACATTGCCCTATACTTTTTAATACGACAAAAACGCAAAAAAGTTATTTAGTATAACTTTTTTCATATATGTTTTTAAATATTACTTATATATATTATAGGTAATACTTTATAACATGTCCACGCATAGGAAATTTACTCATTATTATACATAATCTATTTATCGTTTATATACTTATAAAGTTTAAATATAAATATTAAATATTCTAATATTCTAATATTTGTATTTTAAATCCCTACTAAAGTTCCCTTGAAAAAATATGTATTTTTTTTACATTCATGCTCAATTATAGGGAATAGATTTGTTGACAATTTTAAACATCATTGCTAACATAATCTTACTATAATATAAATGTTAATAATTAGTACTTAAATATAGGTTTGAAACCCTTAAGAAAGGCAATAATTATGGATATAGGAAAAAATGTTCAAAACTTAAGAAAAAAATCCAATATGACTCAGCAAGACTTAGCTGACTCTCTAGGCATAAGCCGATCTGCAGTATGTCGCATTGAAAATAAACCATCTTTGGATACAGAGCTCTTAGAGAAAATTTCATTAGCTTTTAAGGTTCCTCTTCTTAATTTACTCTATGATCATGAAGAGAATGCAAGTAATGATTTAGCCGCGGGTATTATACCTTTTCCAGCTTCAGTTCGGGATTTACACAAAAATAGTACAGAAACCTACAGAAAACTTCCCGACAAAACTCGCAGTTTTATTAGAGCTATTGGAATAGAAATATATAATGAAATTTTAAATTCAGAAAGCAAAGCTGTTGAGCGTTTTTCAAAAGCCCTACAACTAAGCATAGGTTGTATATTTGATGAGAGAAATGAGCCCTTAAAAAAAACTTATATAAATTTTATAGATACCTACACTTCTAACTGGCTTAGTGAAACTCTAGAGGAAAGGAGTTATTGACTTGTTATTAGACGAAGCGATTGAAAAATTTAAAAGATACTTAATTATGACTGATAAAAGTAAAGAAACTGTTCGCTCTTATGGAATTGATTTATCAAACTTTCTGCAGTTTTTAGAGGAGAAATATAATTGCCCTCTCTATCTAGATGAGGTACAAGTAGAAGATATAGAAGACTATTTATATCACTTAAAAAAGAAAAATCTTCAAACTGCAAGTAGAAGTAGAAATCTTTATACTCTACGCTCCTTTTGGAACTATGCATTTAAAAACAAGCTTTGCAAATGGAATTTAGCCATGGCTGTAGAGCCAATTAAGATTCAAAGAAAAGAACGTACATATCTTTCTATAGAGGAAGTAAAGCAACTTATAAATGCAGTAGAACACCCACTTATTAAATTAGTGGTTCAAACCTTATACTTTACTGGTCTTAGAATTAACGAGTGTTTAAATCTCACAGTAGATGATATAGATTTACAAGGTAAGGTACTACACGTTATAGGAGGAAAAGGAAATAAGAATAGAGACATTCCAATAAATCAACAACTTCTTCCATTATTTGAAGAATACCTTAACTCTTCTGAGAGAAAAGAAGCTTACAGTGAGTACTTTTTTGCAACAAAAAAATCAGGTAGATTAAGTGCACCTTATGTAAACACTATCTTAAGAGATACTATCAAAAAGCTTGGATGGAAGAAACATGTAACTGCACATATTCTTCGTCATAGCTTTGCATCAAATCTTATAAAAAATGGAGTTAATCTTGTTTATGTTCAAAAACTTTTAGGTCACTCCAATTTAAAAGTAACTTCTATATATACTCATGCAAATATGGAAGAACTGGATAAATCTATTAATGTGCTATAGTTGAAACTAGTAAATAAGGACGTGAATTAATATGAGTAAAAATAATTATGACTATTCCAAGTATGAAGAAATTACCAAGGATGAAATAGCTGCAAATATAAAGGCTGAATATGATGAAAAGTACATATTAAAGAGTTTACTTATGGGAAAAACTCGTGAGGAACTGGCTGAGGAGTTCAACCATAAAAACTATAGAACACTAGACATGTATATGCGTAGAAGAGGTTATGTCTGGGACGGAAACAAACAAGTTTACATATCAAAGCCTTCCGAATCTCCAAAATTCGAAGTAGCTTCATCTACTTCAAAAGTAGATAAAATAATAACTCTATTTAACTCTGGCGCTGACCCTCGTGAAATCGCTAAAAAGGTTGGCATGAAAGACCATAGAACAATGGCTATGTATATGAAGGACAAGGGCTTTATTTGGTCCAGCGAAAGACAAAACTACGTTCTTTTAAAGGGTGAACAACCTTCTATTAGTATAGAAACTGAAGAATATGAGGATGATATAACTGCAGACGGCTCTTGTATTCAGGCTAATTTTCCTCCATCACCTTATCCCTTTGAAGATTTACCGAGCTTTATGGATTCTCCTAAGAATGATAGGATGGAAAGACTACTACCTATGCTAGAAATGCTTGACAGAAACAAGGATAAATTAGCAGAACTTCTATCCATTAATGATGGATCTACAATTCCTCGTTATGTAGTAGGTGGAATCACTATAACTAAATCACTTTGTATGTCTCATAACCTATCAGAGCTTATTAAAGAGTTTAGTAAAGAAAAAAATATAAGCCAAAGAGAAATTTTTGAAGTTTCAATAATTGAATTTCTAAGAAAATATGGCTATGGAAATGAAATTAAGGCTCTGTTTAGCTCTTAATTTGCTTTCCCAATGTCATATTTATAAGAGCAGAGAATTTTAGTGTACTCTGCTCTTTTTACATTCCTAAATTTTAGTTAATATAATAGAAGTAAATTCTTTAAAATCTTTTAGATGCTTCTCTATAATTTCTTGTACAACCTTTAAATTTATTGACTGATAACTATGTACTGCAATATTTCTAAAACCCACCATTGACTTTAAATTTTTCATTAATTCTTCATCTATATAATCGTTACTGTTTAGTAGTTCGAAAGTATCCCTGCTATTTTGTGGAATACCCAGTTTTTTTTCCGAAACTATATGCATAGCAAGGTCAATAGCTGCCTCACAGGCTCTTTGTATATTTAGTATAATAGAATCCTGTTTTGTATAGTTCTCAATATTTTCTGGATTATTATCATATTCCTCATGTATCCTTTTTAAACATCTCTCAATTATATCTACCTTATTATAGATAACATCATTTCCCATATACGCTCCCTCTCCTTTTTATGTTTTCTAATATAACTTCTCTTTCTTCATTAAGTAGAGCATACTCCTTAAATGCATACATCTCAAAATACATTCGCCTTGTGTCATCAATGCAGTAAATAACTTCACCATTCCCTACAATTTGTGCTTTAAAAACTGTAGAAGCGTTTTTTAAATTTATTAAATCTACTTCTCTTTTTAATAGGTCTGCTATTTCTTGAGCTAAAATAAATAAATCATAATCACTAATTTCTTCATCGCTTAAAAATGCTATATCAATATCGCTATCTTCTCTAAAAATTCCCTTTACCGAAGAACCAAAAATGTATATCAAATACGGGTTTACACTTTCTGATAATTTTTTTTTAATAATTTCTATATAATCTTTACTTATATTCACTAATTACACCACCATTTTTAAAGATTAAACATACTCATAATTATACCATTATAGATATATTTTTATAAGCACTACATATTCATTTCTATTTATCTAATAATGCATATAGTTTTAATCCTTTGGTAAAAATAAAACTACTAAAATGTACTATTTACATTTTAATAGTTTTT
>JAVBVX010000063.1:0-4228 GCA_036677665.1 Clostridium sp. | reverse complement strand
ATACATTGATAAAATTAATTTTGCTAATCGTGATATTAATAAATATTTGGCCTTTGATATAAGCCTTCATAGCACTCTATCAAAGTTTAATAAAATATATCCTTACAACAATAAGTCTCATGAATTGTTAATGAATCTCTTAACTGAAAGTTGGATAAGCAAAGGATACAACTCTAATGATGAGGAATCTCAATTCAAAATTAGAGCAACTAAAGCATTAGAAAAATATTTAAATAATCCTCTTGATATTGGAGTTGAAAATATTATCGTAGATAAAATGTTACAAGAAAATTTGACCAGTAGTTTAACTCTTTATGCTAAAGTTGATAAACTTTATGAACTAGAAGATAAAACTATTGAATTAGTTGATTATAAAACCGGAAGACACCTTCCCCCTATACAGAATTTTAATTTTAAAACTCAAATAGCACTACTAATTACATTGAGCTACAGTAACCTTGGGATATACCCCGACTTAATTAGCTTTTATTATCTAATGTACAACAAAAAGATTACTTTTAAAATCAATAATGATTTTATAGATTTTTCAAAAAGTTATTTAAAATTTATTTTAGATAAAATTGAAAATGAAGAGTTATACAATTGCTGTAAATCCCCTTGTTTAAAGATTAATTGCAAATACTACAAACTTTGCTCTAAAGAATTTATTAAACATTAACTTTTAAAATTCCTTATTATGATTACTTAGTAATATTGATAAAACTTTTTAAATTATGAACATAGCTATATTATTTTAATTCGAGGTGAAAAATGAAAACTAATGATGTAAAAATAACTATAAAATATAAAAATGATGAAGAAGCAAAGAATAATTTCATAGAATTTTTAATAGATTTTTTAATAGAAAGCAATGATTTAAAAGGAAATGTTGATATTGACAGAGATGATTCCAATGTTTGAGCCTAATGCTAAAGATTATGCAGCAATCTATGCTCGAGTATCTAATCCTAGTCAAGATACCTCAATAGAAACTCAAGTTGAAATTGCAAAGGAAACCCTTGAAAGAGAAAATTTGTTACTTTACGATATATATGAAGATAAAGAGTCTGCAACTAAGTTTAATCCTATTCATAGAGAAGGTTTTAAGAGATTACTTTACGATGCCATAAATAATAAGTTTAAAACTGTTATTGTATTTAGAAGAGACCGCTTAGCACGTGTCCAGACTGATTTTGTAAATATTAGAGATATATTAAGAAAACATAAGATAAGCGTTATTTATTCTAATAAAGGAGAATTTCAACCATATGATGGCTATCAATCTGATTTTGTAGAAAATATACTTAGTGCTGTAGATGAACTTGAGCCAAAAACAATAAGTGCCCGTTCGTACAACGGTATAACTAAAAGAAGAAAAGATGGTAAATATACTTGTGGAGCTTCTTGTCCTTATGGATATAAGAGAAACAAAAATAATAAAAAAAAATGTGTATCTGAAGAAGCTAGTAATGAAACTAAGAAAGAGTATGAATATGAACCTGATCCTGCTACCGCACCAATAGTGAAATTGATTTTTTCTAAATTCATGAATATAGATAATAAGACTTATAAAAAGATTGATTTATTAACAGAAATAAATCAAGTATCCCATAATAAGAAAATATCTAATACTGATTTAAACTATATAATTAAAAATCCTGTCTATGCTGGATTATATTTACTTGATAGTAATGACTCCGTTTTAAAATATATCTATACTGATGAATGTGGAAAGATTCAAGTGAATAAAGCTCCATTTAAAAAATGGACTAATGTTAATCCTATTTTAGAAAAAGATCAGTGGTATGAAGCTTTAAAACATTATTGTTTAACAACTACTCATAAAAATAAAATTAAAGATGATAAAAAAGAATACTTATTTAAAAATCTATTAATTTGTGAAAAATGCCATAAAAAACTATATTTAAATGGCAATAGATATAGATGCTCTAAGGGCTGTACTAATATTCCTTATAGTCTTTTGATAGATACCTTATTAGAAAAAATAGTACATGATGTTCTACAAAAAAATTTACAAAATTATTATAAAAAAAAGCTAAAAGATATTGAATTAAACATTTTACAATTAGATAAAAAATTAAACATAAACAAGATTAAACAAAGAGACATCCTATTCGAAATGATTGATGAAGAAAAATTAGACGAGAAATATCTAAATAAATATATTAGTAATGAAAAAAAATTACTAGATGAAATTAGAATTTTAAAAACTAAAGCAATGGATCTTATTAAAGTATCCGAAACTTTTGATTATATTTCATGCGTCAATAAAATTTTAGATATACAAAACTATATTAAAAGAAATATTGACATTTCCCAGATCTTTCTATCATCAATAATAGAGGTGATAACTTTAAATGGTAAATCAAAATGTAATATCGAAAAATCTGAATACAAAAGATAATGTTGCAGCAGCGTACATTAGAGTATCAACAAAGAAACAAGGTGATACTGGAACTTCTCTGGAATCACAGCGAGAATCAGTTGAACAATATGCCAAGGATCATGGTTTAATTTTAAATACTAATATGATTTATGAAGAAGTAAAACCTGCTTCAACACTTAAAAATAAAGGTTCAAGTTTTCAATTGAGTAACAAGTTAGAAACAAGACCGCAACTGCAAAACTTACTAAGTTATGCTCATCAAGGTGATTTTAAACATTTGATAATTTATAGCAGAGATAGATTGACAAGAGATTTTAATGAATCACTTTCTCTACAATATTTGCTAAATAAGTATAAAGTTAAAATTCATTATAGTGCTCCTGGAGAGAGTTTTAATTCAACAAGCCAAGCAATTACTGAATTTTTAGAATCAATATTTGCTAATATAAATGAATTTCAAGCAAATGTTATAGCTAATAGAGTTAAGATGGGTAATCTTTTATGCATTAAGAACGGATATTGGGCAGGTGGCCCACCCCCATTTGGATATAACTTAGAAAAGTTTAAAAATGGTAGTAAAGAAAATAGTAAGCTTAAAAAGAATCCTACTTATGCTACTCTAGTAGAAAAAATATTCCATCTTTATGATATAGGAAATGGATATAGCAAAATAGCAAGTCTAATGAATGTATATTTCCCTAATATTTGTTGGACTAAAGGCAAAATTAGGACTATAATACAAAATCCTACCTACACTGGTTCTATATGTTGGGATAAGCGAGGTGGCAGAAGAAACCCTGGCAAACATGATCAATTCGAGAATTCTCCTTTTTATAATGAATTAGTCGTAATTAATCAATCTTTATGGGATAGAACTGATCAGCTTCGAATTAGAAAATCAAATTTGAAGAATCCTAAGTATTATACCACTCCATTTTTATTAAAAGATAAACTCATTTGCAATAAGTGCGGTAAAAATCTAACAACAAAAAATTATGGAACGAATGATAAAAAGGTATATAGGTGTCCTACGAAACTCAATTCAAAATCAGAATTAATACTTGAAAAAGAGGAAATTGAAAAAATAATTCTTGATAAAATTATAAACTTACTGTCAACACAAAATATAGATAAGGAATGGGGATTATATAATGAAAAAGTTTTAGAAGCAAAAGATTCAGTAAATAATTCAATAAATGATCTAGATACTAGGATTAAAAACTTAAGCTTATTAAGAGAAAAGATGGATAAATTACTTAAACAAAACCTAAGTGAACCAACAGTAGAGCTTTTAACAGAAGAACTTAAAGTATTATCTAAATCTACTAATTATTATGCTGATTATAAGGTACAACTCAATGAAAAGTTAAAAAATGGTTACTTTAATACTAAAGATGACTTTTGGAAAGCTATATGTAACTTATTTAAGGAACATGAAAAAGTTAATAGAATATTTATTGATTTATTAGTTGAGAGCATAACTATAAATAGAATTCATAATGATCTTCATTTGGATATTATACTAAATCCTCCAAAAGATATTTTATAACCTTGCAATTATTGCAAGGTTACTTTTTTTGCATAAAAACTCTTTAAGAAGTATAAAATCACTTTAAAAATTCTACTTAATTGCTTAATATCATATATCATCTAATAATAATTATTTCCTGCTATAAGTGCAACACGGTATACCGTGTTGCACTTATGGCAGGTATATTTAAAAACTATTTTTTTGTCCTACTTTTAGATAATACTTAGTAGGATAATAATCATTACTTTTTCATACTTATAATCTCCAATTAATCCTACCTTTAGTATTAC
>JAVBVX010000062.1:0-255793 GCA_036677665.1 Clostridium sp. | reverse complement strand
ATCTGCTCTCCATGCGAACATCCCGCTGTTCCATAAGTAGTTGCCATCAATTAGAAAGTCTTTAGCAACCTCAAGGTTAGGTTTCTCAGTAAACCTAGCCACCTTGAAGGTTGGTATGTCAGCAGCAACTCTATTGCCCATTTGAATATAGCCGTAGCCAGTTTCTGGCCTTATTGGATTTACACCAATTGTTATAAGCCCTCTTCTTTTTTCCGCAATTTGAACTGCTTGTTGAAGAGTTTCTACAAATAAACTTTCTTGTTGGATAAAGTGATCTGATGGTAATACTAACATCACAGCATCTTTATCCTTCTTTAAAAATTTTATTGCAGAAAGACCTATACATGTAGCGGTCTTCTTATTATGGATATTGGTCTTTTGATAGACCGCTATCGACCGTTTATCGACCGTTTATCGACCACTTCCCGACTGCAATTTGATTATCAATTTTAAAAATTAAATAATACATATTTTATTCTTGCACCTGAACCAGTTCTTTTTATTATTTGTTTTTCTTTTAAAATATTGAATAAATCTATACTCTTAGTTTTTCCAAATCCAAATTCATCTCTACATATCTTATTTGTAATAAAACCATTTTCAATAATATATTTTAATATTTTAATTTCATCGTCATTCAGCCCTTGAAAAATTTCTGAGCTGTTTGTTTCATCATTTAAACTATTTGTATTATTCTCTCCATTTATAGACTCAGGTTTTGTAGCATTTTCAAATATGCTTGTTAAATAATACTTAGTTCCTCTTCCTATTCCACCCGCCTCTAAACAACCTTTTTCAACTAATGAAGATAGTATTTTATTACTATTTATTGCATGAGTATTAAGTAGTTGTTGAAGTCTGTTATTAGTAACATATTCTTCTTGATCTGCCACTACTAATGCCATAACTTCTTCCCTACCTAATTCATCATACTTATCATTTAATACTGATTTAAGTAACATTATACTTTGTTGTGGTAGCATTGAAATTGTCCTTAACGTCAATACTATTCTATCTGGATCATATAGTTCTTCCAAATCTGGTGCTAACCACTCTTGCTCTTTCCATGCTAGTTGTATATTTTCTAGTCCTGAACCTGCTCGTTCTCCAATACCTAGTAAATTAAACATCTTAAAGATATTTTCGTTTCTCGGATCGCTTATTCCACCACTCAATGCCTCTTCTCTTGTTATTCTTAAGCTTCCTGGATTACTAAATCTAAAATATGTCTTTCCTTTTTCGATAACTATACCTCTTTGCAGTCTATAATCTGCATGTATTAATGCATTAGCAACTGCTTCTCTTACCGCCTCATGTACTCTAGTATCATCTTGTCTTATTCCATTACTAGTTCTAAATGGCAAATTCAAATTGTCAGTTATTCTATTTATAATCCTAAAATAAAAATCAAATATATTCCCACTCCAAGTTCCATCAGATGATATAACTCTGTAATCCCATCTCACTTCTTCTGACATCTTTTCTCTATAATCTAAAAAATATTTAGGAAATTCATCTGTTATTACTCTATCTTCTCCGAACATCAAAAGTCCTGCTGCTGTTATTCCTTCCTTACCGGTTTTTCGATCTTTATCATATGCACCTAATTTGTATAAAAATACTTTATCATCAAAAGATACCCATGGATGATTTGGTTTTATGGACCTTAATCTATTTCTAAAACTATTTATAGTATCTTGATTTAAGTCACTTATATCGAATCCATCTAATATTAAACTATCTTGAGACTCATCTAATTGATCCGCTAACATTCTTTTTATTTCTTCTTTAGAACATTTGTAATCTCCTGAATAATTTCTTCTAAATGTGCCTGAATGTTTACTTTCATTAAATGGATTTTCACCTATATAAACGGGTCTTGCTTTTCTATCAGCCTTTGGTATATTTATTTTTATAACTTTAAGCCCCTCAATTTCAAGTATCTCTACTGAATTATTATTCAATATGCTAGTACTTACCTTTTTAGGATTGTTTAAGTTGTCCCATAAATCCTTAATTATATTTTCATCATTATTAACTCCAGTAACAAAAAACTTACCTGCCTTCTCCTTTACACCTAAAAAAAGCGTTCCTCCACTAGTATTTGCAAATGCTGAATAAGTCTCCCATAAGTCTTTAGGTAATCCTCCTAAAGCCTCTTTACACTCTATTTCATCATTTTCTACCAAGTTATAGATATCAAATTCCATATCATCACCCCTTTTTTACTTCCCTAGTTAATACTTAAACAATAACTTGCTCCGACTTTCATAACTACTCTTATGTTAATTATATCAAATCCTACTTCTTTTTAAACTTGATATAAAAGAATTTATTAAGATTAACATTGACTATTATTAGAGAACGTAAAATATATATCTAGTTTCTTTTGCTTTGTTTCCTTATTTTCACTTACTACTATTCTATCAATTAAGGTTTCAACTATCCCTCTATCAAACTCTTTAAACTCTATGAAGTCATTAATTATCTTTTTATAGTAGTTAAATTTCTCACTTTGATCTTCTTCTTTACTAAGCTCCTTTTTAAGCTCTATCTCTTTTTCTTTTAGCTTATCTTTTTTAGCTTCAAGAGATTTAACAATATATTGAAAGTTTTCTCCGCTTATATTTCCATCTAATTTATCTATATAGGAAATATTAATTTTCTCATTAATATCATCAATTCCCTCTAACACTTTAGCTAAAGCTTTCTTATTTTTTTCTCTTTTAATATTCACTAATCTTTCAGCTTCACCATAGTATTCTTGTATATTTAATTCTTTACTGAGTTCTAGTAGTTTATCTATAATTATTTCTTTTAAACCCTCCTCTTTAACTGAGTGTGCTGTGCATTTACCTTTTGATCTTTGACTTACACTACACTTATAACCTTTATATTCTTTCCTATAGCAAAGTGGACTTCCACATTCATTACAAACAAGAACTCCTGTGAATAAATGAATAGTATCTCCCCTATATCGGAGAGTTCTCCTTCTCTTATAGATAAGAATTTGAACTAAGTCAAATTCTTCTCTAGATATTATTCCTTCAAACTCTCCTCCATTTATCTGCTGATCTTCTGACACTGACTTTGACTTTTTAAGTTTATAACTTACTCTTTTAGTCATTCCTTGTATCATAGAACCAGCATATTTAGGATTAGTTAGAATATATCTTATTGTATTTGATGCCCATATACCATATTTGCTTTTCCCAAAGTTTTTCACATGACTACTTGGTGGAGCAATTCCTTTATTGTTTAGGTAGCTGGCTATCTTCGCCATACCCCACCCCTCAATATATAGTTTAAAAATCTCTTTAACAGCTTCAGTAGTCTCATCCTTAGCTGTAACTAAATATCTAAATTTCAAGTTGCCTTTATATTCTTCCTGAACTTTATATCCATAAAGAGGCTTACTTGCAATATAAGAACCTCTAAGCATTCTTTGAAGTAATCCATCTTTAGTTCTTCTAGAGCAATCCTTAATATACATTTCGTTTAATATATTCTTAAAAGGCACTATATCATCAACTTCATGAATTGTATCTACATTATCAAGAACGGATACAAATCGCACTCCCTTTACCTTGAAGTAATCCTCTATATAGTATCCAGCTGTAATATAGTTTCTTCCGAATCTTGATAAATCTCTTGTTAGAACCATATTTATTTTACCATTATCAATATCCTCTTCCATTCGTCTAAAGCTTTCTCTATCAAAATTAGAACCACTAAAACCTAAATCTTCGTATACTTCTACCAAGTTATAAATAGTATCTATACTTTCATTATTTTTATCTCTTATCCATTTATTTAGGCTTTCAATCTGGGCTGGTGTTGACTCCTGCTGATTCTTTTTATCTGTTGACACTCTAGCATATATAGCTACATTCCATTCTTTATGCACTTCATTCACCTCCTGCTATCTTTATGGTGAATGGCAATTTGGTTATATTCAGTATTTTTAGTTTCATTATTTCTAGTACTTTCACTTATTTTTCTAAAGACTAGCTTTTTCATAAGTTCATTAAAATCCTTATTTTCATAGTGAAGTTCTACTTCCAAATCATTTTTTGACATAACAAAACCCCAGCATATTGATTTAATAAAGTATATGCTAGGGAAAGTGTGTATAATTCAAA
The DNA here is from genome assembly GCA_036677665.1 of Clostridium sp. GTDB lineage: Bacteria > Bacillota > Clostridia > Clostridiales > Clostridiaceae > Clostridium_H. The sequence continues at coordinate 251,651 of JAVBVX010000062.1, read as the reverse complement.
TGTAAATTTTTTATTAGATTATGCAGTTATATGAAATTATTTCAAGTGGAGACTTATCTTCTTTATCTATGTACTTCATCTTCTTAGATAATGATTTATATTATAAGAAGAATATGAATTAAGTAGAATTACTTTACTCTTCCTCTTATATGATTAATACATTTATCATATAACTCATCATATAAGTTGCTTCCAAATTCATAAAACTCATCATCAAGTTTATTAAAATCATCATATTTCTCATCATCTGTTTTATCAGATTCAAAAATATTTACTGCTTTATTAAGTAAATTTGAGAGGTCTATTTCTCGTATTAAATTGAGAAAATGCAAAGTGCTTCTTGCATATATTCCTTCTGTGTTCAAGAAATATTGGTCAAATCCGCCATTGTTCAATTCCATTAGTATTTTACCGACCATGTAAAAATTCTTTTCATTTTCATCTAATTTATCGTAACCTTCTTCTATTTCTTTTTCTAATGCATAATCTGAAATCTCATAAAAAAGTTCCTCATTTCCGCAGTCTTTATTTAACATATTACTAATATCGTTAACCATGTAATTGTATCCTTTCATTTGTTTGTTATAATCTACTGTTATAATACCTTATAAGAAAATATTTCACTTATCATAATATATTATTCGCCTAATTCAGAAATCTTGACAAATGTTTTTTTCTCATTATCATACTCATAAACTCTTACCCAACCGTAATAATGGCTATTTTTATCAGTATTAATAATTGCTATACGATTTTCAGATATAGTTACAACTTGCTTTGGTACAGTTTCATTTGTACTTATAGGATTTGTATTAACTGTTGCTACATCTTTACTTTGATTAAGTTTGTTTAAAATACTAACCATGCAAATAAATATAGCAATTAAGCATATAAGTATTCCTATTCCTATAGATTTATTAATCTTACTTTCATTACTCATATATTACTGCCCCTATCTTTTAATATTAGTTCACCATATGATACTATTATTACTCTAAAGAAGAATATTGCGTACTATAGCTGAAGTCCTAAACCCTTCTTCTGAATTATATATGAGTTTGGTTCTTCACCTTTAAATTCTCCTATATTAAACTCTGATAAATCTACTAAATCCTTAATTAATGTCGGAACCTCAACATTCCAAACAATCTTATCAAATTTCATAGGAAACTCAGTATGTGGATTGCTACTATGAAAATATATGGCATCATTATTCCCGCTACACCCGTCTATCAATATCCAGGTCTGAAAATCTCTTTTATTATCACTTGTTAATTTTTCTATTTTATCAAGTATTCTAATATAGTATAATATGTGATTTTTTCTATGTTTCAAACTAACATTTGTAATTCCATTCCAGTCTAAATGTGTATGCCATAGGTTATACCATGAGTTATCAGATAGGTCTAATTCAAACTCCTTTAATTGTCTTTCAACATATCTATACTGTTTTTTTAAATCTCTAGTTTTTTTCTTCATAAAATCTTCTCCTTACACGCTTTTTAGGGTTAATATTTGACTTTATAATTTCTTATCATATAGTTTTTGCTTTTGTAAAGCTTTGATACCAATTACATTTACCTTCTTCATCATAACTCTATCACTTATTAAAATCTCTAAGATCTTATCATTATTTAAAGACTCTCTTATTTTAGCTAAGATAAAATTAATATTAATCTTTTATTTACTCAATAAAACTAAACATAAATCCAGTGGCTATAAAAAAAATTGCTATAAAGCATGGAATAGCATATCCATATCTAGTATAATACGATGCCTTATATACTACATGAAAAATGAATATTCCTATTAGACCAGTTTGTAACCCAAATAAAATATTTGCAATGGACGATTTTCTTTTTATAAATTTCATTAAAAATAAATCAATAATAATACTCACATGTAAGATCATCTGATTAAATTTTTATTTTGTTTTATTCAATTCAATTTTTTCTATCTCTCCATCTAAATCTATTTCAGCAAATATTGTTTCATTTTCATTTTCTAATGCCCCATTATCTTTAGTTGATATTGTAAAGTTTTCTTTATCCTCTAACTGTTCTAATATATACGTTTGCCTTGCTTTACCAGCACTAGTTTCATAGCTAACTGTTAAACTTTTATTTGATGATAAATTGGATTTATCTTTATTATATTTTGCAACAAAAGTATTTGCCTTAAAGTCACCTTTTCTTTTAATTATATATTCACATGTCCAATTTTCATTACTTCCTGTGTATTTATATATGGTGCCACTAATATTTTTACTTATTTTATAACCAGTAGATGCAATTACAATTAATATTAAAATGCTTAAAATTTTTTTGCTCATAATAAAATTCAATCCTTCCATATTTATGATATGTCTTATATTTATACACTTTAAGATCTTCCAATCATTTGTTTTACTTTTATTTTATAATTTTAATAATCCTCCTTTTACTTTAATAAGATAAAAATTAATAAAAAAAGTTTCACTTTTATGAAACTTTTTGCTAACTTATTTATCTAATCTATAAGGAATGCTTAGATATATGCTATTTGAACTTAATTCCTAATAGTATATAATAGTTATCACAACTCAATTTCCATATTTTTAAAAAAAGGAGGGTTTTATTTGAAAATTAATTTAACATCGATATTTATTTTTTTTGCAACTACATTTTTAGTAATCATATTAGGAATGATTTTAGAAGATAAATTTAGGACAAGTGATCCTTATAATGGTTCAATAGTTGCTATTTTTATTTTAATTTGTATTTTAATTGGATTAGTAGTTTCATCTACATATCTAATATTAAATAAAAAAGACTGACAATTTTCTGTCAGTCTTGTTTTAATTGAGGCAAGTATATCTATTAATAATATTCTAATCTTATAGGAGTTGAAACTTCATCTATAATAAGTGTTGCAGTAAATCCAGTAAAGTCTGGCATACCTAAAGAATTTACACTTATGGTTGGATCTACGTTTAGACCAGCTTGTTTATGTCCATAGGCTAATCCCATATTTGTATTAAGATCGTAACTGTTGCCTTTATACGCAGTAAATGAAAGTATTCCTTTAGGCATTCCTTTTGTTCTGTATGAAGAATAAGAGGCATCTGGCATAATTGCACCTATATTTAGTCCTTGTGAAACTAATGATGAAGGGACTATAGGAAAATTAAATCCCATACGATCAGTACCTGATATAAGATCTGATCTGTCTATAGAACCATTATATGTCTTAGATAAACTTGTATGAGCTTTACTAGGCCAGTAAGTAAATCTTACACTTCCAAGCTCTGTTGACCCTGGAAATACTGAATGAGAATCATGTCCTAAAACAAAATAATCATCTAATTGAAAACTAGGTACTTTTAGCCATTCAAATGCTACATAAATCGATATTTTATTTTGTGTAGTTTGACTTAAATCATATATCTCATAAATCAACCTTATCCAGCCTTCAAGAGACTCATTTCCTCCTGTATAGCCTTTACCTAAAGTAGTTACTAATTCTGAACTTAATATGTTATCTTTTTCAATCTCCTTTAAATATTCTTGTTTAGAATAAGTCCTTAGTACAGTTTTTCCTATCTTATTTGGATCTTCTATTATTTTTGCATAAACTTCTTTAGTCTCTTTTAATACTCCGTACTTGGTTGTAAGTTCTAGTTGACTTTGCACTCCTTCATCATTAATAAATCTTAAATCATTCAACAAACTGTTTGTTTCTTTTTTAGGAAGAGCACTTGCTGTAATTGAAAATAAAAACATGAGTGCCATTAATACATAAAACAATCTTTTTTTCATTAATATTACCCCCTGTAAATTCTGCTAGTATAAAATTTCTATACCATTAGAATCTTTTGTTTTTTAATAACATAGTAGTATTGAAATATCCTTTGTACCTCGCTTTACTAGTTAAATTATGAAAACACATCCTTTAAAACATTTTTAGCGCTAAAACTCTAACTATAAAGCAATTGATCAATTTGCTTCTACATATAAGATAAAAAAAACAAAAAAATGTTTCACTTTTTTGAAACTTTTTTTGTTTTTTTTTATCTAATCTATATAAAATTATATAAGGGGGATTAACCTATGAAAAAAATATTAACTATTTTAGCTTTTACTCTTTTACTTACTGGACTTATATCTTCAAAGGCTTTTGCAGTTTCTATCGATAAAGCGCCTGATGAGAAAAGAAGTCAAAGTGAAGTATTCTATTCCAAGGATAACTACAATTTAATCATTGATACACAAAGTACAACTAGCGATACTTTTATTAGTTGGGGAAGCTCTATTCAAAAAATAGATACAGGCGTTGTAGAAGTACAAGGGTTAACCAAGAGCTATGTATCATCTGATATAATAGGTTATACATTATATGTTGAGCAATATCGAAATGGTAGTTGGACTACAATTAAGACTTTCTCCTATAGTTTAAATAATACTACAACCGTTAGTGGAAATTATACTTTATCAGTAGCTTCTAATAACTACTATAGAGTAAGAAGCACGAATTACATAACGAATAATGGAGTAACAACCTCTAAATCATCAGTCTCTAATTCAATATATGTAAATTAAAATAAAGCCCCTTAGGGCTTTATTTTAATGACTTAATTATTTTTTTAACTTCACTATCTTCAATATTATAATATGCTGTCATATCAAACTTTATATTATTATGAAACCATATTAAATTTTTAAAGTTTTTATCATCAGTAATTAATTTTATTTTCAAATTATTAATATTTATATCTTCAGTTCTAAGTTGTGAACTAACAGAAAGTGTTTCTCTTGATTCTTCATATACAGTATTTTGCCAAAGTTGAATTATTTGTTTTCCATCATTAACATAATTTTGCTCTACCCTATGATAGCCTCCCATACTCTTTACATGTTTTACACTATCTATCTTGTATCCATCAGGTAGATATTCTGGGACTAATAGCTTAAAAGGTACTTCTTCCCTTGCCTCGTCTATTGATAGCAACTTTTCTATCTGATCACCTGGATTACCACTATGTCCTCCTTCAACTAAACTATCCTCTGGGATATCTCCTGTAGTAATTTTAATATCTTTAGCCTCTCCCCTTAATTCCTCAAAGGTTTTTACTACTTTAAACTTAAAAGCAATTACCTTTGGAATTGATGATAGGAATGTTGATATAAGTATAACAACTGTAAAGCTAGCCACCAAAGCTATCTTTTTTCCTAGTGATGAGCTAGTACTTTTTTCTTTTAAATTATTATTAAATTTATTTATTACATTATTAAATTCAGGAATCTCTATATTTGAATGTATGTCCATTTCATTGTTAAATTCAATATAAGTATCTTTTATAAGTCTCTCTAAATTATTATCCTTCATATTTCTATCCCTCTTTTTTCTTTAAAGTTGCTGCTGCAATTTCTAAAGATGATTCACTATATAAAACATGTTTATATATCTTTTCCTTTGCTCTAACGTGCTTTGTTCTAACAGTATTATGATTTAAATTCAATATTAATGCTATCTCATTTAAATTCAAATCATAATAATACCTTAGGTACATTATTTCTTGATCAATGGGTTTTAACATCTTAATAGATTCTCTTATTTGCTCTTTTGTTTCACTCTTTATTAATAAATCTCCTGTAATATCTCCTAAAAAATCTGCTGATAATTCTAAATGTATATACTCACTTGGAATTTCTCTATTATACTTTTTAATCCAAGATATGCTTTCATTTTTAGCTATTGTGAAAATCCATGATTTAAACTTATTTATATCTTTAATTGTATCAAACTTTTCATATGCTTTCATTAAAGTTTCTTGAAGTATATCATCAGTTAAATGCTGATTCTTTATAATAGAATATATAAATTTATATAAATCTTTATATATTAAAGAAATCTGCTCTTCAAAGTATTTCTTACTTTTATTCTGTTTAAATATATTAATTAATTTCATAATTTTCTCCATGATTTTATAATTTTATATATATTTTTACATTTTATCACCATATTTAAGCTCAGTCAATTTCTTACTATTTGGTAAAGTATTTTTTATTTATCCATAAAATAGAGATTAATGTAAGTCAATGTGATATCAATTTAGCTATATATAAAATATTATATAAAACCATTTATACTATTTTACCTCTTAACTAAATACGCAACAATTGCTTTTATTCTTCTAACTGCCACATTTCATTAGCTTTTAGAAATAACGTCTCCAAGCCTGCTTTATGTTCTTCAACTTTTTTAGCAATATACTTATCCTCTTTATCTATAGGTTTCATATTTTCATCAACATAGACTTCGTATACTGCATCAACTTCTTTTATCCTAAATCCATATTTATATCCATCAAACATTAATGGCCATATAATTAAAAATTCACCTTTATTATAATTAGAAACTCCTAAATTACCTGTATAATGTAAATACGCTGGTTTCTTTACATTATAGATATAACCATCTTCATTTTTCATAGCATATACGCCGCTACCATCTTTGGATATACTTTCTACAAACTTACTATATTTTATAATTGTTATTAAAAACCAGCTAATATTTAAAGCTAAAAATATTACTGTAATAACTATTAACATCCTTTTTATGTTAATCTTATCCATAAACAAAAATCCTTCCTAAAACACTATTAAAGTGCTATAACATGCTTTATATCTCTTCCTTTATGTGCAGTTTCTACTTTTGCCCATTTATCAGCTACTGCTGTATTCCAATGTACACCATTATCATTTTGAACTATTGCTGTATGCGACTTATAGTAATGTCTTGTATGGGTATAGTCTTCATTGATCCACTCTGTATTATATCCATATACCATTTCCCACTGTCCTTTTGAATCATAATTCACTAATTCCCAAGATTGACTAAAAGTATATAGCTGATTACCATTAGAATTACAATAAATTACTGTAGAAGCTGCCAATATTCCTAAAAAAACAAAAGCACCAATTATGTTTTTAAATCCCCTCATAAAATTCTCTCCTTGAATCTGATTAATTTAATAACTTATTACATCCCTTCTCTACATATAAAAACCTCCTTTTAACTTAAATTAACTTCTATACTATTAAGATAAAAATTTTAAAGAAATGTTTCACTTTAAAATAAATTTTTTCTTGAAACATTCCTTTAATTAAATAATCTAATATATGAAATTAAGTTAGTTGCTTTGTACCACCTATTTTGTATTAAAATGGTATGAATTAAATTGTAATAAAAGGAGATGTTACATATGAAGAGTTTTAAGATAACTAAATCCAAGATTTTAGACATATTGATGATACTAATATTATTAATACTTACTGGCACTAGAGAATCAAGAGGATGTATAACAGCAGGGGAATCAGGTTTCATATATAAACAAACCGAAGAAGATGGAAAGTCAGAGAAATATATAATTTCAAATTTAGAACTTAACGAATTCCATTCTGGAGTATTAAGTGGAATTTATGGAAACTTTCTTCTTGAAGATAGTACCGTTTCATTTCATGCAATAAAATTTAGCTTACATAATGAAAAAGTTATCCTTATGAATGAAAATGAACGTTTCTATAAAGGAAAAGCTAAATATAAAGATAGTGACTATGGTTTAGATGTTAAAGTAAATTGGCCAGGATTTGGCGCTAATATGTCAGGAACTTTATATAGTAAACTGACTAAAAATCATCCTTAGTTTAAAATAAATTAAGGATGATTAAAGTATAAACTAATAGATATAAAGTTAACTTTAATAGAATAGTATAACTTATATCCTAATTTATAACCTCATATCTTTCTTTAATAAGTGATTTTACAGCATTATCTATATCATTATTTTTAACAAGAATGTAATCTGTATCATAAGTAGAAATAGCAAATATACTTATTCCTTTTTGTGCTAATATTGTACTGATTGAGGCGAGAATTCCTATTAGTGAAAAATCTAGTGGCCCTTCAATCTTTAAAATCCTCCAATCTTTTTCACACTTTGTATCTTTAGGAATACTAGCTTCTGTGCATACAATTGATAACTCATCTGATGTCTTTGTAATTGATAAAAAATCACTGTTTTTTGTCCATTCGGGAATCAATTCATTTTTATCTAGTCTACATACTCCATATCTTTCCTTTAATAATTTCATTGTTAATATTTTTTCTACCATCGTCAATCTTCATCCTTTTTCATCTTATTCTGTTATTTCTATTCGATTTCCATCAGGATCTAAAATACAACTCTCATAATAACCATCTCCAGTATAGCGTGGTTCACTTACTATTTTATAACCTGCATTTCTTAATTTTTCAGTAAGTACATTAACCTTTTCAATACTGCCTACAGAAATAGCAATATGTATTAAACCAATATATTGCTTAACAGTATCATTTAAATTTGCAGGAATTGTTGGCATCTGAATAATTTCAAGCCTAGCACCTGATTCAAACTTAATAAAATATGATTCAAATTGTTTTTTTGTATTAGTATACTTATCTCCAGGAATGCCCTCAAAGTACTCTACATAAAAGTTTAATAATTTTTCAATATCTTTAGTCCATATAGCTACATGCTCTATTTTCATATTCCCACATCTTTAATTTCAAATTATAAGCCATGCTATTATACTACAAAGCAATATTAGATATTTACCGTGTAAAAGTTACTTTATCAAAGTATTTTATTGTTGGTAAAATAAATATTAATCCTATTATTATTCCTATAGGATTTTGATAAAAAGATTGTTGTCCACTTTGTTGAAATGAAATAATAGATCCTACTAAAAAATATACATTGAAACTTACCATTAACCAATAACCCCATCGTTTAAGACTAAGATACCCATAAGATATTATTAAGAGAATTAAAGAGATTATCACTTTCATTATAACTTCTGATAAAAAAGGAACCTTCAAAAAAGTAGGTAATGGTGAATAATAAATTCCAATTCTTCCTGTAATATTAGGAAAAAATGATAATATTAATAAAGATGCACTAAGAACACATGCATCTCCAATAAATGTTATTATAAATGGTCTGTTTTCCCTCATACTTACTCCCCTTTCTTAACGATACTTCTAGTTTATTTAATTATAATATTGAAATATAAAAACAATATTCCCATAAATATAACTATAATAATCTTAGTGAGACAGCCTAATTTTGTTAGCCAAACTAAGTCACCAAACCTGTAACGATTTATTGAATCAGTCAAATTAATCATTGGATGTTCTTTATATTCTTCTATTCGGCGTTTATGTTCTTTATCTAGTTCATCTCTATCCATAACTTCACCCTCCTATTAAATCTTTAAACAATTTATGGTTTTATGATACATAACCCTATTTGAAATAACATTGTTAGCCTGTACAATATCTTCTTACACATCTATCTATGACTATAAGTTTTTACACTTCCCTATGTAGTACTAGTATGCATATATTTGTTTGTTATCGATACTCAAAAGTTATGATACCAAAAATTCTTAAAATAGTACTCTTATATTAGTTAAAATACGTTTAAGTGGATTTTAATTAAACAAAAAAGTCCTATTTAATATTGCATAAATAGCTAAAGGTACTAAAAGAGAGAAGGTAATTAAATTACCTTCTCTTTTTTACAAAAATTTCTTACAATGGTGCTTTTACTCCTCAAAATCATCTCTACAATTTCTGCATAGTTAAAATTACTACCATTTATCATTAATATTCATAAAATATAATCAAGCTATTTTTAGTATATGTATTTGATATACACTCTTTTAATATATTTTAAGAAACGTATAACTTGTAAAGATATACTCTATAATTATGCATTTTCTTTATTAATAGTATATACATACTCCATAAACTTATTGGTTTTAAGTTCGAATTTATCTATTAAACTAACTATCTTATAAGAAGCTGTTTTAAAAATTACATATCCTATAACCGCCCCTATAAAATTACATATTATATCATTTATATCAATAGATCTATAAGGATATTCTATAGCCAATGATATCAGTAATTGGGTCATTTCTATAACTGTTCCTATTAAAAAAAATATAGTACCTAGCTTTTTTTTGTTTTTTATCTTAATAACATAAGAAATACCAAATCCAAAAGGTATAGTTAACACTATATTTAATATCTTTTCCATACTATTCATATTAACAAATGGTTTAATATTTATTCTAGATGTTAGTTCTGCCTCAAGCCCCGAAAATATTGGTATAGGAAATATCGTATACTTAATCACGTTTAATAAATATATGTAAAATATAATAAAGAACATTATATACATACTGCTCTTATTTTTCTTTAATTTTAGCCATAAATACAGAATAATTAAAATTATACTAAATATTGTTAATACAAGTAAATTAAATCGTAACATATTTTCTCCTTGTCAATCGATAATATTATATACTATGCAAGTAAATTTTATAAATTCAGCATTAAAACAATCATATCAAGTTTTAATGCTGAATTCATAGTTGCTACTATTATTTCTAATTATTAATAAGTAGACGTTAAAGTACCTGAACCCTTAATATTCCAACCATCGTCAAGAGCTTTTTCAGCTGTAATATAATATACACCTGTTGGACAAGCCCCTATAGTTCTATTAAAAGTACTTGGTGAAGTTAAGCTAAATTGATCAGCACGTATATCAATCCCCCAATCTACTTGTCTATAAAGTGTCATTTTAGTTTGATTGGCAGTTGCTGCTGCTCCTCCATCTTTAGATATTACAGATATAATTCCTTCCCATTTAAAAGTTCCTTGATTCATTGAATAAAGTTGACCATTCACTTCTCCGTTAACAACTAATTGATACATTTCAAATGCCCAATTATGTGTTTGAGTTGCAGCAACTGCTGTAGTTGGAATAATCATTACCGCACTTAGCAATGTTCCCATTAGTAAATTTAAAAGTTTTTTCTTCATACCCATTTTCCCCCTTAGTTTATAACATTTGTAGTATTATCATAATAATAAGATCACTGTGAAAATTTATTATTTTATTACTCTCGCTAATATTATTAATTATGATATATACTAACTTATTAGTCTTCAGTTACCCTCCTTTCAAAAATATCTAGTTCTTATATAAGATAAAATTTGTTCAAAAAAGTTTCACTTTTACAAAATTTTTTTAAAATATTTATTTAAAACTAGTAAATTTGTATTTATTTGTGTTTATGTATTGCATTTTCAGTTATTTATATAACCTAGCTATTTTAAATCTACTCTAAAATAGCTTCACAAAATTTTGATTTAACGAAGTTATATCTTAACTAAAAATCTCTATAAATCCTAATATTTTCAAGACTTATAGAGATTCCTTATAACCTTATACATAGCATACTTCCCTTGTTAACATTGAATTAGCATCTATTTCTCTATAATTTTGTACCATTCTAAAAGCTACTTTACATGAATGCTAATTATATTAGTCTGCAGTCCAAGCCTTTCTTTTAGTTCATCACTTATTTCTAGCTTTATAATTGTACCTTTGGGAACATCTTTAAATTCATAATGCATTCCCTGAACTACAGTCCCATCAGATATTACAACATTATCAGGTTTTATGTTTAAGATTTCTAAATGGTCATAAAAGTTGCCACTAATACTTCCTTTTTCATCAATCTCTTCTGGCAAACCTGAGAATGTACTCCGTTTTTCTGAATAAGTGATTTTGAAGTCCTTCTTATCTATCTCTAATACTCCACTCGATTCAATTGCCTTGTCATTAACACTAATTCTATAAATCCATTCACCTTTAGCTAATTCTAAAAGCTCATTTTTACTCAGATACTTTCTTGAAGAATCAATAAACTTTTTATAATCATCTTTTTCTTCTTTAAGAATTCTTATATCTAATTCATATGTACTTATTTTTTCCTGTAACTGGCTGACGCTTTTTTCATAACTTTTTATCTGATTCTGTAATTCCTGAATTTTTGAATCGTTATTCTCTGTATTAATTTTACTAGTGCAGCCTATTAAAAAAATAGATACTCCTAGTAGTGCAATATAAATTAAACCTCTCTTCTTCATAAATAAACCCCCATCTTTAGTTTAATTACTTAAGATTTTCATATTTTTCTTCATTCATCTGCCACCTTATAATTCCTCCAATTGTCCCACCCATAAAGCCGCCAATAAAATATGCTAAATGCATATATATATAATATTCCGTAAACATATCAAAGAAATTACCTTTAGCTAATCTGCCAATTGTATAGCTTATACCCGTTGCTATACCCATCATAATAGCACTAATCAGTACATATCTTTTCTTGCCCTTCTTTCTATCTTCTTCCCATTTTTTTATGAACTTTTCAGTTTTCATTATTCACTCCCCCAAACATAAGACACTGAAAATAAAAAAATGTTTCATTTTTTCAAGTATTTTTTATACCAAACCACCATTCACATTAATCAACCAATTATGTCTATAGCGCGGTCTCTTTATTCTCAGGTTCTACAAAAACGTTATCTGGATTGATATCTGGTAATTCATCTTTTATTTTATCTACGTAGTCCTTATTTGTAACAACATATATATTTTGTTTATTTACTACCGGAGCTATCCTATCAACAGTATTTCTAATGAAACTCTTATCATTAATAATCTTCAAAAATTGTTTTGGGCTCTTTTCACGGGATAACGGATAAAGTCTTGTCCCTTTTCCACCAGCTAGAATCAGTGCATATATCACTAGAACACACTCCATCTTCCATTGTTTATACTCTATACTATGTAATAATGTTTATTTTGGTGAAAGAAAAAAGAAAGTCGCAGGGCAACTTCCTTGAAATTACTAGTAATTAAGATAATCACATCATTCTACAACTATTAAATCCATTTCTCCAAATGATAAAGTAATCTTTAAGTACTTTTTCATTTTTACTATCTCTAAACTCTACAAATCTACTTAATCTTCCTTTAAATATCTCATATCTTCCGTCTTTTATAGGCATAACTATATCAATAAATACTAGATTTGGATTATTCTCTTTATACATTTCTACTGCCTTTTCACCGTTATTTGCTTCTATAACATCTAAACATCCTCATAAAGATAAACTATCCTTTAATTTCTTTCTCATTAATATTGAGTCATCACATATTAGAACTTTTACTGAATTCTCAGCCATGCCTATTCCCCTTCATAATTAGCCTATATATAAAGCTTACAACTTTCATATTATTATATATTCTTTTTAAATTCTATTTCCCCTCTATATTTTCATAATATTTCGTATAGTCTAACTAATCAAAATAAAAGTAGCTGCATTTTTTATTTTGCAGCCACTTTTTACACAGTATTAATTTATATAATTAGCTTAATCCTAATTTCTTTCTCTTAGATACAATATGAGCTTCTATATTATTTGCTACTTCAACAGGATCATCTCCAAGAGCAACCTTACCTCCAGTTAAACCTTCTACATCCTCAGTTAATAATTTTACAAGTTGAGGAGCACCTGTCATAAATGGCACTGGTGATAAATGAGTGTATGTTCCATAAGCTACTGCAAATATTCCATCTATTGTTGCTTTTTGTTCCATCCATTCTGGAGCAGTAACTGCTATTGGAAGATCTGGTACATCCACATTTAAATGGTCTGCAAGTGCAGTTACAAGCATTGATATTCTTCCAGTATCTGTACAAGTTCCAAAGCTTAATACTGGTGGAATTTTTAATAGGTTACATACTTCTCCAAGACCTTTTCCTGCTATATTATTTGCTGCTTCTAAAGTACAAAGTCCAGCTACTTCTAGAGCATGATTTCCGCAGCCTCCAGCTACTACTAATATATCTTTTTTAATTAATTCTTTTGTAAGATTTATTGTATTCCAGTCCTGTGGACCATTTCTTAATGTTGAACAGTTTGCAAGTGCAACTACACCTTTGATTTTTCCTGCTACTATTACATCTACTAATGGTTCAAGCTTACCTCCAAGAGCTTTTAATACAGCTTCTGTAGAGAAACCAGCTATAGCTTTTTGTATACTCTTTGGAACCTTAGCTGTAACTTTACCTTTACGTTTTTTAAAGTTTTCTATAGCAAGGTCAATTAGAGTATCTGCCATTTCATTTACTTTTTCAGGATAGTATGGAATCTTATGTTGTAATCCTGGCATGTCAATAAGAGTGCTTATACTTACTAAAGTTGCTTGGTACTTTTCAGCATAATGATCTATAGCTGGTGGTGAACAGTTTTCTTCCATTGCCATAACGTCTACTGTACCTGTAGCTAAGAGAGGTTCTATAGATAGCCAGTTACCCATTAAACCTACAAAAACATCATCTACGTCAAATCTTTGAAGCAATTCTTGCCCTGTTTCAATTGATCCCACTATACGAAGACCTTTTGCTCCTGCTGCTTTTGCTTTTTCTTGAACTTCAGCAAGCTTAGCTTTTTGTATTGTTGCAACTCCACCCCAAGGTTGATGTCCATTAAATACTATATTAACATATTCTCCATCCATAATACCTAAGTCTACATTTACTTCATGAGGCATAGGTGTTCCAAATAGGATATCTTGTGTCATTTCAAGTCCTATTTGAGAATTATATATAGTAGCTATTCCTAAACGCAGAGCCTTTAAAGCTAAAGATACATAGCTTCCATCTACATTTGTTAAACAACTTGCTACGCAGTTTTGTTCTTCATGAATGGTTCCTTTAGGATAAATGTTTAAGTTCTTCCAAACTTCTTTTCTCTTCTTTGGTGCAAAGGCTTCTACCATAAGGTTTTCATCATCTTCACCAATTTCTTGTTGTCTTTGTAATAAATTTGCTAGTTGTATAGCCATTTGATTTGTATCTTGATTTGTGTCAATTCCTAACTTTTCACACATCCATTTTAATTTTTCTACATCTTTAATTTTAAATGGAGTTTTTCCTTCTCCCGTTGCTTTTAATGTACGGAATGCTTCATATGCATGATGGCTGTATGTACCTGCTCCCATTATATTTTTTAATAAGAAGTTTCTCATAGCCATAGCGTCTGGTCCAATTCCACAAACCCCTTTATCTGGCTCACCTTTGTCATTTAATCTACATGGTCCTTGAGAACATAGCTGACAGCTTAATCCTTGAAGACAAAACTTACAACGGATTTTTTCTTGCTGAGTCCACCTATCAAATACATTGGACATTCCGTCTTCTCTTATACGTACTAACATTTCCTCAACAGAATCGTGATAACTTACACGTCCCTCAGTTTTTTCTAATATAGTTTCACTCATGGAAATACTCACCTCATTTTAATTTTTTCTATAATAAGTTTTCCACTTTAGAGTATAAATATGTATTAAACATTGTTTTTAATTGTACCCATACACTTTACTTTTATCTACTATGGATTTAATATTAAATTAATAATATTCTAAAGGGGCGAAATGGGGATGAATTATAATTCAAGTAGTAAATTTAACACAAAAGAAATTGCATCTTATGGTCTATTTATAGCTTTAGTTTATGTTGCAACTAGGTTTATAAATATTCCTGGACCAACTGCTGGGGGACTATTCCACTTAGGAAATGTAATGGCCTTTACTATAGCTATAGTATTTGGTAAAAAAGCTGGGGCTGTATCTGGAGCTTTAGGTATGACTTTATTTGATCTTACAAGTAGTTACTTTGCATGGGCTCCATTTACTTTCATCATAAGATTTGCAATGGGCTACATTCTTGGTCATATGGCAAATACTAGCAACACTAACAAAGTACAATCTACTATTTTTACTTTCTTTGGAGTACTTATTGCAAGTGTAATCATGATTGGAGGATATTATATAGCAGAGTTTATTTTATCTGGTAATATCTATACACCACTTCAGTCAGTATGGGGTAACTTTATGCAATGTGTTGTGGGAATAATTATAGGTCTTCCATTATCAATATCCTTGAAATTTGGATTAAAATTAAGAAAAATATCAATCTAAATAAAACAGAGACATTTCAGTATTTGAAGTGTCTCTGCTCATTTTATAAACTATCTATAATTATTTTAACAAATCTAAAAGGCTTTCTCCTTTAACTTCTTCTGCTCTCCACTCTATTACAGCAAAATGTCCTTTTGAAATTTCACTAACCTTATTAATCCATTCTATTTCATTACTTGCTTTTGCTTTTAAAATCTCATTTGTTGTATCAGTTGCATAAAGACTTGAATTAATAACCCACCACTTACTATTTATACCTGCACGTTTTAAATCAGATTCTAGTCTAGTAGCTTCGTATACTGGAGTAGCTTCAGCTAAGGTTACAATTATAACTTCTGTATCCTCAGCATTTCTAAGCCTTGGTAAAAGTTTTTTCACTGATTCTGGAGTATCTCCTTGAGATCTCTGAATTTCTCTATTATAGCTTTCAGTTGAATCTAAAAGAAGTAGGGTATGCCCTGTTGGAGCTGTGTCAATAACCACAACTTCATTTTCTGATCTTTCAACTATCTCTGCAAAAGCTCTAAATACAGCAATTTCTTGAGTACATGGTGATCTTAAATCTTCTTCTACATATTCTATATCTTCATCACTCATAGTTTCTCTTGCTTTACTTAAAACCTCTTCTCTATACTTTTCAAGTTCTCTTTTCTCATCAATATTGCTTAAAGTTATACCGTAACTCTCATCTAAGACAAACTTTAGATGTGCTGCTGGGTCTGTAGTTGTAAGGTGAACTTTTTTACCTTTCTTCGCAAGACCTAGTGCAATAGTTGCTGCTATAGTAGTTTTTCCAACTCCACCTTTTCCCATAGTAAAAATAACCTTTTTGTTTGAGTTATAAAGGTCTTCTACAACCTCTTTAAGTTTTTGGATTTCCTCTACATTTAGCCTTTCACCACTATACTTTATATTATCTTCCTTTAAGAATGCTCTTAGATTTTCTACTCCTGTAACATTATATGGCCTTAGTGGAATTTCAAAGCTTTCTAAGTCTCTTAAATGTTCTGGCATATCTTTAAGGGCATTTTGTTGTTTCGTATATATATTATTTGATAAAGCATCATCAGCATTTTTAAGAACACCATTTATAACAAGAACCTGATTATTAACTCCTATATCCTGTAATTCTTTAGATGCTCTTTCGCCTTCCTTTAGCGAAGATACTTCTGGCCTAGATACAAGAACAAGAGTTGTTAAATCTTTATCTGCTAAGGTTTTTACTGCATCTTTATAAACTTCCTTTTTTTCTTCAAGTCCTGATAACTGTCCAAGACAGGATGCCCCATGATTACTCTCACTAATAAAGTTGCTCCAAGCTGATGGAAGTTGTAGCATTCTAAGAGTATGACCAGTTGGCGCTGTATCAAATATTATGTGATCAAACTTCTCTTGAACATTTTTGTCTGTTATAACATTAGAAAATTCATTAAAAGCTGCTATTTCAACAGTACAAGAACCTGAAAGTTGTTCTTCCATATTATTAATTACTACATCAGGAAGCTTACCCCTATATGGTCCTACAACACTTTCTTTATATTCTCTTGCAGCTTCCTCTGGGTCGAAATTAGCTACTACTAAATTTGATACTTCCTTTATTTCAATTCCTTTATTATTTAAATCTGTATTAAATACATCTTGAAGATTTGAGGCTGGGTCTGTGCTTATAAGCATTATTTTCTTTCCTGCATCAGCTAGAGTAACAGCAGTTGCACAAGCTGTAGAAGTTTTACCAACTCCCCCTTTACCTGTAAAGAATAAATACTTAGTTAATTTTATTTCATCTAAATTAAAATTTTTAAGCATTAGTATACCTCTTTTCTATAGTTATTAACAGCATCCGCTACCGCCACAGCAGCCACTACTTTTAGTTTTAACCTTAATAGTAGTTTTAAGAAAATCTTCTGGAACTTCTAACATTTCACAAAGCTCTTTATTTGTAGGGTAAGACTTTGTTTTAACTACTACATCATCAACCATTGTTACTGGTAATATATCCACACCCTCGCTGTTCAATAATTGATTTATCCCCTTATTATCCACAAAGGCCTGTGGATTACTTGTTAGGTTATGTCTTTCAACTACAATCCCTTTTTTACTTAAACTGTTTAAAACTGTAGATATTCTTAATAGTTCTGGATCTACTGATGGTCCACATACTCCAGTTGAGCAACACATTGCAGGGTCGAAAATAATCATTTTTTTCATAATATACATCTCCTTAATTTAAAAGTTTATTTATAACAAGTCTTTTTTTCATTATTACATTTACAAACACATTCCTCTTCTGTATTTGTTATTACATCCATTAAAAACAAGACTAATTTATTAGAGCTTGTAGTGTCTAATGAGTAGTAATTCCATATTCCTTCTTTTCTAGCCTTAATAAGGCCACATTCTATAAGAACCTTCATATGATGTGATAAGGTTGGTTGAGTAAATTCGAAATCTTCTAATATATCACATGCACATTTTTCTCCACAAGAAAGAATATCAATAATTTCTAATCTACTTGGATCTGATAGAGCCTTAAATATCTTAGCATTTATCTCATAATTTTTCTCCATTAATTCACTCCCTATATAGATACTTATCTATATATAGTATAGATAAGTATCTATATATTTGCAATACATATGTTTAATTTTACAGATTATTAATATTTGTATATATTATCTTCTATATATAACTAATATATTCATATTCTTTAATTATTCAAATAGAATAACTACATAAATCTCTAACATCTTATTAAATAAAATAGTTTTTCTATATTACTATATGAAAATATAATCATGTAGTGTCTATTCTAAAAGTAGCAATAGAATTTAAATAAAAGGTTATGGAAAAATATTTTTCCATAACCTTTTATCCTTTTAACTATTTGCTTTTATTACTGCAAATCTTCCTAAAAATCCAACAATGATTAAAATAACTCCTGCAATTAAATAAATATTGCTCATATTATAATTATTTAAGATTTGTCTATTTGCTGTAGTTCCAATAGCTCCTCCTACAAACATATTGAATGAAGCTAAGGACATTACCGTTCCTCTAAGTTTTGGCATAGTTTCTTGTGCTGTGCTTACTAAAGTAGATTGGAGAAATACAAATGAAAGTCCAAATCCAAATAAAGCAACTCCTAAAGCTATTACTGAACTTGATATAGAAAATATCACTAATGATGCCCCTCCTAAAACTCCGGCAAATACAAGAAATTTATTTTTAAGCTTCATTCTAAGCTTGGGAGCCTTTCTTCCTCCAATTACTGTAGCTACACCGTATATAGTTAGTATAAGCCCTACTATAAGTATATTATATCCTGTTCTATCTTGAAGGTACTTTCCAGAATAAGTAAAGCTTCCAAATACACTAAACCCTACTAGGAAAATTGTGCCTACTATATAAAGTAGTTTAGTATTACTCAAAGCCTCTCCATACACCTTTTTAAAGTTTAATTTATCAATAACTCCTGGAGTCTTTTCAAGATATTTCACCATGAATAAAGCTACAATAAGTTCTGCAAGCCCATATACAAAATAAACCCATCTCCAAGATCCAAAATATGCTATAGCTCCTCCAACAGCAGTGGCTGAGGCTCCTCCTAAAAACATCATTCCCATAACTTTACCTATGGCACCTTGACGTTTTTCAGGCTGAAAACTTTCTCCAATTAGAGCCAAAGTAACTGGAAATATTCCTGCACCAAATGCTCCATTAAGCGCTCTTACTATTATAAGATAAGGAAGATTATACGAAAATGCGCCTAGAATACTAAATATTGCTGTTCCAAAAGCTGCAATATTTATAATTTTAGTTTTTCCATATCTATCTCCTAGAGGTCCAAAAACTATAGTAAACAGACCAAAAGTTAGCATATATGCCGTTACCGAAAGAGCTGCATCCCCAATGCTTATATTTAAATCTCTAGCAATGTTTATTAGAAGTGGTGATACTGCATAGTTATCTCCATTAGCAAAGAAAGCCATTACCCCTAAAATTAGTACCATATTTTTTAATTTTTTAGAATCCATATCAATACCCCATTTCTTATACTATACCTAGGTAAGGTATAGTATGGTTTAAAATTTAAGTAGGAAGTTATCTCCCTACTTAAATTAACTTAATTCAACCCATTATACTTAAAACTTATGTTATAATTAGTATATATAAACTAAATTTAATAAACACTTATAAGATAAAACAATAAGGAGGGTTTATTGTTGATACAAAAATGTAATAAATGTTCCACTCAATTTACATGGCAACAGATTATAAAATCAACTTTCTTTAGCTTTGGTTCTCAACACATGGAATGTAATAAGTGCCGTACTAAACATTATGCTAATTTTACAACAACATTAATTATTACCATAGTTATATCACTACCAATATTACTTAAGCGCTTTACAAATATAACAACTACATTCGGTGTTCTTGAGGAATTTTTTATTGCAATATATCTCGTTTTACTTGCTTTACTAATAGCTTTAACACCATTCTTTGCAAGATACCATTTAGAAAATAAATCTAAACATAAATAAAAAGTTTATTGGCTTGTATGAATAGACAAGCCAAATTTTTTATTTATTATTCAATCCATCAAAGAAAATTTGTAAATTATCAGGTAATACATAATCTTCTGGTTTAACAGTAGGTGCTTTACCTCCTCCGTAAATTTCTTTAAGAATAGCATTAACAATCATTGCTTTAGGCGGCTCATTATATTCTATACCCTCATGTACCCAAACTCTACAATCCACATCACTACCACATAGATCTCCACATTCTTGACAGGAAGATTCTTTTACTTCTAATTCAATATCATTACCATTTATTCGAATAGTTGGAGAGCTTAAAAATTCATATTTTATAGCCAGCTCCTTTGAAGTAATATTAACCTTATTCACTACTATATCAAAACCTGCAGCCTTTAATACTCCAGCTACCTCACTAATTGCTTTATCAAGATTGTTTTCTGCACCTTGACATCTTTCACAGACACTTAAATCTAAATAAAGAAAATCAATAAAAATTTGATTTCTCTCTAGTTCTGGCCCACAACAACCACTACCACAAGAGCAACATCCTGAATTATTACTCATAAAATTCTTACCTCATATTCTCAAGAATTTTAGCAATTTCCTTTGGCTTTAAAACTTTCCCAAATGAAACAACCTTTTCGTCAATAACTAATGCTGGAGTTGACATTACCCCATAAGTCATTATCTCCTTAAAATCTGTAACTTTAGTAATTTCAGCTTCTACACCTGCTTCCTTTAATGCTGTCTCAGTGTTTTCTTGTAAAGTGTTACAATTTTTACATCCTGAACCTAAAATCTTGATTATCATAACATATCACTCCCTAATAATATTATTTTTAAAAACCTAAATAAAACATATAAAATGCTATTAACATAATCATCAATCCCATAAGAATTTTTAATACTTTGCTTGCCATACCATATTTCTCACTGGATGATAGCTTATGTACAAGACCTACAGATGTACCTGCAATTAAAACTAAAAAACTATGTCCTAAGGAATACAAAAGCAAAAGTAATATTCCCCATAAAAGGCTTCCTTCCTTTGCTACTATAGCAAGTAGCACAACTAAAACAGGTGTTGCACAAGGAGATGAAAAAAAGCCTCCTAAAACTCCTGCAAAAAATGCTCCCCCAAAACCACGTTTAGTATTCTTGCTAATTGCATATGAAGATGGTATAAAGTTAAATATCTCCCAGGTTTGCAGGGAATGCAAGAGTCTGCTCCAAAGTCAATAATAATAGGAAGTCCATAAGACTTTAATTTTTCAATATCTATTTTTTCAGTTACATGCAATGCAAAGTGAGAGTTTTCAGTACCTGCTGGATTAATGTCTTTTTTTGAATTCTTTATTGCCCATATACCAATTACTGCACACAAAAGTAGCACTGGTACAATAATTTTTATGAACCTGTTATTCTTTGACATAAGCATTACCTCACTTTATAATATTCTATTTATTAATCAATTCAGCTTCCTCATAGATTTTTTTAATTTCATCCTTAGATATAAGCTTTGATAAAACATAGGCTATTATAATAATTCCAGGTATATCAACAAGCAACCTTGTAATAGCAAATTTTGTTCCTAGCGATGTCATTTCAAAAATTAGCATAGGTATTTTAGTAGTTGACCATGCACCAATGAATATGAGTACATTACTAAACTTGACTCCCTTTTTCATAAACACCGCTGCTACTGGAAATGCACCATAAAGAGGACCTGCTGCTGCTGAACCTATAAGTATAGATAACACTATCCCTGTCACCCCTGAACCTTCACCCATGTATTTTATCATAGTTTCCCTTGGTACCCACATATCAAGAAGTCCAAGCAAAACAAATACTGGAGGGATTACCATAATCATTTCTTTGAAAGAATATGCTGTAATACTTAATGCCTTCATCCCAAGATTATGATTAAATATCGTAAATATACCAATGCCAACTGATACAATAATAAAAGCCCTATACCTTTTTAATATTGTTTTCATATGCTAGTCACCACCAAACCAATTATATATGCAACAATAAAAGAAAAAATGAATGCTGAAACATTTCTATATATTGTTAGTTTTTTTCCAAAATACTTGACTTCAACAGGTATGGTAACAATACCTACCATCATAAGACTTGAAACAAAAGCACCAATTTGCATGTAACCTGCACCACCTTGTAGAAGCATACCAGCAGTTGGAAAGGCAACAAAACCCGGTATTAAGGTCACAGCTCCAACAATAGAAGCAAGTACTACTCCGATCCAGCCTGAATCTGATCCAATAACTTTAGATATCACCTTAGGATTTATTATTGCAAGCAAAACACCCACTAGCAAAATAACTACTAAAAGTTCTGGCAGAATATTCTCAAAAGCCTTCCATGCTTTTTTTAAAGCCATTTTTGTTTTTTTCTTATCTTTATAAAATGAAAAAATCAGAAATGTTACAGTAACAAGATATAAACCTGTATTCACAATCCCCACCACCCTCTATATTAATTCCAACACTATAATCATTTTGTTCTTGTTTTGCATAGTTTTATCTCCCATTATTTCAGTATAATGTTTTTTACATGAGTAAATATCCAAAGGCATTAAATACATAACCAATTATGAGAATACCTGCAGATACAATCCCAACAAAAATACCCAAAAGTTTCGGTTTAACAACCTTCTGTAACATAATCATAGATGGAAGTGAAAGTGCGGTTACACCCATCATAAAAGATAGTGCTGTACCAATTCCTACTCCCTTTAGAACTAATGCTTCTGCAATTGGAAGTGTGCCAAAAATATCAGCATACATAGGAACACCTACAAAAGTTGCTATTAAAACAGAATACCATTTGTCCTGACCAAGTACAGCAGAAATAACATCTTCAGGAATCCAGTTATGAATAACAGCTCCAATTCCCACACCAGCTAAAATATAAATCCATACCTTTTTTATAATATCTAAGACTTGATTTCTAGCAAAATCAATTCTCTCACTTTTGGTGAGCTGTTCTTGTTCAACTTCAAGCATCTTATTGCTATAAACAAAGGGCTCTACATATTTCTCAAGCTTTAATTTACTAATAATGCTTCCTCCAATAACTGCCAGGATAAGCCCTACAACCACGTAAGCCATTGCAATCTTCCAATTAAATATGCTTGCCAGTAGAATGACAGATGCTAAATCTACAAGAGGTGAAGATATTAAAAAAGAAAAAGTAACACCAATTGGTAGTCCTGCACTTGTAAAGCCTATGAATAAAGGAATGGAAGAGCATGAACAAAAGGGTGTAACCGTTCCAAGTAAAGCACCTAATATATTAGCCCAAATCCCATTAAAATTTCCTAAGATTTTTTTAGTCCTCTCAGGTGGAAAATAACTTTGAATATAAGATATCATAAAAATAAGTACTGATAATAATATAAAGATTTTTATAGTATCATAAATAAAAAAGTGTATACTTCCCCCTAGTTTGTCTTTTATGGATAATCTAAATATCTTTTCTACAAGTAGACTCACAAGCTCATAAAGCCAAGTCATTTTTAATAATTGATTGTTAAGAAAACTAAAGATTTGTGTTAATATAGACATTCTCCCCACCTACCAAAATATATTTTCATATTATCTTTTACATGCTGTAATATATTCTTCTGCTTTATTTAAATTTTTTAAATCATTTTGTATAGTTGCATATTCCTTATGGCTTAAAACTACTTTTTCTAACACTTCTCTTAGAAGTTCATTTTTATGATCTAAATAATAGTATATGAATTGTTCTCTTCTCTCGTCCTTTACAAAACCCATATCTCTTATTTTTGCCAAATGCTTAGAAATTTTAGGCTGAGATTCCTCTAGTACTCCTTGTATTTGACACACACATAATTCTTTATGATAAAGTAAAACCAAAATTCTTAATCGTGTTTCATCTGACAGTATTTTAAATAAATCTGTAAGTTTATCCATATGTTCACATCCTTTAATTTATCTTTAATTTATCTTTAATTTATAATTAATATTATGTTTAAATACTCATATACTCATATGGGTATATGAGTATTATACTCCCCCCCTCTAGCTTTGTCAATAATACTGTTATCCCTTTTTCAAACATAAAAAAACTCAACCTAAAGCAGATATTTACTAGCTTAAGATTGAGTTCTCTAATTTTAAAATTATAAGTTAATTTCTTTATTTTGAATTCTTTTAGATAAATCTTTAATCTTTTCTTCAATTGTTTTTGCTGTATTTATAAACTCTTCATCACTCTTACCTGTCGGGTCATCTAATCCCCAATCTTCTACATGCTTTCCAGGTAAATATGGGCATATAACATTACATCCCATTTTCACTACAATATCAACTGCTGGTATGTCTTGAATTAACTTAGAAGTTTGAGTCTCATTCATATCAACATTATATAAATCCTTAATTGTTCTTACAGCATCTTGATTTATTTGTGGTTTTGTTTCTGTTCCTGCAGAGTATGAATCAAAAACCTCTGCTGCAAATAATTTTCCTAATGCTTCTGCCATCTGTGATCTACAAGAATTGTGAACGCATACAAATGCTACCTTTGGTTTCATAATTTAAATCCTCCTTAGTTTATAATTATTGATTTTCTACTTCTTTGAACCAGCCCTTTGTATTATTAGCTATTTTAACTAACGTCAACATAACAGGGACTTCCGTTAATACTCCAACTACAGTTGCAAGAGCTGCTCCAGACTGTAATCCGAATAGTGCAATTGCAACCGCTACGGCAAGTTCAAAGAAATTACTAGCCCCTATCATACCAGCTGGTGCTGCTATATTATGTGGTAATTTCCAAAGTTTTGCCCATCCATAAGCCAGGAAGAAAATAAAGAAAGTTTGGATTGTAAGTGGTATTGCAATCAGTCCAATGTGTAGTGGATTATTTAATATAGTCTCTCCTTGGAAGGAGAATATGATCACTAAAGTTAAAAGAAGTCCTCCAATTGTTACATTGTCAAATTTCTTTAAAAATACATTTTGAAAGTATTCCATTCCCTTAGATTTCACTATATACTTTCTTGATAAATATCCTCCTGCAAGAGGGATAACCACAAATAATACTACTGATAAAAATAAAGTATCATATGGAACAGCTACATCGCTGACCCCAAGTAAAAATGCTACTATTGGAGTAAATGCTACTAACAATATTAAATCATTAACTGCAACTTGAACTACTGTATACGCAGGATCTCCTTTAGTTAAGTGACTCCATACAAACACCATAGCTGTACATGGTGCTGCACCTAGAAGTACAGCCCCTGCAAGATACTCCTTAGCAATATCTGGTGATATCCATTGCTTAAATACTACATTTAAGAAAAAAGCTGCTATTAAATACATAGTAAAAGGCTTAATAAGCCAGTTTATAACACAGGTTACTGTAAGTCCCTTTGGCTTTTTTGCAGCCTCTACAATACTAGAAAAGTCTATTTTTAGCATCATAGGATATATCATAAGCCATATAAGAATAGCAACTGGTATTGAAACCTTAGCATATTCAAACTTACTTAGTGTATCTGGAATGACTGGTAGTACTTGACCTATAACAACTCCAAGTACAATACAAATAGCAACCCATAATGTTAAGTATCTTTCAAAAAACCCTATCCCCTTTTTTTCTTTACTTTTTGCACTCATAATTTCCCTCCAAATAACTCATTATTTTCTCTTTATCATCTCTTAAATCTTCACAGGTAAAGGCACTGCATTTATACTTATCTAATTTTTCTATATCTTTTGTATACGTATCATCTTTTGTTAACTTCTCACTTAAATAGTTATAAAGCATTTCATTTTCTGATATAAAATTTTTATCTATAAAATAGTACACCCACTGTGCTTTCTTATCAGCGCCAATTATTTTTAAACTCTTTAGTTTATTTAGATGTCTAGATGCATTAGACTGAGTAATTCCAAGGATACTTTCTATTTCACATACACAGAGTTCTCCTTCTTTCAATATGTTAAGTATTCTTACTCTATTTTCATCTGATAGTGCTTTAAACACCTCTACGAATTCCACTTTATCACCCCTTGTGCACGAATATGATTATATTCACTTATACTCATATATTATTCCATGACTTCCTTTTTGTCAATATAAATTGAACACTATAAATGTTAAGAGGCAGCCTCTTAACATTCGTAAGATTTGGAAGTTTTAATAGTTTATGTTCAATAGTATTTATGTTAATGAACATTGAATATAATAAAATAGAACACTTAGATAAAAGAGTTAAAATTTACGTAGAAACTGACAGGACGTCAGTTTCAGATTTCACTACCCTGGATGGTAGATTGAAATCGTTAGTAAATTTTAAAAGCTTTTACCTTTAGTGTTCTTTATTATGTGAAGGTTTATGGTATAAATACTATTGGATATACTTTATTTTTCCCAGTCTTGAGATCTTCCAATAGCTTTGTCCCATCCCTTAACGAATTTAGCTCTCTTTTCTTCATCCATTTCAGGTGTGAAAGTTCTAGATGACTTGCAATTTGAACAAATGTCATCTATATCCTTCCAGTAACCTACAGCAAGTCCGGCAAGATATGCTGCTCCAAGAGCAGTAGTTTCTATAACCTCTGGTCTTCTAACAGAAGTATTTAATATATCTGCTTGGAATTGCATTAAGAAGTTATTTGCACAAGCTCCACCATCTACATTTAATGCTTGAAGCTTAATTCCTGAATCCTCTTCCATAGCTTTTAATACGTCATGAGTTTGATATGCCATTGACTCAAGCGCCGCTCTTATAAAGTGTTCCTTCTTAGCTCCTCTTGTAAGTCCAACCACAGTACCTCTTGCATATGCATCCCAATACGGTGCTCCAAGTCCAACAAAAGCTGGGACTACGTATACTCCATTAGAGTCTTCAACTGCTGTTGCATATCTTTCTGATTCTGCTGCACTTTTTATCATTCTAAGTTCATCACGTAGCCATTGAATAACAGCTCCACCAATGAATACGCTTCCCTCAAGAGCATATTCGATTCTACCATTATAACTAGCTGCCATAGTTGTAAGAAGTCCATTTTTAGATTCAACTGCTTTTTCTCCAGTATTCATTAAAAGGAAACAGCCTGTTCCATAAGTGTTTTTAGCCATACCTTCTTCACAACAAACTTGACCAAATAGTGCTGCTTGCTGATCACCAGCATCTCCGCATATTGGAATTGGTGAGCCAAATATAAGCTCATCAGTTTCTCCATATACACTACTAGATGGTTTTACTTCTGGAAGCATTGATTTTGGTATATTTAATTCTTCTAAAAGCTCATCATCCCATTTTAGTTCATGTATGTTATATAACATGGTTCTTGAAGCATTTGTATAATCCGTAACATGTACTCTTCCCTTAGTTAAATTCCAAATTAACCACGTATCTATATTACCAAAAAGTAGTTCTCCTCTTTCTGCTTGTTCTCTAGCTCCATCTACATTATCAAGTATCCATTTAACCTTTGTTCCTGAAAAGTATGCATCTAAAACAAGTCCTGTTTTTTCTCTTACTGTTTTATCAAGACCTTTTTGCTTTAATTCATCACAGTATTCAGCAGTTCTTCTACATTGCCATACTATAGCATTATATACAGGAATTCCTGTTCTCTTATTCCAAACAACAGTTGTTTCTCTTTGATTTGTTATACCTATACCTGCAACATCATTTGCATCGAGTCCTGCTCTTGCTAAAGCCTCTCCTGCAACCCCTGCTTGAGTTGCCCATATTTCCATTGGATCGTGTTCAACCCATCCACCTTTTGGATATATTTGTTTAAACTCTTTTTGAGAAACACTTATGATTTCTCCTGCTTTATTGAATATTATACACCTTGAACTTGTTGTTCCTTGGTCTAAGGCCATTATATACTTTTCTTTTTCCATGTTAATTCCTCCCTTTATTTTTAGATATTATAATTAAAGGTTTTCATTTAGCATACTTTATTGTCTAAAATACTGAATTAGCTACTAATGCTCCGAGTATTCCACCGATTATTGGTGCAACAACTGGAATCCATGCATATCCCCAATCAGAATCTCCTTTACCTGCAATTGGTAATATTGCATGAGCTATACGTGGTCCTAAATCTCTAGCTGGGTTTATTGCATATCCAGTAGGTCCCCCTAATGAAAGACCAAGTGCAAAGATAAGTCCTCCAACTGCCATAGTTGTAATTTCTGGTTGTATCCCTGCTTGTCCTAATCCTAAGATTACAAACACTAGCATAAATGTTCCTATAACTTCTGTAATGATATTAGCTGTAGTATTTCTTATTGCTGGTATTGTTGCAAATATTCCAAGCTTTGTAGCCTTATCATCTGTTTCTTTCCAATGTGCAAGATATGTAAGCCAGACTAAAGTTGCTCCTGCCATAGCTCCTAGCATTTGAGCTACTATATATTTTGGTACTAAACTCCATGATAAATTTCCCAAAACTGCAAATGCTATTGTAACTGCAGGATTAAAATGTGCTCCACTTATAGCTCCAAACATAAATACCGGAAGCATAACTGCTAGTGCCCAGCCTGTAGTGATTACTATCCATCCACTACCCTCGGCCTTACTCTTTTTGAGGCATACACCAGCAACAACTCCGTCGCCTAGTAGGATTAAAATCATTGTACCTAAAAACTCTGCTATTAAATTAGACATTTCTTTTCCCCCCCTGATTTTTTATTTGTAAACGTTTATATTGTAAACATTTTACAAATCGCAATAAAAAAGCCATTATTAAGAAAGGGAATATACTCCCTTCTCAATAATGGCTCTCAATTCTCCGCCATAAATATTCACTTCTTGAATCATGATATATTTATTATCTTTTGCTATAATTTAATTGTACAACTTTTCATTACTCTTTGCAATACTTTTGGTAGCAATAATATGGACTCCAGTGTTAGCTACATTTTCAAGTACTATATCCCCAGCCTTTATAGGTGCACTTACTACAAGTCCTTTAAGTTCTTCTATACATTGTATGATCTTATCCTTAGGAATATCACTCTTAGTTTTAACAGAAACTGCAGAAATTTCTCCTCCTTCAACCTTAACAGAGGAAGTAACTATTCTAGTTGGATTAGTACATTCTTTTTCTGCATAGGTCTTCCCTCTTAAACATATGTTGCCTTTTACCTCTAATACTTTATCTTCATCTATTTTAACTTCTAGCTGACATCCAATAGGACATCCTATACACACTAACTCTCTTGAATTACTCATATCTCTACTCTCCTTCTACTTTAACAATAATATTCTTACAGCTTGGATATTTATTAAACATAGCTTTTGTAAGTTTTACTGTTTCCATCTCACCTGGAGTAAGTATTCTTTTCTTTATATGCATTTCTCTTGCTTCATCAAAGTACACAGAAATATAGCTGTTCTCGTATACATCTCCAACTCTAAATCTTACGTCTACTTGATTTTCTATAACCTTAGGATTTACATACTTAGGCACTGTATATCTTACACCATTACTTCCTACAAGTTCTATTCCTTCTTCATTAAAGTTTTGGCCTTTTATATATCTTGCAGCATTTTTTCCAGCACTTACACTTTCAACAGTAACATAATCTACTAAATCATGAACATGAAGTACATTGCCACAAGCAAATATACCTTCCACATTAGTTTGAAGACTTTCATTAACTTCTGGTCCCCCAGTTATTCCTGATAAAGCAACCTTTGCCTTTGCTGAAAGCTCATTTTCTGGAAGTAATCCTACTGATAAAAGTAGCGTATCACAAGGTATATATTCTTCGCTTCCTCTTATAGGCTTTCTGTTATCATCAACCTTTGCAATAGTAATTCCCTCTACTCTATCTCCACCCTTTATATCTATTATAGTATGTGAAAGCTTTAGTGGGATTGCAAAGTCGTCTAAGCACTGAACTATATTTCTTTTAAGTCCTCCTGAATAAGGCATAAGCTCTACTACTGCTTTTACCTTAGCTCCTTCAAGAGTCATTCTTCTTGCCATTATAAGACCTATATCTCCAGATCCAAGAATAACAACTTCCTTACCTGGCATATATCCATCTATATTAACAAACTTTTGAGCAGCTCCTGCAGAGTATATTCCGGCGCATCTGCTTCCCGGTATATTTATAGCTCCTCTTGGTCTTTCGCGACATCCCATAGCAAGTATTAAAGCCCTCGCCTTAATCTCTATTATTCCATCCTCTTCATTTACTGCTGTTATCTCTTTATTTTCATTTATATCTATTACCATAGTATTTAGCTTATATGATATTTTCATATCTTCCACTTGATTTATAAATCTTTCTGCATACTCTGGACCTGTAAGCTCTTCCTTAAAAGTATGAAGTCCAAAACCATTATGAATACACTGGTTAAGTATTCCCCCAAGACAATTATCTCTCTCTAGTATAAGGATATCCTCTATACCTTCTTCTCTTGCCCCTATTGCTGCTGCGAGCCCAGCTGGACCACCACCGATTATTACTATATCATATTCTCTCATACTCTATCCCCCCACATCCTTAAGTAATAATAGCCCTTAAATCTCTTTATTTTTTCCTACTAATATTCTTGAGTTTCCACCGAATTTAGTTACTTCTGTTTCCTCTATATTTAGCGCTCTTGCTAGAATAGAAACTATCTTTGTAGAGCAAAAACCTGACTGGCATCTTCCCATACCAGCTCTAGTTCTTCTTTTAACTCCATCTAAGTCTGTAGCTCCAAGTGGTCTTCTTATAGCACTTAGTATTTCTCCTTCAGTGACAGTTTCACATCTACAGATCATTTTTCCATAAGATGAATCTTCTTTTATAATTTCTCTTCTTTCTTCATTGTTCATCTCTCTAAACTTTGGAACCCCATGTCTTATAGGATTAAAGCTTTCGTTTTTAGTAGGATTAAGTTTATCTACTACTATTCCTTCAACCATCTGTGCAATAGCTGGTGTACTTGAAAGTCCAGGCGATTCAATTCCAGCCACATTTATAAAGCCCTTAACATCTTCTGACTCACCAATTATAAAATCATCTGCCGCACTGTGAGCTCTAAGTCCTGAAAAGGATGTTATAATTTGTCTCATAGGAACTTCTCTTAAAGTACTCTTAGCTTTTGTAAGTATTTCTTCAAGGCCTTCTTGTGTAGTATTTACATCTAACTTATTATCAATATCTATTGCATTAGGGCCTATGAGAAGATTCCCATCTACCGTTGGAGTAACAAGAACTCCCTTACCAAACTTAGTTGGAAGCTGAAATAGTGTTCTTGTAGCCATGTTTCCTACTGATTTATCAAATAAACAGTACTCCCCTTTTCTTGCTTTTATATCTATCTTGTTTTTGCTAATCATATTATTTAAATCATCAGCGAACAATCCTGCTGCGTTAATAACTATACTACTTTCAACTTTTCCTTTAGTTGTATCTAATAAAAAACCTGACTGAATCTTTTTGATGCCCTTAACTTCACAATTCAGCTTAAACTCTACTCCATTTGCATGAGCATTCTCAGCATATCCTATTGTCATTTCATAAGGACAGACAATTCCACCTGTCGGAGCATATAATGCTGCTATTATCCCATCATTTAAGCTAGGCTCAAGTTCTGATAGCCTTTTCTTATCTAATATCTCTATATTTGGTACTCCATTATTTTCACCTTTTTGTTTTAACTCTTCAAGTTTCTCTACATCTTCTTCATTTGAGCATAGTACTAAAGATCCATTTCTCTTAAAAGGAAAATCTAATTCTTTTGATAATCTATCAAACATGGCGTTTCCTTTAGCATTTAATTTTCCCTTTAGGCTTTCTGGCTTTGCATCAAAACCAGCATGGACTATTCCACTGTTTGCTTTTGAAGTTCCTACAGCTAAATCCGACCCCTTCTCAAGTACGCATATTTTTAAGTTATATTTTGATACTTCTCTAGCAATACTACAACCTATTACTCCAGCTCCTACAATTACAACATCAAACATACTATACCTCCCCCTGCAAAACAAAAAAGAGCCACAATTTTAAAGGGGTTTATCCCTTTAAAACTATGGCTCTCTATACTCTGCCTTAACTATTAATTTATAATATTATTATAGCACTAGCTATATTTTTGTCAATGAATATATAAAAATATTATGTACCATTACTGTAACTTCTTTTTGCACTCTGGACAGCGTGTTAGCTTTTTAGGCTCTATTCTGCTGTCAAATACATGTTTACAAGCAGGACATTTATACTGCTTTTCAAGAAAAATTCCTATTGCTATAAACATAGCTGCTACTGCATATCTCTCTATTCCCTTTAATATAAGTATAGGTACAATAGCAGACATAAGTATTACAAACCCTGCTTCTTTATACTTTACTGCCATTTTAAACTGTTGCTGTATTCTTTCATCATTCATTTTATCCACCTCATCTTCTTTATGTTAATTAACATAATAGTATATAATTACATCTCCCAAATTTCTTCCTTACTAGTAGATATACCTACTGCTCCTGACTTAATGCTTTGGATAACATCTTCCTTATCCATTATTAGTCCTCCAACAATTATAGGTATATTAACTTCATCAAAAATCCTCTTAGTTACCTTTGGCATAATTCCTGGCATAATCTCTACAGCATCAGGTCTTATAGCTTTTATAGAATTTATCCCACTATCTAAAGATAAGTTATCTATAATAAATAACCTTTGAATAGTGAAAATGCCCATGTCTTTAGCTATCTTTATAAGATTTGACTTAGTAGTTATAATACCATCAGGTTTTACTATATTATTTATGTGTCTTAGTGCAAAGGCATCCCTTGCAAAACCTTCCATTAAATCTATATGTATATATATACTTTTCCCTGCGTCTCTAACTTTTTTAGCTATTTCTTCTATATTACATATATTTCCCTTTAATAAAAAAATAACTTCACATGGAGATTCAATAGCTTTTTCTAAATGATTTATATCTTTTACAGCTGCAATTACTGGACTAATGCTTAACTTACTATAAAATTCATTTTTCATTTTTTCACTCCCAATGTTTAACTTTAATATTTATTATATCAGATTGCTGAGCAATTTAGTATTATATAATTAGGAAAAATAATGTAAATAAGTTAGCCATCAACTATATTTAATTGATGGCTAACTTATTTAATTTTATAATCTTATAAAATTACATCCTCAATGAACACAGTTAAGCTTTGTAATAAATTATAGAAATTATACTTACCATTTTCCTTCACCTGAATAATGGGTCTCGTTGCTGCTTCTTTATTTTGAGCTATTACAACCCCTTCTAACCCGTTATTTAATCTAACTGGGAGACCATTAGGATAACAGTAAATTGAGTTTACAAAGTCTCTATAAATATCATCATCATATGCCTCTATAGCTTTAGCAGTAATCTTTTCTATAGCAACATGAGGTAAAATTCCACTCTCATCCTCTATATATTTCATATAAGAATTACATATACTTACAATCTTAGAAAATTCAAATATTTTATCTCCTTTTAACCCTATAGGTCCCGTTCCATCTTTTTTCTCATAAAGCTCATATATACACATGTAAGATAATGGGCTAAATAAAGTATTACTCTTTACAAGTTTATACCCTACTTCCGTATGCTCTTTTCCTTCAACAAAAAGCTTTCCTATATCATGTAGCAAAGCGCCTATTCCCAGAAATAATAGTTTCTTTTCATTTAATTTCCTTCTTGTTCCAAGCATAAGCGATAAAACTGTTACATTAAAGGAATGTAACGTTAATTTTGCAATATCATCTTTAGGAATTAAGTTATTTAATATAACCGCATTTTCAGATAAATTGATATTTTCAATTGCTCCATTTACAACTTCTACTACCTTATTATAATTTACTGTTTTACTTTTTTTTGCCTCTTCAAAAACTTCTCTTATAGATTTTAATAATCCTAATTTAACAGTTGTAGGTATTACTTCTTGTAAAATGATCTCATCATTTCCATCATCTATATAAATAGTATTGATACCTATATTACTTAGCCTTTTAATAATAGATTGACTTAAAGTACTTCCTTGTCTTAAAAACATGACACCATCTTCTGTATAAATACTGCTACCTAGAATTTCTCCAACTAATTTATTATTTAATATCACTAACTTCAAATCTAATCATCCTTTCACCTGTGCCATAATAACTAAATATAGATAGAGTTTTAAGAATTTAATATTACACACTAGTATACCATAATAAATCTCGTATAAAAATATTGTTAGTATTAATTTATGTAGCCTTTTGTTCATACTTACATATACTATAATGTATTATTTTTAAGGAGAACACTATATGGACTTATATAATCAAAATATTAGAAATTGCGTTCCCCAACTTGGGACAAAAGCTCCGGAGTTTGCTGCTGTAACTACCTTCGGAACTATTAAACTATCAGACCTTCGTGGAAAATGGATAATTTTATTCTCTCACCCTTCAGATTTCACTCCTGTTTGTACTACAGAAATCATAGCATTTGCTCAATACTACTCTTACTTTACTGAAAGAAATGTGGAACTCATAGGTTTAAGTATTGACAGTAATTCCTCACATTTAGAATGGGTCCATAATATTTATAAAAATACTGGTATTGAAATACCCTTTCCTATTATAGAAGATATAAGCATGAAAATTTCTGATCTTTATGGAATGCTTTCTCCTTCTGTTAGCAATACTCAAACTGTTAGAAGTGTATTTATTATTGATGATAGTCAAATCATCAGAACTATACTTCACTATCCTATGTCTATAGGCCGAAATATTCCAGAGATTCTAAGGGTAATCGATGCCCTCCAGACTGTAGATCGCGAAAACGTTGTAACTCCAGCAAATTGGACTCCTGGTCAACCTGTAGTTATTCCTCCCCCTAAAACATATCAACAATTAAAAGAACGTATTAAAAATAAAGAAAATTATTCATGTACAGATTGGTATTTATGCTTTAAAGACTTAAGTAACTCTCTAAACAAACCAAAAAATGATTAATATTTTAGCCAAGCATCCGGCTTGGCTAAAATATTAGTTTATATCCACATCAATACCAACCATTTTAATTAGATATAGTGCATTACGAGTAGTAGATACCCCTGGACGAAGTTTATAGTCAAAATATATTTCATTATTTTTGTAATATTCTCTAAAGTGATAGTTCTTAACTTTTCCTCCACTTTCTTTTTCTAACTCTCCTAATTCTAGATCATGAGTAGAAACCATGCCAAGTTCCCCGAATTTTCTCATACTCTCTATTAAAACCTTAGCTCCTATATGTCTATCCATAGAGTTTGTTCCTTTAAATATCTCATCAAGCAGAAAAAATATTTGTTCATCCTTTTTAGTAGCTTCTACTATTTTCTTTATTCTTAAAAGTTCTGCATAGAAAGAAGAGACACTTTTCTCTAAATCATCACTTACTCTCATACAGGTATAAATGTTCATTATTGAACAAGTAAAGCTCTTGGCAAAAACGGGAGCCCCTATATATGAAAGAACTAAATTTATTCCGGCTGTTCTAAGCAGGGTACTCTTACCGGACATGTTAGACCCTGTTATTAATAAAATCGGATCTATTTTTCCCATTTTAAAACTATTTGTTATCCTATCTCCAGTTAGTAGTGGATGGCCCATTTCTTCCGCTGATAATATAGATATGCCTTCAGCAATCTTAGGCATAACCCATTCTTCATTATCATATTTTATATTAGATAGACTAATTAATTCTTCTATATTCCCAATGGCTTCTAACCAATTCTGTAGATGTCTGCCTGATTCATTTTTCCATTTTTCTAAGGCTATCATACATTGATAATCCCATAATAGTAATATATTCATTATTATATAATATTGATTTTTCCTGTTATTTATCATATCTGAAATACTGGCTAACTTTTTTATTTGAATAGATGAAGTCCGTCCATTGTTACTTATTATGTTACTCTTAATATTTTTTAAGTATTTTGATTTAAATTGACGCTTCTCCAATATCTTAAGCATTCCATAATATGCTCTAATACTTTCTTTATATTTATCCACCTTAACAAGGGTGTTAGTTCTCTCCTCATTCTTCCACATAAGTATTAATATATTGATTGCTATAGCAATGGTTGGTATATAATAAGGTATGTTTCTATTTACAAAAGGTAGAGATACTATAATTACTGTAAATACAGGAATTACTCTTGCCACAACTAGTATACTAAATCTCTTATAGAATGATTTTGTATTTCTAGACCATTCTAGTAACTCCTGAATATCCTTAACACTATTTGGTGTAACCAGTGCCTCTGATATAAATTCTTGACGCCAATCTAAGTCATCAGCAAGTTCACTAATCCCTTCTTGCCTTTCTCTTATTTCATCTGCACTTTTATATGGATTTTCCAGAACACTCTTAAGCTTTTGTCTACCTAAATAAGTTACTGTAGTATTTATCCACTGAAACAGAGATCCTCTTCCGAATATATCTAAATCCTTAGAATACTCGTGTTCATCATCTATAAATTCTTCACCAGAGTCCTTAAAACTCTTCCAGTCACCATGGATTCTCTTAATAGATGAATCATTTATATTATACAGAGCCTCTGAATAACTTTTTTGTTCTATAATCTTGTTATGTTTTATTACTAGATATATAAAACTGCATAAAAAAATCAGTGCTGTTAAAGCTCCAATATAATAACTTTTAATTATATAAAAATATAATGCTAATACTACCCCAGCTAGAAATACTAACAATCTTAAATTACTAATAAATCTAATTTTGTTATTCTGCTTTTTAAGTAAACCTTCATAATACTTTTTTCGTTTATTATATTCTTCTTTAGGACTTCCCAAATTTTACTCCTCCTTGTAACTCCACTTCTATTTAATTATATTATATTTTATAATAACGCTTCATTTAATAACCATATCACATAATTTAAAACTCCTGAAAAAGAGATCCATAAAATATATGGTATCATCATAAAAGCAGCTTTTTTATCTATCTTAAAAAACTTAAAGGTAGTAATTAATACAAAAATTAGTGATAATATTAATTCTATAGTTGCTAGTCCATAAAGTGTACACTTAAAAAATATAATTGCCCAAAGAAGGTTTAGAACTAATTGAATCGAATATAGCTTTAAAGCTTTTCTTGAACTTTGTTCATTCTTACCTTTAACCCATATTCTATAAGCTGCTAACGCCATAAAAAGAAAAAGAATACTCCATACAATAGGAAATATCCAAATAGGAGGTGAAAAAATTGCCTTTTTAAGACTTTGGTACATCTTTTGACTTTCAATTCCTAAAAATATATTTAATGCACTAACTCCTTCTGAAAGTAGAATACTTATAAAGAGTGCTCCTATATTTCTCTTTCCATCTACTTTTAATATATTCATATCATAACCCCTTTTTATGTTATTGTAGTACTATTATAGTAACTATTAGTTATGATTATGAATACTATATCTATAATTCTATTATATTAGCTTTAACTTCTTTATTTTCTATATCAATCTTTGCAATTGAGATAGGTAAACTAAATCTTTTGGGTCCTGCACTTCCAGGATTTAAATACAAAACATTTCCTTTTTTACTTATGGCAGGTTTATGAGAATGCCCCGTTATAACTACACTAAATCCAGCAGTTTCTGGGTCTAAATCTAATTCATCTATATTATGTAGTATGTATATTAATGTATCTTCTATTTCTACAACATGATTTTTAGGAAATACTTCTTTTAATTCTCCCTTATCACAGTTTCCTATAACACAATGAACTGTCGCAATCTTTTTAAGTTCCTCAATAACTTCTATCTTTCCAATATCTCCTGCATGTATAATTAAGTCTGACCCTTTAAGAGCTTCTAATGCCTCCTCTCTTATAAGACTATGAGTATCTGAAATTACTCCTATACTATATTTAATCAATAGTTCTCACTCCTAACTTCCTACACCTCTACACTAATAAATTGATTAATGTTTTTATTATATTTATAACCTATTGACTTAAGTTTATTTTCTATATCAAATTCATCTATATCATATTCCTTACATAGATCCTCAAGACTTCTAAATTCA
Organism: Clostridium sp.; assembly: GCA_036677665.1. Lineage (GTDB taxonomy): Bacteria > Bacillota > Clostridia > Clostridiales > Clostridiaceae > Clostridium_H. The sequence continues at coordinate 213,086 of JAVBVX010000062.1, read as the reverse complement.
TCGCGTAATTTCATATTTATTAGACTTAGCAATATATTTTTGTCCATTGCCATAAGTTGTTCTCTGTTCATATTGTTTAATCACTCCTATCAAATTGGAATAAGCTCTAAAATCCTGATGGGTAGTTTTGCTCCCTCTGAATTCTAGAACTGAAAATACTCTGCTTATTCTAAATAGTCTTCTTTATTTTATCTCTAAAAATAAAGTATATTAAAGAGTATAATACCACTAATGCTAACCCAGCTAATAATCCTAGTCCTTGACCCTCGATAAAAGGCATAGAAGCTATAATTATAATTACTACTATTATTGAAATCCATGATGTATATGGATATCCTGGAAATCTACATTTCCCCTTAGGGGGACAACCATTTTGTCTACGAAATTTATTATGAGTAATTAAAATTATAAAGTACGTAAATAAAAGAGCGAATCCACCTGAGCTTATTAGAAAAATATATACTTGCTTTGGTAGCATAAAGCCTAATCCTAAAGCAATAAGCATAGTTATTCCCGAAAATATAATTCCTCTATATGGCACATCAGTATTATCTTTTAATATTTTAGGCGCATATCCTTCTTCTGCTAAAGAACGCATCATTCTTCCAAGTCCAAACATTGCAGCTAACATAGTAGATAGTATGGCAATAACTAATATGATGTTCATGACTCCCGCTGCCCAATTCACTCCTCCTAATTGTAACGCTTCTACAAATGGACTAACCTCTTCTGTTACTTTATTAATATGAATTAGTGGTAAAAGTAGTGCAATTGCAAAAGAATATAATCCAACTAATCCTACAACAGTATAAGTTATAGCTTTAGGTATAGTAGTATGTGGATCTTTTGCCTCCGAGGATGCAAGGCCAATAACCTCAAAACCAGCATAAGTAAACATTACAATTAGTGCACTTCCAAACACCCCTGATATTCCTGTTGGAAATAAGGCTTCCTGTTTTAAGGTTTCTAAGCCTACGGTAGCAGTACTTTTCATTACTCCTGTAAGTAACGCAATAGCTATACATATAAAGCCTACAATAGCGAAGAACTTAATAGCCGCAAGTCCGCTTTCTAACTTACTCAGCTTCTCTGCTCCTAATAAGTTTAATAAAGTTACAATTATAATTACAATACTTCCTAATATAGGCAGAGACATATTTGTAAACCACACCCTAAAAAATACGGATACAGCTGTGGCTTCACTTGACATTGCTAAAATTAATCCCGTCCAATAAACCCATCCTACAACAAATCCAACTCCTGGACCAAAAGCTTTTTCTGCAAAAGCTCTAAAAGAACCTGGATTTTGATCTGCTACTGTCATTTCTGATAATGCATATAGTATAAAATAAACAAGTAATCCTACAAATAAATATACTACTATAATAGAAGGTCCAGCAGCCCTTATTCCAATTGCTGTTCCTAAAAAGAAAGATCCTCCAATTACTGTTCCTAAAGCCATCATAGCAAGTTGTATTGCAGATAATCCTTTTTCTCCATGTTTCATTAAATAAGTTCCTCCTATTTTTAAATAACATAATCTATACATACTTTATAATATCACTGCTGCTATTTTACCCAATTTTACATATACATATTTTATAAAAGCTTAAATATAATTAGAAATAAATTTTCCCTGTAAATCACTTATAAACTAATACCATAATTTACTATGAAAATTTCACTTCTAAACTTCTTTACTAATGCGTATAAGTAAATTATGTAACTATAATTTGTTAATAGGAGGATAATGTATGAGTATTTACGAATTTAAAAACAGATTAATCCTTATAAAAGATTTTATTATAAAAATGAATAATGAAACTATACCTGCAAGTATACAGAGAATATTTATAAAAATCTATGCAAATGATCTTAAGCTAAATCTTACAGATAGAATGCTTGATGATATTATATAAAATAAGGTTTCGAGATTAGCTAACAATCATCATTTATTGTTAATTAATCCGGAAACCTTATATTTTTTAAAATTAATATGGAACAGCAAACTTATCTTTTTGTAATATATGTCCATCAATCCATTTAAAAACCATTGTCATTAGCTCTACTATATATTCTTCTTGAGAATCATCTATATTCTTTAAATCAATATCGTTAAGTTTTTTAATAAAATCATCATGTTCTACTTTGTGTGAAAAAAAAGTTGTACATTTTTTTTGGAGTAAATGTTGTTCTTCTGTTTGAAAATGAAATATCGTATATTCTTTAAGTTCTATAATTATTTCTAAAATTTTATCGTATTTATCAACATACATTTTGTTTTTAAGAAGTTCATAAGCTCTGTTACCAATTTCAAATAGTTTTTTGTGCTGATTATCTATAAGTTCTACCCCAGTTTCATAATTTTCATTCCATTTAAACATTTTATCCCCCCTACAAAAACTATTATAATATTTTCTTAACCATTAAGTTACTATAAAGTATAATTATATCATATATTATCAATTATTCTAACTATTTCTTATTAATTTAATATTAAATATTCTTAATATCAAATTATTCTCTTTTATGTTTTTAAAATTTATTCAATCACAAAAATTTACATGCAATATAAATTATATATATTTATGGATAATTTACAACTAATACTTTAAATCATAATTCTCATACTATATATACAAGGAAAATCCTTTGTATGTATTGGAGATGCATATTTATGTATATTTTTACAATTATACTAGCTTTAATTTTATTAATGATAGTTCTATTAGTTATATTTCCATTAAAAGTTGCATTTACAACTAATTCTAAGAGACTACCAGATTTTCAAATTGTATTTTCCTGGTTAAATCCTTTTATTACAGGAACTTTAGTTCCAGAAAATAATGAGCTTATACTTTCAATAAATCTCTTTAAAAGAAGAGTTTTATGTAAAAGGCTTAAAAACAAAAATATTGAATATATGGATAAGGTAAATCTTATAAAGAGTCTGAAGCTTAATCATGTTCAAATTAAAACATCCTATGGATTTGAAGACATCTCTATTACAGGAGTAACATGTGCAGCTATTAATATACTATCTCAATATATTAAACTAGATAGTCTATATAATAATCCTGATTTTACTGCTGAATATGATTATTTTGAATTAGATGGGATTCTAGAAATGGATATTTTATCATTATTTTCAACGCTAATAAAATTTGATACAGATAATAACGTTACAAAAAACTTACATCCAATCAAATAAAAGGAGGAAATTATTATGAACGCACGCACAGATTTTACACAAAATATGGATACATTGTTTTCAGATCTTCAAAACTTTACGAAAACAGAGTCTGTTCTTGGAAACCCATTAGTTGTAGGTGATAAAACATTGGTTCCTGTAATGTCAGTAACTTTAGGCTACGGAAGTGCAGGGATGGGAACTAAAGTTGAACAAACAGCAGCTAGTAATGCTTCAAACGGAATAGGTTTAGGCGCTAAAATTTCTACAAGTGCTGTTGTAGTTGTAGAACAAAATGGAGTATCTATGCTTCCTGTATCTGAAAAAGGTAACATGGGTCAACTAATAGATAAAGTACCACAAGTATTTTCCTCACTGACACAAGGAGCTAGTAACTTAAGTGGAATGCAAGGTCAACAAAATCCACTACAAGGTTCAGTTCAAGGTATGACAGGCGGTCAATCACAAAATAATGAAAGTAGTGAAAATAAGCAAAATAAATAATATACTATAGCATAATAAAACCCCATAGCTATATGGGGTTTTATTATGAATTACTATTCATTAACTAAATACAACTTATTATCATCAACATTATATAATAACGGAGCAACTAAAACATTTGGATACTTTATTCTTAATCTCTTTGCTTCACTTAAAACAAAATCTATTTCATTCCCTATTTCAAACATAGGAGCAAAATGCATAAAATGTTCCTCAGCGCTTTGTTTTTCCCATCCTGCATTGTTAACTAATCCCTCAATAAACTTGTCTTTCTTTGATGCTAAATCCACCATTCCACAATTATTATGTCCAATAAGTGCTATAGCTTTTACCCCACCTACTGCTATAGCATAAGAAACTTTAAATTCGCTATATCTTAGATTTCCTCCTCCTGATCGAATAATAAAGGAAAAGTTATCTGGAATTACAAGGTGTTTACGATTATCCATACACATTCCCACTAATAATTCAGCTTTTGAATATGTTTCATGAGGGTAATTTAGGTTGTGATACTTTAGTAATGCTTCTATAGGTGTATTTCTGTACTTCTCAAAAACATCTTCTTCTCTTGACACTTTCATTAATCTTTCCATAAGTCCTCCTATTTGCAATAAATATAGTATTTCTTTATTTTTTAAATTAATTTCATTTTAATCGTATAAATATACACTATAAATAAATCACATCAAACAATATAGCATATCAAAAAATATATTGTGTATAATTATACTACACTCTCATCATTAATCCTATATATTTTTAAAAATTTTATAGCCTTAAATAACCAACATTGCTATAATTATTTTATTTATATAATCTTAGGAGTAGTGTACACATGAAGAAAAATAAAATACGAAGTAAAATGATTATCTTAATATTTATTACCCTAATTCCTCTTCTCTTACTTAAAGCTATAGAAATAAAAAATACCTTTAAACTCAACATAGAAGCAGAGTTAAAATCAAATCAAGAATTTGCCCAAGCAATTGATATATCCTTTATGAATTTCCTAACTAGAACTTGGACAAATCAGTACGCAATAGGCATGGCTATCGCTACTAACCCCCAATGGAAAGAAGCTGATATAACAAAGTATTTAGAAAGCATTCTTCCTCAAGATAACATAGTTATAAGATACTCATGGATTGATTCTAAAGCTAATGTAATCTCTAGTACTCTTCCAGAGCTAATAGGGAAAAACATGAGCGATAGAGAATATGTACAAGATATATTAAACGGAAGTGAAAAAAGCATAGGTAACTTACGTCCTGAATTTAATAATAAAAACTTAATAATACCCTTATCAAGACAAATCAAAATTAATAATAAGATAAAAGGTATTTTAGTTGCCATAATAGATGTAGATAGTCTACAGTCTATTTTCCCTATAAAAAGGTTAGGAAAAAATAGTAACTTTGGATTAATTGATAAAAACGCAAATCTTGTTTACTCGAATATAAATATAGACCTTCCCCTTGAGAAAAGAACACTCAAAGAAGATTCTCCTTCTAGAAAAGCACTTAAGAGTAAAGTTATAAAAACTTATTCTAGATACTCAGACTTTGATGGAATTGAAAAGATGGGAATTGATTATCCTATCTCTGAGATTGGATGGAGCTGTTTTGTTACCACTTCTACGAAGGAGCTCTTATCAGATGAAATAAACGCTCTACGAAAAGATATCTGTTTATTTTCAGTAGTATATATTATGTCTTTTTTAATAGCAATTATCCTCGGAAATCGTTTTCTAGTATCCGTTAAAAAGCTTCAGAGGGTGTCCCAAGAAATTATTAATGGAAACCTTCATGCAAAAGTTAATTTTCCTAAAGACCATGATTTCTCTGATATAGGCGAAGCCTTTGATAGCATAACATATAGCTTAAATAAAAAATTAGCAGAAGTGGAGGAATATGATAAATTAAAAACTCAGTTTTTATCAACTATGTCCCATGAACTAAAAACCCCATTAAACATCATTCTAGGTTGTGTGCAGTTAATGGAAAAACTAGATATTAATAAAGATTCCTTTACTAATTCTTTTACAAAATACTTAAAAATGCAGAGACAAAATAGCTATAGGTTACTAAGATTAATTAATAATCTAATCGATTTTAATAAAGCTGAAGTAAATTACTTTAATATACATCCTATTAATGCTAATATCGTAGAGGTAGTTGAAGACATTACTCTCTCCATTGTTGAATACACATCACTAAAGAATATAAATCTTATATTCGATACAGAGGTTGAAGAAAAAATAATGGCATTTGACTTAGATATGATTGAAAGAATTATGCTGAATCTATTATCAAATGCAATAAAATTCACAAATGAAACCGGAACTATAGAGGTAAATGTATACGATAAGAATCAAAGTGTTATTATATCTGTCAAAGATACTGGTATAGGAATTCCAGAAGATAAACTTCTATCAATTTTTGATAGATTTACTCAAGTTGATAATACGCTTAGACGAAAATCTGAAGGCTCTGGTATTGGTTTATCCCTAGTTAGATCCCTTATAGAACTACATGACGGAACTATATATGTAAAAAGCAAGCTAAATAAAGGTAGCGAATTTGTCATTGAACTTCCAGCAAAGCTTGTAGATGAAGATTCTACAGTTCCTGATGCAAAAATCATATCAAATGTAGAGAGAATACACATTGAATTTTCAGATATATATGTTAATAAAGAATAGTATTAAAAAAAAGTGATATTCATAAGAATATCACTTTTAGCTGTCTATGTTTCAAATAATCTATTTGAATACTAATTATAGTTTTGTTACGTTAGCAGCTTGAGGTCCTCTAGCTCCTTGAGTTACTTCGAACTCAACTCTTTGACCTTCTTCTAAAGCTTTGAATCCTTCTCCTTGGATAGCTGAGAAGTGTACAAATACGTCATCTTCGTTTTCTACTGATATAAATCCAAATCCTTTTTCTGCGTTAAACCATTTTACTGTTCCTGTTTTCATCTTAAAATCCTCCTAAAAATTTCTCTTAATATATGAACAAAGATCTTGCAACCATAAAAGTCATAATATTTTACATATTATACTTTTAAGATATAAAAATCAATGAACAAACAAATTGAGTTTATTATTCTATATGCAGAATATCCTATTTAACAAAAGTTTAAATAAAATTTCTTACATAATGTAATAAATAAAGACTAAATCTTAGTTTCTAACTGAATATCATGCAAATCTAATTCTTTAATACAAAGAACTTGAATCATAAACCAAAAACAATCTCTTCCTACTTGATACATTGATTCTTTAAAACCAAGTTCATACATTTAATGGAGGATACTTGTAATGCTTATAACTTGAAACAGCTAGTGCTAAGTTTTAGTTCAAAATTTACATGTATTATGCTTTTGCGAAACTTATTTATTTCACTTTGCTATGTATAGTGTATAATGACATGTAGTAAATTAATGTTATCATAAGGTGAATACTTTTGTCAATAAATAAGTATTTTCTGCTTTTTATAAGATATTGATATTAACTTTATCTCATCTTTTATTATTATCACCATATTTTTTTAATATATTCATAAAATATTAAATAATAATGATTCCTTGTAACATTATTATAAGTATAAATATTTATAAAAAATCTAATTCTAAATATATCTTACTGTAAATTTATATAGATAGGAGATTTACTATTATGAAGGAGATTTATACAATAGGTCACTCTTCTCATACTAGCGACTACTTTTTACACCTTCTTAGAAAATTTAATATTAATTCTGTAGTTGATATAAGAAGTGTACCATTCTCCAAATATGTTCCTAATTTTAATAAAAATGAAATTAAAAACTTTTTAAATCTTAATCATATTTATTATGTTTACATGGCAAGAGAATTCGGTCTTATTCAAGAAGATTCTAAGCTATTTCACCCTGACGGATATTTAGATTTTAATAAATTAAGTGAAACCGAATTCTTTATTAAAGGTATAAATAGACTAAAATCTGGTGTTGATAATGGCTATAAGATAGCTATTATGTGTGCTGAAAAGGATCCACTTGATTGCCATCGTAGTATTTTAATCTCACCTATATTAGTAAGTGAAGGGTATTCTGTAGTTCATATACTTCCAGATGGGAAGAGAGAGACTCATTCTGAGTTAGAAGATAGACTTTTAAGATTATATTTTCCACAAACTCCTCAACAAAATTTCTTTCACGTAATAGAAAGAGAAAATAATACTAAAAACTTGATAAATTTATCTTATGCTCTAAGAAATAAAGATTTAATGTACAAATCAAAAATTACTAAATCATTAAAATTAAACTAACGGTGAGTTACAAACCCTCACCGTTAGTTTTTTTCTTATTATATTATTTAAATTACTCTTGATCATTTATGATCTGTATCATATCTTCCATAACTTTTATTCTTGCTGTAACTTCTGGATAATCCATGTAACCTTCCCCATACTGATACTCCATACTCTTTTTAAACTCTTCTATCTCTTCTTTAAGTAATGCTATTCTTATCTCTTTGCTAGCCATTTATTATCTCCTTATAAAATCAATAATTTTATTATATGTATATACTCTATAGTATATTATTTTTAGTAAGTTTGTATATAAGAAAAATAAAAAACTGTTGGCAAAATGCCAACAGTTTTTTATCAAGTTCTATCTTTTTTTCTTCCAGTTAAAACATCATAAATAAATACTATAGCTGCAACTACTAGTAACCAATGTATTAGTGTTCCACCTATTCTAAATATTAATCCTAAAGCCCAAAAGAATACTACAATTCCACCTATCCAACGTAATAATCCCATTGTTGTCGCCTCCTACTTTTAAGAGAATTAAACCTTTTTTATTAGTGTTTAATTATATTGTGCACTTATATCCTTTATTTATTCATTATTTTCTTGTTCCCCTTTTATATCCAAAAATCCCTCCACATAATCCTCCAATTATATGAGTGACTTGGGATATATTGTCCTGAAGGAATATTCCACTTACTACTTCTTTACCAATAAAAATTATAACTACTATTACAAGCGTAAGAGGTATTCTTCCAAGCTCTGCATTAGCAAACGAACTTAATAGAATCATCATAAACACAATGCCGCTGGCTCCAAGTAAAGCCGTATCAAATAGTATTATATTTAGAAGTCCAGTTATAAATGCTGTAGCTAAAATTATTTGAAATATAATTTTAGATCCGTACTTTTCTTCTAACATAGGGCCTAAAAGTAAGATAATTAAAAAATTACCACTATAATGCTCCCAATTAACATGACCTAAAATATGGGTAAATAATCGAATATATTGCAGAGGATCTAAAAATGAAGTTTTATAATTTGAAAATAAAAATCTAGTGATATTTTGGTTTGTAATCATGCCTAGCAATAATACTCCAAGGGATGCAAATGAAAATGTCAAAGTTACTGGGGCATTATATTGAAATTTTCTTAATTGTTTTTCCATCTTTTATCTCCTTAACTATCATGTATTTTTATACAATATAAGATAATACTTATTATACATTGAAAAATTCTCTTTTAAACCGCAATTTAAAAAAACAGTAAAAACCTTTCCTCTGTAACTCAGTATAAAGAAAGCTAAAATGTTTAAACTATGTTAGTAGTTAATTTTAATACTTGAAGGAGGACTTCTTTATGGAAGGAAGAGTTGAAAAGAAAAACCAACCACTTGCTGGCGTAAAATGTATTGTAAACACTTGTCACTATTATGTTCAAGGAGATCATTGTAGTGCTGCTAAAATAGAAATACAACCTCAAAATGCTAATAGCACACAAGAAACTGATTGCGCAACTTTCGTTCCTGAAATGCAATAAAAACTAGGCATACCTTTTATTGGTATGCCTAATTTTTATTTGTTATTGTTTTGGATTAAAGCCATCATGGCCATAGCATATCCATATACTCCAAAACCAGCAACTTGTCCAAGACATGCTGGAGCAGTAACAGATTTATGCCTAAATTCTTCTCTTTTATGAATATTACTTATGTGCACTTCAACAGTTGGAATTTGTACAGCCATTAGAGCATCATATATAGCAATACTATAATGAGTGTATGCTCCTGGATTAATTACAATACCATCATATTTACCATAAGCTCTTTGAATATAGTTTATGATTTCTCCCTCTATATTACTCTGAACTATATCTACTTCTTGAGAAAGCTCTTTGCCCTTTTCACTTAACTCTCGGCACATATCTTCATAATTAGTACTTCCGTATATACTTTTTTCTCTTATGCCAAGCATATTAATATTAGGGCCATTTATAATTAATATTTTCAAAAAATCACCTCCATGATTTTTTTTATACATTCTTCCATATTAATGTTTTCAACTTTATGATCACAATAAGCTTCATATAACGGATATCTTTCTTCATAAAGCTTATAAAGCTTTTCTGAACCTTCTTTTAGCAGTGGTCGACTTTTTATATCTACATCTGAGGCAATATTCTCTATAGGTCTATTTATGAATATTATTATTCCATTTTCCCTTAAAATCTCTATATTCTTAACTCTTTTAACTGCTCCTCCGCCTGTAGATACTATTTTAGGGAAAGTCTTTGAAACTTCCTCAACAGCCTTGGTTTCAATTTCCCTAAAGTGCTCTTCTCCATTTTCAAATATTTCGGATATTTGTTTACCTTGTGTTGTGACTATGTATTCATCTATATCACAAAACTCTAAATTAAGCATATTTGAGAGTTCTTTACCAATAGTTGTTTTTCCACAACCTGGCATACCTATAAGTACTATATTTTTCTTTACTTCTATCATAAAATTACTCCACCCTTAAAATAATTTAGAAATTTCTTCATAGATTTTATCCACAATATCCGCTTTAATTTCTAAACAATTCCATAATTCTTCCGCCTTTACTGCCTGACCTACAAGCATATAAAGTCCATTAACTCCTTGCAGCCCCTGTTCTCTTGCATGTTTTAGAAATAAAGTTTCCCTTGGATTATAAATTAAATCTACGGCTACTTTAAACCTTGAAATTTCATCTTTTCCTAAAGGAGAATTATCTAACTTAGGATACATTCCACTAGGTGTACAGTTAATTATTATGTCTTGATCTATTAGAGATCCTATTTCCTCATAAGCTACTATATTAAAATCCTTAAACTTATTCCTACCTTCTTCTACATTTCTAGTGGCAAAGCTAATATCTCTAGCACCATTATCTATAAGGTATTGCAGAACTGCTTTTGCTGAACCTCCAGTGCCTAGTATAGTTACATTTTTCTTCTCTATATCAATATTAAACTTCCTCATCATCATGCCAAACCCATAATAATCTGTATTGTAACCTATAGTCTTGCCATCCTTAAAACCTATTGTATTAATAGCCCCTATATTTTTTCCCTCTTGTGAAATATCATCTAAGTATTTCATAACGTCTACTTTATAAGGTATAGTCACATTAATTCCCTTTACCTTTAATGCTTTAAATCCTGCTATTGCATCTCTAAGATTCTCTTTATTAACCTCAAATAATTGATAGTGTCCTTCTATTTCTAAAGCTTGAAATATTAAAGAATGAATCTGTGGTGAAAAACTATGGCTAAGTTTTTCTCCTAAAAGTCCATATAAGCCTTTCATTTTATAAAACCTCGCTTCTCATCAAATTACATTATTAATGTTATGAGCCTTATAATTTCCAAGAAGTTTAAAATCACAACTATTATCACGAATGGCTCTAATAGCTTCCTTTACTACCTTATCTTCTAAATTCCCTTCAAAATCTATATAAAAAAAGTATTCAAATGATTTATTTATAATAGGTCTTGATTCAATTTTAACCATACTTAAATTAGTCTCTGCAAAGATACTTAAAATATTATATAGAGCTCCTGCTTTATGAGGAAGCGATAAAATAGTACTTATTTTATTATAATCTTCTTGTAACTCTAGGTTTTTACCTATAATTATGAACTTAGTATAATTATTTTCATTATAATTTATATTTGCCTCTAGTATTTCCAGATCGTATAATTGAGCTGCTTTTTTACTAGCAATTGCTGCTTTAGCTTTATTGTTTTCATTCTTTACAAGCTCAGCACTAGCCGCTGTATTTCTATAAGGAACACATTTCCACTGAGGATAAGCCTTTAAAAACTCACTACTTTGTTGAATTCCCTGTGGATGAGAGTATACTTCTCTTATATCTTCAATATTTGATCCCTTCACTCCCAAGAGATTATGATTAACTTTTATAACTCTCTCTCCTACTATAAAAAAACCATATTTTCTTAGAAGATCATATACATCCGATATTCCTCCCGTAGAAGAATTTTCAATAGGTAGTATTCCGTAATCAATTTCGTTATTTTTTAATGCTATAAAAACATCTTCAAACTCTTTTACACACTTTCTTGTGACTTCCTCACCAAAATACTCTAGAAGAGCCTCTTCACTAAAAGATCCTGGGACACCTTGGAAGCCTACAGCTATCTTCCCTCTTTTTGGAACACATGCCCCCTCACTACATACTGTATACTCTAACGGGCTCTGTCTATCCCCTTGGTCATAGGTATTATATTCAAAAATCTCTCTTGCCTGAAGTTTTCTACTAATACTCATAATGCTTTTCATAAACTCTTCTTGAGAATTTTTGAAAGCTTTATTTTTTAGCCTATCCACATTCGTCTTTATAACTTCATCTTCTCTAGCTCTATTAAGAATAGGAATATTATTCTCTTTTTTGTATTGTGCCACCTTTAATGAAGCTTCCATTCGTCTTTCAAATAGCTCTGTTAACTGACTATCTATTAAATCAATTTCATTCCTAACATCTTCTAAAGTGTACATCAAACTGCCCCCTTTTTCTTTAAAGCATTTCTAAGATTCCCATGGCAGCCACTGCTTCAACAACTGGTACTGCCCTTTGAACAATACATGGATCATGTCTTCCTTCTACCTTTATTATAGCATCTTCATTCTTTGAAATATCTACAGTTTTCTGCTCTTTTGCTATGGAAGGAGTCGGCTTAAAGGCTACTCTAAATACAACTGGCATGCCACTTGTTATTCCACCTAGAATTCCTCCATTATTATTAGAATAAGTTTTTATTTCATCTCCCACTGAATAAAACTCATCATTAGCTTCAGAGCCTTTCATTTTAGCTATATTAAAGCCTTCCCCAAATTCCACACCCTTTACAGCTGGAATTGAAAATAAAAGACTACTTAAAATGCTTTCTACAGAACCGAAAAAAGGTGATCCTATCCCTGGGGGTAAATTTAAGATTGCACATTCTACCACTCCCCCTACAGAGTCTAGTTCTTCTCTAGCCTTTAGTATTTCTTCCTGCATAGTTAGACCCTTTTTATCATCCAAAGTTGGGAACTCTTTATGAGATAATTCTTCTAGAATACTTCTATTTATATTTACTCCACTAAAGAAGTCTTCCTCTACAGTTCTAATGCTCTTTATATGACTTCCAATGATTATTTCTTTTTTACTTAAAACTTGCTTTGCTACAGCCCCAGCAAAAACAATAGGTGCAGTTATTCTACCTGAGAAGTGTCCTCCACCTCTATAGTCATTAAACCCTCCGTATCTTATAAACCCTGTATAATCAGCATGACCTGGTCTCATAAGATCTTTAGTTTTCTCATAATCTTTTGAATGTTGATCACTATTTCTTATAATTGCACATAATGGTGTTCCTGTAGTTTTACCATTAAAATATCCACTTACAATTTCATATTGATCTTTTTCTTGACGTGGGGTAGATAGTTTATTCTTACCTGGTGCCCGTCTTAGCATTTCTCTATTTATTTCTTCTAAATCCAGCTCTACACCTGATGGAAGTCCATCTATTGTAATTCCAATAGCTTTGCCATGAGATTCCCCAAAAATAGAGTATTTTATCTTAGTTCCCCAAACTCCACTCATCAATTACACCCCCTAACATCTGAAAATCCTTCCAAAATTGAGGATATGATTTTTTTACTGCCTTACTATCTGTTATAATTACAGGCTCTTCACATCTAATTGAAGCTACAGCCATAGCCATAGCTATTCTATGATCATTCCAGCTATCTACTATTCCACCTTTTAACATAGGTTTTCCTGTAATTATTAAACCATCATGAGTCTCTTCAATATCTGCTCCTACTTTTCTAAGTTCAGTAGCCATTGCATTTAGTCTATCGCATTCCTTTATTCTAACTCTTTCGGCATTTATTATCTTTGTAGTTCCCTCACTTAAAGCTCCAAGTACTGATAATATAGGAACTAAATCTGGACATTCAGAAGCATCAATAACAACACCCTTAGTTTTAGATGCTTTAACTTCTATGTAATCTTCACTTATTTCTAAATTTGCCCCCATTGCCGTAACTATATCTAGTATAGCCTTATCGCCTTGAAGAGAATTAATATTTAAATCTTTGCATTTTATATTAGCTCCGATTATCCCTGCTACTATCCAAAAGGCCGCTTGAGAAAAATCTCCCTCTACTCTATAATCTCTATTTGAATATTTTTGATTTCCTTCTATAACAAATTCCTTATAATCTTTATTTTCTACTTTGATCCCGAACTTATCTAAGCAGTCTAGGGTTAAATCTACATATCCCTTAGACTCAAGTTCTGTAGTCATAACAATTTTTGAATCTCCCTTTAAAAATGGTAGTGTAACCATAAGCCCTGTTATGAACTGCGAACTTACATTACCCTTAACATAAAAAGTATCTGGTTTTAATAATCCTTTTACAGTTAACGGAAGTTCTCCATTATTAGTTTTGTAGCTTATTCCTTGTTTTTCAAATATATCATAATATATATTTAATGGTCTTGATACAAGCTTTCCTCTACCCTTAAATGTAACTTCTCCCCCAGTTAATAAGGATAGTGGAATTAAAAATCTAATAGTTGAACCTGATTCTATGCAATCTATAGTATCTTTAACTAGCTTTAACTCGCTACATCCCTTAACACGTAGCTTTCTTCTTTCAAGATTTTCTGTATCTTCACTTATATCTTCAACTATAACCCCTAAGCTTTCCATACCTTTTATAGTAGCTTTAATATCCTCAGAAAATATTATATTTTCTACCTCACTTAGCCCCTCTGAAAGACCAGCACATATAACCGCTCTATGTGCTAAACTCTTAGATGGAGGTATATTTATTTCACCCTTTAGATTTGAAGGTGTAATCTTTACATTCTCCATATTTTCATCTCCTTTGTAAGATTTATTTATATGAAACTCTTCACTTCTTCTTTTCTAATTTTGTGTATAAAGCTCTCCCCAATTTCCTTAATAAGAATTATATTTAAAAATTCTCCCTTACTTTTCTTATCTAAAGCTATTGAATTTAGTATCTCTTCACTATCTTCTAGCTTAATTTCATACTTTAAATTGTACTTATTTAAAATCTTTTTAATTAGTTCTGCTGAACCTTCAAGAGTTATACCCATCTCTTCACTTCTTTTAGTTATTGCATACATTCCTAGTGCAACAGCTTCTCCATGAGTATATTTTTCATAATTAAAATACTTTTCTATAGC
Organism: Clostridium sp.; assembly: GCA_036677665.1. Classification (GTDB taxonomy): domain Bacteria; phylum Bacillota; class Clostridia; order Clostridiales; family Clostridiaceae; genus Clostridium_H. The sequence goes on along the minus strand of JAVBVX010000062.1, from coordinate 197,848 downwards.
ATGCCCTATAGTGTGCCCAAAATTCAGAAGCATTCTATCTCCATTATCTTTTTCATCTCTTTCTACTATTTCTTTCTTTATACTACAACATTTATAAATTGTATCTTCCATATTAAACAGAAGCTCTTCTTCATTTTTATAGCTTAATAGCTTATTAAATAATTCTGCATCCTTTATACAACCATATTTTATAACCTCCGCCATACCATCATATAAAAACCTCTTATCTAGAGTTACTAGCATATCTGGATCTATAAACACTGCTTCAGGATGATAAAAGCTTCCAACTAAATTTTTTCCTCTTGGCAAGTCCACTGCAACTTTGCCGCCTATACTGCTATCAATTTGAGCTAGTAGAGAGGTTGGAATTTGAACAAAGGGAATCCCTCTTAAGAGAGTAGAGGCAGCAAAGCCTGTTAAATCCCCTATAACTCCTCCTCCAAGTGCAATAATTAAATCTCCTCTTGTAATTCCAAAACCTAAAAGTTCATCATATACTTGGAGTAAAACTTCTATAGACTTACTTTTTTCACCTGGCTTTAGCACAAGCTTTTTAACTACAAAATCATTACTTTCTAATTTTTTTTGTACCTTATCACCATAAAAAGAATCTACATTTTCATCTGTTATGATAGCTATTTTCTTATTTCCATAAATCTTTTTTATTTCTTCTCCTATATTCTCTATAAGCCCTCTAGATATATAAAGAGGATAGCTTTTTTCTGTAAGATTAACCCTAAGCTCCTTCAATTAAGACATCTCCTCTCTCTTTTTACTTGCGCTGTCTAGAACCTGGCATAACTTTTCAATGTCTGTATCTATTATTGCCTTTTTTACTTCCCCAATGTTTTTTTCAAATTCTTCAATCTCATTAATTAAATTTTCTCTATTTCCCATAAAAAGCTCCGACCATAGCTTAGTATTTATTCTTGCAATCCTTGTAAGATCTCTATAGCTATCTCCAGTAAACTTTCCCATATCTAACCCTGAATTATCACTATTAACTAAAGATATTGCTATAACATGTGGAAGTTGACTTGTAAAACCTATAATTCTATCATGCTGCTCCGGGCTTACTTTCTCAACATTTTTGAATCCAATACTTTTTGCAATATTCTCTATTAAATTAATATTGTATTCCTTATTTCTCTCAGTTGGGGTTATTATATAGTTTGACCCCTTAAATATTTCTTTTGAGGCATATTTAACTCCACTAAATTCTCTTCCAGCCATAGGATGACCAAATACAAAATCTATATCATCTCTTAAAATAGCATTAACTTCTTTTGCAAATTCAGTCTTTATTCCAGTTACATCTGTTATTACTGCCTCTGACTTAAAATTATTTATATTGTCTCTTACAAAGTCTTTAACTAGTTTTGGATATACACAAATAATTACTAAATCTGAATCTTTTAATGGAATCTCCCCATCAGTAAAGCCCTTATCTATAATTCCTAGCTCTTCCCCAAATCTTAGAGCTTCTTCATCCTTATCTATAGCATAAATCTTTTTAGGCTTTAACTCCTTTAAAGCTAAAGCATAAGAACCTCCTATAAGCCCCAGTCCAACAATAGTTATATTTAAATCTAGCCCCTTCATTTTTACACCCCTTATATTTCTCTACCTACTGCCTCTGCAATTACTTTTAAACTCTGCATTAGAGTATCAAACTTATTTGGTTTTAAAGATTGTGCCCCATCACTCATAGCCTTTGCTGGATTATTATGAACTTCTATCATAAGACCATCTGCACCTACTGCAATTGCTGCCTTAGCTAATGGTTCTACAAGCCACCATAATCCCCCTGCATGACTTGGATCTATTACTACTGGTAAATGACTTAGCTTCTTTAAAACTGGCACAGCACTTAAATCTAGTGTATTTCTTGTGTATGTTTCAAAGGTTCTTATTCCTCTTTCACATAAAATTACATTTTCATTGCCCTCTGACATTATATATTCTGCTGACATTAAGAATTCTTCAATTGTTGCAGATAATCCTCTTTTAAGTAGTATAGGTTTATTTGTTTTGCCTAATTCCTTTAAAAGATCAAAGTTTTGCATATTTCTAGCTCCAACCTGTATAACATCAACATCTTCAATAAACTTTTCTAAATGTTTTGCAGCCATTATTTCAGTAACGATAGGTAGCCCTGTCTTTTCCTTGGCTATCTTTAAAAGCTCAAGTCCACCATATCCCATACCTTGGAAGCTATATGGAGAAGTTCTAGGCTTAAAAGCTCCCCCTCTTAAAAAGTTTGCTCCTGCCCCTTTTACATCCTCAGCAAGTTTAATTATCTGTTCTTCACTTTCTACAGAACAAGGTCCTGCCATTACAGCAATCTTATCGCCCCCAATAAGCTGACCACCAACAGAAATTGTAGTATTACATGGATGAAATAGTCTATTAGCCTTTTTGTACGGCTCTTGCACCTTAAGTACCTTTTCAACGTCATCATTTGCCTCTATTTGTTGTGGATCTATCTTACTAGTATCCCCTACCAATCCGAGTATACAGTAGTGTTCTCCCTGAGATTCATGTATAGAAAGACCTCTAGATGTAATTTCATCCTTGATGCTCTCTATGCTTTCTTTTGATGCACTTGGTTTCATAATAATAATCATTTAAATAACCCCCTATTTAAAAATTTATATAAAAAAAGAAGACCCGCAATGAGTCTTCCCTAAATATCTTTAAAGAATGTATAATTCAGCATATCTTAGAAATCTAGTTAAGACTTCTCTTAGTAGCTACACCATATAACTCATTAGAAAGTAACTCTTTAATTTTTTTGCAAGAAAAATAGCCAGCGCTAAAATAATAATAGCCCCAGTTGCTAAAGTAAAAACCATATTCTCTTGCTATTCCCTTTCTAATAGAATTATTCATGAGTCCTACCTCCAAAATATTATAAGTATAAGATTATATAACTATCTTTAATTCTGAAAACTGAAATTTTCCAATAAATCTATTGCAAATTTACTTATTGTGTTAAATTATATCACTATTTTCGACCATGTCAATATAAACAAATAAAAATCTTAAATTTCTTTAACACTTTTCCACTTATCGTAATATACTATATTAAGTCCACAAAATCTCCACCCTAGACAAGCTACATGATCCTAAAGATGGAGGTGACTAGTATGATAGGCTCTTTTTTATTCCCACTATTATTTTTAGGAGGATTAGGTCGCGGCGGTTATAATCGCGGATATGGTCAAGGTTATGGCTCTAATTGTTGCCAGCCTTGTTGTAAACCTTCTTGCAAACCTTGCTGTGATCCTTGTTGTTGTGATGATCATCATCACAAACATCATAAACACCACAAACATCATAAATGTGAAGAATATTGTTGTCAATGCTATCCAGTACAACAACCTCGCTGTTGTCCTCAAAATAATTGTTCTTCATTATTTGATTGGTTCTGCTGTTAATATAAATACAACACCCCTTGGGTATTTTACCCTAGGGGTGTAATTATTTAAGCATTATTTTTTAGGAATCCAGCTATTCACTAACTCTTCATTTTTGTCCATCCATTCTTTTGCAACTTCTAAAGGCTCTTTATCACTGTTTTGTATATCTCCCATTAGCCCTGCTAATTGTGTTTCATCCATTTTAAAGTTTTTAAAGAATCCAGCAACTTCAGGCATATCTTTTTCAAAACCTTTTCTTGCTATTGTATGAATATTTTCTGCAGCTCCAAAAGTGCCCTTTGGATCTTCTAAGAATTTCAAATCCCAACGTGCAAACTTCCAGTGAGGACTCCATCCTGTTATAACAACAGCCTCTTTCTTATCTATTGCTTTTTTTAGTACCGCTAACATTGTAGCTTCACTACCTTCAAGCAATTCTAAATCTAAATTATACTCTTTTATTGCATTTTGAGTAGCTTTCATTATTCCTGCGCCTGGCTCAATTCCTGTTATATTTCCTTTTAATTCACTCTTAACTTTATTTAACTCTTCTATACTCTTTATATCCATATATGATGGAACTATTAAACCTATTTTAGCATTTTCAAAGTTATATCCTAAGTCATCTAATTTATCTTTATATTTATCCATATAGTCTTTATGAGTAGTTGGTAGCCATCCATCCATAAATACATCCATATCTCCACCAGCTAGAGAAGTGAATACCATACCTGCCTCTCCTTGCTTCATCTCTACTTCGTAACCCATCTTTTCTTCTAAAATTAAATTTGCTAAATTAGTCATTGCAATTCCTTCTGCCCAATTAACATATCCTAAATTAACTTTTCCTTTTACCTCACTCTTTGCTGCGCCTTTTTCTCCACTATTTCCACAACCTACTAATGCTCCCATAGTTAACATCCCTGCAAAAACTAAGGAAATAACTTTCTTCAATCTCTTATTCATTGTTCATCCTCCTTATAAATTTTATTTATTTTTACCCAAAGATTGGGTCATTCTATCTAATACCATTGCTAAAATCACAACAGCAAGTCCACTTTCAAAACCCTTACCTACGTCCATCTGACCAATGCCAGATAATACCTCTCTACCAAGTCCACCCGCACCTATCATGGCTGATATAACAACCATAGAAAGAGAAAGCATAATAGTTTGATTAACTCCAGCTAGTATTGTCGGTAATGCAATAGGAAGTTGTACTTTATATAGCATTTGATTCTTTGTTGAACCAAAGGATTTTGCAGCCTCTATTACATCTTCTGGCACCTGTCTAATTCCTAGATTAGTAAGCCTTACTGCAGGAGGCATTGAGAAAATCACTGTAGATATGGCTCCTGGCACTTTTCCCATTCCGAAAAATAAAACAGCTGGTATTAAGTATACAAAGGCTGGCATTGTCTGCATAAAATCAAGTATAGGTCTTAAGATCTTATCTAATTTATCATGTCTTGCGCCTAAAATTCCAAGGGGCACTCCTATCAACAATGAAATAAATGCTGAAACTATAACTAAAGAAAGTGTGGCCATTGTTTGTGGCCATAGCTCTATCGCATCTATAAACATTAACCCTATTAGAGTAAACATAGCTACTTTTCTTCCAGATAGTTTCCATGCAATTGCTGAAAATATTAAAATTAATAGAATAGTAGGGATAAATAAAAATACTTCTTCTATACCATTAATAAGTTTTTCATTCACAAATTTTACCACATCAAAGAAGGGTTCTAGATTATCTGTTAACCAATCTATAATAACTTCTATATATTGACCTATATGAAACTTAGTCATGTTCTATCTCACCTCCAGCTATCCCTGCAATTATAGTAGATCTTTTTATAATTCCAAGTAAAGTATTATCATTATCTACAACTGCAATTGGGTATCTTGTATTTGTAGCTACAGATAATAGTTCTGCAATTGATACATCTGGTGAAGTTATAGGAAATTCCTTTATAAGCGCTTCTTCTATACTTGGAATCCCTCGTTTTGAAAGTTCTATAGCCTCTTCTATATTTATTATTCCTTTTAACTTTCTTTCCTTATCAGTAACATAGATACTTGCTATCCCTTCGTCCTTCATAATTCTTACTGCTACTTTTGGACCATCTTTTTCAAAATTGATAGCTTTAGATTTTTCCATAATAGCTGACGCAGAAATTACTTTTGTTCTATCTACATCTTGTACAAATTTTCTTACGTAGTCACTAGCTGGATTTGTTAATATATCTTCGGAGGTTCCTATTTGTTCTATTACTCCGTTTTTCATTATTGCTATTCTGTCACCTAGCCTTAAAGCTTCATCTAGGTCATGAGTTATGAATATAATAGTCTTATGCATTTTTGACTGCATCTGTAAAAGTTCTTCTTGCATTTCTTTACGTATTAAAGGATCTAATGCACTAAAGGCTTCATCCATAAGTAAAACTTCTGGATCTGTAGCTAGTGCTCTAGCAAGTCCTACTCTTTGCTTCATTCCACCACTTAACTCATCTGGCATACTTTCTTCATAACCTTTTAATCCTACTAATTCTAAAGCGTTTTTAGCTTTTTCTCTTCTCTCACTATGATCTACTCCTTGCAATTCTAAGCCATATTCAACGTTATTTATAATATTTCTATGAGGAAGTAATGCAAAGTTCTGAAACACCATAGCTATTTTTTTTCTTCTAATTTCTCTTAACTTTTCTTCATTAGCTTTTAAAATATCTTCTCCATCTATAAAAATCTCACCACTAGTTGCATCTATAAGACGATTTAGACATCTTATAAGGGTAGATTTACCACTACCTGATAGTCCCATTACTACAAAAAATTCTCCCTCATTCACTTCAAAGCTTGCATTATTAACACCTACAGAGTTTCCTGTTTTCTCATGTATCTCCTCTTTGCTTAGCCCTTTTTCTAAAAGAGAAATAACTTTCTTCGCATTCTTCCCAAATATTTTATATATATTTCTTACTTCTAATTTCGCCATACTAAACCTCCTCAACTATTACCGTCCTTAAAATTATTATATTATACACATACCGACAATTTTATGTTTACGTAAAGTTGTACTTTATAACAATTCTACTTTATCATACAAGTTGTTACTTGTCAATTTTAAGGAAATTCATTACACAAAAAAAGTACCAGCTTAAATTTCAAGCTGATACTTCTCTATAACCTTACACTTCTTCTAAATATCTTTTTATCCTATAAATTACTCCTTCATCCCCTACTACTAGTATTTTATCTCCTTTTGTAAACTCTAGGTAAGGTCCTGGAGATATGAGTATTTTTTCTTCTCTTTTAACTCCTACTATAGTCCCACCAGTGTTATGCCAGAATTCACTTTCACCTATAGTTTTTCCGAATATATGTGAATTCTCAGGAATTTCTACTTCAAGTGGTTCTACTAAATCTGTATTTTTAAATCTATAAGAATAATCTATTATCTTTTCATTCAACTCTTGTATTTGTTTTTCTACATTATTTCTTTCCTCAAGTAGCTTCTTCATAACGCCTCTTAGAGACCCAATATTCTCCTTCTCCTTGAAACTCTCCACAAATTGATAGGCTTTTTCTGAAGCTCTTATTATAATTCCACTACCTATATTTACATCTACTACTCCTTTATCTTCAAGAAGCTTCATAGATTTTCTTATTGTTTCTGGAGAAACATTATATTCACCAGCTAAAACAGACCTTCCTCTAAGCTTTTCGCCTTCTCGAAAATGACCCTTATATATTCTGCTTGCCACATCTACTGCTATTTTCACATATCTGGGCATCTCTACTCGTTCACCCATGGTGCAACCCTCCACTACTACTTTATAATCATAAACATAACTATGATTATAACATAAACTGTCTAAATTTCTAGAGGATTATATTATACAACCATTTTCTCACTCCATTTTCCACACCTATCTCCAAAACATCCTACTACTTCTGCTCCATCCTTTATATTTACAACTTCACATCTATTAGGACAACTCTTGCACTCAAAGCTATTAGAAATAAACTTAGCATCTGCAACTTCAAAACCTCTAAAGTTAGTCTTTCCTATCTTTCTTACTGCTTCTGAGCCAATAATAGCAGAACCTATTGCTCCCATAACACCGTGATGCTCTGGTACAAAGATTTCAAATCCTAATGCCTCTTCAAAAGCCTTTTTAATTCCTTTATTTGCAGCAACTCCGCCTTGGAAGAATACTTTCTTTTGTATATTTTTACCCTTACCTACATTGTTAAGATAATTTCTAACTAAAGCCTCACATAAGCCTCTTATTATATCTGCTTCATTATAACCTAGTTGCTGCTTATGTATCATGTCAGATTCAGCGAAGACTGCACATCTACCTGCAATTCTAACCGGTACATTAGATATAAGAGCATAATCTCCAAATTTTTCTATAGGTATTTCTAATCTTTCTGCTTGCCTATCTAAAAAAGAGCCTGTTCCAGCAGCGCATACAGTATTCATAGCAAAATCAGTAACCACTCCACCATTTAAAGTAATTATCTTAGAGTCTTGCCCACCTATTTCAATTATAGTTTTAACATCTTTATCTACATGCAGTGCTGCAATAGCATGCGCTGTAATTTCATTTTTTATTGCATCTCCGCCAAGTAAGGCCGCTGCAATATGTCTACCACTTCCTGTTGCCCCTACTGCTTCTATCTCATCACTTTTATATTTTCCTTGTAATATCTTCAGCCCTTGTTGAACCGCTTGTATAGGCCTACCTTTTGTTCTTAAGTATAGCTTTTCTACTACCTCTAGGTTCTTATTTAAAAGTACAATATCCGTACTAACAGAACCTACATCAACTCCCATATAATACATTTTGTTGTCTCCTTTCAAGTAAATCTAAGAATGCCTCTATTCTTGTAACATAGCCACCTTCTCCTGTCATTTCATCCACAACAAGACTCATAATAGGAAAATCCTTATCTTTAGCTATTGAAGGCAATATTGATTTGGTTATAATTTCTGGCATACATCCCATAGGGAATATCTGAATTGCTCCATCAAGATTACTCTTTTGAGCAAGCATTGCTTCTCCAATACATTCTCTTGCATGACCCCCTATATAATAGGGCAGATATTCCTTTGACGCCCGTCTAAGATCTAAAGAATTTAAATTAAGTACTTTCATAGCTGCATCCTTAACCCACCAGCTAGGAGTTAGCTTTCTTTTACTAGATACACCATAATCCATTAACTTATCTTCTATATTAAGATTTGAAAAAGGGTCTATTACAGTATATATTTCTCCAATAACCGCTATCTTTATTGGATTTTTATTTTTATCTATATTAATCTTATCTATCATTTTCTTATACATTTCCAGAATTTTAATTGCTTCTGCTGGATCATCAGTAGCAAATACATCTCTTTTGCATTTGTTAAAAAGCTTTTTACACTCTCCTCTTTTAACTTCATATCCTGCAATGTAGTGTACTTTTTCTTCTATCTTATCTATTAGATTTATAGCCTTAAGAGCTCTAAGTGCTCCAATCACCTTTTCTGCAGAACTTTTTGGACTTTCTGAGACTAGGTAGTTAGCTCTTTTCATTAATTCTTTTTTCCCAATATCCTTTGCATAATCCATTACTATAAATTCTAAATTGTGTCCTAATTTTTTTAATATCTGCATTTGTATCTCACAGTACTCTCCAAATCTACAAGGTCCACAGCTACCAACAAGAAGTATAGTATCTGCTCCTTGCTCTATACTTTGAATATAATTCCCTATCATTATTTTAAAAGGAAGACACATCTCCTCTGGTGAATGTGCTACTCCTATTTCTAGTGCTGTTTTATTATTAATTGGTGGTACTACATAATCTATACCTAGACTATCAAAAAATATCTTAGCTGCAATATATACATTACCCATGTGCGGAAAGGTTACCTTCAATTTCTTTCCTCCTCTCTATCATATCAATAAATGCTTCTATTCTTGTATTGAATCCAGCTTCACCTGTTTGTTCATCTATTTTAAGTATTAATAAAGGAAATTCTCCAATCCTCTCTTTAATAAGTTCCATAACAACTGAATCTATACCACATGCAAAAGAGGATACATATATAATTCCATCTATCAATCCCTCTGACACTAAGTTTGCTGCTGCTCCGTAAGAATTTCTAGCAAAACTCCAAAATGGTCTTTTAAATAGTTTATCTACTTCATCATCTATTTTTTCTTCTGACACAACTTCTTCGGTAATAACTCCTACTCCATATTGATGTAACTTCTCTACTAAATTCATGTTTATAAATTCATCATATATATTATAAGGATGGCCTAGTAATGCTATATTCATGGCATAGCCTTCATCTCTTATACCGCTTTTAAATTCTCTCTGTACAGCTAATGCTTTTGAGTATGCCCTCTCTATCCCATAACCTCTTCTTGTTATCATCTCTCCAAGCTTTTTACACCAATCATATATGCTTTTATCTGAGTTCATATATAAAGGCACTTCAGTGATCTTAGGCATATCTGGTATAGAGTTTTTTATCATCTCCGGAAGCCCACAAAACTTTGGACATATAAATTCTCTCTCTCTAATGGTCATAATTCTAGGTATAACAATTACATCACATTCATCTTTTATACTTGCCACATGTCCATGAAAAACCTTTATAGGAAGACATGCTTCATCTACAGCATATTTAACTCCTTCATTTAATATTTTTTTATTTGTGTCTTGAGAAACTATTATTTCAGCTCCAAGTTCCTCTAAAAAAGTTTGTATAAAGGGATAATACTTATAATATAAAAGTCCCTTTGGAATTCCAACTTTCATGTAATTCCTCCTTAATTTTCTAAATCCTAATTCTACATTTGTTTATTATTGAACAATCACACATATTTTATTCACTTAAATCGTACAAATTGAAAAAAGCCCTAGATTAATCTAGGACTTTTAGTTCAGCTTATTAGCTTTGTTTTAATACATATCAGCATTTTTTGCAAAGACATTCTAATTTTTTTCTGTAGCCTTCCTCAATGACTTTCATTTTTATCTCTTTTGGATTTATACTATCATAGTTATCCTTATCTAATACATCTTGAATTGTTAACTCTAAAAAACCTTCTTTTAAAACTGGTTCATAGGTTATAAATAGTTCTTCTCCTATTCTATTTTGTGATTTTGTCTTTCCCTCATCAATTATATGTTCCATGGTTACTCCATTCTTCATTAGACTGTATCCAAGTAAAATACTTCTATGACAGTTAAAAGGGTTTTTCTCTGAGCACATAAGAACAATCTTATGCCCTCTTCTAATTCCTTCTACAATTCTATTTATTCCCTTTTTAAAATTTAGGCACTCGATAACCTTATCAAAATCAACTTTTCCATTCTCATCTAACTCTTCGGCTTCGCTCCTATTTTCTCCTAACTCTTTTCCCATGTAAATATAATTAATACCTGCTTGCTTTATATTTCTCTCTAGCTCTTCTCTATCATAGAGCTTATGGTAATCATTAGACGCATATGGATAACTTCTAACATCCATTACACAGTCAATATCGTAGCCTTTTATAATATTAATAAATTCTTCTAGTTTTCTCGTAGAATGTCCAATTGTATAACAAATCATCTTTAAGCCCCCATTTATGCAAATAATTTACGCAATGCCTTTCTTATTCTTTATCTTTTCGATTTTCTCTAATAAGCCTTTTATAGTTTCTTCTGGCCTTCTATAAAACTCACTTCCATTTACCGTCAAAAACTCCCAACCTACTCTCTCAAGACAGGCTTTTTTTTGATATTTCTCTTCCCAATTCTCAGAATCCATTTTATCGCCATCACATTGAATAGCAATTTTATTACTGAGCCCATCTATTACAAAATCCATTTTGTATTTACCCATAGTAACTTGAGGTTTAACATCATAACCTTTTTCTTTTATTGCTCTATATACATCCTTTTGAAGTTGAGATTCAAATATACTTTTTAAGTTAATGCTTTTATTACTATTATTTTTTCCAAAGTTCATGCAGTAATTTAAAAACTTTGCTCTCACACATTTTTCATTCAAGCTTTTAAAATCTACAGAATGAAAAACCCACATTTGATTTCTAGCTCTGCTGCTTGCTACATTAAATCTCCTAATATCTGATTCCTTGGTAAGAGCAGTGAACTTAACATTGTTTGATATAACCATTGAAAGAAACATTACATCCCTTTCATCTCCCTGAAATGAATAGGCATTTCCGCATAGGAGTTTTCTATTAATAATTTCCTTCTCCCCTATTTTCTCCTTAAGTAGATTCTCTATTAATTCACACTGAGCATCTCCTAAAAGAGATATGACTCCCATAGTCATATTATTATACCTTTCATCAAGACAACATTCTTCTATCTTATTTACTAATGCTTCTGCTTCTTTTACATTAATAGACTTTGATAAATCCCTATTGCCCTCCACTTTAACTACCTTTATAGGGGCTCCTAGGTTCTCATAGATATTTGATCTTCTTAGTGGTATAACTTCTCCCGAATAACAAAGTTTATTACTAAACTCTATTATTTCAGGTACACACCTAAAGTGCTCTTTTAGCATGATTCTATTGGGCATAATTCTAAGTGCTGTACTATAAAGACTGGTCTGCATGTCAAACCATTCACTATTAGGTATATCTTTTAAATACATATCTATAAGTCCTTGAATTTTATTACTATCAACTCCTATAGCTTCTGGACTTATTTGATTATCATCACCAACTATTACTGCTTTTTTAGCTCTAAATAAAGCTGATATAGCAAAAATATCACACTGACTGCTCTCATCAATTATAACAACATCAAACATATTCTGTGATAGACTAAAGCTTTCTATTACTTTATTTATAGGCATAATCCACACTGGAGCTATATCCTTAAAATTCTCCATCTCCTTCTGAGCTAGCTTCATATAGTTAATACTATTCTTGCCTTTTCCCTTGCCAACCCTCTTTATAGCCTCCATCCAAGAATATAAGCTTCTTTTTTGATTTTCTTCTACTTTAATTATCTGATTGTACCAAGATTTTTTCGATAAACATTCTCTTACAATTTTATTTTCATTTTCTTTTTCTTTGTTTATCTCCTTCTCTATATCCTCTATTCTAAATCTATGAGCCTTCTTTAGAATAGTATCTAATTGCTTCCATAACCAGGCTATGCTAAACTTTTTATAGTTCGTTAGCATATTTAATCTATCCTCATCATTTATAAGTTTATCAACCAATATTGGGCAATCCTCATAAATTATTTGTAGAAGATACTGCACCTCTCTTATGTTATCTGCATTCTCTTTAAGTTTCGTTATTTTCTTATAAGAACTAGAAAGTAGCTGTATATCAAGATCTTTTATAGCTATAACTATTTCCTCAAATCCTTTAACATTAGATATGATTCTCTCTAAATTAGATAAGTCAGCCTTTAAATTTTCATATTGACTTATATATTTAATGCTTAAAAGACCTTTCTTTAAATAATCATAAGTTTCTTTAGAATACCAATCCAGTTCATTTAAGAAAGCAATTTTTTTCATAGCTATTATTATATTAGCCTTAACTTTACTATTCCAGTTAGCAATTATATCAATTTTATTTATTTCATCCTCTAAGGAAGCTAAGGTGTTTAGGTCTAATTTTTCTATCTCTTCACACTCATACTCTCTCATTGTACTATTCCATATATTTTTCAAGCTAATTTCTGTAGAATATTGATCAATATACAGCTTAACTAACTTGCATTGTTCCTTTGTTTCTATAGGTTTCAAGTCTATAGAGCATTTTTCTAAAATTTCTTGACAATCACTATGAAATATCTTAAAAAACTTATTTATCTTACCTTTCTCTTTGAATTGATTATATATTATATCCATTTTTTCAGCGAGCTGAAACATATCCATATCTTTTGGTATTTCAACAGCATGTCCACTCAGTTCTTTCTTTATACTTAAAATTTTCTTTATATAATAATTACATTTTAATATTGTCTGCTGGAAAACAGCCTTAGTAAATTCTCCTTTTTTAACACAATTCAATACATTTTTAAGCCATGTACCCTCTATTTCTTTTAGAAAATTCTTTGTATTTTCTAAAAGTCTTGTTATATGATCATAATCATACTCTGAGTTATAGGATATAGACCAATCTTTAACATTGCTTTTATAATAGTTATAATTACTTTGTATATAGATGATTATTCTAATATTTTCTAAAAGTTCATTGTAATTAGGTATACTATAAAGAAATCCTCCTATTTGATTAAATGCCATCATTTCTTCTTTATTAGTATTACTTATTAGATAAAGCAATCTTGAAAACTTAGCATCAGTTATAGGAGGCCTTTTACTAGTATCTATACTGTCTTCTATCCAATCATACTGCACCTCAGTTTCCTTTAACCATTTTGCTATAGTTAAAAGTTTATGAGCTTTACCTCCATAATTTATGTTTCCATTTTCTACCTCTTCTTCTTCTTTTAACTTTATATATAGACTTTTTTGTCTACTTTTACAATCTTTTAAGTCCTTTTCAAGATCCTCCCACTCTTTTTTCAAATCATAAATATCATAATGTAAACTCTCAGTAATTTTTTTTATAGAATACTCTAATTGATTTAATGATTTCAGCTCATTACCTGCTAAACTCATACATAAAGGTCTAATATTCTCTGGAACATTATTTAAGATAAGTCTTAATGGATTTTCTCTTTGACTTGTAACTAATACTCTCTTTCCGTGAGCTACAAGATGACAAATTAGATTTACTATAGTGTGACTCTTTCCTGTTCCTGGAGGACCCTGTACTACCACCCCAAAGTTTTCTGATAACCTTTTAACTATTTCTCCTTGCTCCTTATTATATGGAAGTGGAAATAACAAATTATCAGCTATCTTACTCCATTCATCAGTGTAAGTATTACTATTCACAGAGAAACCTTCATCTACTAGAGCCTCTATACTTGGAGGTATCTCCTCACCTTTTCCAACCTTGTCCAACATTTTGATAAGCTCTTTTTTCCATGGTCTATTATTTACTTTTCGTATCAACACCAATGGTTCACTATAAAAAATAGGCTTGTTATCGATAGGCAAGTTACTTATTCCTACCCAGTCTTCTTCTATCTTTTTATACTCCATATTTGAGGAATCTAAACACTCTATTATATCTTTTAAAAACTTTTCCAAGTGCTTTACATTACATAAGTCTACATTACACTTCTCCATTTCAGTTTTAATTTTCATAATATGCTCTATGTTTTTTATATCTAATCCCTTTAAAATCTCTACTTCAAGATTAATCTTATTCTTAATAGGTTTTAGAATTATTTTTGTATCTTTTCTATCAAAAATCAATTCAGTTTTTACAGTAAACAATGGATGGGCAATTTTTTTATTGCTTTTTCCCCAAAGTAAGAATCCATACCCAAATACAATTTCTAACTGCTCATCACTTTTTTGTAGCTTCAGATATAACTTAAAAAATTCATCATATACACTACCGCTACTTTTATTTATTTCTATCCATTGCTCATTATCTTTCTTAGTTCTTATATCACATCCATCTTCTAATAACTCTTTTTGCCAAAATACCTTTTCATATTCACAAATATCAGTAATACTTTTTAAACCCAAATTTTTTACACTAATTAGATAAGAAATTACATTCATTATCTTATCCCTGTTATTCATAGGCATCCCCCCATGATAAAATTGCTTACATTTCATTTATTTTCTTACATTTTTTACCTTATTCTCTATTTGATTATATCATTTAATTCCATAAAATGGTACAAAAAAAATGTATGCCTTTTCGACATACATTTCTTTACTTTTACTTACATGAATCTCTTTCAACAAATTCATAAGGTAAAATGTATAGATTCTTATCAAGAGGTTCATTATTTATTTTTTTAATAAGCATTCTTGTTGCTACAGAACCCATATCATACAAGGGTTGTGCTACAGTTGTAAGTCTTGGATAAAAAAACTCTGCTCCATGGGTATCATTAAAGCCTACAACATCTATATCCTTAGGTACATCTAACCCATTATCTCTTAAGGCATTTATAGCACCCATAGCAATTTCATCATTTACGCAGAATAACGCATCTATATCCTTAGTTTTTGATAAAATAGCTGTCATAGCTTTATATCCGTCTTCAGGTTTTAAAGAGTATTTACAGAAATACACTAAATTTTCATCATAAGCAATTCCATATTTTTGAAGCATATTTTCATAGCTCTTATATCTAAGGGCACTAGCATTCACAGACTGCTTATCTGTTCCTATATATGCTATTCTCTTATTGCCTTTTTTGATTAAGTATTCTACAACATCATTGGCTGCCTGTATATTATCAATAACTACACTTGGAAAGTCAGTTTTTCTTCCATTAGTTTCAATCAACACTAATGGTGTATTGCTACCTTTTATTGTTTTTAAAACATTTTCTTCTAATGAGTTACTTATGTAAATAACTCCATCTACCATTTTTTCTCCAAGTACTTTTAGATACTCAACTTCCTTACTAGGATCTAAATCTGTATTACATAACATTATATTATATTTATATATGTTAGAAACATCTTCAGCTCCTCTAACGATTTCAGGATAAATTGGATTTGATATATCTGGTATTATTATTCCTATAGTCTTTGTCTTCTGGGTTTTTAAGCTTCTAGCAACTATATTTGGTCTATAATCTAATTTTTCAATAGCATCTAAAACTCTTTTCTTAGTATCTTCATTAACTACATCAACATTATTTAAAACCCTTGATACGGTGGCAATGGATACGTTTGCTTCTCTAGCGACATCTTTTATTGAAGTTGCCATATTACCAACTCCCACTTTCTTTATTTTTATCCATTATACAATATAAGCTAAATAAAATACAAGCTATCTTTAAATCAATCCTCATACTTATTTATACTTAATATTCATTATCTATATTTATTAACAACACATGTATACTATATTAGTATTTATCTCATATTAGAATTAAATACCTTGTTTTTGTTATACTAACCTTATAAACATATTAATGTCGAGGTGATCTGAGTGAATGAAGGACTAATAGTTTTAGTTAGAGGAGTAATTGGGTTTTTCAGTTTATTGATTTTTGCTAGAGTACTTGGAAAACAACAGATTAGTCAGCTTACCTTTTTTGATTATATATTAGGTATAACTATAGGTTCTATAGCTGCTTCTTTAACTACTGATTTAACAAGTCGAGCTTGGCCTCACTGGGTAGGACTTCTTACTTGGACTATATTATCAATATTACTTCAGTTTATTACACTAAAATCAAAAACTGCCTCTGAGTATCTTGATGGCAAACCAACTATTGTAATTCAAAACGGAAAATTTTTAGAAAATGAAATGCGAAAAGCTCGCTATAGACTTAGTGATCTTCTTGAACAACTACGTGATAAAGGTGTTTTTGACTTAACTCAAGTAGCCTTTGCCATCTTAGAAAAGGACGGTCAGCTTTCTATACTTAAAAAATCACAATTTGAACCTATAACTCCATCAGATTTAAATTTGAATCCATCTGAAACAAACTTAGGTTCAGAGATTATTTATGATGGAGTAGTAATAACACAAAATCTTAAATCTATTAACAAAAATTCTACGTGGTTACATAAACAATTAAAAAAACATAATGTAAAGCATCCTTCCGAAGTATTCGTAGCTACATTTACTCCACCTGATAGTTTATATATAGACCTTTATAAAGATCATATTCAAAAAAAGTAAGGAGTATAGCCATGAAAAAATTTATTCAGTATCTTATTCCAGTAGTTACATTATTACTTTTTGTAGTTATTATGTTAAGCGGAGAATATTTAAAGAAACCTAGAAATCCTTCGGAAGATGTAATTGGATTTGCAAAAAAAGCTATTACTCATGTAAGTTATGAGAATTGGGATGAAACTAATAAAGACCTAGATAATTTAGAAAATGCCTGGAAAAAAATTTCCCCTAGAATTCAGTTTGGTGTTGAAATAAATGAAGTATACAATATTAATATGAATATAGCTAAAATAAAAGGTTCTATACTAGTTAAAGATAAATCAAGTACTCTCTCATTACTATATGAGATTATGAATAACTGGGGGGAACTTACAAAGTAAAAAAACTATAATAAATTACTTCTCATAAAAGAGCAATTTATTATAGTTTTTTTGAATCTCTACTTATGTAATCCTAGAAAAGTAGGTGGAACCTTACAAGGTTTAATATCTATTTCTTGCCACACATTTCCTGAAACATACGGTTCAATTTTTAACCACTCATCTAATTCAGCTCTTGAAGAAAATTCAACAACTAAAACTGAACCTATCATTTTTTCATCCTCATCAAGTATTGCAGTAGCATATAAGTATTTTCCCTTCTCAACCATTTCTTCAACAAGCTTTAAATGCTCATCACGAGCTGCTAATCTTCTCTCTAATGCTTGTTCATCTTTTCCATCATAACCAGTAACTAAAAATTGCATATAAACACATCCTTCTTATAAATTTATATTTTAAATTGTTTTACTCTATTATTAAATTAAAATCGATTGTAATTAAACACTTAATCTTAGTATTCCTAATATATATTATAAGTGACTTTAACTTAAATTGCCAATAAAAAAGGGAATTACCTTACTGGTAATTCCCTACAAATGCACTACTAGTAGATTTTATTGCATTTGATTTCAGCCCATTTGGTTTTGCTGATTTTGCTGACTCATTTGATTTAATTGTTGTTGTGTTTGATCAATTAATTGATTCATTTGTACAAGTGCTTGATGTGATTGAAGTTGTTGGCTAGCTTGATTTAATGAATCTATTGCCTGACAAATATTGCTTTGTAATTGTTGTTGAGTTTGTTGTTGTTGTTGTTGTTGTGTATGCGACTTAAATTGCCCAATTTGCTTTTGTAATTGATTTGCAACTTGTTGACTTTGTTGAGTCATTTGAGATTGATTTCCAGAAATTGAATTAGTCGTTGAAGTACTCATAGCTGTTTGTTTAAGTTGATTTAGCGTATTTTCCATAACACCAAGCTGTTCTTTTAAATCTACAATCTCAGCACCTATTTCTACCTCAGCCTTTTTTTCAAGATAATTTTCTAGTACTTTTTTATTTTTTCATCCATATAATCTCTTGAATAAATTTTAAATGTTAATATGTTTATCCAAATTTAACTATTATTTCATCACTATATAGTTAATGAAATCATTCTTTTCGCAACCATCCAGATGGCTTACGTTTTGTTCCAATATAGTATTGGCTATCCTCATTAATAATTTTATATTTTTCTCTTGTTTTACCATAAATGTTTTGCTGAATAACCTCTATATAGTCAGCTGTCACTTGTGTTACAATTGCAACATGTCCAAACTTAGTATCTGTAAAAACCATTAAATCATCTGGTTCAGGTTTAATATTTCCCCCATTAACATATTGAACTAAGCCCCTTCGTTTATTTAATTCTCCTTGCTTTAAATCAGAATTAAAAAAGTCCTTTGCATGTCCATATACGTCAGGCATTCTATGTTCTTTAGACTGGTAGTAAAATCTTTTAACAAATTCTACACATTGCCACTTTTGCCCATAGTAGTATCCATCTTCACTATAATTTTTACCATATGCTTTTGTGTACATTATGCCATTATGATAGATACTTACATTCTTATAGTTATCTATTTCTTTTCCTATCATTTTTCTATCTCTTAAAATATAAATGACTCCAAAAGCTAAAATAATACTAATTATAAATATGAGAATCTTAAACCAATTATTTCTCATTAATTCCTAGCTCCTCACTAAACTTCTTCTTAATTATAAAACCCTATCATAACTTACCAACGATTTTACTTCTGCGCTCCACCAAAATTACATCATGCCATATTCCATTACTCATTCTTCCCACTTTTTCTCTTATGCCAATTTCTCTAAAACCACACTTTTTATGTAATTTAAGACTTGGAGTATTTTCTATTATAATTCCAGACTGAAGAGTCCAAAAGCCTTCTTCTTCTGATAGATTAATTACACTTTCTATAAGAGCTGTACCTACACCTTGTCCCTTATACTTTTCTCCTACGTAAATACTCATTTCTGCTACTCCCGCATAAGTGCATCTACTTGAAGTAGGGCTTAGTGCTACCCAACCTAATATGTTGTTCCCTGATCTTGCAACTAATCTGCATGATTTAATATGTCCCGCATCCCAATTCTCCCAATTTGGTACTTCTGTCTGAAATGTTGCCCTACCTGTCTTTATTCCTTCTAAATAAATAGCTGCTACTTGTTCCCAGTCTGATGCTTTAAGTTCCTCTATTTCGTAATTCATTTTTTCACCCCTTCTAAATAGCCCTTTAGTATATAATTATCCTTATAATTAAAATATTTATTGTTAACATCTATAATCTAATTATTATTTATCGTGTATAATAATTAGATTATAGATTATATTTTTACACTTGTATACATAATAAATGCTATCCCTAAATTAGATATACTGAAAAAAAAATGCTAAAATCACTTTCACAGATTATTTTAAAACTCTATGCATTTACATTGGATTTTAAAATACTTTTAGCTATAAGTAGAAAAAATAATACTTTTGATGTAAAATGGAACCAGGCTTGCCGACTACAACCAATAAAGACTAGCTAGTAAATGGTTCAATATGAACCATACAATGTTTTACAGCATTAATTTCATTTTCTACTGAAATATGAACTACCTCAGCAATATCATGACCTTCCCTGACAGAAAGTTCTTCATCCACAAATACTTCGATATCAACATAAATTCTATTTCCAAATATTCTGGTTTTAAGACTCTTTATAGCCCTGACTCCATCAATAGAAAGTACACTATTATTTATCCTATCTAGTGTTTCTTTATCTGCAGATGAATCAATAAGTTCCTTTACTGCTCTAATATATAGATCAACTCCAACCTTAATTATTAATATGCTTACAATCATACCTGCAACAGGATCGAGAAAGGTATAGCCGTATCTGGCTCCTAGAATACCTAGAAAAGTTCCAACCGATGAAAAAGCATCAGACCTATGATGCCATGCATCTCCTTCCATTGCAATACTCCTTATTTTTCTTGCAGTTACAATTGTGTACCAGTACATTCCTTCCTTAACTATGATTGATACCACTGCTGCCCATAGCGCAATACTTCCTGGAGTAGTTACATTACCCTCATAAAGGTTTACTATACTTTTATACCCAATTGTAAATCCAACCGAAAGCAGTGCTACACTTATTATTTTAGCACATACAGATTCCAACCTTTCATGCCCATATGGATGCTCCTTATCCTCTCCCTTTGATGATATCTTTAAGCCTATTATCACTACTACCGTTGTAAATACATCAGATACCGAATGAACCGCATCTGCAGTCATTGCAGAGCTTTTTCCGAAGATACCTGCAATTAATTTAAATATAGATAGTATAATATTCACTATCAAAGTAACTATAGATACCTTCGTGCCTAATTTATAACTTTCCATTCAAACCACTCCCAATTGATAATACATTATACTTTTCATTATATCCTCGCAAAGCTTAATTGTTAATGATTTACAAAAATATCATTTATTATCAATTGATAACGATAACCTCTTTTATATGATAATGCATAATATTTACATCATGTATTAATTCTCATATAAGTTACTATTATTAACTAAACTTAAAAATCTTAACATTTATGTATATTTCTATTTCCTTTATAACAATTAAATCCCAAGCCTATAAAATACGATTAAGGTGAAACTTCAACCTTAACCGGAATGTATTATTATTTATCCAACTACTCATTCAATCTCTGTACCCTATAGAATCAAAGCACCTTATCTAAACATTAATCATATGATGGTATTGTAAGTCTATGAAAGGAATGAGCAATATGTATAATGCTTATCAAACATATCCCTGTCCTTATTACATGAACACACCACTGTATAATTCAGACATTATGTATAATGCTTACAACACGTTTCGCTGCCCTTACTGGGTAAATACACCAATGAATGACTCAGCTTTTCCGAAAATTCAATTGAAAGATTATGGACCTCAACCCTTTGTAATTAATATTGAGGAGGCTACTAAGCAAAATACTACTTTTCGTACTGCTTTATGGACAGGAAGTCATTTGCAACTTACCTTGATGAGCATCCCTGTTGGAGGAGAAATAGGTTTAGAGATCCACCCTAACCTTGATCAATTTATACGTATTGAACAAGGTCAAGGCATTGTAAAAATGGGAGATAGAAAAGATTACTTGGATTTTCAAAAAAGAGTCTATGATGATTTTGCATTTATCATACCCGCTGGTAAATGGCATAATCTAATCAATACAGGTAATAACCCAATTAAATTGTACTCTATTTATGCTCCTCCTCAGCACCCACGTGGTACAGTTCATGTAACTAAAGCTGAGGCAGAAGCCGCTGAAGAGCACCGCGGTTACTACTATCAAAATGAACAAAGAAATCCCAGACAAACCAGGGAATTTACCTTAAATGAGCTTTCTCAGTATGATGGCACAATGGGAAAACCTGCTTATGTAGCAGTTAACGGAATTGTATATGATGTAAGCGGTAATTCAAAATGGAGTGGAGCTACACACTATGGATTAACTGCTGGTAAAGATTTAAGCTCACATTTTAAAAGTTGCCATGGAGTAGCAAGTAAACTAGATAAGCTTCCTAAGGTTGGCATACTTAAAGGATAAGTATAAGAATTATGTAAATAAAATGTGATAACTTAAATACTAAGCTATCACATTTTTTTACATTCTATTAATAGTAACCTCTTGCCATTTTACTCATTGCAAGCAGTTGGGATGTACCATCACTTTCCCACTGTTCAACTTGTTCTATAGCTTCCATAGGAGTCTTTCCCAGTCCAACAAGCACTCCTGATAATATAAATTCTTGATATAAGTGTTCTGGGTTAATTCCTGCTTTAGCTTCTGCTAAAGCACGAGTTACTAATGGTGTTATATATCTCACCCAGTCATCTGGGGTGAATTTAGATGTATCCTGTATAGGACTTCTATTCATAGCTTTAGGATTCATACTACTGTTTAGGGTAAACATATAATTGTATTTTGAAGAATGTTTTATTTCATCTGTAATTATATCAAATAATATATCTCTGTATGGTCCAATAGGAAGAGCGCTTCTAATAGCTCTATATTTTTCTACTGCTCTTAGCTCTCCAAATAAAGCTTTTTTAATACCATCTATATAAGATCTTGGTCTTTCAAAGGTTTCTTCACCACTAAGAGGTACTTCCATACCTGTAAAGTCTTTATAAATTTTTCTAAATAATCTATTATGTCTGCGTTCATCATCTCTTATAGAACCTATAATATCTTTCTCTTCTCTTGTAGGTGCCACACTTATAAGATAGTCATAAAAAAGTTCATCTTCTCTTTCACCTTGAACTGCTGCTTTTATGCCCTCAAGCGCATCCTGTAACTGAGAATTATACATCATCGAATTCTCTGCATTTGATCTGATATACACTAAAAGTTCCTCCTGAAATAATAATTCAATAATATATTATGTTGTATTTATATAAATGTGATTTTTTGCGCTCCATGTTTCTATCATTGAAAATCTTATCTTTTAAGGTTATAGAACATTAACTTTTAGTAGTGGGCTATTTTGATTTTTGTGGTTATATCTTATAAAATCATTACTTAATATTTGTATCAAATCATCTAATCTAATTTTATTCAATATCTTACTCCACCGTATTACTTGAACTAAATATGACTTTAATTTTCAATATAGTACTATTAACTAATGTGATATTTAATTATAAAACCCTATGCATTTGCATAGGGTTTTTGAACAATCTGAGAAAGTGCCAAAAGCACTTTCAAACTGTTCATTTGCTATTTAATTAGTCATAAAGGTGACAAGATACAAAATGACCATCTTCAAATTCTCTCATAGTAGGCTCTACCTCTTTGCATATCTGCATACACTTATTGCATCTTGTATGGAAAGAGCAGCCTTTTGGTGGATTTATAGGACTTGGAACGTCACCAGTTAGGATAATTCTATCACTTTTTTTAGTTGGATCTGGAATAGGTATAGCAGATAATAATGCTTGAGTGTAAGGATGCTTAGGATTACCGTAAAGGTTACTATCCTTCCCTATCTCTACTAATCTACCAAGGTACATAACTCCAACTCTATCACTAACATGTTTAACTACATTAAGTCCATGTGCTATGAATAAATATGTTAAGTGAAATTCTTTTTGAAGATCATCTAATAGATTCAAAACCTGCGCTTGAACTGATACATCAAGGGCGGATACTGGTTCATCACATACAATTAGCTTAGGATTTACAGCTAATGCTCTTGCAATACCTACTCTTTGTCTTTGTCCTCCACTGAACTCATGAGGATATCTATTTCTGTGATAAGAAGCAAGTCCTACACATTCTAATAGTTCCTTGACTCTTTTTTCAACATTATTTCTATCAGCAATCTTATTTACCTTAATAGGTTCAGCTATTATATCTCCAATGGTCATTCTAGGATTTAATGATGCATATGGGTCTTGAAATATAATTTGAATTTCTTTTCTAAGTTCTTTTATTCTTTTTTTATTTGCCTTTGTTATGTCTTCATTATTAAATATTATCTCTCCACTAGTTGGCTCAAGTAGATTTACAAGCATTCTTCCAGTAGTTGATTTTCCACATCCTGATTCACCAACTAGGCCTAAGGTTTCTCCCTTATATATATCAAAGCTTACATCATCTACAGCTTTTACATGATTTTTAACCTTACCTAGAATTCCTGAACTTATAGGGAAATGTTTTTTTAGATTCTTTACCTGAAGTAAAACCTCACGCATGTTTTATCTCCCCCTCTTCACTATATAGAAAGCATCTAACTTCTCTTTCTCCAACCTTAACTAACCTCGGTTTTTCTTCTCTACATATATCCATGCACTTTATACATCTTTCACTAAATGCACAACCTTTAGGTAAATCCAGTGGATTTGGTACTATTCCATCTATCATGAATAGTTTCTTCTTTTCTTCATCTACTTTTGGTATAGACATTAGAAGTCCTTCTGTATATGGATGAAGTGGCTTTTCAAAAAGTTCATTTACTGCGCTTTTTTCTACAGCTTCACCGCAATACATTACTACAACCTTATCTGCTGTCTCTGCAACTACTCCTAAATCATGAGTGATAAGCAAAATAGATGTTTTAAACTTTTCCCTTAGGTTTAGCATTAAATCTAAAATTTGCGCTTGAATAGTTACATCTAACGCTGTAGTAGGTTCATCTGCAATTAAGAGCTTTGGATTACATGCAAGTGCCATTGCAATCATTATACGTTGTCTCATACCTCCACTCATCTGATGAGGATAATCCTTTATTCTACTTTCTGGAGAAGGTATTCCTACTAGTTCCAACATCTTTACAGCTTCTTTAGAAGCGTCTTTTTTAGATAATTTTTTGTGTCTTAGTAAAGTCTCACAAAGCTGTTTTTCTATTGTATACACAGGATTTAAAGAAGTCATAGGCTCTTGAAATATCATTGAAACTTTATTTCCTCTAATATCCTGCATTTCTTTCTTACTTTTCTTTAATAAATCCGTTCCCTCAAATAGAATTTCTCCTCCTGCTACTTCTCCAGGTTTATCTATAAGTCGCATTATAGATAGAGAGGTTACACTTTTTCCACTTCCTGATTCTCCAACTACCGCAACTACTTCTCCATGATTAACTGAGAAACTTACATCATTTACTGCATTTACTATACCATTTTTTGTTTTAAATTGCGTTTTTAAGTTTTTAACCTCTAATAACATTCTAATCCCCCCCTAGTTACGTAGTTTTGGATCAAGAGCATCTCGAATTCCATCACCAAATAAATTAAAGGCAAGCACTGTAATTGTTATAGCTATTCCTGGAAATAGTACAATATGAGGTGCATTGAAAAAATAGGTTCTTCCTGATCCAAGCATACTTCCCCACTCTGCAGCCGGTGGTTGTACTCCAAGTCCTAAGAATCCTAAAGCAGCCGTATCTAAAATAGCTGAAGAAATTCCTAGGGTTGCACGTACAACAATAGGAGAAATTACATTAGGTAAAATATGTTTAAATATTATAGCTGAATCACTATTTCCTATTGCCCTAGCAGCTTGAACATATTCACTTTCCTTTATGGCCAAGATAGAACTTCTAACTATTCTTGCATATTCAGGTATAGTCACTATACTTATTGCTATTATAGCTTTATCAATACCTCTGCCAAGTACTGTCATAAATGAAATAGCTAACAGTAGAGATGGGAACGCTAAAATCATATCCATAAATCTCATTATAAGCATGTCTACTTTTTTACCATAATATCCTGCTATAGAACCTAATACAATTCCTATAGTTAATGCAAAACTTACTGATGTCACTCCAACTCTTAAAGAAATACTTGTACCATCTATAATTCTACTTAGTATATCTCTTCCCTGTTCATCTGTACCAAGTATGTGTGTAGAAGATGGCGCTTGTAAACTTTCTGATAACGTTCCAATATTAGGGTCATACGGTTCGATATATTTGCCTACAACTGCTATAACAACAAGAATTAATATTATTATCATTCCTACTAGCGCTGCTCTATTTTGTACTAGTAATCCACACATTTCCTTGAATCGAGATGTCTTTTGACTACTTTTTTCAATTTTTAAGACTTTTACTTCTTCTATATTATTCTCCATTTTCAGATCTCCCTTAAGAATATTTTATTCTTGGGTCTAATTGTGAATATAGTAAATCAACAAATAGATTCATTAAAACAAATATGACCGCAAGCATCATAACTGATCCCTGAACTACAGGATAGTCTGATTTTAATATTGCTTCTATAGTGTAGCTTCCTACTCCTGGCCAAGCAAAAACTGTTTCCGTTAGAACAGCTCCACCAAGAAGAGAACCAAGTTGAAGTCCTATTACCGTAACTATAGGTATTAAAGCATTTCTAAGTGCATGCCCTAAAATAATTACATTCTCAAATACACCTTTAGCTCGTGCTGTACGTATATAGTCTTGTCTTATTACCTCTAGCATTGTAGATCTAGTCATTCTAGCTATAATAGCAGTAGAATAAGAAGCCAGTGCTACTGATGGTAAAATGATATGACTTAATGAACTCTTAAAGGCTTCCATGTCCCCACTAATTAAGCTGTCTAATAAGTATAACCCTGTTATACGAACAGGCTCCATTCCTATTTGAATTCTTCCTGCTGGTGGTAATATTCCAAGGTTTACAGAGAACAGAACTATAAGCATAAGTCCAAGCCAGAATATAGGCATAGATACTCCTAAAAGTGATACTATCATACTTATATAGTCTATTATAGTATTTTGCTTCACAGCTGAGATAACACCTATTATAACTCCAAATATAGATGCCAATATAATAGACACCAAAGCAAGCTCAACAGTTGCCGGAAATCTTGCAACAAGCTCTTCTGTTACAGATGTTTTTGTTATAAGGGAACTTCCTAAATTGCCTTGTAAAATTCCTTTTAAAAAGTCAAAGTATTGTATGTATAGTGGTTGATTCAACCCTAGCTCCTCACGAAGCCTTGCTATTTGCTCAGTTGTAGCATGTTGTCCTAAAATTATGCTTGCTGGGTCTGAAGCAAATACGCGCATTACTACAAAAACTATTACAGATACTCCAAACAAAACTGGCAAAAGCATTAATAACCTCTTTATTGTATATTTAAACATTTATGAGCCTCCTATCTTAAATAAAGAAAATGGAAATCCAAAAGGCTTTCCATTTCCTATATTTTATGATGGTAGATTATTCTTTATCTACCCCACTAAAGAATATAACACCTGTTGGGTGGTATTTAAAACCTGTTATTTTCTTAGAATGTGCAGCCATGCTCTTTGCATTAGAAATTGGAAGCCATGCTGCATCTTTAGTTAAGATTTCTTGAATATCTTGATAAATTTTATCTCTTGCTGGTCCATTTGCAGTTCCTCTTGCCTCTTTAAGTAATTTATCAACTTGTTCATTTTTATACTTTGCTGCGTTTAAGCTTGATTCAATTTCATTTGAGTCAAGTAATGATAAGAAGTTATCAGGGTCACCGTTATCTCCTGTCCATCCGTAGAATAGTATATCCCCTTCACCTTGTATAAGTTTTTGCTTATATTCTGTCCATGTGTAAACATCTATTTTAGATTTAATACCTACTTTTAATAAGTATCCTTGAATAGCTTCAGCAAGCTTTTGTCCTGCTGGATTATAAGGTCTTGGATTTGAATAAACTACCATTTTCACTTCTAAGTTTTCTTTTCCTAATTCTTTTAATAAAGCTTTTGATTTTTCTGGATTGTATTCATAAGGTACTATCTTGTCATTAAATCCTGGTATAAAGCTTGGCATATAGCTATTTGCAACCTTAGCATATCCTTGATATAAGTATTTAACAAGCTCTTCTCTATCAATAGCGTGGCTTATTGCTTGTCTAAGTTTTGAATCATTAAATGGAGCTCTTGCAGCATTAAATGCCATATAGTTTATGTTCATGCCTTCATCTTCTGCCATTACTGCTCCTGCTTTTTCTATCTCTGCTACATTATTAGAATCAACACCATCTATGATATCTACTGCTCCTGTCATAAGCTGTGTTGCTCTTACTGAGTTTTCCTTTGTGAATTGGAAAATTAATTTATCTACTTTTGCTTTTTCTCCCCAGTATTCATTATTCTTTTCAAGTTGTATTGATTGACTCTTGTCCCATTTTACAAATTTAAAAGGACCTGTTCCTACTGGATTTTCAATGAATTTATCACCATGTTGTTTTACAGCAGCTGGACTTACTATTGGTGCTGCAAGAGCCATTGCTAAGTTTGATAAAAATGGTGTATATGCTTCTGTTAAAATTATCTTAACTGTATTTTTATCTACTACTTCTACCTTTTCTACCGGTCCAAAAGTGAAAGATGCATAAGGCATGTCATCTGTTCTATTTGGAGGCAACTGTCTATCTATACTAAATTTAACTGCATCAGCATTGAATTCTGTACCATCATGGAATTTTACACCTTCACGTAACTTAAAGGTATATACTTTTCCATCTTCACTTATATTCCATTCTGTAGCTAATGCTGGTTCTAATTCTGTAGAATCACTCTTGTATTTTAGTAATCCGTCATATACATTAGCGATTACTTTTGCTGATTCACCATCATCTACAAAAGCAGGATCTAATCCTCTTGGATCAGCCCCTTGCGCAAATACTAATGTCTTTGCTTTGCTAGCACTAGCATCTTTCCCACTACTACCGCAGCCTGTAAGTAGCACTGAAATAGCCAAGACAGATGCCATAACTACTGACAATACTCTCTTCTTCATAATTTTTTTATTCCCCCTCTTTTTAAAAAAATGTAAATGGTTACACTTCAAGATTATACCACCATTATACTATAATTACAATTTTTCCTTTTATATTATTCATTTAGATATATATTCCTATGATTTCAAATTAAAATAAATACCGTCTTCTAAATTAGGTAGACGGCTAAAATAAAGACTATTTCTAGACTATTTAATTTTTTTCCACCAAGCCTCTCTGCTAATTGTATCTTTTACATCCACTTTTTCGCCAATCATCGGATATAGTACTTGCAAATTTTTTCTTTTACTTTCTTCTATAACTTTGATTATTGGCTCATCCCAATCATGCAAGGAAAGAGAAAATTTTGACCAATGTCCAGGCATAAGTTTTCCCGCTCTTATATCTAGTGAAGCTTGCACTACCTGTTCCGGCATCATGTGTGAATTTTTCCAGTACTTACTATACTGCCCACATTCCATAATTGCAAGATCAAAAGGACCATAATTATTACCTATCTCTTTAAAATGAGTCCCATAGCCTGAATCTCCACTATAGAAAATCTTCTTATTAGGTGTTTTAATTACAAAGGATACCCATAAGGTTTGATTAGACTTTAAGCCTCTTCCTGAACGATGTCTTGCTGGGGTAAGAGTTACCTCAAACCCCTCCGTTAATACTACCGTTTCGTTCCAATCTTTTTCTATTATTAACTTTTTATCATATCCCCAATATTCAAAATGAGCTCCCATTCCAAGTCCTGTAATAACCCTATTAACTTTAGATTTTAATTTAAGTATAGTATCATAATCCAAGTGATCATAATGATCATGTGAAATTAAAAGATAATCTATATTAGGAATATCCTCAACCGTATATATGTTGCTTCCTTCATAACTTTTATTATAAAACTTTATAGGTGATGCGCTTTCACTTAGTACAGGATCAATTAGAATTTTTTTACCATCGATTTGCAAGAAGTATGAAGAATGACCAAACCAAACTATAATATCTTCCTCTGGTTTTAAACTTTTCAAATCAGTCTTTACTGATGGCAAAGCAGCTGAAGGTCTACTTCTCTTACTTCTACTTAGTAAAATATCATTGATCTTTGTAGAAAAGCTACTAGTTTCTTTCGGCTGCGGCACTGCCTCAAGATTCTGAAATTTTCCATTTCTATAATTAGGTAAATTTTTTATTTTTTCTAGTCGCGCTCCTGTAGGTTGTTTTCCAAATTGCGGTTGTTGCATAAAAATATATCCTCCAATAGCTATAAAAATAATAATTACAAGTTTTATCTTTAATATTTTAAATAGCTTTTTCTTCAGCCTTTTTCCTCTATGAACTTCATCTATATTACTATTTTCTATATTTTTAGATTTCCCTAAGTGCACCTTTATACCTCCTTATACTAATTAGAAACTCCTTGGTAATAAAATGTTAAGAGAATAACTCTTAACATTTTGTATATTAATTCCTTAAATTCATGTCTGTATTTTAATTATACTATAAACAACTAAATTTCTATAAGTATAAATTCAAATAATCCATTGACATGTTACATAGAATAGAGTTATTATAATTACATAAGTTCAATTGTGTGCAATTTAATTTCAAGCAATCATATTAATTATATTAGGAAGGTGAAGATATGAATATCTACGATTTTAATGTAAAAGATAATTTAGGAAATGAAATTTCATTAAATGACTATAAAGGAAAAGTTCTTTTAGTAGTTAATACTGCAAGTAAATGTGGCTTTACTCCACAATATGAAGGCTTACAGAAGCTTTATGATGAATATGGTAATGAAAAATTTGAAATACTAGCCTTTCCATGTAATCAATTTGGAAATCAAGAGCCTGGAGATGCTAGTGAGATTAAAAATTTTTGCTCTCTTACCTATAATGTATCTTTTCCTTTATTTCAGAAAATTGATGTCAATGGAAAGGATGCAGATCCTCTATTTCAGTATCTTAAGGAATCAAAACCTGGTATCATAGGTAAAAATATAAAATGGAATTTCACAAAGTTTCTTGTTGATTCAGAAGGAAATGTTATAGATAGATTCGCTCCTACAACATCACCTGAAAAACTTAAAGGTACAATTGAGACATTAATAGAAAAATCAAAATAAATTTAAGGACTGGTAGAGTTATGAATTATGAGCACTTAAAAATAGATAATCAATTATGTTTTGCTTTGTATGCTGCCTCTAAATCTGTAATAAAAACTTATAAACCCTTCCTAGATAAACTAGGCATAACCTATACTCAATACATTACTCTTTTAGTCCTTTGGGAACAGGATAATATTACTGTAAAAGAACTTGGTCAAAAACTATATTTAGATTCTGGTACTCTAACACCTTTACTAAAAAGACTTGAGGCTATGGAAATACTTGAAAGAGTAAGGGACACTGAAGATGAAAGAAATGTATTTGTAAAGCTGACCGAAAAAGGAATGAAAATGAAAGAAGATGCCTTTGAAATACCTGCAAAGGTATTTTGTAGTACTAATATGTCTCTTGAGGATGCCTCAGAATTAAGAGAAAAACTTAAGCTGTTATTGAAAAATTTAGATTAACCTATAAACCACCCATAAATATATAGGTGGTTTTCTTATTTTTAGTAAATTAGAGAAGAAATCAGAAAAGAGGTGTGATTTCATGAGACTTCACAGACTTTTAGGAATTATTATGCTACTTGATTCACATGGAATAATGAAAGCAGGAAATTTAGCTAAAATACTTGAAACTTCTGAAAGAACCATATATAGAGATATAGATATATTATGTGAAGCTGGTCTTCCTATCGCATCTATCCAAGGTCCTAATGGAGGATATTCTTTCATGGAGGATTATAGAATTAATTCAAATGTACTAGAAAGTAATGATATTGTTAATCTGTTATTTTCAAGTATGGGGATAGAGGCTGAAAAGAATACTGAAACAGCTCAAAAGTTAAAAAATGCTGTTATTAAGCTTGAAAATTCTTTAGGTGAAGAACATAGGAAAGAAATTGCTACAGCTAAAGAAAAATTTTTTATTGATTCTGATCCTTGGTGGGGCAAAAGAATAGAAAATAAATATGTAGATGTAATAAAAAAGTCAGTACTGCAGCTGAAAAAGATAAAAATACATTATGAAAAATATACTGATGAAGTGTCAGAGAGAATTATAAAACCTTATGGAGTAGTTGTTAAAAACTCTCAATGGTATGTAATAGCTTTTTGCGAACTAAAAAATGATATTAGAATCTTTAAGTGCAGTAGAATTCAAGAGGTTGAGGTTTTAGAGGATACCTTCAGTATGCCTGATAACTTTTATCTTGAAGACTTTTGGCGAAAAAGCAAACAGCAATTTGTAGATGACACAAATTATACAAATGCACATAATGCCTACATTGTAAAAATTAAATTACATGAAGAAAAAAAGAAACTTCTTGAAGGTTTCTACATACAGCCCTGCAGTCAAGGTGAGAATGAGTGGATTTATACTATAGATATGTTAAGTTTTGAAACAGCCTGTAGTATTATTTTTCCTTTAAGTGATAGAGTAGAAGTTTTAGAACCTATTGAACTGAGGGAGTATATCCTTACCAAAACAAAAAAAATCTTAAATTTATATAATTACAAATAATTCATGACATAATGTTGGCAACAATTGCTTGATATAATTAACCTATCAAATTAATGAAGGGAGATAATAATTATGGAAGGAAGAGTTTCAAACATTGAAGGCTTTAAAGCTATTGGTATAACTTACTTTGGAAACAATCAACATGGAGAAATTCCAAATCTTTGGGAGGCATTTAATAAAAGCTACATGAGTATACCACACAAAAGTAAATCTATGTTATGCTATGGTATATGTGCTGATGAACCAGATTCTGAAGGCAGATTTCACTACACTGCTTGTGCAGAAGTAGATAGCCTTGAAGCTGTACCTGAAGGTATGAATGTAAAAGTTGTTCCAAAGGGTAATTATCTTATATACACTTATAGTGGAAACTTAAAGGATTTAGGTGAATTTTATAATAATATATTTGCTAAGTGGCTTCCTGTTTCAGGCTGTGAAATGGATTATAGACCTCAATTTGAATTATATGACGAGAGATTTATGAATAATGGTGAGTTTGACATATATATACCAATTAAATAATATTTATTATATACGTTAAAAAGGATGTGCCTATGGCACATCCTTTTTAGTTTGTCATTATAACTAATTTTACTCATACTTCAAATTTTTAATAGAAAAACTAAACTACAACGTATATATGTCCGAGAATTCGACCTTTATTCTTTCTACTTGATTGTTTAAATTGTTATCAAGTAATTTACCATTTTCTTTACTTTTTCTATCATCTATTAGCTTTACTGGGAATTTTATAATAAAAATAGTTCCCACTCCACATTTACTTTCTACAGAGATTGTCCCCCCCTGTATTTCAACTAGTGATTTTACAAGGGATAGACCTATTCCACTTCCCTCTTGATTTCTTGTAAATGATCTGTCTACTTGTCTAAATCTATCAAATATAATATCCAGCTTCTCCTCTGGTATTCCTATGCCTGTATCTTCAATGGAAATAGTAATAAATTCTTCTCCATCATATATATTTACAAATATATTTCCACCTTTATCTGTAAATTTTATAGCATTAGACAAGAGATTAAGTATTATCCTTTCCATTTTATCTAAATCACAAGCTACTATCTTTTCTTCTATGTCGGTATCGAATATAAGATTTAAATTACTACTATTTATATATTCAACGACAGATAATGTAATTTCCTCAACTATATTAACAATATTACAATTTACCATATTAAGTTCAAAATATCCTGTATCTAATTTACTTGAATCAATAAGATTATTAATTAATCTTAGCAATCTTAAGCAATTCTGCCTCTCCATATTAATATTATTAATGATTTTTTCCCTATCTATATTTTCTTTTTCAAGGTGCATAGAAGTAACTTTTATTGCGCCTAATATTATATTTAAAGGCGTTCTTAGTTCATGCGAAATGTTCGCAAAAAATTCTGTCCTTAATTTTTCTAATTGAAAAGCTTCATTTTGTAATGCTATTTCAGCCTGTTTTCTCTCTGTAATGTTCCGGAGAACTGCTATAACCCTTTGTTTTCCATGTATATTTGCAATACGAATATTTGCTTCTGCCAAAAACTCACTATTATTTTTGTTTCTACACTTACATTCAAAAATATAAATTTTTATTTTTCTAATATCTTTTATAAAATCTATCATTTTAAAATTAGAATCCAGTTTGTCTCTCGGCACAATATTCCTTATATTCATATTTATTAACTCTTCTCTGCTATACCCAAACATATCAGTTGAAGTTTTGTTAGTATCTAATATATTTCCGTATAAATCATGAACGAATATAGCATCATTTACTGAATTAAAAATTGTATTTAGGTATTCTTGACTTTTTTTAAGTTCCTTTTGAGCATTTTTATATTGTAACTGTTTTAAACCACTTTCAGCTAGTGTGCTAACAAATGCTCTGAAAAATTCTATTATATGTCTAACTTTTTCTTTTGAAAAAATAGGTACTCTGCTTAATGCTTCTATGTAATCTTTTTCATCAAATCCAAATTCTAGTGCTTGTGCACGAAAATATTCTATATCTATAACTTCATCATCATAAAAAAATTGGCCAATCAAAATTGAACCTACATGAATACCTGATATAAAAATAGGTATAGCAACATCCCTCATATTATTTAAACATTTATAAACTATGTATTCACCCTCTTGTATATGTTCATTACCACATTTATCACTAATTAAACAACGATTACAGGTAATTGGATGTACTCTATGAAACTTGCCGCATATATCTTGTAGCCCCAAAATAAGTTCAACTCTTCCATCAGTATCAATAAATGCCATAGTAATTCCTGTAATTGCATAAATATTTTCAGCAATTTTTTTCAATGATTCAATGTTTATCAATTCTTTAAAGTTAACCATATTTCTAAAATATCCCCTTATTATATATTATTTTTATAAAAAATATAACAAATAATACTTTAATCATTTTAATCATTTTAATCATTATATCATTACATTTATTGTTTATAAAGATTTAAATTGGTACTTATGGAAGTTTGTTTTAAACATATATACAGTAATCAATATTAATTTCAAATTTGGAAATTCTATATCTATGAGTTTTTTTAACCTTTGACTTTACTAAGGAGGACTAATATGGACTGGTATACTGGATATAAATTAGTTAGAGATATGGAAGGGAAATAGAGTTAAAGTTATAGGTCAATCCAGTGGCTGGTATAAAATTCAATTGTCTAATGAAAAAGTTGGTTGGGTTAGTAGCTCTTATTTGAAATTAAATAATATTCAAGAGAAAATTATTACAGTGATTTCTAATGCAAAATCTTTACTTGGGACTCCTTACGTTTGGGGTGGCGAATCTCTTAGCGAAGGAGGTTCTGAAACCTGGTGATTTAGTTTTCTATTCTTTTGAAGGAACAAATAATATAAATCATGTAGGTATATATATTGGAAATAATCAAATGATACACAGTCCTTCATCAGGAGATGTAGTAAAAACCACGGATATATCTACTTCTTATTGGGAAAGTCGTTTTGTAACACCAAGAAGAATTATTTACTAATCATTCCCTTTAAAAAGATACTAAATATTTGATGATTTTTATCAAATATTTAGTACCTTATAATATATTATTATATAATCTAACCTTTAATTCTAAATATTCGGATTAAGCTGTCTATCAACAAGCATTCCTATACTAATACCAGCACAATACGAAACTAAGTCGCTCCACAAAAATCCATATCCTAAAACTAATCCACCTAATCTTGTAGTTCTTAGAGTATCAATCCATGGTGAATGATATAATTGACTTATTTCAATACCAAAAGAAAATAATATCGCTAGTACCATAATAAACGTAGCTTTCCTATTCCTGAATAGCATTGCAAATAAAAAGAAAATCATAAGTGCCCATAAAGCATCTCCTAAATATAGGTTTGTCCACTTCGGTAAATATACTCTAAAATATCTGGTGCTTAACCCAAGAATCATAGTAGTTACTGTTAAAATACTATAAATAGATCTATTTCTTTTAGCTAACATAATAGTCCTCACTATTCTTTAACATATATTAACCATTAATTATTAACTTATGTATGTCTCTCACTGAGTTTGCGAGATAAGTAGGCCCAACTATTTCTAATTCTTCTTTAGGTCCAAAACCATATAAAACTCCAATACAATCTACACTATTCTTCTGAGCTCCTATTACATCATGTTTTCTGTCACCTATCATAATAATCTCTTCAGAATTACCAATCTTTAATGAATCTATTACATGGCTTATAATCTCTGCCTTGCTTATCATAGTTCCATCTAAGTTACTGCCAACAACTATATCAAAATATTTCTTTAGATCAAAATGCTCAATAATAATCTCTGCAAATACTGTTGGTTTTGATGTTGCAACAGCAAGTATAAAACCTCTGTCTTTTAAATCTCTTAATAATTCAGGTATTCCTTCATATACCTCGTTCTCAAAGATACCCTTATCTCTAAAATATTCTCTATAGTACTTAATGGCCTCTATTGCCTTTTTATCATCAAAAGAATAAAACTCCATAAAAGATTCTTTTAGTGGAGGTCCAATAAACTTTTCTAAATCATCTAAAGATTCTTCTTCTATTCCAAATTTCTTTAGTGAATATTGTACAGACTTTGTTATTCCTATTTTTGAATCAGTAAGTGTTCCATCTAAATCAAATAAAACATATTTATACTTCATAAAAATCCCCCCTATAAATCATTCCAATTCCAGTTCATCATTTTTTTCTTATAAGCCTCATACATATTAGCTAAAGACTCATTACTTACGTTTACCCACTTATATTTATCGTGCTCATCGGATAAATTAACTTCCGTGTTATCAATCTTACATAAATATATTACTCCAGTAACCTGGTATTTTTCGTATACTACATTCCATGTATCTAGTACTTTAACTGGGATAACCAAAAGTCCAGTTTCCTCCAATAATTCTCTTCTTAAAGTCTCCTCAGCACTTTCCCCAAACTCCATTCTTCCTCCTGGTAACTCCCAAAGATCTCCTTTCTCTTTATTTTTATGCATAATTAAAAATTTACCTTCATTTACTATGAATGCTTTAACTGAAAAATCAATTCTCTTACCGTTCTCCATAATTCATCCCCCTTGTAAAATTTCACTAGTGAATTTGCTGCTTTATCTAATTAACATAATATTTATCTAACATTAGTTTATGGCTATTTGGTATATCATTAGGTAATCCTTCATAGCTAAAAAACTTTAACTCTTTAGTTTCAAAATTATCTATCTTCAATGCTCCACTAAACTCCTTAGTAAAATATCCAACACTTATAAAATATGCCTTATCCCCATTTGGAAAATCTATGTAACATTCTTTTCCAGATGTAGTCCCAAATAAGTTTAATTTCCCAATATCTAATCCTGTCTCTTCTCTTGCTTCTCTAACTGCAGTTTCTTCAAGAGATTCTCCTAGTTCAGTAATGCCTCCAATTAATCCCCACTTATATGGAAAGGTTCCTCTCTTTTGAAGTAATACTTGATTCTTTTCATTTATTATAAGCACATTTACCCCTGTAAGGTTTATTTCATCATGCCCAACTCTATCACGTATATACTTTACGTAATTCATGTTATAGCTCCTTTCCTAATTATAATTTGATTTTCTCTTAAATAATCTTTTTATTATTCTTCATTTTCAAGAAAGTTAAAACCACAACCATAACAATATTTTTCAGTACCCTCTGTTTCTCTTCCACATACTGGGCAATTTAATTTATAATTTTGTGTTTTTTCTAGCTCTTCTATTTCTCTAGCAGCTCTTTCTGGCTCTCTATCACATTCGAATATACTTATCTCTGAAATACTAACCCCATCTACTTCTAATACCTGTATATCATCAAAACTTATCCAAATTATATTTCCTCTATAATCACAAACTGCTACCTCGGTAACCCTGCCTTCTTCTTCGTGAGGAATTAAGTTTCCTCCTAGAAAGCTTGGTCTAATAGCTTTAAATACTCCTAATCCAGTTCCTAATAAAATATATTTTTTATTTGTTCTTTTATTTTTAACAATAGTGGCCATATTAGTCCTCCATTTGTTTCTTAATTATAATACTAAATATCTATATATTAATAAAGTTCAACTTCCTCTGGCCATGGATTTTCTTTTGCGGCTCTCCATGTTTTATCTATATACTGATTAGTATATTTTTGTTCAGCTAGATGATATAAGTAAGTTCCATTCTTTGTTAGTATATATCCACCTTCTACCTTTTTTAATAAACCTAATAGTCTGCCTAACCTTAATTCAACACCAAACATATCTTCTAAATTAACTCCGAAAAGCTCTTTGAACTGACTGTTATTTAATTTTAGAGTATATGCATTCCAAAATAACCAGTAAAGTGCCCTAGTTCTTTTATTAAACTTCATAGTTAATGCTGTAGGAATACTATTCTTATTTATACACTTAATATATTCTTCTACTGAAAAAGTGTTGATTTTAAATAACTCTCTTGTTAATGATGTAGCACTAGGACCAAAACCAATGAACGTATCTCGTGTAATTGATGAGTATCTATCATTATTTCTTTTTCCGAAGGTCCATACAGCAGTTCTATCACAATCCATTTCTATGCTAACTCTTTCGAGACTTTCAAGAAGATATTTTTTCTCCTTTTTACCTAGAGGTTTGCTTTTATTATTAGCATATGAAAAGTCTATGAATGGATAGGTAGAAACCTGAGTAGCTCCTGATTCAAAAGCAATTTTAAAATCTTTTTTTAAACTCTCCGGACTTTGATTTACTATACCAAAAATCAGATCAACATCGATGGTTTTAAAACCTATCTCTCTTGCTAACTTCACTTTCTTAGCTCCATCAACATACTCTCTTTCTAATTTTTCAAGACAATTCTCATTAAAAGACTGTATACCTATACTTACCATATCAAAACCTATGTTTTTTAATTTGATAAGCATTTCCTTCGTAATATCCCGTGGATGGAGCTCTATGCCAATATTGCTGTGTATGTTAAAGTTATTCTTTAGAGCAGCTATAATCTCTTCAAGCTCCTCTAGCATAAGAGCAGGTGTACCCCCTCCAAAATATATACTGCTTATAGTTCTTGTAATTCCATCTTGCTTTCCTACTAGATTTATTTCTTTTATTAGAGCTTCTTTATAAGGTTCTATTAACTCCTTTTGGTATTGAACCTTATTATAAGGACAGAATGAACAAAGGCTTGTACAAAATGGAGTATGTACATATATCCCAGTGCTATTAACATCTAAACTCAATTTATAATCTTCTTTTTCTTTAAAAACTAAAGGCTTAAAAGATCTTGTAAGAAGTATTCTTAAAATATTTGTAATCATGCTTATTTTCTCCTATACATATTTTAAATAGGTCTTTATCATATCCAATATGACTCTTATATTCCCTCTGCATAACAATGAAAACTCTATAGCAAAGAGGTATCCGCACTCTTCGCATAATCCTTCGATTTCTATACATCTACCACATATATATCTTTTCTTATTTTCAGATACAATACACTGATAGCAAGGCCTGTCCCACTTACCTTCTAAATAATAATCTAGGGCAGAGTATAAATTAAATATAGGATAACCCCTTTTTATCATGGTTTTAATCCTATTTATAGCTTCTACCTTTTTATCCCTGCTCAGTGTTAAATATTCTGTTCCTTTATAAGGAGTATGGAAGTTAAAAGAAATAGAGTTTAAGTTGGGTGTTTCTTTTACTAAAGAGTATACCTCTTCAATATCTTCATGATTTATATTATTTACCGCCATATATACACAAATATTTGAGTTATTTGCCCTTGATACATTGTCCATAACATTATCAAAGGTGTCTCCTCTGATAATGTTATGTTTCTCCTTACCTCCATCTAAGCTCAAAAAGATTACATCTGCCTCGGGAATATTTAAATCTATAGTTCCATTAGTCACTACATTTACAATTAAAAATCCCATAATTTTTGCCTCTACTATTAAATCTCTAACAGTTTTATCCTTATCCTCCCATGTCAAGGTTTCTCCACCACAAAAGAATAATATTCTTATACCTTCATTATAGAAGTTTCTCATTTCTTCAGCTATATCTTCATAACTACACATTGTTTTATTTATATTATTTACAGCACAATGCTTACAGCTTAAATTACAATAATCCGTAAGTATTATTGTCCCTAAAATAGGTTTTCGCATTTTAAATAAAATAGTCTTAATTCCAAATATACTTAAACTTACAAAATCTCTAATTCTCAAGCCGCACCCCCACAATTAAATCTCAACATATAATACTTTATTCCCACACCATTGCAAATATTTATCAAAATCCTCAAGACTTAACTCAATAGTTGCAGTATTAATATTTGGATGAAAGCATATAGAAATGCCTTCTTCACTCCTATAGATCTCATCAATTACTACTATTACTTCTCCATTTGTATCATTTATTAGTCCAAAAGGAGTAACTGACCCAGGAGTAAGCCCTAGAAATTTATCTAATCTATCCTCTGATGCAAAACTTAAAGGTGTACTTTTTAGCTTTAATGCTAATTCCTTTAAATCTACTTTCTTTGATTCTTCTATAATTACTAAGTAATGCTGATTGCCTTTTCTATTTCTAATAAAAAGATTCTTACAGTGATGTCCATTAATATCTATATCTAACTCATTAGCTTCTTCAATTGTAAACACAGGTACATGCTCATATTTTTTGTAGTTTATATTTAAATTATCTAAAACCTCATATACTTTCTTTTCTTTTTCACTAACCATTCAATATCTACCTCTCTCTTATGTTATATTATACCATATATGAATCTATCTTTAAGTTTTGCTATCTATACAATCTACTAAACTTTACATATAAAAACAAAACAGCCAAGTACCTACTTGACTGCTTTGTTAATATATATTATTTTCTAGGAAATGTTTCGTAAAACACAATGTTAAAAGTCAGCCTCCTAAAGTCTAATACTCTTTATTAACTCTTTTATTCTTTCAACTACTACCTCTGGCTTATCCCAATGTATATAATGGCTAGCATCCTCTACCTCTTCTTGTTTACTGTTGTTAGACCACTTTTTAAGCTCTACCTGACTTTCTTCCCATTTAGAAATAGCTTTACTAACCTTATTTTGTTCTGCAGTTAAAATGATAAGTGGTATATCTCCAAGTGTGCCATTGTCTATGACAGTTTTTCCATTTTCATTTATATTTTTTAATGCACCTCTATTAGTCTTATTTGATAAAGTTTTATAGAATAATGCTTTATCTACTTTACTTAATGTTTCCGGGAGCAATTTAGTTCGCTTGTTTTCAGCAAGTAATGGAGTCATTATCCCTACATTGCCCAAAACTCTCATAAATCCACAATTTCTTAAACCTTCTAAAAGATAGCTAAATACTACACTACTTCCTTCGTTAAAATCTGCATAATATTTTGGGTTTCCTCCATCGATTAATAATATTCCGCCTACTTCTTTGGGAAACATTTGCGCATAACGTATAATCTCTAAAGAAGAAAGGGAATGTCCCACTAAAACATATGGGGGTTTCTCTCCTGCTTTCATTAGCAGCTCATGTAGTTCATTAACTTGCTGATCTATAGTTCTTGCTATAGATGTAGCTTCACTCCAACCATATCCAAACCTATCATAGGATACTGTTCTTGCTATTTTTGATATTTCCTTCTGTATAAAGTAGTAATCAGTATATGCACTTGGAGTACCTGATCCTACTGTAAAAATAACTGTGGGTGAGCCAATCCCTTCACTATACACATGCATTTTATGATTGTGCACATCGATCAATTTACCTGGCGACTTATATAATTTATTCTCTTGATCTAGCATGGCTTTTTGATATGAAGTTCCTGTAGCAATTAATAAAAAAATTATTACTACTGCTTTAGAAATCTTTAATTTATAATGCTTTTTTAGTGTGAAGGGCATATTCATATTTACACTCCCTTTAATTTAGATCAAGTAATTACTCTCTTGACTGTTTTATTAAGATATGTTATTTACTAGAAAACATTTCATAGAATACAGTTTCGTTCATAGGTTTACGAGTATCTTCATGTCTATCTGGTAAAGCTGCTTCTTCTGCACTGTACCCAACAGCTAATATATTAACTGGCTCTATATGTTCAGGTATGTTATATTCCTTTCTTACTGCATCAGGGTCAAAGTAGCATATCCAAACTGTTCCAAGCCCTAGTTCAGTAGCTTCTAACATCATATGATCAGTAACAATACTTGTATCAATATCCACCATGTTCTTGCCATCCATAGGCCTTTGCCATACACTTTTATGATCTCCACACACAATAAGTGCTAATGGTGCTTCATAAACATTCGCTACTTTTTTAAGTTTTGTTAGTCCTTCTTCTTCACGAATTACAATTACTCTTTGTGGCTGACTATTTGCAGCTGTAGGTGCAACTCTACCTGCTTCAAGAATTTTTAATAATTTTTCTTCTTCAACCTTTGTTCCTTGAAATTTTCTTACTGCATACCTCTTCTTTGCTAAATCTAAAAAACTCATTTAAACTCTCCTCTCATAATCATTTTTCTATACATTTATCAATCCACATTGATAAATCTGTAAATACTTCATTCCTATTTATTTCATTTATTAGTTCATGTCTTCTATCTAGATAAAGTTCTATATCTAAATTTTTAATGCCTATAGCTTTGTAAATTTCATAAAGCCTTTTTACTAAATCGCCATAGTTACCTACCGGATCTTCATATCCAGAAACAATAAGGATAGGTAAATCATTTGGTATTTTAATTAATCTGTCTTTTTTGTAAAGTTCTAAAATCCCTTTAAAAAACCAGTAAAAAAATCCTGTAGTAAATACAGTTCCACAAAGTGGGTCTTCCTCATATTTTTTAACTTCCTCTAAGTCACAGCTCAACCATTGAAATTTATACTTATCATTCTTTATTTTCTTATTGTAACCACTAAAGCTTAAATAATCTATTACTCTACTCTTTTTCTTATCTCCAAATAT
The DNA here is from genome assembly GCA_036677665.1 of Clostridium sp. Taxonomy (GTDB): domain Bacteria; phylum Bacillota; class Clostridia; order Clostridiales; family Clostridiaceae; genus Clostridium_H. The sequence goes on along the minus strand of JAVBVX010000062.1, from coordinate 154,811 downwards.
ACTTTTTTCAATAGATGCTATAAATTTCCCTACTCTAACATCTAATCCCGTTCTTGCCGCTGAGCCTGAGAGTATTACTCCTTTTATTCTATCTCCATACTTAATTATATATTCCTGTGCAACAAAAGATCCAAAACTGTGCCCCAAAATTATAATAGGTAAATTTTTATGCTTTTCCTTTATAAACTTACTAATTATATACTCATCTTCTACAATAGCATTAAAACCATCTTCTCCTATGTATCCAAGTTCCTCAACAGAGCCAGCAGTCCTTCCGTGCCCCCTATGATCATTTGCATATACAATAAAACCCTGAGCATTTAAATACTCTGCAAACCTTTTATACCTTCCTGCATGTTCAGCCATACCATGAAAAATCTGAATAACTGCTCTAGGCTCTGAAACACTTTCCCAGCAATACACAAAAATCTCTTTTTCGTCTTTGCCTTTTATAAAAGAACCTTCCTTAATGTTATTCTCCATAACCCTGTCCTTTCTCCTGTATACAAAAATATGTACTAAATACTAATCAACATTGAAATACTTGTTAAGTTTATTTAATCTAATAGAATACTGTTCGTCAGCAAGATATCCCATTTCTTTCAATTCATTTAGAACTTTTGCATATTTTTTATATACTTCATAATTTTTTTCTCTGTCACTTTTATTCTGATATAGTTCCATTACTTCTTTAAGTTCAGTATCACTTAACAACTCTATATCTCGTAACTTAACTAGTCCGAAGTCTTGCTTATCTTCAATAATTTTATCGTGTCTATTTAACAATGGACTAATTGCTAACCTTACAGAAAAATAAATAATAAAAAATAGAAAAATTGCCAAACTCAAAATTATTCCCATCACTTTATTTCCTCCACATCAATCTACTAACTATTTTATTTGTTATTTATAAAATTTATATACAAAATTAAGTAGATTTATTTTAACTAATTATAACATATATGCCAACTTATTGTTTATAATTAAGCATTTGTTATGGCTCTATATCAGTTTGTTTTTGAAATCTCATCTTCCTTTTTAATAATTAAGGATAAAAAAAATAGACCTCCATTTTATAAATGAAGATCCATTTCTAATCTATCTACTTTTTTTAGCTCTACCTTTTCCAATATCTCTTTTGCCTACACTTTTACCAGCATTTTGTCTATTTGAAGGCTTACCACTAACCTTAGTTTGTTTACCTACAGGTTTATCTTTCACTTTACCATTTCTTCCAATAGGCTTATCTTTACTTCTACTTTGTTTTCCAGTAGATTTTTCTTCACCTCTTGTGCTCTTAAAATTCCCTTTAAAGCTACTATTCGACTTACCGCTTCCTTGACCTGCTACTCTTCTTCCTTTTCCAACTCCTCTTGGCTTTATAAGACACTTTGGTCCTATGCCAATTAGGTCTTCTCTATGAGCTTCTACTAAGGCTTCATGTACTAAGTCGTATTTCATTGGATCTCTAAATTGAAGTAATGCCCTTTGCATAGCTTTTTCGTGTCTAGTTTTAGGAACATATACTTCCTTCATAGTAAGTGGGTCCAGTTCAGTGTAGAACATAGTTGTTGATAATGTCCCTGGCGTAGGGTAAAAATCTTGAACCTGTTCAGGCTGGTAATTAGTATCTCTTAGATATTCAGCTAGTTCTATAGCGGTCTGGAGAGTACTTCCTGGATGGCTAGACATTAAATAAGGTATTAAATATTGCTCTTTATTCATACTCTTAGTTATCTTATAGAACTTTTCTCTAAACTTATCATAAGTTTTTCCTGCCGGTTTTCCCATATAATTTAAAACTTTATGAGATACATGCTCAGGAGCTACCTTAAGTTGACCACTTACATGATGCTGGATAAGTTCTTTGAAAAATGTTTCATTTTTATCTGCCATAATATAATCATATCTTAATCCTGAACGTACAAAAACCTTTTTAACCTTAGGTAGTTCTCTTAACTTTCTAAGCAATCCTAAATATTCTTTATGATCTATCTTTAAGCTTTTACACGGGCTTGGGCTTAAGCATTGTCTATCTTTACATGCACCTACTTTAAGCTGCTTATCACAGGCAGGATGCCTAAAGTTTGCAGTAGGTCCTCCTACGTCATGAATATACCCTTTAAAGTCTTCATGGTTTGTAATTTCTCTTGCTTCGTCTAATATATTTTTTTCACTTCTACTTTGAACTACTCTTCCTTGATGAAAGGTTATAGCGCAGAAAGCACAGCTTCCAAAACATCCTCTTGAACTAACTATACTAAATTTAACCTCTTCTATAGCAGGTATACCACCCATCTTCTCATAAACAGGATGATAGTTCTTTTGATAAGGTAATTCATAAACTCTATCAAGTTCTTCCCTACTAAGAGGCATTTCAGGTTTATTTTGTACAAGATACTTGTCTGTATGCTTTTGTACTATATTTTTTCCTCTTATAGCATCTTGTTCATCATATTGTACTTTGAATGCTTTTGCATATTTTATTTTATCTTCTGCTACCTCTTTATAGGAAGGTATTTCAATATAATCATCTATATTTTCTAAGTCGTCTACAACATAACATGTTCCTAGTATATGTCTTATATATTTTACATCAAAGCCATCATTTAAGCTGCTGGCAACTTCAATGATTTGCTTTTCGCTCATTCCATATAAAAGTAAATCCGCTCCACTATCAATTAAAATAGACTTTCTTACTTTGTCACTCCAATAATCATAGTGAGCAAATCTTCTTAAACTTGCTTCCACTCCACCAATTACAATAGGAATATTTTTATAAGCTTCTCTTATTCTATTTGAATAAACAATAGTTGCTCTATCTGGTCTTAATCCCATTTCTCCACCTGGAGAATAAAGATCCTTATCTCTTAGTCGTTTGCTTACAGTATAATGATTAACCATGGAATCCATGTTTCCTGCAGTTACTAAGAATCCAAGTCTTGGTCTTCCAAGCTTCTTAAAATCCTCTGTATCCTTCCACTTTGGCTGAGCTATTATTCCCACCTTATATCCTGCATTTTCTAGAACCCTCGAGATTATCGCAGCTCCAAAACTGTGATGGTCTACATAGGCATCTCCTGTAACAACAACAAAATCTAACTGTTCCCAATCTCTATCTATCATATCCTGCTTGCTAATTGGCAAAAACTTATTATCACTCATGCTCTACACCTTCTTTTGTATTCTACTATCACTATATATTTTAAACCTAAACTACAATTATAACATTTATTATAAGATAATTCATAGCTTTTTATCACTCTACTAAGATTAGCTTTTTATCTTTTCTAGTAATTTCTCTACAAAATTGGGTTGCTCCATTATAGGTCTAGCAAGAGCAATGAAATCTACTTCTCCTTTTGATACCATATCAGCAGCTATTTCAATGTCTGCTAGCTCTCCTGCCCCGATGACAGGAATATTAACATGTCCTTTAACAGTCCTAAGCATATCCCTTAACATAGCAGGTCCTGGTAATCCTAGGGGTGGCATAAGTCCTGTAGATATATCAAGAATATCAATTCCTATCTTTTCTAGCTTCTCAGCTACTTGGCAGCCCTCCTCTAATGTGAGTCCTCCAGGTAAAAGATCATCTAATCCTAATCTAACAAGTAGAAGGCAATCCTCACCTACTGCATCACGTACTGCTTTAGTTACCTCCATTAGTAGACGACTTCTATTTTCTAGACTACCACCATATTCATCAGTTCTTAAATTTGTAAGAGGAGAAAGAAATTGCGTCAACAAAAACCCATGACAATTATGAAGCTCTACGCCATCAAATCCAGCCTTTTTAGCACGGAGAGATGCCTTAATAAAATCTTCTTTAATATCATGAATGGCACTTATAGTAAGCTCCCTTGGCATAGACCTATTAAATACTGGATGTATTATGCTTGAAGGTGCTACAGCTTCCACTTTTGTTAAACTTGTATCAGCAGCACTTCCTGCATGATTAATTTGCAGAACTGCTACTTGGTTATTATTATGTATAACATCCACTAGCTTAGATAGTCCCTCTATGCATTCATCTCGATCTACAAAAATCAAGTTCTCTCTATATTGACCATCAGCTCTTATGGCAGCTTGCTCAACAACAATTAAAGATGGCCCTTTACGCTTTTCATAAATTGATAATAGCTCCTCAGTAATGAGGCCTTCTTCAGTTGCTTTTGATATATCAAATGGTGCACACGCGTATCTATTGTTAAAAACAAGTTTCTTTACCTTCTGCTTCTCTAATAAAACGCTACTCTTTTTCATTCTTATTCCTCCTAGTTTATCTATATATTTATTGTTCTTATTTATAATGAATTTTATTAATATAGATATTTACTAATTTATTATAGCCACACATATTATAATTTAATAGGAGTGGCTAATTATCTAAATGTTAAGAGTGAACCTCTTAATATTTAATTCAATTTATTATGATTGCTATACTCATCAAAAGAATATATGATAGATTTATTATTACAAAGTTTTTGACAGCTAAGACAAAGGTTTCACTTTTAACTGGTCTTTCAGTAAATAAATTTATATTTTTATTTACTAAAATTACAGTTAGCAGTACAAGCAGAGTAACTATTGGTAGAATCTTTAACAATACTGATACTACTATTGTTAAGTACCCCAAATAGTATAAAACACTAAACAACACTAATGCATTTTTTTTTCCTATATAATATGGTAGAGTATATCTTCTATTTACAACATCTTCTTCTATATCGCAAATATTATTTGCAAGCATTATATTTGCGATACCACTTATAAGTGGTAAAGAAATTAGAAACATATAAAACATTTCTATTATGTTTATGCTAAGATTTAGCATACTTTTTTCATATGTTAAAGTGATAATATTTTGATCGAATACGTGAATATATATAGCTAGAAATGGAATTACAAATCCCATAAATATACCTGAAAATATTTCTCCTAAAGGCATCCTTGAAATCGGCACAGGTCCAAAAGTATAAAGAATCCCTGATATAAAACAAATCATCCCTATAAGAAGAACAGTTATATTTGTATTTAACGTTAATAAAATTCCAAATGCAGTTGCAATAGATAGTAGTATAAATATTATACCTAGAGCTGTTGACTCTTCCATTCCGTATCTTTCAATTACATTACTATTTGTATTATTCAGGTCACTATCAGGCTTATTCATAGTTCTAACTGCTTTTTTATAGTCGCAGTAATTGTTAATAGCTGTAGTAGCCATATCAAAGCTTATTAAAGCTATAAACATAACTATAAAGTTCTTAAACTGAAAACTTTCATATCTATATAAAGAATATGTTGTCCCTAATATAAACGGAATAATACTAGCAACTTTAGTTTGAATCTCAACAAACAAAAAGAATCTTTTTAGCCACATTCTTTTCTTACCTCATCCCTTAATTAATTTGTAAGTTTGAATTCATCCTTAGTAATCGTAAAGTTATTCTTTAGGCCTGAGGTTATATATACCTCTTTATTCTTAGTAATAAAGATAGCTTCAATATCTTTTATATTTTCTACAAATTCCATTCCACTTTTTAATCCTTTAGAAAATACTGCAGTTGAAAGAGCATCCCCATCTATAGATTTATTGCTTATTATTGTTACTCCTGCAATTTCATTATCATAAGGATATCCATTAAAAGGACTTAAAATATGATGATACTTCTTGCCATCCTTCTCTATAAACCTCTCGTATATTCCTGATGTCACTATAGATTTATCTTTTACCTCAATGACACCAACAATTTTTCCTCTTTGGTCAAAAGGGTCTTGAATGCCTATCTTCCAAGCATTCCCGTCAGGCTTATTACCTATTGCAAATACATTCCCACCTAAATCTATAATTGCGCTTTTTACACCATTTTCTCTTAGTACCTCTACAACAGCGTCTGCTGTATATCCTTTTGCAATAGCTCCAAGGTCAATCTTCATTCCTTTGTCTTTTAAAAATATAGATTTATCTTCATTATTTATTTGAAGCCTTTCATATCCCACAAGGGTAAGCTTTTCATCTATTTCTTCTTTATTTGGCACCTTAGCCTCAGGTAAACCAATACTCCATAGCTTTACTATAGGTCCTATAGTTATATCGAAGCTACCTTCCGATAACTTTGAATATTCTAACCCTTTTTTCGTTATCTCAAATGCGTCATGTTCTACTTTTACAGCTATTTTTCCTGCTGCATCATTTACTTTATCAATTTCTGTACCTTCTATATTTATACTTACTTCATTTTCAATTTCTTTAATTCTATTAAAACCTTTTTCAATTATATCTTCTTTTCCTTCTTCATATATTGAAATCTTAACCACTGTTCCCATAAAGAAATTGGTTTTTGTTACTGGGCTAATAGATTTATTAGACTCATTTTTACTACATCCTATAATACTTAAACTAAAGATAAGTAACCCTAATATGAGAACTCCTCTTTTTTTATTAATCTTCATAGGTTTTCCTCCTTATATCATCTAGTTAAAAGACCTTAGGTTTTATCCACCTAAGGTCATATTATATATATCCTATATCTATATGTCTAGAATTTATTTACCTATAGTAACCTTTGCTACTGTTGTATCCCCTTTTTGAGCATTCTCAACCACTTTTACAGCAATTGCTTTAAAATTATCTGTTGAATGAGTTGCACCTGTAACAACATCTATTTTAGCAACATCTTGTTTTTCAACTAATGCATCTTCTAATTGCTTAGTAAATTTAGCTGGTCCTGTCTTAACCTTTGCTTCCATATTTTTATTGTATTCAGCATCTTCTGATTTGAATTTTCCATCTTTATTAATATAATCAAAAGTAACTGTAGTAATTTTTCCGTCTTTAACGTCTGCTTCAACAAATGGCTTCCATCCTCTTTCATCGAAGTCTGAAGCTTCTGCTTTATATTTACCATCTTTTAGAGCTGTCTTAGCTTCTTCAAAAACAACTTTTGCTACTGTAACATCTCCTGCTTTTGCATTTTCCATAACTTTTGTAGCAAGTGTCTTAAAGTTATCTGTTGAATGAGTTGCCCCTGTCACAACATCTATTTTAGTAACATCTTGCTTTTCAACTAATGCATCTTCTAATTCCTTAGTAAATTTAGCTGGACCTGTCTTAACCTTTGCTTCCATATTTTTATTGTATTCAGCGTCTTCTGATTTGAATTTTCCATCTTTATTAATATAATCAAAAGTAACTGCAGTAATTTTCCCGTCTTTAACATCTGCTTCAACAAATGGCTTCCATCCTCTTTCATCGAAGTCTGAAGCTTCTGCCTTAAATTTTCCATCCTTTAAATCAGCTTTAGTTGTTTCAGTAGAAGCATTATTTGTTGGAGCTGCTTCTCTTTGTTTACATCCAGTAAATAAACCTGCTCCCACAATAACAGTAGTTAACATTATTGATAATAATCTTCTTCTCATTATTAAACTCCCCCCGATTTCGTTAAGATTTGCACAAACTTTCCAGTATGTTTTTGGTAATTTATTCATTAATTACATTATACTACACTAGTGTAATATTTTTCTACCTATGTTTTAATATTATTATTTTATTATGGAAAATATTATAAAAAAACAATAACCTTTTTTGGGATTTTTATATATTATACTCTATTTTATCACTATTTATACTAAGTAAATTACCTTATATATATATAGACATTTTTCAGATTTAGAGATAAACTTTAATTAATGCTATTATTAATTTTGTTATAATTTTATTAAACTTTAATTATGAGAGGTGAGTATATGTCAAGTAATACAAAGATACTAATCTTGGGTGCAGGATATGGCGGAATACATGTAGCTAAGAAACTATCGAAGAAATATAAGAGCGATACATCTGTGGAAATCACGCTAATTGATAAAAATCCTTTTCATACTTTAATGACAGAACTTCATGAAGTAGCTGGCGGAAGAGTTCCTCCAGAATCAGTTCAAATTGAGTTAGGTAAAATATTTAATAAAACAAAAGTTAAAGTAGTTACAGATTATATAGAAAAAGTAGATACTCATAAAAAAACAGTCGTTACTACTTATGGCAAATATGAATATGATTATCTTGTAATAGGTACTGGATCAGAGCCTGCCTTCTTTGGTGTGCCTGGTGTAAAAGAAAATGGATTCACTCTTTGGTCATTTGAAGATGCTATAACAATTAGAAAACATATTCAACTCATGTTCTCTAAGGCTTCAAAAGAAAGAAACAAAGAAAAAAGAAGAGAAATGCTTACTTTTATCGTAGCAGGATCAGGCTTTACTGGAATTGAGATGGCTGGAGAACTTCTTGAGTGGAAGAAGAAATTAGCTGAAGAGTACAATGTTGATCATGATGAAGTTAGACTTTTAGTAGTAGAAGCGATGTCTACAATTTTAAATATGCTTGATAGAGATCAAGCGAATAAAGCTGAAAGATATATGACTAAGAATGGAATTGAACTATTAAAGGAAGCTCCAATAGTGGAAGTTACTCCAAATACAATAAAATTGAAAGATGGAACTGAGATTCAAACTAATACCCTTATATGGACTTGCGGTATACAAGCGAATCAAGAAGTATCTGAATACGGATTAGAAAACGGAAGAGCTGGAAGACTTCTTTCAAATGAGTATATGCAAGCAGTAGGAAAAGGAGATGTATTTGTAGTAGGTGATCTTACTTACTACGAAGAAGAGCCAGGTAAAGGAACTCCTCAAATAGTTGAAGCAGCTCTACAAACTGGTGATACTATAGTTAAAAACATAGTTGCATCAATAGAAAAGAAAGAAATGACAAAGTTTAAATCAAGTTATCATGGTTTTATGGTTTCAATTGGTGGAAGATATTGCGTAGCTAACCTTTCAGGCATGAAGTTATCTGGCTTTTTTGCTATGGTGATGAAGCATATTGTTAATCTTCACTATCTATGGGGAGTTAATGGTATTAATGCTTGTTATCACTATTTAATTCATGAATTTTTTTCAATAGAAGATAAGAGAAGTATAATGAGAGGACACTTATCCTCTAAAGGGAATAGATTATGGCTTGTACCACTCAGGCTATATATAGGACTAATTTGGTTACTAGAGGGGTTAAAGAAATTTATCGGTGAAGGAACCTGGGCTGAGGAAGGCTTTAAATCTCTACTTTACGGACCAGGTCAAGATAGTTGGATTAAATCCGGAAATATAAAAATGCCTTTTGAGTGGCTATATACAGCCGCTAACTCTGGTGCTTCTGAATCAGGTACTGAGGCTGCTACTACTTATGCTGAACCAATACTAAGTAGTATGCCAGGTTTTTATTCTTCAATAATGAAAGTTATGATACCAAATGCCGAAATGGCAGTTTGGTTCCAAAGGATGGTTGTACTTCTTGAAATAGGAATGGGCCTCGCTTTACTTGCAGGTTTATTCACTTTCCTTGCAAGTGCTGCATCTGCATTCATGGTTGTTAACTTCATACTTTCTGCAATGGCTGGTTGGGATATATTCTGGTACTTCTTTGGATCTATCGCTCTAATGGGTGGTGCTGGAAGAACATTTGGCTTAGATTACTGGGTTATACCATGGATAAATAGGAAAGCTTCAAATTGGTGGCTCGGAAAAAGAGTCCCAATCTATAAACAATAGATTTAATTTTTTTATTAAAAAATAATAAAACATTAATTTATATAATAATCATTAGGTAGAGTGAACTTCACTCTACCTAATGATTATTTGAAAGTTAATTTAGTAATTATACTCTAAACTAATAGAATTAACTGGGGGTAACTCTATGTTTAAAAAATGGGATATAATTGTTATAGTCCTCTTAATGCTTCTCTCATTCATTCCTGAAATAATTCTAGGAACTATGCTTGGTAGAGACTATACTAACACTTACGCTGAAATAACTATTGAAGGCAATCTCTATAAAAAAATACTTTTATCTGAGCACCGCGGAGAAGAAGAGTTTAAAATTAAAACTGCAAAGGGATATAACTTAGTTGCATTAAAAGATGATTCCATTGCTATAATAGATGCCAATTGTCCTGATAAAATTTGTATGAGACCTAGCTTCATATCAAAACCTGGCGAAAGTTTAGTTTGTCTTCCACATAAATTAATGGTAGAGATAAAAGGCAATAAAGATAATGACGATATTATCATACCGTATTGAGGTGAATTTAATGAAGAACACGTCTAGAATGGTTTATATATCACTTTTAGTTGCTCAAGCTTTAGTCCTTTATATATTCGAGAGTATGATTCCAGTGCCTTTTATTACTCCTGGTGCAAAGCTTGGACTTGCAAACCTAATTACAGTTATTGCACTATATACTCTCGGAAATAATAAACAAGTCTTTTTAGTAATCATCCTAAGACTTATATTGTCTACCATGCTTGGTGGTAATCTTTCATCTTTTATGTACAGTGCTTCTGGTGCAATTCTTAGTTATCTTATAATGGTATTTTCAAAAAACATAGGAAAAGATAATCTTAGTATTATAGGAGTAAGTGCTTCTGGTGCTGTTTTTCATAATATTGGTCAATTACTTATAGCTTCCGCTATAGTTAGAAATATAAATGTTATGTTGTATTTGCCTGTTCTATCCATAGCAGGTATCGGTACAGGAATCTTTATAGGTATCACAGCAAACTATGCCATTAGTCATATGGTAAAACTACCTTATTTTAAAAAAATTTAACGTAGAGGATTGATAATATGGATAAAATATGGGATAAATATGATGACATAAAAAATGAATTAAAAGCTGTAGTTTCCCTTATGGAGAAAAGTGTTAAATGTAAAGATAAAAAAGTAGAAAATTCTATTAAAGATTTAATCTACTCTGGGGGGAAAATGCTAAGACCTTCCTTTGTCATAATATCTTCACATTTTGGAAGCTATGACCCTAACAAAGCTAGGTCTCTAGCTGCAGTAATAGAATTACTTCATATGGCTACTCTAGTTCATGACGATGTTATAGATGACTCTAAGTTGCGACGTGGTCAAGAAACTGTACAATCAAAGTATGGCAAGGATTATGCTGTATATATTGGAGATTTTCTTTTCTGTGTATGCTTTAAAATCTTAGCTTCTTCCTCAACTCTTCAAAGTATAAAAATAGATAGCAATTCTATGTCTAGAGTTTGTTTAGGAGAACTAGAGCAGTTAAACTCTAAATTTGACAGTAGACTTTCAGTTAAAAACTATTTAACTAGAATCTCTGGAAAAACTGCGGAACTATTCTCTTTATCCTTATACACAGGAGCCGCTGAAAGTGGTTGTAGCAATTCTTTATCTAGACAATTTTGGAGAATAGGCCACAATATTGGAATGGCTTTTCAAATTATAGATGATATTTTAGATTATGTAGGAACTAACGATTTAGTAGGAAAACCTATAGGAAATGATATAAAACAAGGAATATTTACAATACCTTTTATATATGCTGTAAAAAAACATAAGAGTTCCTTCGAAGAATATCTTCAAAAAGAAAATTTTTCAGATGAGGATGTAAAAAATATAATAGCTCTAATAAGGAAAAATAACGGTATAGAAAGTGCCAAAACTCTTGCTGATAAGTATACAAAAAAAGCCTTTAAATTAATAAATGGACTTCCTGAAAATCCTTATAAAATAGTATTAAGAGAAGTTGCTGAAAAACTACTTTTAAGAACATACTAAAATCACCGAGTCAAAATGGACAAAGAATATTTCGTACTTAAAAAGCACCTACTACTTACCGTAACAGTAAATAGTAGGTGCTTTTCTTATTAATTATTAATCTTCTTTCTCAACAGCTATTTCAAGATTTTCTCCGTTTATCTTAAAATCATTGTATTCTTTAGCTTCATTATAAGCTACTTCTGCAGCTAAAGTTTCTTTCTTTATATGCTCTTCAAACTTCTTAACTATCTCCTCAAGCATCTGATTTCCCGTTACATAAAGTCTTATTCTATCTGCAACCTCAAATCCGCTTTCTTTTCTTAAGTTTTGAACCTTACTTAAGATTTCACGAACAAAACCTTCTTCTCTAAGTTCATCTGTAATAGTGGTTTCAAGAACTACTCCTACTTCACCTTCTCCTGAGAAAGCAAATCCTTCAAGTCCTTGCATTGTTACAAGTAGATTTTCTGCTGTTAACATTATTTGCTCATCCAAACCATCAATATCAACGAATACTGATTCACCTCTATTTATTGTTTGTGCAAGATCCATTTGATTCTTTCCAGCTATAGCTTTTTTTATTGCTGGAATATGCTTACCATAAGCTTTTCCTAGCACTGGAAGATTTGGTTTAATTTCAAAATTAACATACTTTGAAAGATCTGCTCCAAAAACTATGTTCTTAATATTAAGTTCATCCTTTACTATATCTCCATAGTATTCTGGAAGTGATTTTGTACTAACTAGCATTTCTGCAAGTGGCTGTCTATTCTTAATATTAGCTCCATTTCTAGCACTACGTCCAAGCTTAACTATTTTATATGCTAAATCCATTTGTGATTCAAGTTCACTATCTACAACACTTAGGTCATATGTTGGCCATGTTAAAAGATGAACGCTTTCTACAGCATCTTTATCTAAATTAACCACTAAGTTTTGATAGATTTCTTCTGCCATAAATGGTATAAATGGTGCTGCAACTTGAATTATAGTTGTAAGAACCTTATAAAGTGTTGTGTATGCTCCAATCTTCTCTTCCGTAAGCTCTGTAGTCCAGAATCTTGATCTATTACGTCTTACATACCAATTTGAAAGTTCATCAACAAAGTCTTCAAGTTCTAATGCAGCTTCTGTAATTTTGTAGTTATCTAAATTTCCTTCTACATTTTTGATTAATGTATTTAACTTAGACATTACCCACTTATCCATTACGTTTTCTGATACAAAGTCTTTATACTCAAGTGGATTGAATTTATCAAGCTCTGCATATAAAACATAGAAGGAATATACATTCCATAATGTACTTAAGAATTTTCTTTGAGTCTCTTTTACATCATCCTCTGAGAATCTTGTTGGAAGCCATGGTGCACTAGCAGTGTAGAAATGCCATCTTGTAGCATCTGCTCCCTCATTATTTAATACATCAAATGGATCTACTACATTTCCCTTTGATTTTGACATTTTAAGTCCTTGTTTATCTAGAACGTGTCCTAGCACTATACAATTTTCATAAGAAGCCTTATCAAATATAGCTGTTGATATTGCTAGTAATGAATAGAACCATCCTCTTGTTTGGTCTACAGCTTCTGATATAAATTGTGCTGGATAAGTCTTTTCAAATACTTCTTTATTTTCAAATGGATAGTGATGTTGTGCAAAAGGCATTGAACCTGAATCAAACCAACAATCTATAACTTCATGAGTTCTTGTCATTTCTTTTTGACAATGAGGACAAGTTAATTTAACTTGATCAATATATGGCTTATGAAGTTCTATACCTTCTTGAACATTTACTCCCTTTTCTTTAAGTTCTTCAATACTTCCAATACACTCTCTATGACCACATTCACATTCCCAAATCGGAAGCGGAGTTCCCCAATATCTATCTCTTGAAATACCCCAATCAACAACATTTTCAAGGAATTTACCCATTCTTCCCGTTCTAATATTATCTGGATACCAATTTATTTTATTATTATTTTCTAAAAGCTTATCTCTAAGAGACGTCATTCTTACAAACCAACTATCCTTTGGATAGTAAAGAAGTGGTGTATCACATCTCCAGCAGTGTGGATATGAGTGCGTAAACTTCTCTGACTTATAAAGCATTCCGTTTTCTTTCATATATTCTAAAATCTTAGGATCAGCCTTTTTAACAAATAGGCCTTTCCACGGTTCAACTGCATCTATGAATTTACCTTCTGCATCAACTAAATTAATAAGTGGTAAATCGTATTTCTTTCCTGTCTGAGCATCATCTTCACCATAAGCTGGTGCCGTGTGAACTACCCCTGTACCATCTGATAATGTTACATAGTCACCATGTACTACATAGAATGCTTTTTTATCAGTAGTTGCAAACTTAAATAATTGCTCGTATTCTGTTCCGATCAATTCTTCACCTTTAAATTCTCTTACTACTTCAAATTCTTCTCCTAATACCTTTCCACATAGATCCTTAGCAAGAATTAAATTTTCTCCATCTTTTAGTACTTCCACATAGTCATATTTCTTGTTAATTGTTAAAGCCACATTACTTGGTAATGTCCAAGGAGTTGTCGTCCATGCTAGTATGTACTTATTGTCTTCCCCCTTAACTTTAAACTTAACAAAAGCTGTAGCTTCTTTTACATCTTTATATCCTTGAGCAACTTCATGTGAAGATAGTCCCGTTCCACATCTTGGACAGTATGGAGTTATTCTATGTCCTTTGTATAGGAGTTCTTTTTCCCACATTCTCTTAAGTGCCCACCAAACAGATTCTATATAATCATTATGATAAGTTACATATGGATTATCCATATCAACCCAAAATCCTAGTTTTTCTGACATATCTTTCCAAAGGCTAGTATACTTAAATACACTTTCTTTACATTCTGTTACAAATTTTTCTACACCATAATCTTCAATTTGAGGTTTACCTGATATTCCAAGCTTCTTTTCAATTTCAAGCTCTACCGGAAGACCATGTGTATCCCATCCTGCTTTTCTTAAAACTTTATATCCCTTCATAACCTTATATCTAGGAATTAAATCCTTCATTACTCTTGTAAGAACGTGTCCCACGTGAGGCTTTCCATTTGCTGTTGGAGGTCCGTCGTAAAATGTAAAATATTCACCATCTTCATTTCTATTAAAACTTTTTTGAATTACACTTCTCTCATTCCAAAAACTTGCGATATTTTTTTCCATACCAACAAAATTTGCAGAAGCTTCTACTTTCTTATACATTGTCTATTCCCCTTTCTTTATATAAACTACTTCTTATTCTTTCTGTAAATATACTTTGTAAAATAAAAAAACTGCATCCATAAGGACGCAGTATTATAAACCACCTATGTGAAACATTTCGAGTACTAAAATACTCTATTTCTTAACGCGAAATAACGGAAAAACTTAATTAGACTAAGGTCCTTTAGGTTTTCAACTCCCAGGTGATATTCTCTAAACCTTAGTTATGGGGTTTTCAGCATACACCCCACTCTCTGCAAACATAGAGCTTAAATACTTTTCCTGTTCTCAGTTCTTAAATACTTAATTTAATTTTAGTAAATATCAATTTAAGCTATATTATATTACAATAGTCTTTTATTGTCAATTTGTCATATAACGCAAAGAAGATTGGTTTAATCCAATCTTCTTTGCTAATATGTCATTTAGTTATGTTATATAATCTCCTAGCCTATACTAGGTATGTGACAATAAATAACAGGGATAATATGATATATGGTCTCCTAATCTGTAATTAGGTATGTACTCCCTTATCGACGTTCTTATTCTAACACTAATGATAAAGTAAATCAATAGTTTTTTAATCTTTTCTTTATTTTCTATTAAACTTCTACATATTATAATATATTATATTCAACTTGATGGAATTTATTACAAATCTAGAGAGATTCTAAGCTTAGAATCTAAGAGTTCCATGAAATCTTTATTTAAAGTAGCAATATGTCTTCCCAATCTTACCTTTGAAACTACTTTTATCTGCTCTGCAAGTATTGTCCCCGTTATATGACTCTTTTCTCCATTTTCTAACTTATAATCACTTTCTCTAAGTTCTATATGTACAGCAATTTTTTTAGGTCTATTAGATATAGGCGCTACTATGGTTGTTGGAGCATTCTTATTACCAGTATCATTTTGAATTATTATAACTGGTCTAATTTTATTCTCTTCAGAACCTATGTTTTGACCAAGTTCGCAGGTCCATACTTCTCCTCTTCTTGGAATAGCCCTAATATCTCTTAATGCATTATCATTCATCTTTGCTTGCTCATTTACCCAAGATACATAGCTATATATTTTTTTTATATTATATGCTTTCTTTTTTATAGACTTTATCTCTTCATTAGCTTGTAACTTTTTATTTATTAATTTACCATATTCATTTAAAGCACTATGAATTTCTTGTTTACTTTCTTCAATAATCTTTTTAAAGTCCTCAAGCTTTTTGAAGTCCTCCTTTTTTACTTCTATTACGTTCTGCTTCATTAATTATTCCCCCTTGCTTCTGTCTAATAATATTACGCCCCTATTAAAAATATATTTCCTTAAGCTGAAACCCTATAAATATAATATAAATTATAAAATAAATATATACAGGCCAATTAAATATTTTTACTTCATTATTTTCTTCATTAAAATCTATACTATCTTCATTTGAATTTATTATTTCTTCCGCCGTATTATCTATCCCTCTTATCATGTTACTTATGCTCTTCATATCGTGAATTCTACTTAACTTTTGTATAAACATTACTATAAGACCTATGCAAATTATGGTTCCAGTTAATAAAACAAAAAATGTATTTATTAATTGCCCTGTAGTAAATGCTGATATTCCTGCTTGCTGCGCTAGTTCTACTTGTTGTCCTGAAAGTTCTAATAGTTTGGTGGATATTTCTTGCAACACCACTTGAGATGCATTAATAACAAAGTGACATATCATAGAAGAGTATATAGAATTTGTAATTCTAACTAGATACGCAAAGACTATTCCTAGTACAAATGCATATAACAGTTGGTTTCCATCTAAATGTAACATTCCAAAAAAAACACCTGTCATAACAGCTGATTTTTTTATACTTATATTATTATAACCCGCTAATACTACTCCCCGCATAGTTATTTCTTCACATATTGCAGGCACCAACGCAATGACTCCTACTCTTATAATAAGTGGTATTTCATTAAGAGATGCTACAACTTGACTTATTCTATTAGGAAATATAAATTGAGTTATAAATGACAAGAACATAGCTATAGGTTGAGATAAAAACCCTATTGCAATAACAATCACTATAGTTCTAATTCCTATTGCATTCAACCTTAGAGTTTCTTTTAAGGGCTTTTTAGTTATTATAAAATAAACTAGAGTTGGAACTATAAGTAAAAGCAATTGTGGTAACACTAAATAAGCTATCTGTGGTAGCTTTGTTATCTTAAATATAGGTATTAATACTTGAGGCGCTATAGCATATAGTATTAATAAAATTAGTGCAAATAAATTGGACTGAATGATTTTTCTATTACTCATTAAACTGACCCCTTTTATTCATTTTGCCCATAAATAATCTAATATTATTATAATAAAGGAAGAGATTCAATATTACAACTAACTTTTGTAATATTTCTATCTCTTCCTTTACTTTTAAAGAAATTTACTATTATATTGTGGGTATAATTTTTACTTACCTAAAGTTTGCATTATACCTCTTGCTATTGCCTCTGCATATCTTTGTTGATAAACTGGGTCCTTTAGCAACTTCTCTTTATCCGGATTACTCAAAAACTCTAATTCTATAAGTGCAGATGGTGCAGTTGTATATTTAACTACAAAAAGTCCACTTGACTTAACACCTCTGTCCTTTGCTCCAAATTCTTGTATAAGCTGTTTTTGTATATTTGTAGCGAGTGGTATTCCGTTAGTTTTATCCCTATCATAAAAAGTTTCTATTCCAGATGTAGTTGGACTTCCACTTATACTGTTTGCATGAATAGAAACAAAATAGTCTACTTTAGCATTATTTGCTATGTCAACTCTCGTTTGAAGTCTTGTATCCTTATTATTTAACCAAGTAGGATTATCACTAGTTCTTGTATATACTACTTCTACACCATTTTCAACAAGAATATCTCCTAGTTTCAAACTAATAGCTAATACTATATCTTTTTCCTTAGTTCCATTAACACCTATGGCTCCTGGATCAGTTCCTCCATGGCCTGCATCTATAGCAACTTTATATTTTGTCGTGTTTTTTGGTAATACCATTACCGTTAAGACTACTTCCCCGCTATAATTTGCAACTCTTCCTTTTATCAACTGTGTTCCAGTATTACTTGTATCTACAGAATTAGTCTCCCATATAATATCTGCTTGCACTATCTTATTATCAGTAGTTATAGCTGATACTTTTGTAGGTAAAGAATAGTTAATTCCTTGAATAACTGAAGCTGTTATATCATTTACTGATTTAATCTGTTCAGTTGTTCCATCATTACTACCTATT
Organism: Clostridium sp.; assembly: GCA_036677665.1. GTDB lineage: Bacteria > Bacillota > Clostridia > Clostridiales > Clostridiaceae > Clostridium_H. Next base: position 136,661 of record JAVBVX010000062.1, on the reverse strand, counting down.
ATACTTCTTGCTATAGCTCCGGCAATTTTATCTTGGTAACTGGAAGTATTAAGAAGTATTTCCTCATTTGAATTTGTTATAAATCCTGGATAAACTAATATTCCAGTTCCATTAAAGCCTTCTAAAAGTTTAAAACTCTTTTCCTTAGCTCCCCTGTTATATCCTAAAGTATCAGCTACTATATTTGTCTGAACACTTTGTGCTAAGGCTTTTCCTACATTATCACCAGGCATATAGTAAGTTTCTATTCCATTAGCAGAAAGAGTACTAAAAGAATTAGTATGAATACTTACAAGGAGTTGAGCTCCAAAATCATTTGCAATTTTACTTCTTTGTTCAGGATCACTGCTCTCTGACCAAGACACACTATCTCCCGTTCTTGTATAAACTACTTCTATTCCTTTATCCTGAAGAATTTTTCCAAGTTTAAGGGCTATCGCTAAGTTTACATCCTTCTCTTTAATCCCAGTCGGCCCTGTAGATCCTAATAAATTTGCAGCACTTGATGGGTCTATAGCAACTTTACTTATTTGCGAAGTGCTTGAATTTGGTTTAGGAACAACCACAACTTTTAGATTAACAGTACCTGTATATCCCGCAACCGTTCCACTATAATAATAAGTTCCTTCTTTAGAAGTATCCACATAAGTTTTGTTCCACTTAACTGGAACTTTAGTATCTGTATTATCACTCATAACAGCATTTATAGTGGATGGTAGGTTATAACTCTCCCCCGTATAAAGCAATGCTGATATATCTTTTACATCTTTTATATATGTACTTTGTTTAATATATAAATATTTTATGACAGCACTTGCTATAGCCTCTGCACTGTTAGTTTTGAAGTTTTCACTATTTAATATTTTTTCCTCGGTTGGATTTGTTATAAAACCTAAATCCACATAAACTGCCGTAGCATTCACACTACTTAAAGTTTTTAAGCTACTTTCAACTATTCCTCTATTAGGTAATCCAGTCTTTACTGGAAGTTCAGCTTGTACATATGAAGCTAATTTTTTAGACTCATTATTTCCTGTTAAATAATAAGTTTCTGATCCTGATGCAGTGGTAATAGTTGATGCGTTGCAATGTATACTAACTAACATATTAGCTTTTGCATCATTTACTATCTTACTTCTAGCATCAATACTTTGATCTTTGCTCCAAGAAACTGCATCTCCTGTTCTTGTATATATAACATTAATACCATTTGCCTCTAAAATCTTTCCTGCCTTTAGTGTTACAGCTAAATTAATGTCTTTTCCCAATATTCCCGTTGGTCCAACTTGTGCACCAATATCATTTGCTGCACGTCCAGCATCTAAAGCAACTATATATCCCTTTGGTGCTGTTGGGTTTTGTATCTTACTTTCTACAGTAAATATCATTTTTGCTGGACTTTTAATCTTTTCTCCATTCTTTCCCTTAATTCCATCTTTCACAATCAAACTATAAGTCTTTCCCTCTTCATACTCACTTACAGGTGTAACTACAATAGATTTTGAATCTTTAAGTTCTGCCTTAATAGGCACCTCTACATTTTTGTCATTTAATACTACTACGTTTCCACTAATGGTTGTACCGTTAATATCTTGATTAAATCTTATTATCCGTACTTCATCAGCTTTGACCCCTAGTTTGCTTCCCATATCTTTATATGTAGACGCAAAAGCCTGAATAGGTGTCCCTATTCCCATGAACAGCATGAGAACTAAAAATATTGCAACTTTTTTTAATGTGTTCAAAATATCCCCCCCAAACGACATATATAATTTAATTCTATTTCATATGGATAAATAATTCAATAAAACCAATAAACTTTTAAAAAGTTATAATATAGATGGCTTAATCTTTTATCCTTTATAATAATAATTACGGTTATATATTAAAATAGTATCATATTTTCCAAAAGTTTGTATAATTTTATTATTTATATATTCGTAGTTTTAATTATAATTTTAAGGTTAAAATTATAATATAAAAATATTATTTTAAAGGAAGTGTTTTAAATGGAAATTACTTGGCTTGGACACTCTTCATTTTTGATTAAAGATTCTAGCGGAAAAAGAATTCTTACAGATCCCTTTGATGAAACAGTAGGATATAAAATATATGATGATAAGGCTGACTTGGTTATTATAAGTCATCATCACTTCGATCATGATTGTCTTCAATATGTAAAAGGTAATCCTGAAATTGTAGATAAGGTTGGACTTTTTAATAAATGCGATATATCTATAGAAGGTATTATATCCTATCATGACAATGTTAAGGGTGCTAAACGAGGTGAGAATATAATCTATATAATGACAATAGATAACTATAGAGTTTGTCATTTAGGAGACTTAGGTCATAATCTTTCTGAGGAATATCTAAGTAAAATTGGAGATATAGATATTCTTTTAATTCCTGTTGGTGGAAACTTTACTATAAATGGAAAAGAAGCTGCCTCTATTGCAAAATCTATTAATGCTCATATAGTAATTCCAATGCATTATAAAACTCCTTACATATCTTTCCCAATAGACGGTGTGGAGACCTTTATAACTAATATGAAAAATGGTGATAGAATTTCCCACTCTACTCTAGTAATTGAGGTCGAACTACAAGATAAAAACATAGTAAAAATACTTGACCCTATTCTTCAGTAATAATTTACTATAAACTAAAAAAGAAGAAAATTGCTGAGCAATTTTCTTTTTTTTAATAGTAATTAGTATTTATAAGACTTACTAGTTACTTAAATATTATTTAAAATAGTTTATAACATTTCCTTTTTTTAAGCTTTCTTTTACATTAATAATTCTTTGATTCCTAGACCCTGTATACCTTAGTGCACCTTTTATCAAGTCTTTTTGAAATTTTCCATCTACAAGTACATCAATATGCTCCAATAATTTTAACTTATTCTTGTCTTTACTCTCTAAAATTTGCTCAAGAGTATATCCAGTGTAACACCAAATATTTAAATTATAATTTCTTAATTTCTCTGCAAGAATTCTTAACTCTTTTGCTTGTTCAAAAGGTTCTCCCCCTGAAAAGGTCACTCCTTTTATTAAGGGTAGATTAAGATTTATCCTATCTAATATTTGTTGAACTTGTACATAATCTCCATAGTTAAAATCCTGCATAGCTTTGTTGTGACATCCTTCACAGTTATGCGTGCAGCCTGATAAAAATAGTGCGCTCCTTAATCCTTCACCATTTACCATTGTGTTATCTAAAAATCCAGCTACTTTTAGTTCCATGTCATTTCTCTCCACTAACAGAAATAATTATTTATATGTTTATCATCATTATGTGATAATCTATCTGCTCTTTCTGCTACCTTACCTGCCCCAAATCTTTCATCTAAGGACAAGTATCCTGTAACTCTAGAAATACCTTGTATATTTGTGCTTCCACATTTAGGACACTCTTCTTCAAGTGCTTCTATACGTTCTCCACACTCTTTACAGTACTTCATATGAAAATTAATACCTATATAATTTATATTAGTGTTCTTATATGAATAATCAATTATAGCCTTCACATCCTCTGGCTCTGGGTACCCATCCATTTCAATATAAGTTATGTGACCTCCATTACATATCTTGTGGAAAGGCTCTTCTAAGTTTATCTTATCTTTAATAGAAGATTTATAGTACACTGGTAAATGATAACTATTTGTGTAATACTCCTTATCTGTAACCCCTTCTATATTGCCATATATAGCTTTATCTTGAAGGATGAATCTTCCTGAAAGCCCTTCTGCTGGCGTTGCATAACATGACCAGTTAAGCTTATCTATAGTTCTATACTTATCACAAAATGCTCTAATATGTGATACTATCTTTATAGCTAATTCATAGGCTTCTTTGCTTTCTCCATGATGTTTTCCAAGTAATGCAGTTAAAGTTTCTGCAACTCCTATAAATCCAACTCCCCATGTTCCTTGTCTTAGGATTGGATCTATTGAATCTTCAGCTTCTAAATTTTCAGAACCACGCATCAAATGTTCCCCTGCAACAAAAGGTAAATCTTTAACTTTTAAATTTTTCAAAACACTATATCTATGTAATAAGGATTCTCTTAATAATTCTAGTCTATTATCTAATAGTGAGAAGAATTTATCCACATTTCCTTTAGCTAAAATTCCGATTCTTGGTAAATTTATGGTAGCTGGAGATATATTCCCTCTTCCTTCTGGACCTGGTTCTCCATTTACATTTGACATTATATAAGTTCTACATCCCATAGTTGATGCAATTACGCCCTTATCATAGTATTCTTTATTAAAGTCTGCATCTAGATTCATAAACATAGGATTCATTCTCTTGCTAGCTACTCTACAAGCAAGTTCGTAAAGGTAGTAATACGGATCACCTGGTTCTCTGTTAACCCCTTCCTTAACTCTAAATACTATATTAGGGAAAATTGGTTGCTCTCCTTTTCCAAGTCCTCTTTCATATTCCTCTAAGAATATTCTATCTACCATAGCAGCATCTTTACTTTGAGGAAGTCCTAAATTTATAGAACTGAAGGGAACTTGACTTCCTGCTCTTGAATGCATTGTATTTAAATTATAAACTATACCTTGCATTGATTGACGAACTGTTTTCTCTAGCTTTTCTTCTATTATTTCATCTAATTTATCAAAGTTTCCAAAGTAACCTTCATACTCTTTTCTTATTTCTTCTCTTGAGCTACTAACAAAAGGAGCCATATCATTGTCGAAGTTTACATGGGATTGTCCCCCAAACATATCATTTTGTGCGCTTTGAAGCAATATACATGATAATTCAGCAGCTGATTCTATTCTCTTTGCGGGAAGAATTGTGCCATATCCTGTATTAAAACCTCTAGATAATATTTTTCCTGTTTCAATATTTAAACAGTTTATAGTTAAATTGTATGAATCTAAATCATGAAAATATATATCTCCGTTCTCGTGTAATTTTGCTAAATGCTTTGGCATCATCCCTAAATTATGCCACTTGTTAGATTCACTTGCTATTCTAAGAAGTTTTGAACTGAAATTATTTCCAACATTAGCATTATCTCTATCAGTCTCAATCCCTATATTCTGTATAGCCCTCATCAAGTCTGACTTCTTTTCTCTAATCTTCGTTCTCTCACTTCTATAATTAGAATAAGTTTTTCCGATTAATTCATGTCCGTTCTCTGGCAAAACCTTCTCTACTATATTTTGAATATCCTCTACTGATATCTCTTCACAATCTAATCTTTCAATTTTCTCCATAACCTTTTGAGCAAGCTCTACAGCCTCGCTATCTTTTAAATTAAAAGCAATCTCTTCCGCTGACCCCTTTATAGCATTAATTATCTTTATAGAATTAAACTGAACTCTTCTTCCATCTCGTTTCACTACATATAGCATACCATTTACCTCCAGACACAACATATTGTACCTGGATATTATACTCCACAATATTTTTATTATCAATCTTTAAATATACTGAATTAAATTAATACCTTATACCTGGTTTATTTTTCTTCTTTTTAATACGTTTTTTATATACTTACTAACATTGACAACTGCTTGTTATAATTGCATTTAATATATTAACTACAAAAGTTATAGCAGCAGATATTATATCTGCTGCTATAACTTTATTTCCACTCTTTCTAATTTTACTAAAACTTTAATCTCTTTAATTCCAACTGTTTCAGTTTTAAGAATTCCGTTATTACTTACTAAAAGTAATTTAGTATTATCTAGTCTTTTTATTTGTCTTATAAATCTCTCACCATTATTTTCAATAAGGCATATAGAATTGTTTTCTACTTCATGAGATATATGTCCAAATACTAGATCCTCTTTACCTATTCTAAAACCTATCATATCATCATTTTCAACTTGTAGAAATAATACTTTATCTTTGCTATAGCCTTCTATCTTATTATTTAAAATAGGCATTTGTTTTCCACCTAAAGCTTTACTTAGATCATATCTGTATATAGGAACAGTTTTTAACACTGAGCTAAAGGCATCACTCCATACATCCTGTACAGCCTCTAGAGTCTTTTTAGGCTTCGACACTTCTTCTTTGAAACTTTCTTCTTCAAAAGACATTCCTATATCATTTAAATCTTTGCCTAAAACTTTAGATATCTTTTCTATAACATTTTCATTTATTACTTTTCTACCAGTTTCAACTTCCTTTATAAAGCTCTCTGCAACACCGATCTTTTTAGCTAGTTGCTTTTCTGTCAAATTTGCGCTTAACCTAGCTTCTTTTATCTTCCCACCAATCCTGCTCATATAAATGCCTCCGACTTAACTTTAGTTTCTATGTGTCTTTTCAAACCTACTTCGCTCTTCTATAAGATGTTCCAAGAGATAATTAAATCTCCAGTTAATCGAAGTATGTGTAACTACTGCAAAAATAGGTTTTTCACTGTAACTAGCTCTTACAACTCTCATAGTAGTTTTTATATCATCATCGCTGCATTGATTAAATAAAATCACTTTTTCTTTTTGTAAATCACTAGAACACATATCTGTAGCTTTTTTACTCAGTATATCCTCTAAAGTTAAATTAACCACGCTTTCATCTATTACCCTATATAAAGGTAAATTGTTTTCTTTTAATAATTCACTAAGCTTTAGCTGTTCATTATAATCAAATCCATATATCAATAAGATTTTTTCACTCTCAGCACTCATGTATTATACCTCAATTTCTAATTAAACTGTTTCTGGTTCTGGATACTCCACTCCAAAAGTATCTACTGTAACACTTTCCATAACTTGATCTTCATAAGGTCTATCGCTACGATCTCTTTTAACACTAACAATTTTATCTGCTACCTCAATGCCTTCTGTAACCTTTCCAAAAGCTGCATATTGACCATCTAGGTGTGGAGCATCCTCTACCATTATAAAGAATTGACTTCCAGCCGAATTTGGATTCATTGATCTTGCCATGGACAATACTCCTTTAGAGTGCTTTAAATCATTTTTAAAGCCATTTCCAGAGAATTCTCCTTTAATTGAATAGTTTGGTCCACCCATTCCTGTTCCTTCTGGGTCTCCCCCTTGAATCATAAATCCTGGAATTACTCTATGAAATATAACTCCATTATAAAAACCTTTCTTCACTAAACTTATAAAGTTATTAACTGAATTAGGAGCAATTTCTGGATATAACTCCAGTTTCATTTGATCTCCATTTTGCATTTTAATAGTAACAATAGGGTTCATTAATTTATCCTCCTTCGTTTATTAATTAAAGCTATTTAATAGCATAGACTAAATTATACCACAGTATACACATTTATGATAAATACTTTTGTATGATCCATAAGATCACCCTATGGGTTCACTTGTCCATTTTATATTTACATCTAACTTAGTCACTTCATTATCTAGCTTCATAAATAGACATCCCTTAGGAAGAACTATCAAAACTGAATCATCTAGTATATCACATTCCTTGTTTTCCACAAGCTGATTTCGACATAGCTGAAGCTTTTTATTATCTTCAATTTCCTGAAGTCTGCTCTCTATATTAAGTATTCCTACCTTATCAACTGCTCTTATTTCTTCGCTTTCCTTTAGCTTTTCATCTTCCCCTTGCATAAGACATAGTTCATTAGTGTTATCTACATTCAATATCTTAATATCTTTAATTGTATATATCTCATTACTATCTGAAGGGTTTTTTATAACTATATAGTTAAATTTGTTTTCATTAAACAGCGTAATATAGGATACTTTTTCTCCAGCCTCATTTGTTATTTCTTCTTTCTCCTTTTTAACAGCAAAGACTTTCACTTTCATCACCTTATTTCTATTGTATTAGAGTTACCTCTACTACTAATTTATTCTCACTTTTTTTTTAGGTGATATGTGAACTATCAATTATATAATAATTTATTCTATTACCGTTATGCACCATCTAATTAAGCCTTTAATAACCACTCTGATATTTTTATTAACTCATCTTTCTCTGATGAATTAAATATCATTACTTTTCCATTTTCATTTCGATTATTAATCCACTTTTTCTCTTCAAGCATTCTTTTTAGATGAGTTGATGTTCCCCTACTTCCATCTATTATAGTAACTTCATTTCCTAATACTTTGTATAATTCATTTTTTATAAAGGGATAATGAGTACATCCGAGTACTACCGCTGCAATTTTACTATGTACTACTGAAGAAAACTTTTCTCTAATAAAGCTTCTTATTTCTTCTCCCTCTAGTACACCTCTTTCTATAAATTCAACAAGTCCCGGACAAGGTAGTGGTATAATTTCTGAAGTGGTTTTATACTTCTCCATAAGGTTATTAAACTTTCTTTCAGCTAAAGTCATAGGTGTAGCCATAATAACTATTTTACCACTATGATTTAATTCAACCGCTGGCTTTAATGCTGGCTCTATTCCTATTATAGGTATATCTTTATATATCCTTCTTAAATCTTCAATAGCTGCACTAGTTGCTGTATTACATGCTACTACAATTGCTTTAACATTATAACTCAGCAAAAACTCTGATGCTTGTATACTTAATTTTTTAACCTCATCAACATTTTTCATACCATAAGGGGCATTCTTTGAATCTCCAAAATATATAAAATCTTCATTAGGCATTAACTTCTTTGCTTCTTTGAGTACACTTAGTCCCCCTACTCCAGAATCAAAAAAACCTATAGGTCTTTTTTCCATATGTCCATGCTGCTCTATAATTACATTATTAGAAAGCAGCTTTCACCTCCAATCACTACAACTAATTGTAAAAGGTATTTAATATTTTTCTAAAATTGTATATTAAAATTATACTTCACAAATATTTGTATGGCTATATCTAACCTTTATAAAAACTATCTATAAATCAAAACTCTATAAATTATTATAATCATTTACCTTAATTAGTTATTCACTCCACATTTTATTGTTATATTTTATTTAAACCTTTTCACATTTTATTAATTTATCATAATTTCGTTGACAATCTATCAAATTTATAATAAAATTTTTGTATAATCTTTAAAATTATACTTAAAAAATAATAAATTACGATTTTTTAGATATTACCGTATGTTTTTATTTGGGCTATATAATATATTATTTTTTCATATCGAAAGGGGATTTTATAATGAGTACTTTAATCGAAAATTTTGGTTCAAATTTATTCAGCGATGCAGTTATGAAGGAATGTCTTCCTAAAGCTACGTATAAGGCTTATAAAAAAGCAATAGCAGAAGGTATTTCTCTTGATTTAGATTCAGCAGATGTAATAGCTTCTGTAATGAAGGACTGGGCACTTGCAAAAGGAGCTACTCACTTTACTCACTGGTTTCAGCCATTAACTGAGACTACAGCAGAAAAACATGATTCTTTTATCGCTCCAACTGGAGATGGAAAAGCAGTATTAGAGTTTTCTGGAAAAGAATTAATAAAAGGTGAACCTGATGCATCTTCTTTCCCTTCTGGCGGAATCAGAGCTACTTTTGAAGCTAGGGGTTATACTGCATGGGATATAACTTCGCCTGCTTTTGTAAAAGATGGAACTTTATATATACCAACTGCTTTTACTTCATATACAGGTGAAGCACTTGATAAAAAGACTCCTCTTCTTCGTTCTATGGAAGCTTTATCAAAACAGGCTGTTCGTGTTTTAAAAGCTCTTGGAAATACTACTGTTAAAAAAGTTGTAACAACAGTAGGACCTGAACAAGAATACTTCTTAGTTGATAAAGAATTATTTAACAAGCGTCAAGATTTAGTATTCACTGGTAGAACTTTATTTGGCGCAAAACCTCCAAAAGGACAAGAACTTGAGGATCACTATTTCGGAACAATAAAAGAAAGAATTTCCGCTTACATGAAAGAACTTGATGAAGAACTTTGGAAACTTGGAGTTCCAGCTAAAACTAAACATAATGAAGTTGCTCCAGGACAATTTGAATTAGCTCCAATATTTGGTACAACAAATGTTGCAACTGATAACAATCAACTTACAATGGATATTATGAAAAAAGTTGCAGTAAGACATGGTTTAGTTTGTTTACTTCATGAAAAACCTTTTGCAGGCATAAATGGATCTGGTAAGCATAACAACTGGTCAATGAGCACTGACGATGGTCATAATCTTCTCGAGCCAGGTGAAACACCACATGAAAACACTCAATTTTTATTATTCTTAGCTTCAGTTGTAAAAGCTGTTGATGAATATTCAGATTTATTACGATTTTCTGCTTCTAATGCTGGTAACGACCACCGTTTAGGTGCTAATGAAGCTCCTCCAGCAATTATATCAGTATTCTTAGGAGAACAATTAGGAGATATTATAGAACAACTTGAAAATGGAACTGCTACTTCTTCAAAATGTGGTGGAAATCTATCTCTTGGTGCTTTATCACTTCCTATACTTATGAAAGATGCTACTGATAGAAACAGAACATCACCTTTTGCATTCACGGGAAATAAATTTGAATTTAGAATGGTACCATCTTCAGGTAATATTGCTGGTGCTAACTCTGTTCTAAACACAGCTGTTGCAGAAGTACTTTCTGAAGTTGCAGATAGATTAGAAAAAGCATCAGATGTAGATGCTGAAGTTCAAGCTATTCTTACTGAAATTGCTAAAACTCATAAGAAAATCATATTTAACGGAAATGGTTATTCAGATGAATGGGTAGTTGAAGCAGAAAAAAGAGGGCTTCCAAACATAAAAACTACTGTTGAAGCTATAAAATCTCTAACTTCTGAAAAGAATATAGCTTTAATGGCAAAGCATAATGTATTAAGTCCAACAGAAATGCATTCACGCTATGAAGTGTATCTGGATAACTATTCTACAATTATAAATATAGAAGCTGAAACAGCACTTATTATAGCAAAACGTCAAATTTTACCTGCTGTTATCAAATTTGAAACTAACTTAGCTACCTCTGCTGCTGCTGTTAAAGCTGCTGGCGTAGATGCTACAGTTCAAACAGAATTACTTTGCGAAGTAGCTAGTTTAGCAACTTCATTAAAGAGTAAAATATCTGAATTAGAGGCTTCATTAGAAAAAGTTCAAGCTCTTTCAGGAGATTGTTATGAAATTGCTTATTCATATAAATTTGATGTATTCGAAAAAATGAATATGTTAAGAGAAGTTGCAGATAAACTTGAAACTATTGTAGATGCAGAATATTGGCCATTACCAACTTATGGAGAATTACTATTTAGTCTATAAGATGCTTTAAAAGAGTACCTGTCCTAATTATTTAAAAATAATTAGGACAGGTACTCTTTTTCTATTTATATTAATGCGAATTAATCCTACCTTTTCATAAACTTTATAATAAACCATTCTACTTTATTGACTTAGTTAGGCATATAAATTATTATTTAATTAATATACTAATAGATATGTTAAAATCTAATCTGAAATAAATTAGACTTTTTAAAATAATAAATGTAAAATTCATGTGAATTATTTAGCATTTATACTAAAATTAAATAAAATTAGGAGGATATTTATGTTTAGTGATTTGATTTATACAATACCAAAAGCCGATCATTCTGAACAAATCTTAAAAGAAATTTTAAACGCACATCCTGAAGTAAAGTTTGTATCTCTTATTGGTATTGATTTAGCTGGAAATGATACTGATGAAAAAATCCCAGTAAGAATATTCTTAGAGGATATCGAAGGATTTTTAAAGGGATCAACACAAACTGACGGATCTTCAGTGGCATTCCCTGGAATAGCTACTATTAATAATGCAAAAGTGGATATGATTCCTGACGTCGATGTTAACTGGTTTATTGATTATAACTTTGAAAACATTGATGAAGAAACTGGAAAACCTATTGGAACTCTTAGAATGCCTTGTTTTTTAATTCATGAAGGTAAAGCTATCGATTCAAGACATATTCTTAAATCTTCAATAGCTAATATAGAAAACAACCTTATGAATCTTTATAAACAATATCCTGCACTATTAGATGAACATGGCATAACTGTAGATGATATAGATGATATAGTTGCAACTGCAGCAACTGAATTAGAGTTCTGGGTTAAAACTCCTGAAGAAAAAGCCCACATAGAAGAACTTTCAACATCTCAAGTCCTTCAAGAACAATACTGGACGAGAACTAAGGGTTGTGTTAGAACTGCTCTTGAGGAAACATTAACTTTAATGGATAGATATGGACTTGAGTCTGAAATGGGTCATAAAGAAGTTGGTGGGGTAAAAGCTACTCTTGGAGAAGATGGAAGCTTAACTCATATAATGGAACAACTTGAAATAGACTGGAAATATTCAGATGCTGTGCAAGCGGCTGATAATGAACTATTTGTTAGAATATTAATTAGAGAAACATTTAGAAGATATGGTCTTGATGTTACTTTCCTTGCAAAACCTATAGAAGGCGTTGCTGGAAATGGTGAACACACTCACTTGAGCATAGCTTTAAAATTAAAGAATGGTAAGAGAATAAACTTATTCGCTTCTACCAGAAACCACTTCTTAAGTATCTATGGATATGCTTCATTAATGGGTGTATTAAAGAACTACGAAGTTATAAACCCTTTTGTATCTGCTACTAATGATTCATTAAAAAGATTAAAACCTGGTTTTGAAGCTCCTGTGTGTATAGTTACTTCTATAGGTCATTCAGTAGATATACCTTCAAGAAATAGAACTATACTCGTAGGTGTTATACGTGATCTTATGTCTCCTCTTGGAACTAGATTTGAATTAAGATCACCAAATCCTCATACAAATACTTATTTAGCTTTAGCTGCTTTATTTATGGCATGTAATGACGGTATAACTTATGCTATAACTAATGGCAAAACAGAGGATGATCTTTTAGCAGAACTTTCAAAAGAAGCTGGAGTTGAAACTGATTATCTTGAAAAAGACAGAGCATACAGAAGTGAGCATGATGTATTTGAAGATTATTCTGAGGAAGAAAGATCTAGATTATTTGGAAAAGCTCCTGCAACTGTATATGAAAATCTTTGCGGATTAGATACTTATCCTACAAAATTAGAAATGTTAAAATCCGGCAATGTATTTTCTGATAAATTAATTGACAGCTACAAAACAACAGTTAATAGAAGATGGATAACAGAAATAACTAGCAGAATAATTCCAAACTACTCTGCGCTAATTAGAAACTATAAAATGCTACATGATGTTAGTAAAGCTCAAGATATTGATGTAACTAGATGGCAAAAAGTTAATGAGCTAAGACTTTATCTTATGAAAGATTCTTACTCCACTAAATCTCTATTTACAAAAATATACGAAGCTGTTGAAGCTGAAGACTTCGCAACTGTTTCCTCTCTTCAAATTGAAATGGATGATAAAATTGGTGAGTTAAAAGCACTTTATGCAGACTATACTAGAAATCTTTTAGATATCTAACTGGATATAAAACTTAGTATTTAGTGTATATAGTTAAAATAAGGAGGAGTTAAGCTTTGCTTAACTCCTCCTTATTAAATGCTTTCTTATAACAATAATTAATAATATCACTTCTTTTAATTATTCCTATAAATATATGATTATCATCTACTACAGGTACAAAGTTCTGATTTATGGCAAGACTAATAAGGTCTTCAATATTTGAATGTATATTTACTGAATCGTTTTTCATATGTCTTGGTATATCTCCAAGTAATATCTTTTCTGTATTTTTAAAATTTAGTTCTGGTGTATTTTTAAGCTTCCAAAGTATATCTCCCTCTGTAAGTGTCCCAACATATTTGCCCTTTGGGTCCACCAGTGGAATTGCTGTATATCTATGTTGTTCCATTCTCTCCAAAGCTTGTCTCATAGTAGAATCTAACTTTTCACATACAACATCTTTTTTAGGTGTAAGAAAAAATGCAATGTTCATACTTCATCTCCCTTATCCTGTATTTATAGTTTAGTTATTAGTCTTCTATTTAAAATTATAACTCTATATTATGTATTAATCAAAAATAGATAGTTACATTTTCGTTAACATTTTTAAATAACTTAATTTATATGACTCTTTTCTATAATAAAGCTTTAACTATATCTTTAATTTCACACATTTTAGAGTATAATATAATAAATTCTTCTTATATATTATTTTTAAAAACACAAACAATATATAAAATTTACGTCTTTTAATAATCTTACACATTGTCATTAATAATTTGCAAATTTGCAAGTGGTTTTTTTTAATTATGCAATTGCAATAATGTTTTATCTCATATATAATATTCTTATCTTTATTTTTGAATTTATTTAAGCACGTTTATTGCAATGATTATATTTTTTTATTTATATATATTTTAAATGGGGAGTGAATGAAATGGTTAAAAGGTTTAAAAGAGTTCTTGTAGCAAACAGGGGTGAAATTGCTATTAGAATATTCAGAGCTTGTAACGAGTTAGGTATTAGAACGGTTGCTATATACTCTGAAGAGGATAAATATGCTCTTTTTAGAACCAAAGCAGACGAAGCATATCAAATTGGAAAAGGCCTAGGACCTATTGAAGTTTATTTAAACATAGATGAGATAATAAGTCTTGCTCTAAAAAAAGGAGTAGATGCTATACATCCTGGTTATGGTTTCCTTTCTGAAAATGCTGAATTTGCAAGAAAGTGTGCGGAAGCTGGAATCGAATTTATTGGACCTACTGGCGATATGATGGAAAAGCTAGGAGACAAAATTAAATCTAAGATTGTTGCTCAAGCTGTTGGAGTTCCAACTATTCCTGGAGTAGAAAAACCTGTTGCTTCTGAAGATGAAGCTATCGAGTTTGCTGAGTCCTGTGGATATCCTATCATGCTTAAAGCTGCTGCTGGTGGCGGTGGACGTGGTATGAGAATAGTAAGAAATAAACAAGAATTATTACCGTCTTTTAGAAGTGCTAAAAATGAAGCAAAAAAAGCTTTTGGTATAGATGATATTTTTGTTGAAAAATACTTAGAAAGACCTAAACACATAGAAGTTCAAATTTTAGGAGACAAACATGGAAATATAGTACATTTATATGAACGTGATTGTTCTATTCAAAGACGTCATCAAAAGGTAGTTGAGTATACACCTGCTTTCTCTCTTCCTGAAGAAAGAAGAGAAGCTATTTGTGAAGATGCATTAAAAATCGCAAAATCAGTAGATTATAGAAGTGCTGGTACATTAGAATTCCTAGTTGACATGCATGGAAATCATTATTTCATAGAGATGAATCCAAGAATCCAGGTTGAACATACTGTAACCGAAATGACTACTGGTATAGATATTGTTCAAAGCCAATTACTTGTAGCAATGGGCTATCCTTTATCTTGCCCTGAAATAGGAATATCTTCTCAAGCAGATGTTCAACCTAGAGGATTTGCTATTCAGTGTAGAATAACAACAGAAGACCCCGCAAATAACTTTGCACCAGATACAGGAAAAATAGATGTCTATAGAACTGGTTCTGGCTTTGGAGTAAGACTTGATGGCGGAAACGGCTTTACTGGTGCTGTAGTAAGTCCATACTATGATAGTTTACTTGTAAAAACTATTACTTGGGCAAGAACCTTTGAAGATGCTGTAAGAAAAGCTCTACGTTCTATGAAAGAGCTTAAGATTTCTGGTGTTAAAACTAATACTGGTTTCCTAATAAATGTTTTAAATCACCCTACTTTCCTCGCTGGTGATTGCACAACAGGCTTCATAGAAGAGCATACTGAACTTTTAGATATTTCAGTAAAAGCAGATAAAGAACTTAACGTTCTTAAATTTATAGGTGAAAAAGTTGTAAATCATACTCACGGAGCAAAAAAAGATTTTGATGTTCCTGTTCTTCCAAAAATAACTGTACCTAATGATTTAAGAGGTACAAAACAAATTTTAGATGAACAAGGTCCTGAAGGCTTAGTAAACTGGGTAAGATCTCAAGAAAAACTACTTATTACAGATACTACTTTAAGAGATGGTCATCAATCTCTTATGGCTACAAGATTAAGAAACATTGATATCATAAAAGCTGCAAAAGCTACCGCTGTTCTTGAAAAAGATCTTTTCTCACTTGAAATGTGGGGTGGAGCAACTTTTGACGTAGCTTATAGATTCTTAAAAGAATCTCCTTGGACTCGTCTTCAAGAACTTAGAAAAAGAATTCCTAATCTCCTATTCCAAATGCTTATAAGAGGTGCAAATGGGGTTGGATATAAAAACTATCCTGATAATGTTATTAGAGAGTTTATAAATGAATCTGCTGATTCTGGTATCGATGTATTTAGAATATTCGATTCATTAAACTGGTTAAAAGGTATGGAGGTTGCAATAGACCAAGTTCTTAAAAAAGATAAAATCGCAGAAGCTTGCATATGTTATACAGGTGATATACTAGACTCTACAAGAGATAAATATTCTCTTGAATACTATGTAAAGAAAGCAAAAGAAATCGAAAAAATGGGTGCTCATATATTAGCTATAAAAGATATGTCAGCTCTATTAAAACCTTATGCTGCATATAAACTTGTTAAAGCCCTTAAAGAAGAAGTTTCTATACCTATACATCTTCACACTCACGATACTACTGGTAATGGTGTAGCTACTTTATTAATGGCTGCTGAAGCTGGTATTGATATAGTTGACACTGCACTTAATAGTATGTCAGGATTAACTAGTCAACCAGCATTAAATTCTGTAGTAGCGGCTCTTGAAAATACTAAGAGAGCTACTGGCATTAATTTAGATGGAGTTCAAAAACTTTCTGATTACTGGGGTGCAGTAAGACCTGTTTATGAAACATTTGAGTCTGACTTAAAATCTGGATCTACTGAAATATATAAATATGAAATACCTGGTGGTCAATACTCTAATTTAAAACCACAAATTGAAAGCTTTGGACTTGGCCACAGATTCGATGAAGTTAAGCAAATGTATCAAGAAGTTAACATTTTACTTGGAGATATAGTAAAAGTTACTCCTTCTTCTAAAATGGTTGGGGATCTTGCAATATTTATGGTTCAAAATGGTTTAACTGCTGAAAACATAGTAGAAAAAGCAAAAGACTTAGCTTTCCCTGATTCTGTTGTATCATACTTCAAAGGTATGATGGGTCAACCTGAGGGTGGATTCCCAGAAGACCTTCAAACAATAGTTTTAAAAGGAGAAGAACCTATAACTTGTAGACCTGGAGAACTTCTTCCTCCTGAAAATTTTGATTTTATAGCTGAAGGCTTAAGAAAGTTCTTTAATATGGAACCTACTAAACAAGATCTATTAAGCTATGCACTATATCCTGATGTATTCAAAGATTATTTAAAATATATTAAGACAAATGGTGATTTAAGTAGAATTGGAAGTGATATTTACTTCCATGGTCTATCCGAAGGTGAAACTTGCGAGATTGAAATTGCTGAAGGAAAAACTATGATTATTAAACTTATAGAGATGAGTAAGTTAGATAATGAAGGAAATAGAACTTTATACTTTGAGGTTAATGGAAATAGACATGAAATTAAGGTAAAGGATAAGAGTAGTTTAATAGCTTCTACTCAAACTACTGCACTTGAAATGGCAGATACAGATAATCCTCTTGAAATTGGTGCAAGTATTCCAGGAACAGTTTTAAAACTTCTAGTAAAAGAAGGCGATGAGATAGCTGAAAATGACAGCTTAATCGTAATTGAAGCAATGAAGATGGAAACAACTATTACTGCTACAACTGCTGGAACTATTGAATCTATTTTAGTTAAAGACGGTCAACAAGTTAAGTCTGGTCAACTGCTAATAAAACTTAAATAAATATAAAAAAAGATAAAGCATACTTTTTATGCTTTATCTTTTTTTGTTTAGTTCTTTTATTTAGTTTATTTTATTTTTTATATTTACCCTATTATAGTAACATTTGTTACTGTTTTAATGTTTGTACTATTATAAAATAACCTATATAAAGTTGATCAAATTTATTCTAGTATGAATGAACTTAAGTACGCCAATAATATAGTCATGATATTAAAATAAGATTACAAATTTTTTAAAAGAGGTGTTTTAAATGAGTAAATTTCTAGCCCCAATCCACACTTGGTTATTTAACAAAATAAAGCTTTATGAATCTCTTGAAAAAGATATTCTTAACAACTTTACTGATATCAGTAATATTTTAGAAGATATAAACAGCAAATTTCAACCACCATTAGATGATACTCCTATCGAAGATATCATCGATACAAGTAATATACACGGTTGGTTACAAAATAGAATATCTGTAGCTGAAACTAGGCAGGCATATCTTATTACTAAATTAATTGAACAATTTGGAGATGAGGGTTTTAAACTAATTGAAAAAGCTTACTCATCTCAAGGTAGTTTTTGTGGTAAGGATTCTGCTGAAAAATATGACGTATCGACTCCAGATGAATTATTTAAAGTTTTAAATAATTATATTCTTCAAGGAATGCCTTGTGATAACGCTAATAGTGTGACAAAAAATGAATCCGATATAATAGAATGGATAACTGTTATAGACCTTCACGGCGACTACTGGGAACGAGTTGGTGGAAATGCTGCTAATTTTTATGAGCTACGTAAGTCTTGGATAGCTGCCTTTGTTGAAGCTGCTAACCCTGAATTTAAATATTCTTTTGATATTAAATATTTAAATGAAGCTAAAAAATACTTTAATAATATAGTTAGGAAATTATAAATTTATCCCGCAAAGGATAAGCTTATAATTTCCTATAAACTAAAAAATAAATGTTAAGAGTCCCCCCTCTTAACATTTATTTTTTATTAATTTATATAAAAGAATTAATCTATTATTCTAATTATCTCTTATTACCCTAATGTATTATCCAAAAACATCATAATAACAAAACCAACTAATAAAGCATGTGTAGCTAACTTAGAATGTCCCTTATTCTTTTGAGTTTCTGGAATAATTTCATGACTGATTACAAATAACATTGCTCCTGCAGCAAATGCAAGGGCAAAAGGTAATATTGGTCTTGATATCTGTATAAGTCCTACTCCCATTAATCCTCCAATAGGCTCAACTAAACCTGATCCAAGAGCTACTAAAAAGGCTTTTTTTCTAGAAAATCCCTCTCTAATAAGTGGTAATGCCACGGCTAAACCCTCTGGAAAATTTTGAAGACCAATCCCAATAGCAAGACTTAATCCATTAGCAATATCTCCATCTCCAAAGCCTACACCTACTGCTAATCCTTCTGGGAAGTTGTGTATAGTGATAGCAAGAACAAATAGCCAGGTTTTCCTTAGCCTACTTTTTCTCTTTATATCAACACTGGTAATATTATTTTCTGTATCATTGTCGCCATCTACCGCATTAGCAAGTAAATTAGTATTTGGGAAATGTTTATCTATAAAATCAAGGAAAACACCACCACATAAAATACCAATTAAAGCTATTGTAGCTCCCCTAACGCCTCCACCGCCTTTATCAATTGCAGGAACAATTAAACTAAAGGAGGTAGCTGCTAGCATAACTCCTGCGGCAATCCCTAATAAAACATCTAGGAGTTTTTTGGAAACATTTCTTGTAAAGAATATTGGTAGTGCACCCATTCCAGTGGCTAATCCTGCTCCTAAGCTAGCCAAAAGTCCCAGTAAGACGACATTGTATTGTGAAAGGTACTCTATCATAAAAACACCCCCCTCTACACCCTCACTAATCTTATAATATGATTTATCTAAAATATAGTTACTATCTTTTTAGTAATGAATATATAGTTCAGGTTTAAGAGAGTATGAAATAAAGCAAACAACCCATATGACATTTCTGAAACTATTTAATATTTTTTAACACTTCTATTAGATATTTATAAGTTCTCTCAGTTGAAGAAATACTTAACTTTTCATCTGGTGTGTGGACATCATACATATTAGGCCCAAAGGAAATCATGTCTAAATCCCCTAGAATGTTATTTAATATTCCACATTCTAACCCTGCATGTATTGCTGTTATCTTTGGCTGAGCTCCAGTCAGCTCCTTATAAGTATTTATAAATACCTCTCTTATATAAGAGTTAGCATTATACTCCCAGGCTGGGTAATCTGAGTCTAGTGTCATAGATGCTCCAACAACCTTAGCTGCTACCTCAATTTCTTTCACTATAGCTTTCTTTAAGCTACTTACTGAACTTCTTACAGCGCTTTCGAAGGTAATTTCATCTTGACTTGTCGTAACTACACCTAGATTCGTAGAACTTTGTACAAGTCCTTCAATGTCCATACTCATAGTTTTTATTCCACTAGGAATTAGCATTAGTAAAGCTACTATTTTATCTGTTAATGCCCTTGAAAAAATTCTGTACGCTCTTTTCTCTCCTTCTGTTAACTCTATAGTAACGCCTGGGTCTGATACTCTCAGTTCATTTCTAAAGCTTTTACTTAACTCATTAATTGCTTCTTCTAGATGTGATTTAGCATTCTCTTTAATAAAAATTATAGCTTCTGCTTCTCTTGGTATAGCATTCATTTTGGCGCCACCATTTATTTCTGATATATACATCTCCATTTTTAGACTTATGTCGTTTAACACTCTTCCCATAAGCTTATTCGAGTTTCCTCTCTCCTTATGAATATCCATACCAGAATGGCCACCCTTTAATCCTTTGACATTAATCTTATAAGGAGTAAATCCATCTCTTCTTTCTTCCACTTCTACTGTAAGACTTACTCTGTTTCTTACTCCACCAGCACAAGATGACAAAAGTTCTCCCTCTTCTTCTGAATCTATATTAATTAATATCTTACCCTTTAATCTTTCTGGACTTATATTAGAAACTCCTCCCATTCCAGTTTCCTCTTCAGTTGTAATCAGAGCCTCTAAAGCTGGATGCTGCACATCATTACTTGCAAGTATTGCTAGACAGTATGCTACTGCTATTCCATTATCTGCCCCTAAGGTTGTTTCCGTAGCCTTTATAAAGTCTCCATCTATTCTTAACTTGATTGGATCTTTATCAAAGTCATGCTCTGTGCCTCCATTTTTTTCACATACCATATCCATATGACCTTGTAATATTACTGTAGGAGCATTTTCATATCCTTTAGTTGCCCTCTTTTTTATTATTACATTTAATAAATCATCTTGTATAACTTCAAGATTATTTTCTTTTGCAAAATTAACTAAATAATCACTTATTCTCTTTTCATTTCCTGAACAACGAGGAATATTACTTATCTCTTCAAAATACTTAAATACTAAACTTGGTGATAAATCTTTTAATATATTGGTCAATTTCTTCATCCTTTCCGATTACTTGAAATATAGTTAATTATAATTTTATCATATACATAAAGTTTAATACAGAAGTTGCTAGATTTATTATAGAAAATAAAAAAGTGTAGTCTTTGCCTACACTTTTAGTAACTATTAATTAGATATCATATTATATTATGTTCTATACTCTCCATTTATTTCAACGTATTTATAAGTAAGATCGCAGCCCCATGCCTTTGCACTATATCTTCCATCATTTAAATCTGCATATAATACTATGCTCTCATTACTTAATATCTTACTTGCTTTCTCTTCATCAAATTCTATATTTACGCCCTTTTCAAAAACCTTTATTTCTCCTTCTGAGCTTTTAAAGGTTAAATCCACTTTATTAGGATCAAAATCTCCTCCTGAATATCCAAGAGCACACACTACTCTTCCCCAGTTAGGATCACATCCAAATAGTGCTGCTTTAACAAGATTAGAAGACACTACAGACATAGCACAAAGCTTTGCACTTTCTTCATCCTTAGCATTTACAACCTCTACTTCTACAAGCTTTGTTGCTCCTTCTCCATCTCTTGCTATCTTCTTTGAAAGCTCCATGTTTACAAAATCAAAGGCCTCTTTAAAGATTTTATAATCTTCATTTTCCTCATCAATAATTTTATTTTCTGCTGCACCATTAGCAAGAGCAATTAGCATATCATTGGTGCTTACGTCTCCATCTACAGAAATCATATTATATGAATCTTTAACACTACTTTTTATAGCCTTGTCAAGCATTTTCTTGCTTATATTTGCATCAGTTACAACAAAACTAAGCATAGTAGCCATATTCGGTTTAATCATTCCTGAACCTTTTGCCGCCCCACTTATTAAAACCTTTTTTCCATCAAGTACAATCTCTACAGTAATTTGTTTACTTATTGTATCCGTAGTCATTATAGCTTCTGCTGCTTCATTTCCGCCATCTACTGAAGCTAAATCGCAGATTTCATTGATTCCTTTTTCTATAATATCCATAGGTATGGATACCCCAATAACTCCAGTTGACGCCTGCAAAACTTCTTCAGGATTTAGTCCTAGTTTTTTTGATGTGATTTCTACTATCTTCTTTGCATCTTCAAGTCCACTCTCTCCTGTACATGCATTAGCATGCCCACTATTAACTATTATGGCTTGAGTGTTTTCACTCTTTACATTCTCCATATTCAAAAGTACACAAGCTGCTTTAACTCTATTAGTTGTAAAAACTCCAGCAGATACTGCTTTTTTTTCACTATAAATTATAGCTAAATCCTTTTTATTACTCTTTTTAAGACCAGCTGCAATTCCAGCGGCTTTAAATCCTTTAACGCCTTCAATAAATTTATTCTCCAAAATTTGCATGATAATTTCTCCTTCAATCTTATATTTGCATAGGTAAGATATTAATACCTTCCGTTTCTTCAAATCCAAACATTACATTCATATTCTGAACAGCTTGCCCTGCAGCACCCTTTATTAAGTTATCTATAGCTGAAACTACGATAACTCTTCCCGTTCTATTATCAACTCTTATTCCTATATGACATAAGTTACTTCCCTTAACATTTTTAGTTTCAGGTAACTCATCAATTACTTTTATAAAGTATTCCCCATTATAAAAGTTTCTATATATATCATAAATCTCATCTTGATTTAATTTCTTATTCAACTTTCCATAACAGGTAGATAAAATTCCTCTATTCATAGGAACTAAGTGCGGAGTAAATGTTAAAACTACTTCTTCTCCTGCTGCCTTTGATAACTCTTGCTCAATTTCCGGAGTATGTCTATGAGTACCTACTCCATAAGCCTTAATAGATTCATTACACTCTGCAAATAAAGACGGTATACTTAGTGCTCTTCCTGCTCCTGATACTCCTGATTTAGCATCTATTATTATAGAATCTACATCTATTAATTTTTCTTTTAACAATGGATATAAAGCTAGTATACTTGCCGTTGTGTAGCATCCTGGATTAGCTAGAAGCTTTGTATTTTTTACATCATCTCTATATATTTCTGTAAGACCATATACTGCCTCTTTTAATAATTCACTAGCATCATTATTTAGCCCATACCACTGGCTATATACTTCTGATGAGTTTAACCTAAAATCAGCTCCTAAATCTATAACCTTAACTCCAAGCTCTAGTGCCTTTCGTGTAACTTCAAAAGACTTACCATGAGGAAGGGCTATAAAGAGTACATCTATATCCTTTAGTCTATTTTCTGCTTCTTGTATGTTTATGCAAACTTCTTTCATAAAACCTAAATAATTATTATATATTTGCGAAAATTCAACATCTGCATAGCTATGAGAACATAAAAATTCTATTTGAACCTTCGGATGATTATGCAAAAACCATACAGTTTGCTGGCCAGCATATCCTGTAGCACCAATTATTCCTACTTTAATCATATTATCACCCCACTAATCTAATATAAGAAATTATACATAATACTCAATAATTATTCAACATATTTTATTTATATTTTTTTATATTATCTTAATTAAAACCGCAAGGCTCCATGTATATTTTAAATTATTTTACTATAAATTATATTGCATATTTATAAAATACATAGTATAATTATTCAGTAATAAAATTCTTTATAAAGGCTGGTGCAACATTATGGAGGAACAGAGTTATTTAAAAAACTTTAAAGGCAAAACATTTGTAATTAAATATGGTGGAAGCACTATGGAAAATAAGTCCGCTCAAAAATCATTTTTTGAAGATATACTACAAATGAGGCTTGCAGGCATAAATGTTGTTATAGTTCACGGTGGAGGTCCTGAAATATCTAAGTGGCTAAACAAGATAGGTCTAGAAAGCAAGTTTATAAATGGCCTTAGAGTAACTGATGAAGCTACTATAGAAATAGTAGAAATGGTTCTTTCCGGAAAAGTAAATAAAAATATTGCATCTTGTCTTAGTAATGAAGGTGTCAAAGCTGTAGGAATAAGTGGAAGTGATAATAAGCTTATAACTGCAAAGAAAAAATATCTTAATGTAGATAATAACGCAATTGACATAGGTTATGTAGGAGAAGTGGAGTTTATAAATAAAGATTTAATTTTAAATCTTCTGTCTGATGATTATGTTCCTGTAATCTCTCCTGTAGGTTGTGACTGTGAAGGAAATAAATATAATATTAATGCAGATTATGCAGCTTCCTTTATAAGTTCAGCTATACAAGCTGAGAAACTTATAATTCTTACAGATGTAGAAGGTGTGTATAAAGATATTAATGATAAATCTTCGTTAATAAACTCTATAACAGTAAAAGAAATAAAAGACTATATATCAACAAACATTATATGTGGTGGAATGATTCCTAAGATGGAATGTTGTATAGAAGCCTTAGAAAGTGGTACTAAAGATATTCATTTAATAGATGGAAGAGAAGACCACTGTTTAATTAAAAATATTTTTTCTAATTGTGGAACTAGAATTAGCTTGAGAGGTGAAGTTTTAAAATGTCAAGAAGCAATGTAATGAGTACTTATGGAAGATTTGATGTAACTTTTGAAAAAGGATTTGGATGTAAAATATATGATACAGATAATAATGAGTATGTAGACTTCGTTTCAGGGGTTGCTACTAACTGTCTTGGACATTCTCATCCAATCATAGTGAATGCCTTAAAGGAACAAAGTTCTAAATTAATGCACATATCAAACTATTATTGGAGTCCTGAGGCTATTAAACTAGCAGAAATTTTATGCAAAAATAGTGATCACGAGCAAGCATTCTTCTGTAACAGCGGAACCGAAGCTGTTGAAGCTGCTTTAAAGCTTTCAAGAAAATATGGAAGACTTACTGGCTCTCCTGATAAGCATAAAATAATATATATGAATAATTCTTTCCATGGAAGAAGTATGGGTTCACTTTCAGTTACAGGACAAGGTAAATATCAAGAAACCTTCGCTCCTCTTATAGGCGGAACTATAAGTATAGATTTTAATGATATAGATGCATTAAATAATGCCTTTGACGAGAATGTATGCGCAGTAATTTTAGAGCCTATCCAAGGTGAAGGTGGAATCATATCTGCTAATATTGATTTTCTAAAAGAAGCCAGAAAGCTTTGTGATAAATTTGATTCCTTATTAATATTTGATGAAATACAATGCGGTATGGGAAGAACAGGAAGCCTTTTTGCTTATAAAAAATTCAATGTAATTCCTGATATTGTATGCTTAGCTAAAGCCTTAGGTGGTGGCTTCCCTATCGGAGCTATTATCGCAAACTCTCGCTGCTCCACTTCTCTTGTACCTGGAGATCACGGAACTACTTATGGTGGAAATCCATTAGCATGTGCTGTTTCTTTTGCAGTTGTAAAAGAATTAACTGAGGGTGGAATAATAGATTCAGTAGATGAGAAAAGTAGCTATCTTGTTGATAAATTAAATTTGCTAAAATCTAAATATTCAATTATAGATGATATAAGAGGAATGGGTCTTCTCATTGGAATCAAAATAAACGTTGACCCTAAAACCTTTATAGCTGAATGCTTAAAAGAAGGGCTTTTAGTTATAAGTGCAGGAAAGGATATTATCCGCTTACTTCCTCCTTTAAATGTTACCCTTAAAGAAATAGACTCAGCTCTAAATATTTTTGAAAAAGTTTTATCTAAATTTCGCTAATTTCTTCTTTTTTTGATATTCCCTTGTGAAAAGCTTCCAAATTTATTTTGGAAGCTTTTCTTATCTTAATTTATTAATTATTTCTTAAATTATTCTTAAGTTCATCATATAATAAACAATATCATGATATAATATTAAATGTTATTGGCTATTTAGGTTTTTTAGTCGAATGATTATGTTTGTATAATCGTACATAAAATATATAATATATAAGTAGTACTATTTTTACTATTCCCTATTACATAAATTATATATCTTAAGTTAAGAATAAATAAAGGTGGTATATATGTTAAAGAAAGAGTCACGAAATAATAGTTTTCCAAAAAAGTTCTTTATAATATTTGAAATAGTTTTTTCTATTATTACAGCGCCATTTCTACTATACTACGGACCTTTTGAAAATGTTAAAGCTATGGTAGTTGGATCTGCAATGACCACTTCTACTCATCAGTGGATTGCAACCACATTTTTATCTATGAAACGTATAGATGAAATAATGAGTAAAAATAAGATAAATACAATTGTCCAAACTGATATAAATGAACTTAAAAAAGAAATTACTAATGGAACGAAAGATAATAACGAAGTCGAAAAGTATGTTATAAATGGTGATAAGTTCACAGGTTATTTACTTGTTATAAAAAATCCTACTAAAATTCGAGTTGGATATAGTGAAATGTTAGGTGAACGTGGAGAAACTACAAGTAGTATGGCTACAAGATATAATACTTTTGCAGCAATAAATGCTGGTGGTTTTGCAGCTAATGAAGATTTAGTAAATGACTCAGGTAACAAGTTAGGCAATCCTAGTGGAGTTCTTATATCTAATGGGAAAGTATTATATAACAGTCTAAAAATAAACGAGAAAATATGTATCGCAGGTATAACAAGGGATGGTGTTTTACTAGTAGGCGATTATGGAATGGAAGAAATGCTTAAACTTCAAGTAATGAATGCGGTATCTTTTGGTCCTTGCCTTATTGTAAATGGTGAAAAAACTATAACCTCCGGGGACGGTGGATGGGGTACTGCACCTAGAACAGCTATTGGACAGAGAAAAGATGGCAGTATATTATTCTTAGTTGTTGATGGCAAATACATAGGTAGACTTGCAGTAACCCTTAGAGAACTACAAGATATCCTCTATGAATATGGTGCATATAATGCTGTGAATTTAGACGGTGGTTCCTCCTCTACTATGTATTACAATGGTGATGTTATAAGTAATCCTTATAAATCTACTGGCGAGAGAGAAATTCAATCTATATTCTATGTAGAACCTTAATAATAATTTAATCAAAACTTTAAAAGAATACATATTGTAAAACCAGCTAATTAAATTAGCTGGTTTTACTTTTGTCCTGGCTTACAATAATTATATACTTTATGAACATGTTTTGGACATATATTCCTCATTACTTAAAACATACAGTATAATACATTATTTACTGTACTATTTTTGTCCTACTTTATAGTACAATAGTAGAGTATGAAATTTAACTCTTCCGAGGGGAGCAATATATAATGACAACAGTATAAAAATGCTAATCTATTATATATGTTAGTTATTATAGTTCTTTTAGTAGGTGAAATTTTCTTATATTTAGTTTTTCCTACTCTACCTATACATGTATCTACCGTAATTTTTCAATTTTTATTTATATTATTTCCGTCAATATTATATTTAGTTTTTTCAAAATCCTCTATTAAATCTTCCTTAAGACTTAATAAATTAACTAAAAAAAGTGCTCTTATTAGCTTACTTATAGCAATGTGCTCTATTCCACTAGTAGGAACTATAGGTAGCCTTTCTGAATTAGTATTTCATAACCATATTCAGGATAGTGTATCTAAATTTCCATCCATGCCTCTAGTGGCTTGGATTGCTATTTTAGCTCTAACTCCTACTATATGTGAAGAAATTTTTATGAGAGGCGTAGTTTTAAACGGATATAAAAGTATCAGCTTGAGAAAGGCTGCTTTAATGAATGGATTTCTTTTTGGAATGTTTCATATGAACTTAAATCAATTTGTTTATACTTTTGTATTAGGAATCATTCTAACTTATACTGTATCTATAACTAACTCCATATTTTCTTCTATGATAATTCATTTTACCTTTAATAGTCCTAGTGCAATTGGTACTTGGTTTGTGCAAAATTCTCCACAGCAAGCCCTTGAACCTATTAAATCTCTATCAGATTATGCTCCTGGTGAACTAGTTAACTTTTTGCTAACTAACTTTACCATAATGATTATATTTATTGGTTTATTAGTACTTCTGATTGACTCACTGAAGAAAAACAATAACTATTTGCCTAATATAGATACCTGTTCGGAAAAAGAAAAAGTTTTTACAGTACCTATTTATGTATCTATAATTATATTCCTACTAATTTCTATAGGTATCAGTTTCTTAACCAATACTCCAGTATAAAATTATAGTTAGATAAGACTATATGCTACACGTAATAAAACCTGCTAATATGCAGGTTTTATTTATATATATCTGAAAACTCAATATTTACTAACTCTATTTTACTCTCATTATCTCTTATTTCATGCTTAGATTTATATGATTCGATATTATTATCTACTATTTTTGCTGGCAGAGTTATTATAAATTCACTTCCTCTACCAAGAATGCTATTAACACAAATGCTCCCTTTATGAGCTTCTACAAGGTACTTAACTAAAGATAGTCCTATTCCACTTCCTTCAGCTCTTCTTGTAAAAAGGGAATCTACCTGCCTAAATCTATCGAATATGATATTAACTTTATCCTCAGGAATTCCATATCCTGTATCCTTAATTATTATATTAACACTGTCCCCTTCATCCTTAATAATTACATGTACAGCATCTCCTGGGTCAGTAAACTTAGCAGCATTTGAAAGTAAATTCAAAATAATTCTTTCCATTTTTTCTTCATCAAATGCTATAATCTTTTCTTCTATATCTGTATCAAAAACTAATGAAATACCTTTTGACTCAAGGTAAGGCACAGCGGACATTGAAATATTCTCTATTGTATCTACAATATTTTGATTTCTTAGTTCAGTTTTTATAAAACCTGCATCTATTCGTGTAATATCAATTAAATTATTTATAAGTTTAAGAAGCCTATAGCTATTCTGTTGCATAGCCCCAACATGTTTTTCATAGGTACTATAAAACCTTTCAGATTTAATATGCTTATCTCTATATACAGAATTCAATAGCTGTATGCTAGACAAAACAATATTAAGGGGAGTTCTAAGCTCATGAGATATATTTGAGAAAAATTCTGTTTTTATTCTATCGTATTCCAAGGTGTTTTCTAGTAACTTTTGTTTCTTTTCAAGAATTCTTTTTTGTTCAGTTATATCTTTTATATAACTAAGTCCAGCTATATTGCCTTTAAAATTTATAGGCATTGTGTATAGTTCTGCACATATAACTCTTCCATCACAACGTACAAGATTCATTTCCATAGGTTCTGGAATTTTTCCACACTTTATGGATGCTCTTCTCTGTTCTGCAATCTGCCAATAATCCTTGTGTATGATTGATGTCATCTCTTTTCCTATAAGTTCATCTTTAGAACTAGCCCCTAAAAATCTTGCTCCTGCATTATTAATATACGTAATAATATTATTCTCATATATAATCGCCCCAGTTGGTGCCATTTCAACTATCTTTCTACTTCTAGTATCTTCCTTTTCTTTCAAATCGCTTAAATTCAAGTTATATCCAATCATAAATACTGGATTTTCTCTTTCATCATAATGAATTTTTGCCTCACTAAAAATCCATTTGTATATGCCATTTTTGGACCTTACTCTATATTCTGCGCTAAATATATCTACAATTCTTTGCTTGCACTCCTGAATTTTCTTTTTTAAAATCTGAATATCTTCTGGATGGATGACAGATAGCCAAAAGTTTTTACTTTCTTTTACATCTTCTGGTCCATATCCTAAGAATCTATTCCAATATGGAGAGACATAAAATTCATTAGTACCAAATTTAAATTCCCATATATATTTCTCTATTAAATCTGCTAAAAGTACATTTCTGAGCTCTATATTCTGTATTATCCTATTTGAGTTCATCTTCCTCTAAGTCCTCCTAAACCCTATATCCATTAATATCTTATATTAACTTAATATGTCATATTATAATATAATAAACCATTTATGTAAAAATTTAAACAAGAATTGTTCAGATTTTACATATTAATTTTCTTTATTAATTGATTATTAATTGTATTTAGATTTCTTAATAGAAATAATAAGTTTTTCTAAAAATATAAAAAAACATATAGTAAAAAGTTACATCTAAACAAAAATTACATAGTAAATATTAGCATTTTAACTCTTCATATAGTAAAATAATAGTATAGAATTACCAATATAGTAATTCTTAGTAGATATAATAAGGAGGATGATTTATGATGGATCCCGGTTTCGGAGGAGGCTTTTTCCTTGGTATGCCCCTGTTCTTTATGATATTTTTCTTA
This sequence comes from Clostridium sp., assembly GCA_036677665.1. Lineage (GTDB taxonomy): Bacteria > Bacillota > Clostridia > Clostridiales > Clostridiaceae > Clostridium_H. Next base: position 106,304 of record JAVBVX010000062.1, on the reverse strand, counting down.
TTTATTATGGGGTTTATGATTTTTTCAATAGTTACGTCAGCTAAAAACTATCATAGAAATGCTACATCTCCAATTTTAACTGAACATTCAAAAGTTATAACAAAACGCACAGAAGTAAGTCATCATCACCACAATAATGATAATAATCATATGCATTCTTCTAGTACCTATTATTATGCAACTTTTGAAACTGATGCAGGTCAGAGAATGGAACTTACTCTAAGCGGAAAAGAATACGGCCTTTTAGCAGAAGGTGACATAGGTGAACTCATCTATCAAGGTGAATGGTTTAAACAATTCAAAAGAGATATATACTAATTACTTCTAATGAAAATACTAAAGGAGTGTTTACAATGAATTGGCTTGATAAACTGGAGAGAAAATTTGGAAGAGTAGCAATTCCGGGACTTATAAACTATATAGTATTACTTAATGCTGTAATATTTATCTTGATGCGCTTTTCTCCTGCTAGTGCTCATAATATTACAAATAAGTTTATCCTAGTACCTGAGTTAGTACTTAAAGGGCAAGTATGGAGACTTATAACCTATATCTTTATTCCTCCTACAAATAGCTTACTATGGATTATAATTGCCCTTTATTTTTACTACATGATAGGAAATGCACTTGAACAGGAATGGGGTAGCTTTAGATTTAACCTATATTATTTCATGGGTATGCTTGGAACTACTATTGCAGCCTTTGTGTCTGGAATACCTGTGTCAGCAACATATATAAATTTATCTCTATTTTTAGCTTTTGCTAGACTCTATCCAGATTTTGAAATACTAATATACTTTATAATTCCTGTAAAAATGAAATATATAGCATGGTTTAACTGGCTTTTTATAGGATATTCCATTGTGGTACTCCCAATACCCTATAAGTTAGCTCCTATTGCCTCTATAATTAACTACTTTATATTCTTTGGAAAAGATATTATAAATAGGACTAATACTTCAAGGAAATCTTATCATACAAGACAAAAATTTAAGGCTAGTATGCCTACTAAAGCGACTATTCATAAGTGTACTACTTGTGGAATAACTGAAAAAGATAATCCTGATATGGATTTTAGATACTGTTCTAAATGTAATGGTGACTATGAGTACTGTATGGATCACTTAAAATCTCATGACCATGTACAATAAACCACACAAACATGTCCCAGGGATAAAATTTATTCCCTGGGACATGTTTATAAAAAAATTCTCTTATACTTATTTATATCTGTTAATCATTTCTCCAAGACTTGTAGAAGTATCTCCTTCTCCTATAGCTGCAAATTTCCATTCGCTTCCGTTTCTATAAATTTCAGCTACAAACAATCCTGTTTTATTTGAATAATCATCAGTTAAATTAAATCTAAGCATCTCTTGTTTATTATCATTATTTATAATTCTTATGAAGGCATTTCTTATCATTCCAAAATGCTGTTTACGTTTTGCAGCGTCATAAATGTTTACCACAAAAACAAGTTTAGCTATATCTTGGGGAACTTTTGATAAGTCAATCATAACTTGCTCATCGTCACCATCGCCATCTCCAGTAAGATTATCTCCCATATGTTGAACACTTCCACTTTTATGTTTTAGATTAGCGAAATAAACTATATTCTCTTTTGATTTAAGCTTTTCATTTGTATCTATCAAGAATACTGATGCATCACAATCTATATTTGGAGCACTTGATCCAAATAAACTTCCAAGTAAACCCTTACCACCTTGAGCTACAGGGTCCCAACCTAAGCCTACCATTATTTTAGATAAACCAGCATTATCCTTTGTTAAGCTTACTCTTTGACCCTTTTGTAAATTAATAGCCATTATACTGTCCCCCTATGCTTTTATTATATCTGAAAATACATCTTATACATCTAATCCATAGTTTTTGCAAAGAGCCTCAAGTCCACCTTGGAATCCACTTCCTATAGCACTAAATTTCCACTCTCCGTTATGACGATATAATTCACAGAACACTAAAGCTGTTTCTATAGAGAAATCTTCAGATAAATCATACCTAAGTACTTCTTCTCCATTTTCCTTATTTACTACTCTTACAAATGCATTTGATATTTGACCAAAGTTTTGTCCCCTAGCTAATGCGTCATGAATTGTAACAGTAATAGCTATTTTAGCTATATTTTGAGGAACCTTAGGGAAATCTATTATGATAGTTTCATCATCCCCATCTCCTTCACCAGTTCTATTATCTCCTGTGTGCGTTACAGCTCCACTTGGATCTGTTAAATTATTATAAAATACAAACTCTGCATCATTATTTACTCTCCCATTATCTCCAACCAAAAAAGCGGATGCATCTAAGTCAAAATCATTTCCGCCATCATATCTTTTTGTATCCCAACCAAGTCCTATTATAACTTCTTTTAATCCAGGCACTTCTTTTGATAAGCTAATTTTTTGACCTTTAGATAAATTAATTCCCATATGTATTATCCCTCCATCTAACCTTAACAATTTAATAAGCCTTAAAATATTATCCTATATTTATTCCAAAGTTTCCACAAAGAGCTCCAAGTCCACCTTGAAAACCACTTCCTATAGCATTAAATTTCCACTCTGAACCATGGCGATACAATTCTGCTACAACTATTGCAGTTTCTATGCTGTAGTCTTCACTTAAATCATATCTAATTAATTCCTCGTTAGTATCTTCATTAACTATTCTTATAAAGGCATTCGAAACTTGGCCGAAGTTTTGTGATCTTGCTTGTGCATCATGAATAGTTACTGTAAAATCTATCTTTTCAATACTTGCTGGAATCTTATTTAGCTCAACTCTTATCTGCTCGTCATCTCCATCTCCAGCTCCAGTACGATTATCTCCAAGGTGAGTTACTGAGCTTGAAGGGTCTGTTAAATTATTATAGAATACAAAATCCGAATCAGAGTTTACTTTCCCATTACCTCCAAGCAAAAAAGCAGCAGTGTCTAAATCAAAATCATTTCCGCCATCGTACTTATTGGTGTCCCAACCAAGTCCCACTATTACTTTTGTTAATCCTGGATTTGTTTTTGTTAAATCTACCTTTTGACCTTTTGATAAACTAATTGCCATTTAAAATACCTTCCTTCTTTTTTAGTTTATGTTACTTTTTTATTTCCATTTTATCAATATATTACATAATTCCTTATATTATATATTATAGAGTTTACAAATTTAAAAATCAAATCCTGTAATTAAGCCAATTTTCTCACTATTTCCATTATTTCCTCTGATGCCCCGATTCCTTCACTAATTGTCATTTTAATATGATTCTTTTTAACTTTTTTATTATCAATTAAAAGCTTCAATTCTCCATGAGATGGACATATAGCATGGTCTGCATTAATTAATATAGGATAATCTAGATAAGAATCTCCTGCTGAAATAACTTTAGTTTTATTTTCTATATTTTTTATATATAAGACTGCATCCCACTTATTAACTGGTTCAGGAACAATATATAACTTTCTACCTTGAAGTGATACCTTCCAGTGATTATCTTCTGCCCATTTTCTAAACCCTTCTAACTCAGTAAGATTAATATCCGTTTGTTTTTCAAAATGGACACTATAAAATAAATTATCCCTCAAAATCATTTTATTAATCCATGAAATATGGGAAAAACTTTTCAAAAACTTCTCTTTAACAGTCTCATGTGGAGTTAAGCTATTTACTTTATTATTTATTATCTCTCTCCAATGTTCATCAACTTCGCCATTTTTTAGTATATTCCCTCCATTACTTGTAATAGCATAAGTTGGTTTTATATAATCTTCTATTATAAATATCCTTTTATATTGTTCTATAGTTCTTGTTGTTACAGGAATAAATAGCATCTTTTCTGAGATCCCTTTTAACCTCTCAAGCGCTCTTTTCCTCATGAAGCTAAGTTCTTTTCCATCATATCTTTCCACTAATATAATTTCATTATCAGTATCTTCTATTAACTTTCTTGAATAAATTAAAGTACGATCTAAGTCGGAGGCAAAAATCATTCTATATTCTCCTTCTTTTTGGATTTTATAAGTCCACAACAAGAGTAACTCATATCCTTATAAATTTCTACTGGAACCTGTTTGTCTCGTGCAAGCACTAATATATGTTTCAAGTCAGGATTGTTCTCATCACTCACTAATATCTTCCATGGAATACGTCTTAATAAAACTCTAGTTGTTTCTCCTATGCCTGGCTTAATGAGATTAATATTCTCTATATTATATTTTTCTTTTATTTCTTTAACCTCTTTAATTCCTTTATTATATATTTTACTATCTACCAACTCTAAGTAACTTTTATCTACTGCAACATTCGAAAAGCATTCTGTTATAGTCTCTATAAAACTGTTAGATAGATCCTTGTCTAACCATTCTTTATAAAACTTTGCTCCATGAAAATCATTTTTGCTAATAATATCATCTCTTAATACTGTTCTACTAACTAATCCTGAAACTGTAGAATTTAAGCATGCTGATGGGATCAGAAAGTCTTCTCGAGTACCATATAGTTCTACACAGCAGGCTGGATCTGCTATCACTGCTAATCTATCACTTATCCTTGTATCATACTCATAATTAAACTTTAAAATTGCTTCATTTAAGACACTGTTTATGGCTCCTTTACCTGTCCACCCATCTATAAATTGAATCTTTTCTGAGTTATGTTTGTTTATAATATATTTTAATGCATTTTCATCAATTCCTTTACCTCTTATAATTGAAATACTGTAGTGGGACACTTTAATATTGTATTTAAACTCCAAATATCTTTTTATCAATATTCCAATGGGTGTTCCTGCTCTAGCTAAGGAAACTATAACTACACTTTCCCCTTTTTCTTTATATATAAGTTCTGCTACAATTGCAGTTGCCTTAGCCACCCTTTCCTTTGTATCTATTAGAGTCTTATAGAATATATCCATATATTCTTCAGTAGGAAAATACTCAATAGGAAGCATCTCTGAGTAATGGCCACCATTCTGCACTCTGTCCTCTCTTTGTTCATTATCTTGTTCTTGTATTATATCTGATATATCTTTCAATAAGAACGTTACATCCTCCCTGGAGTAACTTCCTATAATATCAGGTTCTCTTATGTTTTTTAACTTCATTATACTACTCCTCTTCATCAGTTTTTAGAAAATAAAGAAAATTTATTTTATTTATTTCAACTGATTGAAATAAATCTATTAATTCTGTCTTGCTTTCTTTATCTATTTCTCTTTCAGTTATAAACAAAACTTCATTATAAATGCCTTTTTCTATATTATATATATAGTTAATCACCTTTTTATCAAAGGGATTTGTGAATATAGATGCACACTTTATTCCATACCCTTTTTCATCACTTGTGTATATAGGACTTCTAGTGGTTGATTGATATCTAGCTCCTTTAATTTTACTTCCTATTAGCATAGGTATATACATAAATTCCTCTGTTCCTAAGACAAGAGTCTTCTTACTAAATTCATTAATATTCGATAACATACTATCTATATAATTCTCTATCTCATGTAACTCATCCGCTTTAACTCCAAACCTTCCGCTTAATTCCAAGTATTCATAACTCTTTAACTCTCCGTTAGTAAGCGTTCTTGTGAACTTTCTAGTTTTCTCCCAAGGGAATAAATAGTTTCTTACTATAACTTCACTTTTATCTTGCGAATCAATATATATTCCAGAAGTCTTATACAATTCTCCTTTCATATAAAATTCTTCATATATGTTTTTTCTCTTTGGCATATCATGAAGATTTTGATATTGAAGTTCTATTTCTTTTATAGATGGACTGTCACAATAAGCTTCTCCGTCTAGTAATGAGATTTCATGAATCTTTATTCCCAGCTCCCTTTCTAACTCTGCATATTCCTTAATATGTTTTTCTCGTCTCCAATCTAGTATAGAAACTATTACATACTCTTTACCTGAGTACTTATTATTTATAGCATTTATAAGATTTAGTGCTGTTTTCCCTGTAGTTATCTCATCATCTACTAAAACAATTCTTTCATAATTGTTTAATATATCATCCCTAAGAAGGTAGCAAAAATGACTAGTTGCATGAGAATGTTCCTCTTCAAAATCAAAAACTGATATACACTCAATAAGCTCATCTCTAGTAGTGTGTATAAAAAAAATATTTTCTCCTTTAAATTGTGAAAACACACTATTTCCTAGGGCTGTAGCTGTCTCAGCAAAAGCTATAAACAAGGTATCTTTATCTAATGAAAGAATATTGTTATTGCAATACTCCATTGCTTCCTCTATGTAGTTATCGTCTTTTAATGCTGTAGCTACGAGCTGGAGTCTATAGTTATTCTCATTATCTTGTTCGTAGCTATGTCCCCTTGACTCTACTTTTCCCTTTATTAAAAAGCCTAGCAGTTTTCCAGTTAAAATTCCCCTCTTGGGATTTACTGGTATATGTTTTCCAAGTAACTTACTTACAAATAAAAATGCCCTTTTAATATTATTTCTTGCTGCCATTAAAAACAGCTCTTGAAGTTGAAAGTTAAACGGATTTTCTGATACTTCAACATCTACAGCTATATGTTCTAAAATAGTTACTCTATTTTTCATACTTTTCTCTCCTTAGAATAAATCAATGCAATTTAAGTCTTCGTTGAACACTCCATAAACCTGGGCTCTTTTTAGTACCTTATTAGCCCAATTTAAATGTGGATTTCCTTCGTTCATTTTATTGTTATATCTACTTTTATATGCTCCTCTTTTTTCGGTTTCTATAATAGATAATGCATCTTCGTATTCCTCTTTAGATACAACATACAAAGCATTAACAATAGAAATGTGACTTGGATGTATTATAGTCTTTCCTATAAGTCCATTAGCCTTGTCCAACACCACTTCTTTAATAAGACCATCAATGCATTTTTCTAAATAATACTCTCTTTTCTTAAGACCATTTTGTCCTAAATGTTCAACAAAGGGACTTTGTCTTAATTGAGGTTTTAATATTCTATTATCTGAATTACTACTAAAATACTCCCATACAGGTCCCGATATAATATACTCTTCTTCCGCTCTACCAAATATGTTTATTATATCTGAGATACAATCTCTAATTACTCCTATATCATATATACTATTATCCATTTGACGTCTTATGGAGTATAACCCTAGAAGATCTGTACCCCCAATTCTAACATTTAGTATACTTTCTTTATTAGAATCTAAAATTTGTTTTATTCTTATAAGTTCTTCAAGTCTTGTTTCTCTGTATGCTATTCCTTTTGTTTCTAAAATAGGCATAGCATATAATTGTGATGGACTCTCCTTATTAAATTCATCTAAGATTTTTAAATATTCCTCACCATTCTCTGAATTGAATTTAGGAAAACAAAAACCTGTTACATTAAAGAACAATTTCTTCTTTTTTGAAAAATTTTTTAACTGGCTTGTACTTCTAATACGAATAAAAATTAGAGGAATACTTTTTTCATCACATCTTTTTTCTTTTATAGCATCTCTTAAGGCTATCAATACTCTAACTAAATTATCCTCTGCTTCTTTAACTTTATCCTCTGGGATTGAGTCCTCCAAACAAAGTACAAGAGAGGTTAATCTTTTGTATTTATTATTTAAAATAATTTCAAGAATTTCTTCTTTAACGGCAGGAATATAAAGCGTTGCCCCTAAGGCAAAAGCCAAATGATCTTTTGATGTCTTTTTAGTTATCTCTACTGGTTCCTTATAAAAAATTCGATTTTTGTCCTTTGGCAATAAATCATTGAAAAACCTCATTTTACCCTCCAAGTTAACAAACTAAAAAAAGTCGATAATTTATCTTTATTTATATATTATCAGATAAATCAACGACTTAGTAATAGATTTTGTAATTGTTAATAAAAGTTTACATATTTTAACTAAAATATAGATTTCATTAATCTCATTATATTTTCAGAGGTTTTCTCTGTATTCTCGGCTCCCTTTTTTAAAGCTTCTTCCAATGAGGTTACACCCTGCATTATTCCAAAGATAGAATCTATTCCGTTACCATATAACACTTCTACATCTTCTCCAACTTTACCAGCTAATGCGATTACTGGTTTATTATATTTTTTTGCTATAGTAGCAACTCCCAGAGGAGTCTTTCCATATTGAGTTTGAAAGTCTATACTTCCTTCCCCTGTCCATACCATATCTGCCGCTTCAATCTTTTCCTCAAGACCAGTGTATTCTATTACCATTTCAATGCCTTTTTTCAATGTTCCGTTTAAGAATGCCATTAATCCTGCTCCTAGCCCTCCAGCTGCACCAGCTCCTGGCACGTTAATTATATCTTTTTTAAGCTGCTTTTTAATTATGTGTGCATAATGTGCTAAGTTACTATCAAGCTCCTTTACTATCTCTGGAGTAGCTCCTTTTTGAGGTCCAAATACTTTTGAAGCCCCTTTCTCTCCACAAAGAGGATTAGAAACATCACAAGCAACCTCTATAACAACATCATGTAATCTTTTATCAAAATTACTTAAATCAATATGGGCTAATTTCCCCAGCTCTCCTCCTCCGAAAGCCAGTTCATTCCCTTCATTATCTAACAATTTTCCGCCTAAAGCTTGAATAACCCCTACTCCCCCATCATTAGTTGCACTGCCTCCAATACCTATTAATATTTTCTTCACACCATGCTCTAGACAGTCTTTTATAAGTTCCCCAGTCCCATAAGTCGTTGTTATTAATGGATTTCTTTTCTCTGTAGGAACTAAATGAATTCCACTTGCACTAGCCATCTCTAATATAGCTGTTTCGTTATCTCCTAAAATACCATAACTAGCTTTTACCTTGTCCCCAAGAGGTCCAGTTACCATTAATGAATGTATACGCCCTCCAGTAGCATCAACTAAAGACTGTACAGTACCTTCTCCTCCGTCAGCCATTGGTACATGGACACAAGTAACTTCATCATTAACCTTTTTTATTCCTCTTTCCATAGCCATACATACTTCTTTTGCCGTCATACTTTCCTTAAACGAATCTGGAGCCAATACAATAACAATTTTCTTCTTCATATATAATCCTCCAAAGTTGAATATATCTTTATTTTAATTACAATTATATTATAATTACCCAATAATTAATAATTAAATTCTCTAAATAGGTAACTCTAAAATAAAACTATACAAAGTTAGCCTACAACAGTTTTTTTGTTGTAGGCTAATACATATACATTATGTCTTTCTTATACCGGAAAAACTAACAGCCTGAACAAGTACCACATCCACCTGCTGGTTCAATAGCTGGTTTTAGCATAAGTCCTTGCCCATCATTCTCATCACTAGATAATATTATAAATCCACCAAATTCATCTATTAATTCCTGATGCATTATAAACTTTAAATCCTTAACTTCTTCTACAACGTCTCCCTTTCCTTCTATTCCAATACCAATATTAAAAACAGGTCCACTGCATTGATTTCCAAGATATCTAATTCTTAACCCCTCATCAGTAACATTACTATCTTGTAGTAATTGTTTAAATTCTTTATAGCCTTCATCACTAATTGTAATATATTTCATTACAATACCCTCCTAACTAAATAATTTAATTATTTTTATTGTTTAAAAACAATAATAGCTTAAAATTCTCTTTAAAAACACCCCGAACAACTTGAACAGCTTGAACAAGAGCTTCCAATATTTAAAGATGGCATTCTTATCAAGAATTCATAATCATCAATGATATATTCCTTTTCACTATTATTGAATCTAACTTTATTATACAGGAATTCAATCTTCATGGGAATAATATCTATAACTGTTTCATCAATTTGACTGGGTTGTAATTTAGGTTTATACACTGTCTTAAATCCATTTTTATCTCTTATTTCAACTTCATTTAAAGAAGTTGTTAAAGCTTCTAATTTTCCATCTTGAGAAAATTTTATAGAATTTGAGTCAGCATGAATTCCAATTGCCTGCCTATCATAAGCTGTTATCTTGCCTATAGGTGTCTCTACTTCTATAGGCATATATGGTTCGAAAGATTCAAGTGTTCCATCAGAATAAAGTGAAAAGCCTATTCTAACGTCTACAGCTCCTATTGGTGACTCTATTGTTATTTTATCCTTTGGCCATAAAGTAATACTCTTAGGCTTCTCATTTTCAAAAAAATTAACTCCTATAACTTTTTGTTTAAACTTTGCAAAAGAAAAATCAAAACTAAATTCTTCTGCCAAAGAATACTCATCATCTTCACTCCAATAGCCAGTAAGTTTGCCATTCAAGGGAAATATTCGTTTAATATTTCCGTTTTTATAAAAAATGATGTACTCAGCCTTTAATCTTCCTAAAGAAGTTTCTATTTCAGTTTGTTTTTGAAGGGAAATACTCTTTAAATTTCCATCTTCATAAAAAGAAAGTGCTACTATATCTTTACGCCTTGGGTCATCATTCTCATATAGTGGTATCAAATCACCATATTTAGTTTTTATTATATCCTTCATACCCTTCCTCCTCTCATAGAAAATGTTTTTTAACATATTATCATGGCTTAAGAAAACATTAAGCTTTCCCAGAATATACTTTTACTATAAAACCATCTTCTATAGCATCCATATTTGATTTTAAATTTAATCTTTTAAACTCTTTATCAAACCAAGGCGGCACATGTCCACATATTATTTCTAATTCATTAAATTTCATATTATTAAGAAAAGATAATAATATTTGTTTTGAAGTAACTTTTTTATTACTTTGTAAAATCATCTTTAAATCAATATGATATTTCCCCTCTTCTTCACCCTCTAAGGGCATTGGTATTGATTTAGTCTCTGAATCATTATTCTCATTAAACTCATTACGTTTATCCTCTAATTCACCCTGGAAAATATCTTCTAAAAAATCATCTGGCTTACCTTCCACCTCATAACTATTAAATTTCATTCCATCAAGAATTGTAAAGGAAATTCCTCTAACTTCAGTTGCTGCAAAAACCTTACAATCATCAAGATTATTAATCATCTTTATAACACTTTCACGAATTTCCTTTGTACTACTTAAGTTAATAATACTAAATGGAATTTCTTTTATTACATTCCACTCTTCTTTATCTTTTGAATAAATTTTAACCACTCCAGCTTCATCAAAGGATATTGTCTTATTATTATTATCTAAAAATACTGCAATTTTCATATCCATCCTCTATTTATCAGAATCTATCAACTACTCTGATAAAACTCCCTCCTTTCTTAATTATGTTTAAATATTTTAATCCCATTAATTTTTATTAATAATTAATCACCATATTGCTCAATTAATTATATATTTAATAATATAATACACTATTTTTTATTAATTTACCAATAGATTGTTCCTTTTTTTATGAAAGAAAAAAGGTCAGCGAAATTCGCTGACCTTTTTTAATTATTTTATTGAATTTTATATCCTGTATTCTCAATGCACATCTTTATTTGACTCTCACTTGCTGGTGAATTATAATCTACTTCAACTGTTCCTCTTGCTAGGTCTACTGCAACTTCTTGAACTCCCTCAACTTTATCTAATGCGTTAAGTAATTGAGTTTTACTTTGAGAATTAGCAAGGCCTGAAACATTACAATGTATTGTGTTCATATATACGCTCCTCTCATTTTATCTATTTATCAATAATAGTATGAAAGTAAAAAAGAGTTTTTATCCCTTCAGAATAAAACTTATATTTCTATTCTGTTTCTATTCCATAATTACTACATAATGCATCTAATCCGCCATTAAATCCATTACCTATAGGATTTATCTTCCACTCATTTTTATACCTATATATCTCAGCAACCACTACAGCTGTTTCAAATTTTAGTCCTTCATCAAATCTGTAATGTAAAAGTTCCCTCTTTCTTTGAGCATCTATAATTCTAATATATGCATTAGATATCTGTGAAAAACTCTGATTTCGTTTTTCTCCTTCAAATATAGTTACTGTAATAGCTAATTTTTCTATATTCATTTTAACTGAATTTAGATTTAATTCAATGGACTCATCATATGCTGTTTTTATCCCTGAATTATAGTCTCCGCTAATAACTAAAGCACCATCTCTACTTCTTGGATTTCCATAAAACACAAAATCTTCTTCTGCCGTTTTCCCCTTTTCATCTACCATAAATAAAGAAGTGTCCAATTCCAAACTTTTATTTCCGCCTGCATTCACATCCCAATCCAATGCCAATATTAGTTTAGATGAATCTTGTATTTGTGAACTTATACTAAATTTTTGACCTCTCATAACTTTAACAGAATCACTTATATTTATAGTACTTCTTAGGCTAATATTCTTACTTTGCTTTATAGGTGTACCCGTTACTGATTGGATACTTGAATCTATAGGCTCCTTCAAATCAATAATACCTTTATCTTCTCTAAAAGTTGCATTTATAATTAAATTTCCGTATCTTTTATCTTGAGAGCTTCGAATGTCTGTACTTTCCCTATTTATATTTAAATTCATATTTTACCTCCCTTCTTTTTAGTATCTGCCAAACTCTTTCTAATCTATTCCCACACGTAATCCTGAATTTCTCTCTGATGGCTGAACTATGACTACTTCTCCGTAAGTATTAAATTCAAATAAATACGACTCCCCAGAAGTTTGTCCTAATAATGTTTTCCAGCTTACATCAGATCTTAAACTTGGATCATGGCCTGTCCAGCAAACTACCGCATCTGGATCTACCGTACAAGGCGTTTCAAGTATTATAGGATTTCCATTTGTAGTTATAGCAACATGAGCATTAGGTCCTATACCTGTAAGGTTTGATGTAAACATTCCCTTTTGAGATAATACACCTGTACCTACAAATCTAACTCCATATTTACAATCTTCAGTAAAAGCAAGTAGGTTCTCCCCTTCAACCCCTATGTTTTGTCCTTGTTGAAGTTTAATAATGCTGACATGTTGTGCTCTGCTAGCCATGTAATAAGTTCCTTTTCCCGTAACTTTCATTATGGGTATATTTTCTCCTGTTAATTTCCTGGCTGCTAAATTCATAACCGAATTTAAAATACTCCTATTTTGATTAGGATCAAGAAGTACTTTCTCAGCAGTAAAGCTCCCCTTACTTGCCACCATAGCTCCTACTCTTGCGTAAAATTGGCCTTCTCCTTCTGCTGCGCATGCTAATTCTTGATGAACTCTAAAGTTAAACATGTACTCATCTCCTTTATATTAAGATCATTTCCCTCAATTAACATTATTTTCTATTATAACATATTAAGATATAACAGATTTACTTTAGCATTATCTTATCTTGCTTTAATTTCAGTAAATTAATAGCTTCTTTTTCTGGTACTGGTCTACTAAAAATATAACCTTGAATTTTGTTGCACTTGTATTTTGCTAGATATTCTAACTGCTCTTCTGTTTCTACTCCTTCAGCAACTACAGTCATTCCCATTATTCTACCCATAGCTACAATTTGTCCTGTTAATGTTTTATTATATTGAGATATAGATATATCATCAATAAATGCCTTGTCTATCTTTAGAGTCGAGATAGGTAATTGCTTCAAATAGCTTAAAGAAGAGTATCCTTTTCCAAAATCATCAAGAGCTATTTTAACACCTTGATTTTTCAATTCACCCAATTTCCACAATATATCTTCGAAAGACTCCATAAGCACAGACTCTGTTATCTCAAGTTCTACTTCTTCTGGATTAATTTTAGTAGAGTTAATCGTATTCATTACTAATGATACAAAATCTTCTTGCAAAAGCTGTAATATAGAAATATTTATTGATATTGTAATATCTCTATATCCCGTATCATTAAGTTTTCTTAAAAAACTACATGCATTTTTCAATACCCACGCACCTATAGGAATAATTAGATGTGTATCCTCAGCTACTTTAATAAACTTTAAAGGTGATACAGGTCCAATCTTAGCACTATTCCACCTTAATAACGCCTCAAAACCTGTTATTTTATTAGATTTTATATCAAGTTGTGGCTGATAGTAAATTACCATCTCATTTTTTTCAAGAGCTATTCTTAGTCCCTCTTCTATACTAGTTCTTTCAATAACAGTATCATACATAGGCTTTTTATAGACTACATATTTATTTCCACCTAGCTCTTTAGCCTTATGCACCGCTAAATCAGCACATTTTAGCAGTTTCTCTATATCTTCCCCATTATCTGGGTAACATGCCATACCCATACTAACATGAATATGTAAAGTACTTGTTTCAATATTAAAAGGTTCTTTAAAACCCTGTGATATATGCTCACATAGATTTTCTACATCTTTTGTTCCTTTGATCTTATCTATAGTTACTATAAATTCATCTCCATTTAAACTATAAAGAGAACATTCATCTGTTATTAGAGTGTTTATTCTTTCTCCAACCTTTATTATAACTTTATCTCCAAAAATATATCCTAAAGTATCATTAACATATTTAAATTTGTCGATATTTATAAAAATTACTCCTAGCTTAATATCTCTTTTTCTATTAATACGACTTGTTAAGTTTTCATATAAAGATAGTCTATTAGGTAATCCTGTTAACAACTCATTATAGGCTAAATAGTATAATTGATCTCGGTAATTTTTAACATCCGTTATATCATTGTGAGAACCAGCTAAACGATATACTACTCCATTCTCATCAAATAATGCCTTACCTCTAGATAATACCCATATATACTCTCCTTTTCCTGTCATAAATCTAAACTCACAAGTATAATACTTAGTTTTATTCCTTATATGTTCCTCCATATTCTTGAATAATATATCTAAATCCTTTGGATGAATTAGTTCATACCATTCCTCTACATTACTAAACTTATCTTTAGGATATGACATAATCTCATACCATCTATCAGAAATGTATTTCTTGCCACTTTTAATATCCCAGTTCCATATACCCTCGTTAACTGCATCAAATATTAACCTATATCGCTCTTCACTCTCCAATAGATTCATTTGACTCTCAATTAACTTATCAAGCTGATGCCTTAATTCTTCTTCTGCAGCACCAAGTTGTCCATAAGCTGCTTCTAATTCTTCATGAGCTAATTCTAATTTCTTATAACTTTCTTCTATTTCCTCTCCTTTTTTCTTAATTCCTTTAAAGGAGGTAAATACTAAATAAAATATAATAAAAGCTGTTATAAATACTAATTAATACTAAATTATTTGTGTCTCTAATTAAATTTATAATAATTTTGTCTGACAAAACTATCCACAATAAGCCTATAATAAAATAATACCAAGCTATTTTTAAGGCTATTTTTTGGGGATTTAACTTTTCAAAATTACGAGCATCATTCTTATCTTCTTCATTATAATAATTATCTCTTGGAACCATAATGTACCCCCGTTAACTTAAGCTTATAGGTTTTGTCTATTCTATAAAGCTTTTTATTTATCAATAAAATCTCTTTTCTATAATATTATTATTCTATTAATGCATTGTTTTTACATGAAAATACATAATTATATATTTATCGATTAATAGATGAATACGCTTATACTAAAACATATGTTTTTTTAATTGTATTCAAAATTCAAATTAATACTTAAATTAGTATTTGATTGAATATTATATGTTTTATGTAAATAATTTCATATACTTTAACTTCAATTCTTGCTATATTTCATCTTGTTTTTGTATAATATTATTATGGATAATTAATTATTTAAAGAGATTCTAATTGAAAGTAGGCATGCTAAATGATTAACATAAGAAAATTTATAAATTCATCTCTTAAAACTTCTAATGATATATTCAATGATGTACTCCTCCCTTTAAATAGAAGAATTGGATTTATAAATGGCACTACTCCAATTGTACCTATATATTTTTATAGGTATGTAGGTATTGATAACGAAGAGGAATATTATCATAGATTAAATAAATTAGATAAAGATTTATCTAATTTAAATGATTTATACCTAAATTTTATAGGTAATATACCATTAAAACATAATCCTTCCTTAATTGATAAAATTCAATATGTTTGGGACAGATGCAATTTAGAACTCTTTAATCAATCAAAAATTGAATCCTTAATAACATTATTTAAAGGGAATGCTTCTCTTCCAGAACTTAAGAACTCGCTTCTAAATTCCTCTATGGAAGAAAGCTTAATCTATACATTGAATCTTTATTCAAAAAAGGAACCTCATTTAAATTCTACAAAAATAAAAAATTTCACTCTAAAGCTACTCTCATGGATAAATGAATTTATTCCGAGTTTACTTCAATCCTTTGATATTAAAGGTGAAAAAAACAAAGACATCATCAATCCAAAGGTTGTTTATTTGGGTGATATCAAGAAACATGAGGTATACTTTTTAATATTTTTATCTAGACTTGGCTGCGATGTTATATATATTAACTCCCTCAATCACGGTGATTTTCCACTTATTGATGAGAATGGTCATTATTCAAAGATTCTAGAGCTTTCTAATAAATCAAACTTAATAATAGATAGATTACCAAAACCTGGTGATACTAATAAAATTGATTTAGTTACTGTACCAAAGGAACTCTTTAATATAGATAAATATAAAAATTCTATAACTCCTGTTTACAAAGTGTCTACTAACATATTTAAGGATTTTACTCTTCCTTTAACTACTCGAAGTGGGTTTGTTGGTAAACCAATGCCCTTGATTCCAGTTTATTTTTACAGATATATAGGCATAAAAGATAATTATGATGAGTACTTTAACGACTTATATAAAATAGATGTACAGCTTTCATCGTATGGTTCATTATATATGAAAATTACAAGGGATCTTCCAGTAGAAGCTAATATAGAATTAGTAAATAAAACTTCTCAGCTTTGGAAAACTTCTGTCCTTGATAGAGCTACTTTAATGCAACATCTAATAGAATGTGATGCTTTTCCTAATCTTAGAGAAGATATAATAAATTCATCTTTAATAAAAAGTTTTAATATTATACTAGAATTATACATGAGCAAAGAATTTGATATAAATACTGCTAAACTTAAGAATTTTATTTTGAAGCTTTTGATGTGGACATATAAATATGTTCCGAATCTATTTAAAAAATTTGATTATTTAAAAACTTCTACAGCAAAAGTCTATAACCCTAAAATACTATATTATGGTGATATAAAAAAACATGAGGCATATTTTTTGATTTTCTTATCTCTGCTTGGTTGTGACATTCTATATGTTCATTCTAAAGAAGATAAGACCTTTTCAGTTATAGATAAGGAATGTAAATTTACTAATTTAATTGAACTTGATGAAATAACGGAACTAAAAGAGTTTCCAAAAGAAGAAATCATAATAAGACATGAAACAACTGCTTTTAGGGCTTCAAGAGAAATCAGTAGTGTAATTTATAATACTGAGGATGGATTATATAGACCTTGGCAATTTGAGAGCTATAAAACTTACCCTCTTACTTTAAAAACAACCTATGATGAATTACGAATTCTTTGGAAAGAAGAAGCTAGAATGCGTCCGGGCTTTAAGATTGAAAATGGAGTAGTTTATATTCCTAATCTCTTTGCCAAGATAAGTGGAGTTCACAATGACCTAAATACTTACTGGAATGAATTTAAGGAGTTCAAAGATATTCATAATATTATGTTTATACATAAGGTTCCTTTTACTAACAGTAACTATTCACGGTATGATTTATATAGCTTAGAGTATTGTTTTAAAGAGGGTTTAATAAATAAAGAGGCTCTTTTTAAAAATAAGCTTTATAAATTCTCTTACTTAAAAACTCCTCTTCAAGATGGTATAATAGACAAAATAAATCAATTAATTAAATTGCCTATGTTTACAAATCCTATAAATACGGATTTTAAACTTAAAATACTAATGAGTATTTTATCTATAGATTCAGAGTTACTGGAGTTAATCCAAAAGTTTGATTATCCTTTTAAGATTCCTAAACTTTTAATTTATGATAACAATAAAGAAATATTTAGTGAAGAAGATTCTATTATTATAGCCTTCTTAAACCTTATGGGTTTTGATATAGCCATATTTACTCCTACAGGCTATAATAATATTGAACAAAGAATACCAGAAACCTACTACGATACTCATAAATTAGAAGATGTCAACTTTAATCTTAATATACCAAACTTAAACTCTATTCGGAAAAATAAAGATAAGACAAATTCATTTTGGTCTAGATTTAAATAAAAGGGGGAAATTTATATGTTGAATAAAACAAACTCAATAAACGAATTACAATATGAGGAACAGAATCTTGAAAAAGAAACCGCTGAGATAGCTCTACAAGTAAAAAATTCACCTAAAGTAGTTGCTCTAGCTCAGCAACTTGATACCTCTAGTGCTGACTCTGTAATGGCTTTTGGTAAAGATACTGCAACAGAAATCTCTCGTTTTGCAGATCAAATACTTAATGCAATACAAACAACCTCTGTTGAAGATTCAGGAGTTCTATTAACTCAACTTAATAAAATAATGGATAAGTTTGATGTTAAAGACTTTGAAGAAAAAAAAGAAGGTTTTTTCTCTAGATTTATGAAAAAAGCGAAAGATTCAATAGAAGCTCTATTTCAAAAGTATAACACTATGGGCGGAGAAATAGATAAGGTTTATGTTCAACTTAAAAAGTATGAATCTGAGATTAATACCTCTAATAAGAACTTACAAGAAATGTTTCATAAGAATATAGAATACTATGAAGTTTTAGAGCAGTATATCCTTGCAGGTAATATGGTAATTGAAAACTTTAAAACTACTGTATTGCCAGAGCTTCAAAATAAAGCTGCTACTTCCATAGAACAAATAGATCAAATTAATCTTTCTAATGGAATGCAGGTACTTGAAATGCTTGAGCAAAGAGTTTATGATTTAGAACTTGCTAAAAATGTAGCTCTTCAAACAATGCCTCAAATAAAGCTTATACAAAAGGGTAACTATAATCTAGTTAGAAAAATAAATTCTGCATTTATTGTTACCATTCCAATATTTAAGCAATGTTTAACTCAAGCTATAACTTTAAAAAGACAGGCAGTTCAAGCTAAAGCAATGGCAGCATTAGATGAAAAAACTAATGAGCTATTAATTAGAAATGCTCAAAACACTGCTCTTCAATCTAAATTGACTGCACAACTTGCGTCAGGAAGTTCAATCCAAATCGAAACTTTAGAAAAGACATGGCAAACTATCGTTCAAGGTATCGAAGAGACAAAACAAATTGAAAATGAAGCAAAACAAAAACGTGTAGACGGCACAAAAAGATTACATGAAATACAAAAGGACTTTGAAAGCCGACTTAGCCAATAGTACTACAAAAAAGGTGTTTATGAAATTTTTCATAAACACCTTTTTATTAACAACCTATTGTTGCTTTAATAACTTCATCTAAAGAATTAACATCCTTTTCTATTTTACGTAAATTAGCATGTTTTGAGACTAATATAGTATAAGTGCATTTTCTAAAGGGTTTGTGTTCTTCTCCACTCCCCACATTAAAGACAACTTCCTTAGTATTAATATTTCTAGCCCCAAAGTATCTATCCAGATTAGCTCTTAAATCTCCTTTAGTATAGTATTCTATATCTAATTTTACAGATCTTATTCTCTCAAAAAACTTAAGTTCAACTCTTTTCATAAGTACTAGAACTATATACACAGCTGCTGTTGATGAAAAACTTAAGAAGTAATATCCCATACCAACAGCAATTCCAATACAAGCTGTTACCCAAATACTGGCTGCAGTAGTTAGTCCTCTTACAGAGCCTTTATTTCGAATTATAGTACCCATTCCTAAAAATCCAATACCTGATATTACTTGAGCTGAAAGTCTCCCGATATCTGCTTTTAGTGCGTCTTGTAGCTCCGGATGTTTTAGAATCATACTTAATGTATCATTTACAATACTTATCTGTATAATAGAAATCACAGTAGATGCTATACATACTAAAATGTGAGTCCTAAGCCCAGCTGGTCTATTTGTATACTCTCTCTCGTATCCTATAATTCCGCCTACAATAATAGCTATACTTAATCTCAATAATACATCATAATAATTCATGAAAAATCTATAGCTCCTTTACTTTTCTGTATCTTTTAGTTTCACTCTATAATATTCACTAAGACTGATGTTACTAAAAGTTTTCTGGCGCTTTATCCTTTGTAAAATTAAAACTCCATGAAATAAAATCATATTTATTTACAAAATAATACTTGGTTTCCTTTTTACTTTCTTTATCATAAAAAGTTATAACACTTTTATATAAATTAGCTTTGTAGCCTTCTGTTTTTACTTCTCCAATAATTTCATAATTATTTCTATCATCATTTTTAATCATCTCTGTATTAGTATCTAGTTTTTCTTTAAACTCTTCCAAATCCATTGTAAGTATAAATTTAGATACATCATCATCATTTATATCTATTCCTATTTTCTTACTTTCACCTACACTCTTTCTATAATCTTCTACTGCTTTAAGTATAGAATTATAGTATACATCCTTAAATTCTCTTGGACTTCTTATATTCCAAAAATTCTTTATAATATCATCATCTAATCTTTTAGAAACTACATAAATCTTATCACTACTATATAAGTTACCAGCGTCTTTCTTATCTAGCCCTGCAACATAGCTAAATTTATGTACTTTGTTTACACCTTCGTGAAACTCTAACTCATAATCTGGCTCTAGCGTTATTTTATTTTCAACCTCTTTAGCCTTAGACATTATATCATAAAGGTCTTTTATTGCTTCTTTATCTGTAACAATAAAAGTAAATCCCTTATCTCTTATATTTTGTATAATAACTTTATTTATCCTTCCTTCATTAATATATTCAAAATCCTTATTTATGATACCTAGTTTAACTTTCATAGTATCAACTTTACTGCATCCCATTAGCATGCTTATTATAAATATTATAGATAATGCCTTAAAAAGCCCTCTCTCTCTTAGCACATTGCTACCCCCTCAAGTCCCTTCTTTTATAGAAAACTATTCTACTTATTTATCATAAGTAAATATATTTTTACATTATAAATTATATCATATAAATAAATAATAAAAAGAAGCACTAGGCTTCTTTTATATTTATAATAAAATTATATGATTAACTTATGTAGCAGTAGTTTTTACTGTAAAGATATTGTATTTAATATGCTTTCATATAACTTGATTTTATCTTCTTTAAATTTATCTGTTCTACTAAAAAAAGCAAATCTTATAAATCCTTTATTATGTTTAATAAAATATTCATGAGCAATATAGGATACTTCTTTAGAAATTATGTTATATTTTATTGAAAATGCCTCTCTATCTTTTATTTTTGTACTCTTTATTTTATAGTTCTCAAGTTTATTTTGTTTCTCTGAAATCTCTCTACTTCTATCTAGAAACTCCTTTAAATTTTCTTGTTCCTTCCACACTTGTACAAATCCACTTGTTAGCAAATCATCTGAGGTAAAATCATTATGATATATTATTTGATCCCCTGGAAAACTTTTAACCCCAGTACCCCATTCCTCAGGTAATTTATAAATAAAGCTTCCCTCTAATACTTTATATTCTTTTAAAGATTTTATATTATCTTGCATAAGACTAACCGGTTTTAAGTGGCCTTTTATAACATTACCTACTCCAAATAAAATAGCCATAAGTACTATAAGTGTTAAAAAGACTTCTAATTTCTTTTTGTTCATTATTATTATCTTCATACTACCCTCCCCATAACCTATAAAATTCAACTAGCATTCAGATGTGGTTTCAACCCACACCTGGATTAAGTTTCACTTGATATGATACACACCAAAAAATATATCAACTAACTGCTTAAAATTAAGCAGTTAGTTGAGGATTTATTTTTTAACCGGAACAACAACTGTTGAGTTTTTGAAATCATAGAACATAACCCAATATCCTATATTTTTGTCTTTTTCACTATGACTCCTAGAAACCCACGTTACAAATCCCGTAGCTCCTCCGAATGGTTGATCTTGTATATTTTTAGTTCCTGGTATTGCATATACTATATATCTAACCTTACCCTTTGAGTCACATTTATGACCCATTAAATAATGTCCACGTCTTCTTATATATGGATGGTAGCTAAACATTGGATAATAAACCATTGTATACTTATTAAATTCTATATTAGGTTTTATATTCTCTAGCTCTTTTGAATCAATCTTATACCATTTACACTTTCCTAATTCAGGACATATTTCTTTTACTTCTTCAAAGCCATCTACTAAATCTTCAAAGAATTCTTCTAAGTCTTCTATATCATCCTCATCATATTTATCCTTATTATCATCTTTTTTGTTATCATGTTTATCTTTATTAGATTCTTTATTATCATCTTTCTTATTATCACATTTATCTTTATTAGATTCCTTATTATCATCTTTCTTATTATCATGTTTGTCTTTATTGCAATCCTTATTGTCATCTTTCTTATTATCATATTTATCTTTATTAGATTCTTTATTGTTGTCTTTCTTATTATCATGTTTATCTTTATTACAATCCTTATCTTTTTTCTTCTTGTGTCTGTCATCCTGTTCTTCATCAAATTCAGTTTCATCATCAACTTCTTCTAATATATAGTCACTATCTTCTCTGCTCAAAGTTTCTTCTATTTCTTCTATTTCATCCCTTACATCAACGTCATCATTAATCTCGTCTTCATTAATTTTATCTTCACTAAATTCTTCATCATTACTATTTCTATCAATTTTAATATTTATGTTCTTAGCATTCTCTATGTTTTTTTCATATTCATCAAATGCATTATTTTCTCCTAAATCAACACTTTCATTTATATCATCAGTTGATTCTTCTTGTATTTTCTTCTCTTCTTTAGTATTGGATTGATTTTTAGAATCTACTTCATCTTTACTTACATTAGATCTCTCTTTACTATCAATTATGGCATAGCTCTTCCAATCTTCTAATTTAACTCCACTTACAAACCCACATAGAACTCCATTTACACTTGAAGGATTCATCCTAACTATAGCTGCACCTTTTATATTTTCCATAGGTATATTACTATTAGCTACACTCTCTACATTATACTCATAAGCTATTTCAGCTCTACCGTAATCATCTATATTTATAGCACCTAAATTAACCAACCTTTTATCAGTTTTTCTATCACAGATAAGAACCATATAATAAGGTTCCTTGTTTTTCTTCAAATTTTGAACATAATAAGATACCTTACATTTATCATTTTTTCTTTCAACTTTTGCATATCCTGTAGGAAATTTATTGTTATCTGTTGAATAGCCTTTTTCATCTTCTTGTAATATTATAAAGTACCTACTATAACTTCTCTTAGCCGACACTGATTTTCCCCCCATACAACTTATTCGATTTAATTAGCAATTATATTCATTATTATAATATATGTTAGTTTTTCAAAAAATGAACAAAATCATAAAAAAAAGAAGAAGTATTGTAAGATATATATCTTACAATACTTCTTTTCTAAACTTATCTATATTATTTGTTAAAGTTGCAAATTCTTGAAGTGATAGTGTTTCTCCTCTTCTTTTAGGATCTATATTGGATATAGCAAATGCTTCTTCCATAAGTTCAGGAGTGAGTATACCAAGACTTTTAACTGCGTTCCTAAGTGTTTTTCTTCTCATATTAAATGATTGTCTTGCTATCTTAAAAAATAATTCCTCATCTTCTACATCTACACTAGGCTTATCTAACTTATCTAATCTTATCACTATAGAATCTACCTTCGGTTGTGGTACAAATGCAGTAGGTGGTACTCTTCTTATAATCTTTGTATTGCAGTAATATTGAACCAAAATCGTTAGTGCTCCGTAATCCTTACCACCTGGCTCTGCATTCATTCTTTCCGCTACTTCCTTTTGGATCATTATTGTTAAAGAATTAAACTTATAATCTTCTTTTAAAAGCTTTGCTACTATTGGAGTAGTAACATAGTATGGAAGATTCGCTACTACTTTTACATTTTTCTCTTCCCCTATTATCTCATTTAAATCTGCTTTAAGTACATCTTTATGTATTAGCTTAAAATTACTAAAGTCTTTAAGCTCTTCATTTAGAATTGGTATTAAATCAGAATCTAGCTCTATAGCACAGACAGATTTACTCTTAGCCAATAATTCCCGAGTAAGAGTTCCAACTCCTGGTCCAATTTCTATTACGTAATCTTCTTTTGAAATTTCTGCACCTTTTACAATATCATCTAAAACTCCATCATCTATTAAAAAATTTTGTCCAAGACTTTTAGTAAACTTAAAATCGTACTTTTTTACAACATCTCTAGTTGTCATTTTTTCCATTATACTTCTCCTTATTAACTTTATTTAGAGCTTTTATAAATTCTTCTTTACTTATACCATAGTTATTTAATCTAGTTATAAATTGTGCAGAATTACAGTAGCCTATACCAATTTCTCTACCTAATGCTTCTCTTCTTAGTTTTGCCTCTTGACTTCCCGTTAAATTAAAAAAGAATATATCTTGTGCATTAAACTCTTCTCTTTTTTCCTTAACTTCACACTTAGCATTCTCTAATGCTTTTCTTATGACTTCTGGAGACGCATTCTCTACACCAATATCATCATCCTTAAGTCCTTCTTTTTTAGTTATATATGCATGCTTTATGCCTTTTACTCGTTTTGATATAATTCTTCTTATTTTCTCTCCCGCAAAGTCTGGGTCAGTAAATACTATTACTCCCTGCCTTTTTTGAGCTTCTTTTATTCTTTCTATTACCTCTGCATTTATTCCAAATCCACCTACAGCTATAATTTCAGCCGTTACTGCTCTTTTAACAGCTGTTATATCATCTCTACCTTCAACTACAATAACTTCCTTTATCATCATGCTAAATAAAAGCCTCCAATATACCCCTTTATTTGATCGTAAATAAATCTTTAATAGGTCTCAATACTCTACATAATATTTTTAACCATATAGGTTATTATGTCAAGCTAAAAAGTCGGCTACGCCGACTTTTTTCGTTAGGGAGACCTAGTCCCCCTTCGACGACACTATACATCTGCGCACGCTCTAATTTCCTGTAAACTAAAAAAAAAGAGCGTAATCGCTCTATTTAACAACGTACACATCTACATATCTTACTCCCCACCTGTAACATTCAGCATCCGAATCAAGGTACACATCAATTTTGTTTCCCTTAATAGCGCCACCTACATCCTCGGCGATAGCATAGCCGTAACCATCTATATATAATTTTGTTCCAAGTGGAATAACATTAGGATCTACAGCTACAGAGCTGTAACCTTCCTGATTTCTTTTTGCTCTTGTACCAGATGCAGTCATTCCAAAGTATTTATCCCCAGGTCTTTTGCCTGTATCTTTTAAACTTGATGTATAGGCCGTTGATTTCATTCTGATCTTTTCAGCGTAAGCTATGTCTCCTCCACGAGAAAGATTCATAGTCTTTAACGTACCCATCGCCACTATTTTATTGCTTGGATTTTTAATGACTTTCTCTGCTACCACAGCTCTTGATACTTCTTTTCCATTTTCATATATTACTTTTATGTTCACTTCTTTCTCGCCAGTTGTTCCTTCTTGCACAACTTGTTTATGTCCATCCTTTAATGAATTATTCTTTCTTATTTCTGTGGCAAATTGAATTGATTCAATTTTCTTTTCAATTTTAG
The DNA here is from genome assembly GCA_036677665.1 of Clostridium sp. Taxonomy (GTDB): domain Bacteria; phylum Bacillota; class Clostridia; order Clostridiales; family Clostridiaceae; genus Clostridium_H. Next base: position 80,665 of record JAVBVX010000062.1, on the reverse strand, counting down.
TATTAATTCTTGTAACCACAATTTTTAGACCGTTCTTAATTTTTTCTTCTTTAGCTGGAGAAATTTTATCCTCTTTTGATAATTGTATACCTTCTTCTGAGAACATCTCTTCAATTCTGTCTGCATTAGTAAGAATAGCTTTCGTTTTGCCGTCTATCTCTAGCTCAACATTAACAGCTTTTTCTATTCTTATAGTATCTCCTGATTTCAACTTACTCTTTAGTTGTGGTTCTACAATATCTTTTGGACCCAATATTATTCTATTCTTTTTCAAGACATCTTCTACGCTACTCTTATAAGTCATTACACTAATTTCTTCACCGTTAATTAAAATGTTTATGCTCTTCTCCATGCTAAATACCCCTATGCCTACACATATAAGAATTAGCATAACTATAAGAGCTGTTTTAGGTCCGTTCGATAAGTAGGCTCTCATGTTGCTTTTAAATTTTTGTAACATAAATAAACCTCCCTGACAAAAGCGCCTTAACCATTATACCCTCTATTGCAGTTTACGTCAAATTGGGCTCCTTTTATCCTTTTAATAAGTTAATAAAATGCATACTTTGCATATTGTTGTTAATCTTTAGTACCTATATACAATTAGTATGATTGTATTTATATACTTATGTTAATTCATTGCCAACCTCGTAACCTTTTATACATACGGTTGAAAATTTATCACTAGTTATTTACTTACTTTTTTTTCCAGTAGCGTAGTTATATTCTACACTATTAATTAATTCTTAGCAAGTCCTTGGTATTTTCTATTGTTCTACGCTCTACTTCTTCTACTGATAATCCTTTAACTTCTGCTATTTTTTCTATTATAAACTTTATGTAGTCAGATCTATTTCTTTCTCCTCTATGGGGAGTTGGTGCCATATAAGGTGCGTCTGTTTCAACTAAAATTCTTTCTAGTGGAACTTCTTTTACCACCTCTAAAGCTTTTTTTGCATTATTAAAAGTAACAACTCCGGTAAATCCTATATAATATCCTAGTTTTAAGCATTCACGAGCAAACTCTACACTACCTGCAAAACAGTGAAGAACACCCTTAACCTCTGGAAACTCCTTCATTATATCTAAAGTGTCTTTATGTGCATCTCTATCATGAATTACCACTGGCAAATTTAACTCTTTTGCTAATTGCATTTGTTTTCTAAATACCTCTATTTGAACTTCTTTTGGTGGATTATGCTCCCAATAATAATCAAGCCCAATTTCACCTATAGCTCTAACTTTGGGATTCTTAGTCATCTCTTTTATCTCTTCTAATGCTTTATCCGTAAGTTCAGTAGCATTTCCTGGATGAATGCCTACAGCAGCATAAAAAAAGTCATATTTTTTAGCTAGTTTGAAAGATTCTCTCGCTCCTCTTAGAGATGCCCCACAATTTAGTACTCCTACTATATTATTTTCTTTTAATTCTTTTATAAGTTGTTCTCTATCTACATTAAATCTTCTATCATCATAATGTGCATGCGAATCAAATATCATGTTAATTCCTCCAAGTATAGAAATTTTATTAATATATAACCAAACTTTATTATATCATTTTTATATACTAATGCAAATTTTAGACTTTATGTGATAATAAACTAACTAAAAAACCACTTTCTAATATATTAGAAAATGGCATCTAACTTACTTATGCTGTACAGATTTTAAAAATATGATAAATTCATCTAAAGTTTGACTAAACTTAACAAGCATTTCATGTTTCTTTTCTAACTGCTCAATAGTTTTATTTAAGTTCTTCATTCCTGATTCATGATTTCCAGCTTTAAGTTGTCTATTTGCTGTTTTTAGTGTATTCCACATAGACATCTCTACTTCGCTAATCTCCATAAGTTCATTCATAATTACATTCATTTTTTTATCTAGATTTTTTTCAAATTCTTCTTGAGCTACGATATTATTATTAGATAGCTCTATAAATATTTTTTCTACTTCTTTTAACTTCTTATCAATTTGTTTTTCTAACTTTTTATTCATCTTTTTGTGATGCTTAATCATATCTCTCTTTTCTTTAACATGTTCTTCATGATGAGGGTTTTCCATTGTAGTTTCAAAAATCGACTTAGCATAAACAATATTTGAAGAAAAGAATATAATCATTAGCATTGATAATAGCGCTAGTTTCCACTTTCTCATAATAATCACCTCCTATTTTAGCTTCTCACTAAACAGATGATTTATGTTGAGATGTTTATGGTATATTTTAAAATTTTTACTCACCATTCTATATTATATTAAATTTATAATTGTATTTATATGTTATAGTCTAGAAAGTATTGCCGATACTAATCCCATTACAAAACCAAGTAGGGCTCCAAGCCAAGTTATGGCCTCTAATTCTTTACTAGCTATTGTAAGTATAAGATTTTCTGTAAAAGTAATATCAAAAATGTTTATTTTATCTTCAACTATTTTACTTATATCAAAAGCATTTAAAAACTCTATTCCTCTAGTTTTTAAGAAGGTTTCAAAAACTTCTTCCGCTAATTCTGCAGCAGCTTTTGATATACTTTTTTTATTTCCCTTAAACATATCCTGCAAAGGCATATTCAAGACATCTTTTACAAAATCATCAACATACATCTCTATCTTATCTTCGATTTCCTTACTGTTTATAGTACAACTTATTTTTTCACCAATGAAATTCTCTATAAGTTCCTCTAAGTCTATATCTAACTTTTGTAAAACTTCCTCAATAGTGTTACTATCCTTTAGCTTTTCTTCTAGATCTAAAATTAAGTTTTCTATTAACTTATCATCTATTAGCTTTTCTGATATTGCTTCACTTATATTCCTTGCATTTCTCTTTTTTGCTTCTTCAGAAAGATTATAAAAAATATCTGATACTCTATTGTCTAGTCCCTTATCAATTAATTCATTTATTAGAAGAGCAATTTCTCTATGAGTATCTTCTTTGTCTAAATAATCTTCAATTGCAGGTAGCAATTTAGCATATATCATATCTGGATTTAAGAACATAGCTACCATAGAATTTAAATTACTACTTATCATATCAGATAATGCATGTTTTATTTTGATTTGTATATTTTCATCTTTTAGCATTTGCTTTATAGTCATTGCTATATCATAGTTCTTGCTATATATGTATACTTTTAATGTACTTACAAAGTCTGCCGGAAGAATTTCTTTTAACGTCTTATTATCCTTCTCAAACTCACTCATTTTAGTTTCTATTATATTTTGAATATTTTTCTTGAAATCGTCTGAGTTTTTATACTCATTGACATTCTCTAATAGATTACTTCTAATTTTTTTATAGTACTGACTGTCTAATATAGTCTGCGGACTATTATTTAGTTCATTTTTTATTTCTTGCAACAACATCTTCTGCATTTCTTTTTTAAATTTCTCTTTTTTTATAGTTCCTAATACAAAGCCTGCTACCTTAATTTTTATATAACTCTTAAAAGAACTATATTTTTCTCCAATTATATGTTTAATTTGTTCTCCTAAAGACTCATTACTTGCCTCTAACTCCAAAACTTTAGCTTCGACCCATCTCCCAAACTTCTCATCAATTCCATTATCTTCTATAGCCTGAATCATAGTATCAGTTGTAAGCAAGTGATTTCCTACTGCATCTCCTATACTACTTGCCATCCTCTTTTGCTCCTTTGGAATAAGTCCTGGAGTAAATGGCACTTTAATACCGAATATCCTTTTTTCTGTTCGTGGTCGAAATAGCATTTTTATAGCTAACCAATTTGTTATATATCCTATTATTGAGCCTATTATAGCTGTAAATAAAATTTCTTTATACTGCATAACTAATCCTTCCTCCATTGTTTCTTATTTCTCTTTGCTAAAACTTGAAGAAGGAAACAAGTTGCTCTTGTCTCCTTTATCTAGTTAGTTGTAAGTAATAATACCTATTTTTTTATTATTCTAATTATTATTTTACAACGCTTCCTGTTGGAAGTTCTCCTGGATTTACTGCAAATAATTTTTCCTTATCATCTGAGGCTGCAAGAATCATGCCTTGTGATAATTCCCCTCTTAATTTTACTGGTTTTAAGTTTGCTACTAAAACAACGTATTTTCCTATTAAATCTTCTGGCTTATAATACTTAGCTATGCCAGAAATCACCTGTCTTTCTTCTCCTCCTAAATCAACCTTTAACTTAAGAAGTTTATCTGCCTTTTTCACTGGCTGGCAATCTATAACTTTTACTACTCTCAAATCAATTTTCTCAAAGTCTTCTATTGTAATTTCTTCTTTTAATGGCTTCATCTCAACCTTGCTAGAATCTTCAGCTATCTTTACTTTCTCTGCTTGTAGCGCTGCAAGTTCCTCAAGTTTCTTCTCTACATCTATTCTTGGGAATATAACTTCTCCTTCCCCTACCGTTGTTCCAGCTTTTGTTCCATCAAAAGAAGCTAAACTATCCCAAGTGCATACATCTATATTTAATTGTTTATTTATCTTTTCACTTGTTTCTGGAAGAAATGCTGAGAGCATTACTGATACTGCTCTTAAGCTCTCAACTAGATTATATAAAACTGTTCCAAGTCTTTCTTTTTTATCTTCATCCTTAGCAAGCACCCAAGGCATAGTCTCATCAATATATTTATTACTTCTTCTTACAACTGTCCAGATTTCATCCAAAGCTTCTGGTAGTTTTAATGCATCCATTCTTCCCTCTACCTTTGATGGTGACCCTAAGGTAACCCTTATTAAATCTTCATCTACTTCTTCTTTGGAATTTGGCTCTTGAATAACTCCATCAAAATACTTATTTATCATAGCAATTGTTCTATTTACAAGATTTCCAAGATCATTTGCAAGATCTGAATTTGTTTTCTTTATAAATATTTCACTTGTATATAGTCCATCTTGCCCAAATGGTATCTCATGAAGAAGATAATATCTTACTGCATCTGCTCCAAAGTGCTCCACTAGGGTAACTGGATCAACTACATTACCTTTAGATTTTGACATTTTGCCACCATCAACTAAAAGCCATCCATGCCCGAAAACTTGCTTTGGAAGTGGTAACTCTAAAGCCATAAGCATAATTGGCCAATAAATTGTATGGAATCTTAAAATATCTTTTCCCACTAAGTGAATATTTGCAGGCCAATATTTTTGATATAGTTCATCATTATCTTGATTATAACCAAGGGCTGTTATATAGTTTGCAAGGGCATCTATCCATACATATATTACATGTTTATTATCAAATGTAACAGGAATTCCCCAATCAAATGAAGTTCTTGACACACATAAATCTTGAAGTCCTGGTCTTAAAAAATTATTTAACATTTCATTTTTTCTAGATTCTGGTTGTATAAATTCTGGATGTGTTTCTATATGATCTATTAATCTATCAGCATACTTTGACATCCTAAAGAAGTAAGCCTCTTCTTTGGTATTTTCAACTGGTCTTCCGCAATCTGGACAGTTCCCGTTTACAAGCTGTGTCTCTGTCCAAAACGATTCACATGGAGTGCAATATAAGCCTTCATACTCACTTTTGTAGATATCTCCTTGATCATAGAGCTGTTTAAATATCTTTTGCACTGTTTCTATATGATAATCATCTGTAGTTCTTATAAACTTATCATAACTTACATTCATTATACTCCATAAGTCCTTAATACCTGCTACTATTTCGTCAACATATTCCTTTGATGTAATTCCCTTCGCCTCTGCAAGTCTTTGAATCTTTTGTCCATGTTCGTCTGTTCCCGTTAATAAATATGCATCATAGCCTGTTAGCCTTTTAAACCTAGCAATAGCATCTGCGGCTACCGTAGTATACGTATTTCCTATATGCAAATTTGCTGATGGATAATATATTGGTGTTGTTATGTAGTAATTTCCTTTGCTCATTTTAATTCCTCCATTTTCTTTTGCTGAGAAATTCTATAGAATACTCAACTCCATTAAATTTACTTAAATAAAAAGCCTCTAAGCAAGCTTTATCCTGCCTAGAGACGTAGTTTACGTGTTACCACTCTAATTTGTTTTTGACTCTCATCAAAAACCTCAATAAGTGACTCCTTGCCAGATAATATAAGCAATTCTATCACTCTACAATATAACGGTTGCTTCCGTACTACCCTAAAAATTTCGAATAGTATGCTCCAAGGCCATCTTCACAAACTTCTGTGTCACTAGCTTTCACCTAACCTAGCTCTCTTATAGACAACTTCATTTGTTACTCTTCTCTTCAATGCATTTAATATACTAATTTCTAAATAAAATATTATGATAAATAGGTTAATATGTCAATATTATTATCTCCTATGAAAATAATTTTTATGTTTCTTATGTATAACAAGTTTTATTTACTTTTATGGACAAATTGTTTAACCAAATCTAACATAAAGTGATATAATAAAGTACATACAAACTTAATACTTAATAAAATCTTTTTAAAGATTGTTGTAGATATTTTAATTATAGGGGATGGGATAATCTTGAGACGTTCACGAAAGAGACAAAATATAAAGAAAATAATTATTGTAACACTTAGCTTTATGCTTATATTTGCCATGGGATTTACACTAGGAATGAAATTTTTAAAAAACCCTACAAAAAATCAAGTTAAAAACAATATTCCTATACAAGGTAATAAAGATAATTCTACTGATGAAAACGTAGACAAGCCTAACGACCAGAATAATCAGAATGGGAATAATGATGAAGATTCTAATAATAATCTAACTACACCTAATAAACCACCAGAAAATGTTAAACCATCAGATGCTGCTCCAGATAAAAAAGAAGTTTTTTTAACTTTCGATGATGGTCCAAGCTCTAAGGTGACTCCAAGAATATTAGAGATTCTGGATGATTATAATATTAAAGCTACTTTTTTCGTTATTGGAAAAAATGCTGAACAGTATCCTGAACTAACAAAACGAACTCATGATTCAGGACACTTAATTGCTAATCATACTTATTCTCATGACTATAAATTTATCTATAGCTCAACTAATAACTTTTTAGTTGATTTAGATAAAAGCAATAAAGCTTTAGCCTCTATATTAGGCTCCTTTGATAATAAAATTATTCGTTTTCCTGGTGGTTCTTTTGGCAGAACTGCTTATAAGGAGGCTGTAACTAAAGCTGGTTACACATACGTAGATTGGAATGCTTTAAATAACGACGCTGTTGATTCTAAAAGAAGCACTATCCCTTCAGCAGAACTTGTACAAAATTTAAAAAACTCCGTAAATAATATGAATCCCAAAAATAAAAATCATGTAGTTATCCTAATGCATGATACTGGAAGTAAAAGCACCACCGCTGATTCTCTTCCTGAAATAATAGAATTTTTAAAGTCTGAAGGCTATGAGTTTAAAACTTTAGCCGAGTAAGTTTAATAATATAAAAATGCTGTAAGGTTATTTAAGAATAACTTTACAGCATTTTTTAATACATACTTTTATACAAATAAATCTCTTACCTCGTCTTCACTTAACTCGGATATTAAGTTTTCCTCATAAATATCTGAGTTTATAACATTATTTATGATTTCCCTTTTCTTTTGTTGAAGATTATATATTTTCTCTTCAATGGTGCCTCTTGTAATCAGTTTTATAACTTCTACAGTGCTTTTCTGTCCCATTCTATGTGCTCTATCCGTTGCTTGATCTTCTACTGCTGGATTCCACCATGGGTCAAAGTGTATTACAGTATCTGCTCCCGTTAAATTAAGCCCTGCCCCTCCAGCCTTTAGAGATATTAAAAATACTTTACTTTTTCCATTATTAAAATCTTTAACTATAGTCACTCTATCTTCCATCTTTGTTTTACCATCTAAATACATATAATCTATTTTTTCTTTTATAAGTATCTTTTCTATATTTTTAAGGACAGTAGTAAATTGAGAAAATAGTAGTATCCTATGCTCTGAAGATATGCTTTCCTCTAAAATACCTAGAAGTGTTTCCATCTTGCCACTATCACCCTTATAATTTTCTATAAATATAGATGGATCATCACAAATTTGCCTTAATCGTGTTAACATAGATAATATTTTAAGTCTACTTTTCTTAAAGCCTTTTTCTTTTATTTCTATAGCTAAATCCTCTTTGAATTGACTTAAATATGCAGCATATAATTTTTTCTGTTCATCAGTCATTTCTACCAATATTTTATGCTCAATTTTAGGTGGTAGTTCACTTAACACATCCTTTTTTAATCTTCTTAATATAAAAGGTTTAATGTGCCTATTCAATTCTTGCAATGCTAATTTATCATTATCTTTTACAATAGGAACTTCATAATTTTGCAAAAACTTATTATGATTCATCAAATATCCTGGCATTATAAAATCAAATATAGACCATAACTCAGTAAGAGAATTTTCTATTGGAGTTCCTGTTAAAGCAAAATAAGCTTTTGCCTTTATTTCTTTAACAGCTCTTGAATTTATAGAACTAGGATTTTTTATATTTTGTGCTTCATCTAGTAGACAATATTTAAAAATAATTTCTTTGTATTCTTCTACATCTCTCCTTATTAATGGATAAGACGTAATTATAATATCATAATTTTCAGCTTCTTTTAGCTTTACTTTTCTCTCTTTTTTATCACCTGATATTATTAAAGTAGTTAAATTAGGTGCAAACTTTTCTATTTCATCCTTCCAATTATATACTAAAGATGTTGGAGCAATAACTAGTGTTGGTACTCTTTTATTATCCTTTATTTCCGATTCAATAAAAGCTATTGCTTGAAGAGTTTTACCAAGTCCCATCTCATCTGCTAATATTCCTCCTAGTCCACAACCTGCAAGAGTTTTCAGCCACTTGAATCCAAATCTTTGATATTCTCTCATAACTTTATCTAAATTTTCACTAGCTTTAAATTCGATATTTTTCACAGACTTTATATTACTTACAAGATTGTTAAAGCTCTCATGGGCTTTTACTGATACTTGCTTATCTTTTACAAGTTCATCTATATATAAAGCATTATAAGTAGATAAAAGAATTTTTTCCTTTTGCAAATCAAAATCTTTTATATTTAGGTATTTAATCATATTAGAAAAATCCTGCAGTTCTTGTGATTCAAGTGGTATAAACCCACCTTTCTTAAGCTTATAATATTTCTTCTTTTCTTTTACTGCATTAAATATATCCTTAAGTTCTTCTCTTTCAACTTCACTTATATTAAAATCAAATTCTAGTAAGTTATGTTCATTTATTTTCACATTAGATACTATAGTAGGATTATTGTATATTTTTATATTCTTAAATTCTTTTGAGTAATAAACTTCTCCTAAATTAGATAGATGTTCAATTTTGTTTTGTATAAAGCTTATAATATTTTCTTCCTTTTTCATAACAAACCTATAGTCTTCTTTTTGGAATCCGCTATCTATTAATTCTTGAATTATCTTAAGTTCCTGAGATATATCTCTTATAAGTATACTATCCCCACTTCTTATTTCTTTGTCCTTTAGAGGATTTATACTTATATCTCCATAGTTAAACTTTACTTCTATAGTAACTCCATTACCTTTTTTATCAAAATACATTTCTGCCCTTAAGGGCTCCTCATAAAATTCGTCAGATATAGTAGGATCTATATTTATATTAGAACTTATGTCTCTTAAACTAGGCAATATATAAGATCCCAGTTCTTCCTTGTCCTCCATATTGAACTTTATAGTATTGTTTATCTTAGTATCATATAAATTATAAAAGGCTTTAAATATCTTAGCCTTATCTTTTGTAATATGATATATCATATTATTATATATTACATATTCACCGTCTTTAGTTAAAAATATAATCGATTCTCCTTTTTGTTTCATATATATATATCCCTGTTGTTCATATATATCAAACTCCAAAGGTAGTTTTTCTTCTATTATATTTGTAGTAATTGAATATCCTTTATTGAATCTAAATTCAATAGGTTTATCCTTTAAGCTATATAAAATTCGCTTTAATTGATTGTCTGCTAATAATGCCTTTTTTCCCTTTAATAATCTATTATGTCTATATCCCTTATCAAAACTTTGAAGATTCTTATTTATTTCATAAATCTCCATAAGTATACTTATAATCTTCTCATCATCTGGAGAGAATACATGCTCTTTAGGCTTATAAATAAAGTTCTTTCCAAAGTTAATATTTTTATCTTTATTTTGAACAACATCCAAAAACTCAATTAAATCTTTTATTACATATAATGTATCTTCTCCTATTTTAAATTCTATAGAAGATAGTTCTGAAAAAATATCCTTTTGGTGAATTGTATAATGTAACTTCACTTGCTTTTTTATATTATCTCTGACTAAAATTCCTACATTAAGCTCTTGTAATAAATCTTTAATTTGTCTTGATCCTTTACTAAATTGAATAATCTTTCTTTCCTCTCTGACTTGCTTTAACAGTAAAGCCACAACGTGCTCACAAATTCCTATTGCAGAAAAATAATTAGATAAGGGCTGACAATCACATTTGGAATTTACTATTCCTCCATATTCAGTAACGAATGCTCTTGAATTATAGACTCTATCCTTACTACTTGATTCAATAACTCCTTTAATCAATGTAAACTCTTCTCCAGTAGTATCTTCTTTTACCTTTTTAGATGACACTTCTAAAACCTTGCCATCTAAGTAATGACTCTCCCCTCTATCATAAATAACTCTACTAGTCAAATTCTTAATAGTTCCTTCATCTATATAAATCAAATGATCACCTCTACAAAATTTACATGAAAATATATTATATTAATCATTTTAGACTAAGTTCCTATAAAAACAAACATCAATATAAAATTTCTGGAAAATAATTAAGAGATAGTCCTCAAAAATGAGAACTATCCCTTACCTATTTATAAACCTTAACTCCTTCAAAGTCCGCTTTAAGTGTATATGTTTGCCATTTATCCTCTAATGAGTCTAAAAACTTTTTCATATTTTCATAAAACTCTTTATTATTATCATCTATTAAGGCTATAAGAGTAGATCCTGATCCACTTATAAACTCTGCTAGAGCTCCATTTTTCTCTGCTTCCTTAAATATGCTATCTGTATTTCTTATTAATCCTTTTCTATAATCTTGATGGATTTTATCTTGTATACTTACTCTAAGTTTTTCAAGCTCACTATTATTCATAGCATTAACAAACATTGCCGTTCTTGAAAGATTAAATATACAATCTTCTCTTGTATATGTTTTAGGTAATACCCCTCTTGCATCCTCTGTACTTAGCTTAAAGTCTGGCACCATAACAAACATACTTATATTCTCAGGCACATTAACCTTTGAGTACTCTACCTTATTATTGTGTACAAGAGATATAACCATGCCCCCTACTACAGCTGGAACTATATTATCAGGATGTCCTTCTATCTTTGCCGCCTCATTTATTATATCTTCCTCACTTAATATATTACCCATAAATGCATTTGCTCCAGCTATTCCAGCTACTATACAAGTAGCACTACTTCCAAGCCCTCTAGACATAGGCACATCGCATTTAATCATATTTATTCTAAAACCATCACAAGGATATCCGTTTTTTTTCATTGTATCAGAAAAACACTTATATATTAAATTTTCCTCTAATGGTATTTCAGATGTTTGTCCATTTTCTAGAAACTCTATTCCATTTTCAATTTTCTCTATTGTTATCTCATTATAAAGATTCAAAGCCATTCCAAAGCTATCAAATCCCGGTCCCATATTTGCCGTAGTTGCAGGCACTCTTACCTTTATCATAATATACACCCCTCATCTTTTTAGAGCCACGTACTAAATCAGTATTTATATTTTATCTAAACTAATTATTATATTTAATACTCTTAATCTAAATAATGCCATTTATTGTTCTTTCCAAGATTACATATGTGTTTTATTTAAGGATTTTCATAATAATATCATACTATATCAGTGTTTTCAAGCATTAAAATTAGGAACTATACTCATATATTTAATACATATCCCGCTATAAATTTTAAAACCACTATTAAATATATTAAGAGTCAGATTTTCACCTGACTCTTAATTATTTTTATATTATTTTTCTTATCAATTATAAATTACCATACAGTTTTGTGCCTCTTCTTAATATTACTTTGTATAGAATTAAATTAATACTATTATATACTGTAAACAAAAATATAGCTGTTATAGTAAAAGATACTTTAAATTTATATATAATAAAAAGTAGACTTCCTGATACTACTATACTTAACACTAAGTTTATAAGGACATTCATATTTTGCTTTACTGCCTTCTGTTCATTATCCCAATGTAACTTAGGACTAATTAAGTCTATTAGTATACCAATAAAGTTTGTAAATAGAATAGCACATAATCCAATAGTACTAATTAGAATTAATAATAACATAGGGGTAGGAGTGAACACTATTAGTACTATGATAAGCATAATCATTCCAATTGCTCCCATAATAAATCCTGAGAATACCTTTGACATTATTTGTGTCTTATAATTCATAGGTATATACTTATTTACAAATAAGTTTTTCCCTTCCCTAGATATTGATGTTGCAGCAATAGCATTTGAACTAGATATAAATACTATTGCTGCAATAGCTCCTGCAAGTATAATTGGTGCTTTGTCTGATTGAGCCACAAGACCACTTATCATTTCTAAACTATTTCCCTCTTCTGGATTCAAAACTGATGAAAGTAATATAAATACTGGCCATAAAAAGTTTATTATTACGCAGTTCATAAAATACGCTGGAGTTCTAAAGAGTATTTTAATTTCTTTTATTGTATATGCTTTAAATGAGGAATTTTGAATTGTTACTTTAGAAAACTCTTCACTACTTAATTCTTTTCTTTTAGTTGTAACTTCTGAAATTCCTATAATTCCTTTTAAATACAGTCCTTCACCTAATAAAATAAATATAGCTATTGCTAGTATAGTTATTCCTATAAATAGGATTAGATTTAAAGCTCCAATAAGTGAAGTATTTTCCACTAAAGCTAAGGCAGCAAGTTTTCCACTTGGAAACATTCTTGAAGTTAAATCTATAAGAGAATTATTTCCCTCCACAAACATTTTTTGAATTTGTTCTGGACTTGTAAGACTTGCTGCAGTTTTTTGCATAAATATATTTACTCCTATACCGATAAACATTGCAAATATACCGCCAACCGTCTTAAATCTATCTTTATTCTTTGCTATACTAGTAAATCTCATTATTACCATTACTATTATAGATGATATTATTAGTGGTATTATAGGAAGGATTAGAAATATTAATATCCCAAATATATAATATAAAATCCCAGCACTATCACTAATACCGTAGGCTATTATTATTGGCGCTAAAATTATTATTTCAGTTAAGTATTCATAAATTAAAACAACCACCAATTTAGCACTCATTATCTGTGATGCCTTAAAAGGAAGGGGTAATAGATACTCTATATCCATAGAAAAGTAGAATGTTCCCATTACATAAAATATGCCAAAGAAAAATATAATCATACTTACCATAGAAAGTCCAAGTCCTAGCAGCGCTCCTTGTTGATCTATTGGAGCTAATGCCTCATAAACTTTACTAACAAAAGCTCCTAAGCCTATAGCTAAAGGCATAAAGCATGCTATTAAAAATAATATAATGCCTACTCCCTTTAGCTTTATTTTACCTCTACTTTTTCCTAAGGATTCTCCATTAGTTTTTAATAATACCTTTGTTAAGGCTATAAACCTACTCATTTCCAGTCATCTCCAAAAACATTTTTTCTAAGGACTCATTTCCTTTAGCCTGCTCTTTTAGCTCTTCTAATCTTCCGAAAAATAATATCTTTCCTTTATTTATTATAGCTACCTTGTCACAAATCTTTTCTGCTACTTCAAGAACATGAGTTGAAAAGAAAACGGTCCTACCACTATCAGCATGCTCTCTCATCATTTGCTTTAATGTATATGAGGATTTTGGATCTAATCCTGTCATCGGTTCATCTAATATCCAAACTGATGGTTCATGTATAAGCACTCCCATTATTATTATTTTTTGCCTCATACCATGAGAATAACTTTGAATTTGATCACCAAGTGCATCCTTTATTTCAAATCTTTCTGATAGACTATCTATTCTATCTTTACGAATCTCCTTAGATACATTATAAATATCTGCCATGAAGTTCAAGTATTCTATTCCTTTTAATCTTAAAAACATGTCTGGACTATCTGGTACAAACCCAAACTGCTCCTTAGCCTTTAACGGATCCATTTGTATATCTATGCCATTTATTTTTATGCTCCCAGAGTCGGGTTTTAAAATACCTGTTATCATCTTAATGGTAGTTGTTTTGCCTGCCCCATTTGGGCCTAGAAAGCCAAAAATCTCTCCATCTTCTATTGTTATATTTAAATTATCCGCAGCCTTTACTACATTATTGTAACTTTTATTTACATTTAAAATTTCAATCATAACTTACTCCTTTTAAATAATTAGTTCTTTAATAATATTAATTATTTATTATACCTCAAAGGTTTATTCAACACCACAAATTCATTCCAATTTGTTCATATATAATTAATCCGATGTCCTAGTTTTGTCATGTAATTTAAATAAATAAAGTTAGGCGACTGTTCTATAATTTAATTACATGAACAGCCACCTAACTTTATTTAAACATAATCTTTGCAATACTTACTGCAGCTATCACAGCGGTCAGGTCAGCTAAAATTGCTGCCCACAATGTATGTCGTATCTTTTTTATATTTACTGCACCAAAATATACTGTAAGAGTATAAAATATAGTTTCTGTAGAACCTATTATAATTGATGCTACAAGTCCTATATATGTATCCGCTCCATACCTACTTAAAATATCCATGAATATTCCCTGTGCTCCGCTTCCTGATAAAGGTTTTACCATCACAAGAGGAACTACCTCTGGTGGAAGACCAATAAACTTTACTATTGGCTGTACACCTTTTATAAAATACCCTAGAGCACCTGATTCTCTAAATACTCCTACTCCTATAAGCATAGCTAATAAATAAGGATAAATATTAAAACAAACTTTAAGACCGTCCTTTGCCCCTTCAATAAAGCATTCGTATACTTTTACTTTTTTAAACATTCCATAGGCAACTATAGAACCTACCAATATAGGAATTAGTGAACTTATAAAATACGTCAAACCATCTCCCCCTCTACAAAACAGAATTACACTTTAAAATTAATCTCATATTGCTTATATACTCAGAAAAATCTTTGTAGTATTTTACAATATATAACTCCCATAAATGCAGCTATCCCGGTAGCTATTATAGCTGGAATAATTACAATTCCTGGATTAGCAGATCCACATGCTGCTCTCATAGAAATAATCGATGTTGGAATAAGTTGAATACATGCTGCATTAAGTACCAAGAAAAGTACCATATCATTACTTGCTGTATCTTTACGTGGATTGATTTTTTGTAGTTCCTCCATAGCCTTTATGCCAAAAGGAGTAGCCGCATTTGAAAGTCCTAACATATTAGATGTAAGATTTAAAAGTATACTTCCCGTAGCTTCTTGGCTCTTTTGAGCATCCTTAAATAATATCTTTAGTATTGGTCTTAATACGATACCTAATTTATCAGTTATTCCACTTTTTTGAGCAATCTTCATTATTCCGCACCAAAGACACATCATTCCCATCAATGCAATAATTAATTTTACTGAAGCTTCTGTTGATCCCATAATTGATTTTGAAATTAACTCTCCTCTTCCAGTAGCTAGTCCAAATATCACTCCAAAAACTACTAAGAAAAACCATATTATATTTATCAAATCTACCACCCCTATAAAAAGTAAGTTCCAATAATCTATGTATATGTAATTATCAATATAGCCATCACCTTGAACATATGAAAATAATTAAAATATTTACTGAAAAACAGTCCCTTAACCTTAAAATCAAGAGACTGTCCTATATTTCTATAACCTTATTGAAATTATACATGTTAAATGATACTATTAAATGTGGTTATATAATTCTTTATACGATTTGGGGGAGAAAAATGATATTGCGTGATATTATGAAGTATATAGAAAGTGAATATGGCATTATTAATTCTACTCCTTGTGAAGCTTGCGGAGGATCTTTTATAGCGGAATCTTTAGAGATTCATGTGCTAGATAATATCCCACATGATATCTGCATATGTGTTTGTTCTGAATGTGGCCATGAAAAATCCTTTAGCTTTTGTGCTCCATTTATAGAGGATGAGTTATTTAAAACAGCCAAAAGGGCTATGCACTAGTTTAAATAAATACTATTCTTATATTAACTAAAGCACATGCTAATAATAAAATCAGCAGCATAATTTTTAAAAAATAACTGCTGATTTTTATTGTACTAAAATCTTCACATTACATTAGACTTTTTCATATAATTCTACTATTTTAAGTATTACTTCCACTGCTTTTTCCATAGCAAAGATAGGTATATACTCATATTTCCCATGGAAATTATGACCTCCTGCAAATATATTTGGTGTAGGAAGTCCCATAAAGGAAAGTTTTGCTCCGTCCGTTCCACCCCTTATAGGTACTACCTTAGGTTCTACTCCAACCTCTTTCATAGCCTTAAAAGCAATATCTACAATATGCTTCACTGGTTCAATTTTTTCTTTCATATTATAATATTGATTCTTCATTTCTAATGTAACTGCTCCCTCACCATACCTGTTATTTAAATTTTCTATGATATTCGTAATAGTACTTTTTCTATTTTCAAACTTATTCATATCATGGTCTCTTATTATATATTGAAGAACTGTGCCCTCAACATCTCCATTAAAAGAGTTAAGATGATAGAAGCCCTCATACCCTTCTGTTTTTTCAGGAACTTCTTTCTGTGGAAGCATTGTTATAAATTCATTTGCAATAAGTATTGAATTAATCATTCTATCCTTTGCATATCCTGGATGAACATTTCTACCTTGTATAGTTATCTTAGCCTCTGCTGCATTAAAATTTTCATACTCAAGCTCTCCTATAGGGCCTCCATCCATAGTATAAGCAAAATCTGCCCCAAACTTCTTAACATCAAAGTGATCTGCTCCCTGTCCTATCTCCTCATCTGGAGTAAATCCAACCTTAATTGTTCCATGTTTTATTTCTGGATGTTTTATTAGATAATCTACAGCAGTCATTATTTCTGCAATTCCTGCTTTATCGTCTGCTCCTAATAGTGTAGTTCCATCTGTAGTTATTAATGTTTTTCCAATATAACTTTTTAATTCCGGGAAATCTGATATCTTTAATACTATATTATTGGATTTATTAATTATTATATCTTGCCCTTTATAGTTCTCTATAATCTGTGGATTAACTCCTTTTCCACTCATATCAGGCGATGTATCCATATGTGCTATAAATCCTATTGTTGGAACAGTCTTATTTGTATTTGAAGGTAGTGTAGCCATTACATACCCATTCTCATCTAAAGATACATCCTTCATACCCATTTCTTCTAACTCTTTTCTTAATTCCTTTGCTAATATCATTTGTGTATCTGTACTTGGTACTTTTCCAGTTTCTTCACTAGAGCTTGTATCATATTTAACATATTTTAAAAATCGTTCTACTACCCCTTCCATAATACATCCTCCTTTATTCCTTAACTATAAATTTTTCAATTCTATTTTCGCTTAGTCAATTTCAAAAATTACCCACATTTATATTATAATTTAACATAATATATTTACAATCATCATTACCATTTTAGCACCATTATCTTATAGAGTACTTTAAGGATTCATTGTCTTTTCTAGAATCCTTAAAGTTTATAAAGCTATTTTAAGTATCATTACTGTCTTAGTACATTAACCCTTATTTTCTCTTCCACAGATATAGGAAATATCATACTCCCCATATTAGGATCATCTGATATAAACTTCATTTTTCCATCAAATTTGCTCTCCATATCTGCCATTTTAATTACACCAGTTTCTTCATTTAAGCTAATATTTCCTTTTTGAGTTCCTTTAATATCCTCATAGTTGATCTTTATATTATCTACTATAGTAGGTTCAGCCTCTTCCTTACCTTTTATCTTTGAATCTACAGTAATACTTGATGTTCCATCTGAACTTTCTTTTAAAGTATAGTTATTCTCTGTCACTATAGGAAATTCATTCGAAACATCTCTATCCTCTTTCCAGCTTTCTCCCACTTTAATATTTTTATTGGGATATACTGCAGTTATTCTCTCTATCTTTTTTGTTATTGCTTCATTTCCAAACTTATCTTTCATAACCTTTTTGATTTCTTCCTTATCTTTTTCACTCTTTATATTCATCTCAGTAAAAAGTTTATTTACTATTTCATCCATTCCTACCACTTGTTTCACTTTACCATATTCCCCTACTTTTATAGTAAAACTTTTTCCTACTAGAGCATTATAAATCTTTGAAAACTTATCCATTCCTTGAGCTAGAGCTTCTTTATTTTCTGAAGGTGGTTGTTTCTGACTATTACTTTGTTCTTGCTCTTTCTCTTCATCATTGTCTTCTTCACCACCGTCCCCTTTTGATTTATTATTAGAACTTTGTCCATTGCTTGTGGTGAATTTTGCATCTACAGTATCAAAGCTCACCGTAATATCCGCATTTTTATTTTCATCTATATTAGTTACATGGCATAAATACCCTATTCTAATTTTAGACTGTACTTCTGTGTCTCCACCTTTTATTGTTTGGATAATCTTTTCGCTGCTATCTACTTCAACTTTGTATGAATCACCTTTTTTTAGTTTTATTAGCATGTTAACTGATTTATTTATACATCCACTAAACAATAAAGATACACAAAGGAATAATATGTAAACCCTTAATCTTTTTTTCAATTATATTCCCTCCTAAAAATTTTTCTTAATGTTATTGTTCCATTAATTTAAATATTTAAGTATTATAATGAAAATCTCTCTAGAAAAACTATAAATATTATATTGAAATTTAAAATTTCAAATCCCTAAAACTTTATTTTTGGTAATTTTAGGATTTTATTATTGAAATTAACTGTAAAATATTGTAATATACTTATATGCGCTAAATACATTATAATAAACTATTTTATATATTAACCTGAATATATTCATACAAACATTAATACAATTTATAAGATAAGCTATTACAAATATAAACGGTGGTGAAATAAATGCTAAAAAAGGAAATAGTAGCAATGATTCTTGCTGGTGGTCAAGGTACACGACTTAAAATTTTAACTACAAATAATGCTAAACCAGCTGTACCTTTTGGTGGCAAATATAGAATAATAGATTTTACTTTAAGTAATTGTTCTAATTCTGGAATTGATACTATAGGAGTTTTAACTCAATATCAACCTCATATATTAAATGCTCATATTGGTATAGGAAGCCCTTGGGATCTAGATAGAAATAAAGGTGGAGTTACAATTCTACCACCTCATATTAGAAATGACGGTGGTAACTGGTATATTGGTACAGCTGATGCTATATATCAAAACATGCATTTTATTAATAGATATGAACCTGAACATGTTCTTATACTTTCAGGTGATCATATATATAAAATGGATTACTCTAAAATGCTAAAATTTCATAAAGAAAAAGGTTCTGATGCAACAATAGCGGTAATAGATGTTCCTTTCGAGGAAGCTAATCGATTTGGAATTATGAATACAGATGAAGATAGCAAAATATATGAATTTGAAGAAAAGCCTGAAAATCCTAAAAGTAATAAAGCTTCTATGGGTGTGTATATTTTCAACTGGAAAACTTTAAAAAAGTTCTTAACTACTGACTCTCGTGACGAACATTCTCATCATGACTTCGGAAAGAATATTATCCCTTCACTATTAAATTCTGGTTATAATTTATATGCCTATCCTTTTAAAGGTTACTGGAAAGATGTCGGTACTATTGAAAGCTTATGGGAATCTAATATGGATTTATTAAATCCCGACAATGAACTAAATATTCATGATAGGGATTGGAAAATATATTCTGTAACTCCAGCAAAACCTCCTCAATATATAGGTACAAATGCTAAAATAAATAACTCTTTAATAGTTGAGGGCTGTAGTATTCTTGGAACTGTCAATAATTCTGTAATCTTCCCTGGTGTTTATGTAGGAGAAAATACAATAATCGAGGATTCAGTAATTATGTCTAATACTAAGATTGAAAACAATGTAATAGTAAGAAAATGTATCATTGGTTCTGAAAGTGAAATACACAAAAATAGTATAATAGGAAATTCTCAAGGTATAACTGTAGTTGGAGATCATGAGAAAATTGAAATTAACTCTATAATAAAATAATTCAAGGGGGATAAATATGCTTAAAGACTATATGGGAATTATAAGTTTAAACGAGGATGATGAGCACATAAAAAATTTAACTAGTAGCAGACCGTTAGCGGCAATCCCTATTGGCGGAAGATATAGAGTAATTGATTTTGTCCTATCTAATATGGTAAATGCAGGGTTGACTAATATAGGTATATACACCCAAGACAAATCTAGATCTCTACTACATCATTTAGAATCTGGTAAACCATGGGATTTAGATAGAAAGATCAATGGACTTTTTATGTTTAACTTTAACTTTGCTGATGGAAAAACGAATGATATGGACTTATTTAAAGATAATGTGGACTACTTATATAGAAGTAAGCATAGCAATGTTATTTTCTCATCTTCAAATATGATATGTAATATAAACTATACTAAAGCTATAGAATATCATGAAAAATCCGGTTCCGATATAACTATAATATATAAAAATATTCATAATGCAGATTCAAGTTTTTCTGGTTGTAATACCTTGAATCTAGATGATAACAATAATGTTGTAAGTGTTGGAAAAAACATAGGTGTTAAATCTATTAATAATATATCAATGGACATGTTTATAATGAAAAAATCTATTCTATTAAGTATTATAAATCAATGTGTATCTACTGGATGCTATAAGTCAATTAAAAGTTGCATCTATGCAAATACCTTGAATTTCAAAATAAAAGGTTATGAGTTTAAAGGTTACTTAGAATGTATAAATTCTACAAATTCATATTATAAAGTAAACATGGATATGTTAAACCCTAAAGTGAATGAAGAATTATTTCTAGGTGCAGGACCTATTTATACAAAGGTACAAGATGCTCCTCCTACTAAGTATTCATACGAGTCCAATGTTTCCAACTCACTGATTGCTAATGGCTGCATTATAGAAGGAACAGTAAAGAATAGCATTATATCTAGAAGAGTAATAATTCATAAAGGTGCAGAACTAGATGGGTGCATAATACTTCAAAACTGTGAAATCAAAGAAAACGCTAAACTCTCTAGAGTAATAATAGACAAAAATGTTATAGTAGAACAGAATAAAGAGCTTAAAGGAGATCTTCAATACCCTGTTGTTATTGAGAAAAATTTCTACTGCTATGACGAAGCAAAACATGCATAAATATTTTAAGGAAATCCAAAATGGATTTCCTTTTTTATTTAAACTTCCTTAAGATGGGAGTCTTACGACAGGTAGTCATCGGATAAAAGTTCAAACATAAATTTAATATATAATAATCAAAAACCTAGATAGAATAAATATAACCCTATTAATAAAGCAATAATACCTAACATAATCTTTATTATATTTCCAATAGTTTTAGTCTTACTTGACATGCTTAGTTGCTGGGCAAATCCAACTGAAGTTCCCACAATAAGTATTAGTATAGAGTGTCCAATAGAGTACAATAGAAGCATTAGTGCTCCAATTACTATATTTCCTCGCTGAGCTACATATGCTAAGATCGCGGCCATTACAGGAGTTGCACAAGGTGATGATAATCCTCCTCCTACAATACCTAGAAAAAATGCCCCAAATAATCCTCTTTTCTTATTTGGCACCTTACAGCTACTAGTTCCCTCTCCAATTACACCTATAAGCTTCAATCCCACAAAGAGCATTATAGCTCCTAGTATTAGATACCACGATGTCCCAGTTAAATTAATAAAGCGTCCAATACTTGCAACAACTACCCCAATTATTGTAAAGGTCATAGCTACTCCAACGGAGAAAAATAATGAATATTTAAAAGCTGTGCTCTTATCTTTAACTCCTGCTTTTCCAACATATCCAACTACAAGTGGAATACTAGATAATACGCAAGGGCTAAATGAAGATACTATTCCGGCTATAAAAGATAAACCTAGCGCTAAATACACATTACTTGAGATTATACTTGAAAAATCCCTTAGTAGTTCTCCCATTAAATCACTTCCATTTTACTTAATATATCTAATATTTCTTCCTCTGTCATGACTCCAACCTTCTTTGACACTACCCTGCCATCTTTATCTAAAAACACTATTGTTGGAACATACATAACCTCATATTTTCTAGCGAGTTTCATTGCCGTATCTAAAATCTTCTTATCATCTAAATATACAACACCAACAATAACCCTATCCCCATACTTTTCATTTATACTATTCATTATAGGATACATTTCTACACAATTAGGGCAGGTTTTTGTAGATAACTGCATAATAACCGGCTTTTTAAGTTCTCCATTATGTACCTTCATAATATCTTCTATTCTATTAGTAATACTAGTCTCCAACTTATCTTTCTTGCCATAAATATTCTTACTATAATATATACCTGCTACAGCTATAATAAGTATTATAGTTATAGCTATCTTAAATTGATTTTTCATCTACCTACCTCCAAAATCTATATCTAATCATAAATATGTGCTTATGTTCATTATTATAACATAAGTATTTTAAATCTTTTGATAGGTATTTTAGTATTACTTATATAACATCAATAGAAGAAACCTATAGTCCATCAAACTATAGGTTTCTTCCTGATTTTATTATTTGGTAGCAAAGTTAGTCTTTACTCCCCATCTTATTTCTTACTTTTTTCTTTTGCTTCTTTTGCTTCTTTTGCTGTTTCTTTTCCCTTTTGTTCATTTTCTTTTCTTTCTTCTCTAGCTTTTTCTTCTTTTTCTTTTACTTCTTCCTTGCCTTCTTTATCTTCTAATTCTTTAACTTCATCTTTAACCTTTTCAGCTTTATCCTTAATTCTATTTACAACGCCTTGTCCATTATTCGTATCAATAGATTTTACTGCTTCTTTTGCTTCTTCTTTAGTTATGTTTCCTGCTTTAACTTCAACTTTTAGTTCTTTTTTAAGCTCTTTCTTTACTTCTTTGATAGCTTTATTTACAACCATATTATTTTTAAAAGCTTCTTTAAATTCACTCTTTGCCTCAACAAAAGCTTCTTTTTTAGCAGTTACTACTTCTTCTGCTTCCTTAATTGCTACTTCATCTCCACTTTGTTTTGCTTCTTCAAGCTTAACTAAAGTTTCCTTTACATCTTGTTTTACGGTATTAAATTCATGTCTTTGTTCAACCATTTTTATCATAGCTTCTTGTCTTGCAGTTTGCATCTCAATTACAGCTGCAATAGTCTCTTTAGCATTTTCTGAAACCTTTTCTTGTATTGCTTTTAATACTTCGATTGATTTTTTATGTCTTGCAACTATTCTAGCTTCTAAAGCTTTTAATTTCTCATTATCTTTTTCATCTACTTGAACTGCTTCTTCAGTAACTTCTTCTTCAACAGTTTCTTCAGTATTATTTGTTTCATCTACATTTGTATTCTCTTCTGTAGCTGTAGCATCTTCTTCTGTAGAAGTTTCAGTAGTTGTTGTAACTTCTTCAACTGTAGTATTTTCTTCAGTAACAGTTGTACCTTCTGTAGTATCAGTATTTTCTATAACAGCATTTTCTTCAGCTGCTACTTCTTCAGTTTGATTTGAATTTTCAAGAACTGTTCCTTCTTGATCTTCTAAAGTAATCTCTGTTTCTGTTATAACTTCTTCCCCTTCTGTAGCCTGAATAATTTGTTGAAGTATCTCATTAGATGTCTCCATGTTTTTGTTGTATTCTTCAATAGCAGTCTGAGCTAGGTCTTCTTTTCCTTCTTCAACCATAACTTCTGATTCTCCAAGCCTTTCTTCTGCAACATCAGTAATAACTTCAACCTTTGCTTCTTCATTAAAAGCAAGTGCTATCTTTACATCATCTAATGCTGTATCTACGCCATAGAATATACTATCTGGTTTGATTCCAGCTGAATTTGCTAATGAATCCACCCCTTCTGCAAGAGCAGCTCCCCCAATATTAGCAAGCATTGCTACTGTTACCACAAATATTTTTAATTTTTTCATCGGTACATCCTCCTCAAAATGTTTTATTTTCTTTTCTGCATATATGTACGCACCTACCTTTTGATTTTTAAGGGGTAGATAAAAAAGTTTTTAAACTATAATTTTATTTTGGTAATATCTTAAGATACACCCCATCTTAAATATAGGGTACAATACGTATATATATATATGAAGTGACAGAGAGGTGATGCAATGAATGTAACAGATCTTATTTATAATAATAGAACTAAATTTATAGAAGAGAATAAAAACTTTATATATGGCATTGCCTATAAAATATGTAAACGAAAGCTAGATTGGAATAACGATGATGAACTTAGCATTGCTCTTATCTCCTTTAATACTGCTTGTGATAAATATAGTGAAGATAGGGGCAACTTCTTTAGTTATGCCTCTATTATAATAAAAAATTCCCTTATTGATTTTTTTAGAAAGACAGGGAATACACCCTATATTATATTCAATAACGATAATGATGACATTAATACTACTGAGTATATAGATTATAAAATATCATTAAATCAATATGAACTTGACTGTGAAAATGCTAAAAGATCAGAGGAAATTGCTGAATTTTCTATGGAACTTGCTAAATATAAGCTAAGTCTTAACGAACTTATAAATTCTTCACCCTCTCATATTGATACTAGAAATAATTTATTAAATGTAGCATTGCTCTGCTCTAGTAATGAGGATATATTAAACTATATAAAAAGTAAGAGGTTACTCCCTATAAGCCAAATAGCTCTTTTTACTAATTGCAAAAAAAGATATCTAGAAAAATGGCGCAGATATTTACTTACCTTAATACTGATACTTTCAAGTAAAAATTATCCTTATATAAAATCTTATTTAAATATAAAGGTTGGTGAAAATAATGAATAGCAGAACAGGAATTGTTATGGAAATAAAAAACAAAAGAGCCTTCTTAATGACTCCTAATGGTGAGTTTGTAGACGTTACAATTAATGATACCCTCCCATCTATCGGAAGTACTTATACAGGACAAATTTATAAAAGACCTAACTTTTACAAATATATAGCTAGTGCAGCTTGCCTAGCATTTTTCACCTCTATTGGGGGAGCTGCTTATGCTTACTATACACCAACTACTTCTGTAGTGGTTGATATAAATCCGTCTCTTGAACTTAAATTAAATAGATGGAATAAAATAATAAAAACTATACCGCTAAATAAAACTGGTGAGCAATTAGCTAGTTCTATAGATATAAAAAATAAAGATATTGATACTGGACTTACAATAATTCTAGATGAAGCCGAAAAAGAACACTTTATAAATGAAGATAACCTTAAAGAAGAACAATACATTTCTTTAAGTGTTACTTCTTCCAAAGATACTTCACTAAATTTACCTAAACTCCAAGAAAAAGCTGGTTCTAAAAAAATAGATATTAAAATTGACTATAGTAAAAACAATGCTAAGAATGATATAATAAAAAATGGAAAAGAATTAGAAAAAGAACAGGAAAATATTAATACTGATATTAAGGAAGTTACTCCTTCTAAATCTAATAAGAATTTGAAAAATAATAAAGATAATAATAAAAAAGATAATATAGATGAGTCTTATGAGAATCCTAAAAATAGTTCAAAAGCTGAAGTTAAGGATTCTAATGCAAATATAAATTCAGATTTAAACGATAAAAAAGATAAAGAAAAAAACATACCTAAATCCAGTAATTATAATGAGAAAAATAACTCTAAAAATAATAAAAGTAAAGAACATAAAGATAAGTAAGTTGATTTTAGGAGGACTATATGAAAAGAAAAACTGGTGTAGTAGTTAAGGTTGCTACAGATTTTATATGTGTGCGGACTGTACATGGTGAATTTTTCAACCTAAAGCTTCAAGGAAATACTCCAAAGATAGGTGATATTTACTCTGGAACCATTTCAATTCCAAGACCTATTATTATAAAGCGCCTTATATTCATTGCCATATTAGCAGGTGTAATTATTTTTGGTAGGCATATATACTACTACTTCAGCTCCTCGTGTTCCGTTATAATAAGTATCCCTCCCACTATACAATTAAAAGTAAACAAATGGAATAAGATAGTATCCATTGAACCTACTAGTACCTCTGGTAGAAAGTTGTTATCTGAGTTGGATTTAAAAAATCTACATGTAACTAAAGGTTTAGAACTAATTATTGAAGAAGCCACTAAAAAAAATGTAATAAATAAAAATTATATAGATAGCGGACATGCCATTACTATATATATTTCTGGCAAAACTAATCAAACAATTAATCTGACTTCCTTTCAAAGCTATACTAAAGATAGAAAGTTAAATTTACAAATAAATAATAAAGGTTCAGATTATGTTATTGAATAAAAAAGTCGGCTACGCCGATTTTTTTCGCTATGGGGACCTAGTCCCCCTTCGACGACGCTATGCGTCTGAGCACCCCCCTTATTACGGCAATGGGTTCCCCCTCTGCACACCCTATTTTATAGAAAATTATAAGTTTATCCACAAAAGAATAAAATTATAATTTTCTATAAACTAAAAAAAATAAGTCATATAAGATTTAACTAATCTTATATGACTTATTTTTTTTCTTAGTAGCTTGTACATTATTTAAATTTAGGAATTTCATAGACTGGCTTTGCTGACGTAACCTGTGCCATAAGCTCTTCAAATTTCACTCTTGCAAGTTGTTTCCGAGCCCATCCAGTATCTGTAGCATATTGATGCCATCTTACACTAACATTCCATCTCATTTTATAAAGTGTATTTTGCTTGTACTTTTCACTATTTATATAGTCAGTACTTACAAACTTAGCTCCTCCTATTATTGCTTCATCTACACTAAACCAACATTCTTTATAAGCTCGTTCTGAACCACCTTTTTCTGGAGCAGAATCTATTGCGCCTATTCCAAATAAGTTATATGTTGTTTTAGGTTCTACCTTAACTCCTCCTACTGAACTTACAAGAATTCCAGTAGCTAGTGTAGAGGTTCCATTACCAGTTTCAAGTAAGGCATGTGACACTAGGTATAAAGGATTAATATTGCTATCCTTAGCAGCCTTTAAAAATACAGCTCCTTTTTCGTTTAGGGCACCCTTACCTTTTAATATATTGTTTAAGTCAGCTTCAGTAACACCCTCCATATAATTTAAATTTAAAAACTTATATTTATAAGTGTTATCTAAAAAATTATTTGGATTCATGTAATATTTTATTAACTCTTTACTTGGTATCATCCATGAATTTCCTTCGCTATAGGTTGGCGCCCCATTAAGCTGATCTAAAGCAGCCTCATCTAAGCTCTTGTCATAGCTTGTATATGAAATAGTAGGTATTATTGTATTATCTGTACTTGCTATACTACTCAAATTACTCTCAAATATGTTATTTGAAAGTACTCTAAAATATGTAGAATAATAATTATCATAATCCGTATTAGCATCTTTATTTTGCCCTACTGTTCCCTTATTCTTTACATAAATCAGAATCTTATATTTGCCTAATTCAAAACCCTCTGACTTTAAAAATGTGTATGGATTAGCTGCACTTATAGCAGTTGTATATCCTTTTGTTATTTCATTGTATGTAGGAGAATTAATATATGTATTTGGATTATCATAAACTTCATCTGGATACTTAAAAGCAAAAATTCTATACTGAACATCTCCTAAGTAATTTGTTGTAATTTTAAAGCTTGTCTTAGTATTCTTCAAAACAGGTTTTTCAAGTATATCAACAGTCTTAATAACAGGTAGTCCTACATAACTTGTAGAATCTTCATATACTTTGGAAGTTGTAAAACTCATTTTAGTAGGCTTGGACAATTTCTTACCATCTTTACTTTTAACTTCGGTACTTAACTCTACAGAATACGTTGTTCCTGGAATGTATCCTCCAACTGGCGGATATATTACTAAGGACTTATTATCTTTGCCTAGTGATATAGTTGTTTTCATTTGTTTACCATTACTACTCTTAACTATTACATTGGTATTATTGATGGTACTTCCATCAAGTTCTAAATTAAATTTAACAGTCCATGGCTTGTTTATATTTTTATTTTGTTGAGAAGGCAATTCGTTAAACTGTATCCCTGTTGCAAATGCCAGTGTATAACTACATAGAAATAATGTTGTAATAATTATAACTTTAGCTATACTAAATATTTTCCTCATTCCTCCACCCTCCTTTGAAATTTTTCTTACTTTATTATCGATAAAAATATCAAAAATTCAAGTACATTCAGACTATAAATATTAAGGAACTTACTACCATGTTTCATATACGCTTATTTAATTGTACCATTATATTTTAGACAACTCCATATTTTACAATATTAAATAATCGTTAATTTTTAAAATCTTTATAAAAGACTAAATCTAGATGGCATAGAATCTGTACCTATTCTATCTTTAGTCTTCTAATCTTTCTGCTTCTTAAATTATATTTCTTAGGAACTTTGCTGAATTCACTGCATTATCTCTTGGTCTTACTTCTATTATATAGACTATGTCTCTATTCTTCATTTTGTCAAAATGCCAACTAAAATCAACATTTCCTTCTCCAATAATTTGATGATCACTTTTTCCATTATTATCGTGAACATGGCAAGTTCTTATTTTATCAACATGCTTTAAAAAGAATTCTACTTCATTATACTTATTTTCATAAGAATGCCCTATATCCCATGTTAAAAATAAATCTTCTTCCACCATTAGTAACTTCTCTAAAACTTCTTGAACTAGCTTAACTGGAAATCTTCCTGAATTTTCAATACACAGCTTTATTTTGTTTTTAGAATAAGCCACTAACTCCTTCAAATTCTCTTCTAAAACCTTCCTGTATTCTTCATAATAAATCTCATCTAGATAGGTCTTTCTATCTGTTAATGTAAAACATACTGCAGGTCCAATATGCATAGTCATCCTAGTTGCCCCTATATCATATCCAAAATCTATTACTTCTTTTAATCTACTAATTCCTGCTCTATTTACTTCCTTTTGTAATTGAAGAAGTGAAATATCCTCTGGAGCATGCAGAGTAAGCTCTACTCTTTTTTCCCTACTACATTCCTTTATTTTTTCTCTCTCTTCTTTACTAAATTTTTCTGGAAAGAATATAGGCATATTTACATTAAGTTCTACCGCACTTAAATCATTTTTATATGCATAATTTATAGTATCAAATATTTCCTTTTCACCAGCTGATGCTGCATACCCTATTTTCATAAAATCGCCCCCTAAAATATTCTTAAACTTCACTCCTAATATAAATGTATTATATATTAATTCTTATTAATTTAATATATGTAGAAAAAAAATTAGGAGTATCCCCTATATTGTAAGATATTCCTAATTTATATAAAATAATATGTACTCTTAAATTGTTTTTTTAATCTTCATCCCAAACTTATCCATTTTCTTATATAAAAGACTTCTATGAATTCCAAGTTCATTAGCAGCTATCTGACAATTCCAATTGCATTTTTCTATAACTTCTCTTATTATAGAGGACTCATAGCTTTCTACCATATACTTTAGCATTTTTTTGTTAGAATATGAAGTACAGTTTGCCTTGTGACTTGAAACCATTTTAGCTGGCAAATCCGTTAACTGTATCATAAATTCATCACATGATGCATAAGAACTCTTAATTATATTATCTAATTCTCTCACGTTACCTGGCCATGAATAATTCTGAAAACATAGCTGAACTTCATTGCTTAATGTAACAGAAGTCTTATATTCGATATTAACTTTATTTAGAAAATAATTTGCGAATATAAGTATATCCTCTTTTCTTTCCCTTAATGGAACCATTTCAATATTAATAACATTAAGTCTATAGTATAAATCTTCTCTAAATTCTCCATCTTCTATCATCTGCATAAGATTTCGTCTTGTGGCTGCTATTACTCTAATATCTACAGGAATTGGAACAGTTCCACCTATTTTTTCAACTTCTTTTTCTTGCAATACTCTTAAGAGCTTAACTTGCATATTCATTGGCATATCACCAATCTCATCTAAAAAAATAGTTCCACCATCAGCTTGTATAAACTTTCCGTCTTTCCCAGACTTTTTTGCACCTGTAAAAGAACCTGATTCGTACCCAAATAATTCTGACTCTAAGAGGTCTCCCGGAATTGCTCCGCAGTTAATGCTGACCATAGGTTTCTTACTTCTATAACTATTATTATGAATGGCTCGAGCAAAAACCTCCTTACCAGTTCCTGTTTCTCCTGTTATCAAAACAGAAAAAGAATTCTTAGATGCTTTCATAGCTGCCTTTTTAATATCTAAAAATCCCTTGCTCTTACCCACTATTCCATCAAAGGAGTATTGATTTAAGCACAACTTGTTGTATTCTTCTTTATAAAACTGAAGTTCTGAGTATTCTCTCATTAGCTTTTCAGCAGAATCAAGTGTTTTCAATCTAAACTTTACTTGTGCTACCCCTGCTATCACTTCCTTTTTTTCATCTAGAACACAGGATCTACTAACTAACAAAAAACTATTATCACTTTCTTTAGTCTCACCATCTACAAACTTATGTATAGTCCCTTCTTCTCTATAAACATTTTTTACTATATCAATCATCTTTGTATTTGATATTATTTCTCTTATACTTCTTCCTATAGCTTTTTCTTTGCTTGTCCCTAAAAAATCACAATACTGGTCATTTATATCTGTAACAATTCCATTTTTATCAATAACAATAAATCCATCATCAGTCATTGTAAGTATTTCATCAAATATGTATTTGTACCTTCTTAAATCATCATTCATAACTATTACACCTCTACACATTTATGAATTTATATGTAAATAGGCAGACTGCTCCTTAGTCTGCCTATTTATTTACTCATCTATTAATATCTATTCAATTTATTGTTGGTTTATTATATGTTTCAAGTAAATTACTGAAATATATTTACTTTGTAGCCATTACAGTCCCTTCTCCATCAATAACTACTTCTCCTCTTTGATTAATAATAGTTGTTCTTAAGTATGCAATTCTTTTTTCTTTAATTATCTTAGTTACTTCCCCAGTAGCCGTAATTGTATCCCCTATTTTAACAGGAGCTATAAATTTTAGATTTTGTCCTAGATAAATCGCATCAGCTCCTGGAATACACATTCCTACTATTGTTGAAAAAAAGGACGCTGTTAACATTCCATGAGCAATTCTCTCTCCAAATCTTGTTGTTTTTGCATACTCAGCATTTATATGCACAGGATTAAAATCTGCAATTAGTCCTGCATAGGTATTAACATCTGATTCAGTAATAGTCTTACTTATGCTAGCCTTTTGTCCTATATACATTTCATCTATACTATATCCACTCATATTTAAGCTAGTATCATCAATCATAGCACTCATACTTACTACCCCCTATTATCGTATTATATTAAAATTAAAGTTTTTTTTATTAACTTCTTTAAACTAACCCAATATTGATCTTGAAATTACTAATTTATGAATTTCAGAGGTACCCTCATAAATCTCAGTAACCTTAGCATCCCTATACATTCTCTCTAGTGGAAAATCCTTCATATAACCATATCCTCCATGAATTTGCAATGCGAGATTCGTCACAAATCTTGCTGTCTCTGCTGCATTAATTTTAGCCATAGCTGCTTCTTTGGTATGAGGTTTTCCAGTTACTCTCAAGTGTGCCGCATAATAAATTAACCATCTAGCAGCCTCAATTTTAGTTGCCATATCAGATATATACCATGTAAGTCCTTGCAATGCTGTAAGGGGTTTTCCAAACTGAACTCTTTTCTTCATATACTTAACACTTTCTTCTAAAGCACCCTCAGCAATTCCAAGTGCTTGGGCTGCAATACCAATTCTAGCTCCGTCAAGAGCAGCCATAGCTATCATAAACCCTTTACCTTCTTCACCTACAAGATTTTCTTTTGGAACACGACAGTCATTAAATATAAGCTCTACTGTTTCTGAAGCATGAATACCCATTTTACTTTCAATTTTACCTACTGTAAATCCTGGAGTTCCCTTTTCTAGAATAATACAAGATAAACCTTTAAGTCCTTTTGATGGATCTGTTAATGCAAAAATTAGTAAGTACTGCGCCTGTCCTCCGCCTGAAATAAAACATTTAGTTCCATTTAGAACATATTCATCTCCATCTAGAATAGCCCTTGTTCTAGCGGCTCCTGCATCAGAACCTGCATTAGGTTCTGTTAAAGCAAAAGCACCAAGACATCCACCCTCTGTCACCTGTGGCAAATACCTTTGTTTCTGATCATCTGAACCAAATTTCTGAATTACTTGAGCAAAAATTGTGTGTACTGATAGAATAGCCGCTGTAGCCGCACACTTTTTAGCAATCTCAGAAACGATGATAACCTTATCGATATCATCCCCATCAGAACCCCCATATTCTGTAGGTGTTCCAATTCCCGTAAATCCTATTTCAGCCATCTTATTAAATGTTTCTCTTGGGAATCTTCCTGTTTCATCAATTTCAGCTGCAATAGGTCCAACTTCCTTTGTTGCAAATTCTCTTGCAAGCTCTTGTAGTATTAATTGTTCCTCTGTAAAATTTAAATCCATATAACGACCTCCTAAATATTAAGTTTTAAAATGCAAGTCCCATCTTCTCATTTTTTAATCATTGTCTCAAAACTGATAATACCTCTTTCTAATCTTGAACCCAGTAGAAATCTATTCTTTCTTATTTTGCTAACTATATATTTGTCTCATAAATGATAATTTTTCATTGTGAACTCTGTTCTGTAAGAGTGAACCAACCTCCTTTGCTTTTTACAATTATATACAAGCAATTTTCTTGCCAAAAATCATTTCTTAAATAAATAAAGACCTGTTTTCATTAAATAATTTACTTAATGAAAACAGGTCTTTATAAAATTATCATTGTATTTATAATATAGTTGTTTTTACCTCTATAACATTGTCAAGTTGCTTAAATTTTTCAAGAGATTCTTTTGATACTTCGCTATCCACATTAAGTACCATTAAGGCAAGCTCTCCCTTTGTTTTTCTTCCAACTTGCATTGTAGCAACGTTTATATCTTCTTTTCCGATAAGGGTACCTACCTGACCTATAACTCCTGGTACATCTTTATTTTGAACAAATAACATATACTGACTTGGCTTTACATCTATTTCATAGCCTTGGATCTCAACAAATTTTCCCTCTTGCTTATTAGAAACTGTTCCCGCAATAGTAAATTCATTACCGTTATTATTTGTAATCTTTATTGTAATTAAGTTAGAGTAATTATCATACTCTTCATTCATTTTTTCTATTCTTATTCCTATACCGCCTCTTTCTGCTAAAATCTTAGAGTTAATATAATTTACTCTTTCATTACTAATAGGCTGGAATAATCCTTTTAAGAAAGCAAGTTCTAGCATTTCTGTGTCATATTTCATTAAATCTCCCCAGTATACTATGTCTACATGTTTTACAGGTTCGCTATTTAATTGATAATATACCTTTCCTAGATTCTCCATAAGCTCAATATATGGCTTAATTTCTTTAAGCTCATCTCTATTTATTCCTGGAAGATTAACAGCGTTAGGTACAATTCCTCCCTTAATTCCATTTATAACCTGTTGAGCTATAGTAACTCCAACATTTTCTTGGGCTTCTACTGTAGTTGCCCCTATGTGTGGTGATACAGTTACATTATTAAATTCATATAATGAAGCAGAATATCTTGGTTCATCATCATGAACGTCTAATCCTACACTTGCTATTTTTCCACTCTTAAGTCCCTCATATAATGCAGTTTCTTCCATTAGCTTTCCTCTAGCAGCATTTACAATTCTTACTCCATCCTTCATTAGAGAAATTTCTCTTTCTCCTATGATTCCTATAGTCTCTTTTGTTCTTGGTGTATGAATTGTAATTATATCTGCTTCTTTTAGTAAATCTTCTAAAGTCTCCATCTTCTCTGCATCATATCTTTTAAATCTTTCATCAGATATATATGGGTCATAAGCTACTAGCTTTAGTCCAAAAGCTTTCATTCTTGTAGCAACAAGAGCTCCGATTCTACCAAGTCCAATTATTCCAAGAGTTTTGTTATAAACTTCATTTCCCATAAAAAGATCTCTGTCCCAATTTCCTGATTTTAGATAACTATCAGCAAAAGTAAATTTTTTTGCTCCTGCTAATATATGCGTAATTGCAAGTTCACAAGCTGAAATTGAGTTACTATCTGGAGTATTCGCAACTATAATACCTCTTCTTGTCGCTTCCTCAACATCTATATTGTCAACTCCATTTCCTGCCCTACCTACAACTTTAAGCTTAGTAGCCTTTTCCATAAGCTCTTTATCTACTTTATTGTCACTTCTTATTATTAAACCTTCATAATCATGAATTATTTCTAAGAGTTCTTCTCTTTTTATACCTATTCTTAAATCTACCTCTAGCTCTTTTTGTAAAAGTGCTACCCCCGCATCATCGATTCTTTCAACTATTAAAACTTTACCCTTATTCATATTAAAAACCCCCTTTTATATTATAAACATTGTCTTAAAGCATTTAGTGTTCTATCAACCATTTCATCGGTCACATACCCCATGTGACCTATTCTTATCATTTTTCCTTTTAGTTTTCCTTGTCCTCCAGCTATTACTATACCGAAGTCATTCTCCATTTTTTTCTTAATCTTTGAAGCTATTCCTTCCTCTTCAAATACAAATCCTGTAACAACATCTGATTTATATTTCTTATCTGTATATATCTTTAGTCCCATTTTCTCAGTTTCTTGTCTTATCTTTTCAGCTAAAATTTCATGTCTTTTATATACATTATAAAGTCCTTCTTCTTCAATCATTTTTAGAGCTTCATTTGCTGCAGCAATTAAAGATACTGCTGGTGTATATGGATTTTCTGGAACTGGCTTATCTAGATATTCTCTAGCATTTAAATAATTCCAATAAAACTTTGGAAGAGTAGATTTTCTAGCTGCATCCCATGCCTTATCACTAACCCCAACAAATGCAAGCCCTGGCGGAGTCATAAGTGCCTTTTGAGATGCAGTAATTAAAACATCTATATTCCATTCATCCATCTTAACTTCTAATCCACCTATAGAGCTTACTCCATCAACTATGAAAAGTTGTTTTTTATTCTTCATAAACTCCCCTATTTCTTTTATAGGGTTTGTAGTTGCTGTAGAAGTCTCATTATGCGTTACTATTAATGCCTTATGATCCTCTCGAAGATTTTCCTTTATCTCTTCTATTGTTACTCCTCTGCCCCAAGGAACATTTATTTCATCTACCTCTAAGCCGTATATCTTTGCTATCTTTATAAATCTGTCTCCAAATACACCTATAGATACTATCAATACCTTATCTCCAGCTGAGAACATATTAACTATAGCCGACTCAAGTCCTCCAGTGCCTGCAGCTGGAAAAGTCAATACATGGTTTTTAGTTTGAAAGACCATCTTAATTCTTTCATTCATTTCTCCAAAAAGCTTACCGTATTCCACAGTTCTATGGTGTATTACAGCCTCAGCCATTTTATTAAGAACTCTTTGTGGAACGTTAGTAGGACCTGGTGTCATTAGTAATTTTTCTTCCATAATAAATTGCCCCCTTTTTTCAGTAACAAAAAAAGCCCTCTCCTTGAATAATTCAAGGACGAAGACTTAATAATCAACGTGGTACCACCTTAGTTTACTGCTTTTGCAGCCTCTCTACTTTAACGGATAACTCCGGCATAGGTTGTTACTCCTATGCAGCTTCAGGTCGGATTCAATAAATTTCAATGTAGATTTTCACCATCCATCTACTCTCTGAAAATGAAAGTTTATTTACTATCACCTTTCATAGCTTTTGCTTTTGTATTATTATAATAAACTCTAAATAATAATGCAATAGGTATTTTATAATTTTTTAAGAATATATATCTGAAAACTCAATATTTATTCTCTCTACTTTACTTTCATATAGCATATTATGATTGTTACTCTTCTCTTCATCAATTACTAGCTTTATAGGAAGTTCTATAACAAACTCACTTCCTTCTCCTAGTCTACTCCTAACACTTATGTTACCTCCATGCAAATCTACCAAAGACTCAACTAAAGATAATCCTATTCCACTGCCTTCTTTATTTCTTTTTATAGTCTTTTCAACTTGTCCAAATCTTTCAAAAATCATCTGTAATTTGTCTTCTGGAATACCTACTCCTGTATCCTCTACTGATATGAATATTCTATCATTTTTATCTACTATATTCACTCTAATCTCATCTCCAGTGTTTGTAAACTTTATAGCATTTGAAAGAAGGTTTAGCATAATTCTTTCAATCTTATCTGGATCTATTGCCATTACTTTTTCTTCTACATTTGTATCAAAGATAATGGCTACTCCTTTACTTTCTATGTACTCTGCTACTGATAGGGTAATCTCTTCTGTTACATTTATAATATTATGATTACTTAAATTAAGGTTAAGAAATCCTGAGTCTATTTTAGATAAATCTATAATATTATTAACTAATCTAAGTAGTCTATAGCAATTTTGTTTTATTATGTTTAAATAATTATTCTGCTTATTATAATGATGATCCTCATCTCTATAGTTAAGCTTCATTACTTGTACTGCTCCAAGTATTACATTTAGTGGTGTTTTTAATTCGTGAGATATATTTGAGAAAAACTCTGTTATAAGTTTGTTAAATTCTTCTGTTTCTCTCAGCTTCTTATCCTTTTCATATATGTCAATCTTTAATTTTTCCACTTGTTTTTGTGAAGTTATGTCTCTAAATATAACAAGAACTGCATCATTTCCCTTATAGTTAAAGCTAGTTGCCCTCACTTCGGTATCTATGACTTCTCCTGTACACTTTAATATCTCTGTCTCATATACAGCCTTTGGAAATTTCCCACTACATCGGTCCCTTATATGCTTCCTAATGTTCTCTCTTATATTTTTTGGCCATAACATAATTACTTCCCTATCTATTACTTGTTTAAGGCTAGATGCTCCAATAAGCTTTATAAGTGCATCATTTGCAAATATTATTTTTCCATTTACATGAATAAAAATAGCATCCTTAGAACTTTCTATAAGAAGGTCATAGCACTCACTGTTTTCTAGAATTTTTTCTTCCCAACTCATTCTTTGATTAAACTCTATTTTAAGCTTTTCATTTACATCGTTGAACTGATCAAATAAGGTTTTATATGGATTCTTTAATCCTACTTCAATTATGGACTTATATATATAATAAAAAGATATTGCCTTAAAATTGTGTCCTAATATATTAACTATGCCATATATATCATTATAAGCCATAAAGCATAATTCAGAAATGACTGTGAAAATAATTGATAGCGCCATGAATACAATGATACTAGAATCTAAACGTTTCCTTATCTTAAATAACAACACAATGCTACAAATAAGGAGAATTACTATAATATTCTCGCTGATTATTTTAAAACTTGTTAACCCTACTCCTTCAATAAAGCATCTTGGGAATACATTCGACTTAAATATTGTCAGTATAATTATTGCTGTAACTATAAAAAAGCTCCAAAATACCTTCATTAAATTGATGCTTTTAGAAGGCTTGTACGCTAATATAAAGGATATCAGTATTGTGGCAGCCTCCATATACATTCCCACAATCCAAAGTTGGATTGTAATGTTAGATGTTATAACGCCTTCGAAGATTCCCATTCCCTTATAAGATAAAGCATGTATAATATCAATAAATCCCACAAACCCATAACCTATTCCTAAAAAAATATAGGAAGCATTTTTGGAATTTGAAGAAGCATTTAATGTTATAACCAGTATACCGAAAGATATAAGAGTACAAAACATTTCAATACTGATATGAAACAAAAGATAATTAGATAATGCAATTTTAATTCCCCAAAAAAACAATATACCTGTTATAAATATATTCATTAAAATCTTGCATAAACTTTGTTCCAATCTATCATATTCTTTAAAAACATCTTTTACATAAAGCATTTATTCCACCTCTTGTCTTTAGTTAATACTATTCATACCTAACATCACTTAATTTATATTTATCATATATATACCTATATTGGCAACATATTCTAATATATTCTATTACATATTACATATATCTTTAATTGGTTATACACATTATCCACAATTCCTATGTGTATAACTTGTTAGTTTAGTGTTAATTCCATGTTAATACATTTTAATACTCTCTCCTCATGATTTCCAGTTATAATTATGTAATACATTTTATGTAAAATCAATTTTTTTTTGATTTTTATTATCACTTAATTAATCCACTTATGCACATTGTCCACAAGTACCCTGTGACTAACTTGTTCATTTTATGTTAATTTATAATTTATAGTGCTATATTCCAATATATTTCATAAAAATTAACTGAAAATTCAACACTATTTTATCTATGTTATACACATTATCCACAGTTATGTGTATAACTTGTGCATAACTTAAACATTTTTATCAAAAATTAAAAACATTTAATCCTTAGTTTAAGTCACAAACTCCAAAAACTTTAATATACTATAATAAGTCGTCTAAATTTTCTGTATTTTCTTCACTTTTATGTTACAATTATTTTATATAATTATGAATAGGAGGCAATTTCATGAATAAAAAAGTTATATATGTAGATTTCAAGGCAGCCTCTAAATCATCAAATTCTAATGATGCTTTTAATACTAAAGATCCCTTCCCTATACCTAAAAAGAAATCCTTTACTACAAAAATATTTGAGCAGTTTAAAAAGTTACTTAGCATATTTAAGAAAGATAAATCTTTTAATAATGACTTATCTCGTCATAAGCACTGGTTATAAAAGCACCTGGTGCTTTTTTTTATATATTGAACTATAATATAAATTAAATATTTATTTAGGAGGTTTCATTATGAGAGTCGGGATGGGTTACGATGTACATAAACTCATAGAAAACAGATTGCTTATTATAGGGGGTGTTGAAATTCCCTATGAACTTGGTCTTCTCGGCCATTCTGATGCTGACGTTCTTCTTCACGCTATAATGGATAGTCTACTTGGGGCCGCTGCTCTTGGAGACATTGGAAGACATTTTCCTGATACAAATTCTAGATATAGAGGAATATCTAGTTTATCCCTTTTAAAAGAAGTAAAAAAGCTTTTAGATAATAAAGGTTACTTATTATTAAATATTGATGCTACTATAATAGCTCAAAAACCTAAAATGGCACCTTATATTCCTCAGATGATAAAAAATATCGCTGATGTACTTCAGGTTGATGAAGATTGTATAAACATTAAAGCTACTACAGAGGAAGGACTTGGTTTTACTGGTGAAGGTAAAGGTATATCAAGTCAAAGTATATGCCTAATTAATAAGATATAAATAGTAAAAGGAGTGTTCTGTTAACACCCCTTTTACTATTTATTCTTTAAAAGCTTTATCAACAGTTTTACCTTCATAGTTTATAAATCTTTCACAGTCTAATATCATTTTAGAAGTATTTCTATCCTTGTACATTCCTTTAATGTATCTATTTTTATATATAGATTTAAATTCTGGAGGAATAACTATTTGCTCCTCATCTATATCAATAACTTTCATAACTTTATCAACAATAAATCCTATTGATTCGCCCTTTACACTTATTAAAATAACACATGTTCTACAATTGCATTGTTCTTTTTCTTTTTTAAATCGATCTCTTACATCAATTACATGAATTGTATTCCCTCTTAAATTTACAACTCCTTTTATGAAAGATGGCAAACCTGGTATATTTCTTATAGTATTCATTCCTATTATTTCTAAAACATGTTTTATCTCTATGCCATACTCCTCAGTTCCTATAGAGAATATTAGATACTTATCTTTCAAAGTGCCTCCGTTCATAACTTCATCTCCTTTTGTTAAAGATGCCTAATCTATTATATGATTACAGATAATATTTGCGACAAAATAAAAACTCAGACTAGAAATCTGAGTTTTTATATAAATCTTCTATATTGTTATATACTATTATCATCTACTAAGAAAAATTTATAAATCTTTTAAATTTTCTTTAAGTAGTTTCTCCATTTCTTCTGCTGATATTGGTTTGCTAAGATAATACCCTTGGCCTAGGTCGCATCTCATAGTTTTAAGTATCTCAAATTGCTCCTTATCCTCAATACCTTCAGCAACCACTCTACAACCTAATCTATGGGCTAAATTTATTATAACCTCAATAATATGTCTTTGTTCATCTTTATAACAAACTTCATCTATAAATGATTTATCTATCTTCAATGTATTTATAGGTAGTTGTCTTAAATAATTTAGCGAAGAATACCCTGTACCAAAATCATCCAAAGATAAACTAATCCCTAAGTCTCTTAGCTCCGCTAACTTA
Source organism: Clostridium sp. (assembly GCA_036677665.1). Taxonomy (GTDB): domain Bacteria; phylum Bacillota; class Clostridia; order Clostridiales; family Clostridiaceae; genus Clostridium_H. Next base: position 40,048 of record JAVBVX010000062.1, on the reverse strand, counting down.
TTTATATTAGTTTCTGTGGAATCTATAAGCAAACTTTCAGTTATCTCTATATCTAAAAAGTTACTTGGTAAATCTACATCATTTAAAATCTTTATAATATTTTCGATAAACTCATTTTGCATAAATTGAATACATGAGACATTAACACCTATAAAATTATATTTAAATCCTTTATCTATCCATATCTTATTTTGTCTACATGCTGTTTCAATAACCCACTTTCCAATAGGAATTATTAACCCTGTCTTTTCTGCAATTTTTATAAATTCATTTGGAGAGACAATTCCAAGCTCACTATTTTCCCATCGTATAAGAGCTTCCATCCCTTCAATGGTTCCATTAAATAAATCTATTTGTGGTTGATAATATAATTTAAACTCATTATTTTTTATAGCATTTCTTAGATTATTTTCTAAGACTATTTTTCTTAACAAATCTCTTTCCATATCATAATTGAAAAAGCAATACTGATTTTTTCCTTTCTCTTTAGCACTATACATTGCTGTGTCCGCATTCTTTAAAAGAGTTTCATAACTATTACCATCTACAGGATATATAGATATACCAATACTTGTAGTGATATAATTAATAATCCCATCAATCATAAATGGCTCTTTAAATATATTTAATATATTATCACATATATCTTTTATATCACCTATTTTTTTAATTTCAGGTATTTCAATTAAGAATTCATCTCCACCAAATCTTGCTGCTAATGCTTCTTTTGGTAAGCATTCTTTTAGTTTATCTGCAATACGCTGTAATAAATAATCGCCCTTATCATGTCCAAGTGTATCATTAATTCTTTTAAAATCATCAATATCTAAAAAAATTACAGCTGCATTATATATATAAGAATTATAATTTTTTAAGTTTTCCTTTACTTTCCATATAAAAAGATTTCTATTTGGCAGTCCGGTGAGAGAATCATAATATGCCATTTGCTTTATTTGAGTTTCCTTTTTCTTAATCTCTGAAATATCTGTAATAGAACCTGCTATTTTAACTGGATCCCCTTCTAAATCTCTAAGTACATTACCTCTTGCTAAGACCCACTTAATAGAGCCATCTACTGTTATAATTCTAAATTCTCTCATAAGAATTTTGCCATTACTAATAGTGTCCTCAAAGGCATTCTTTACAAAAATCTTATCTTCTTCGAAAATAAAATTATTATATATTTCTTTAATATTGATAGTCTTATTAGATCCAGATAATTCTATCCATTTTTCAGATATAACTAAATTATCTTTTTTAATATCCCATTCCCAGATGGTATCGTTTGCTCCTTCTACAGCTAGCCTATAACGTTCTTCGCTATTTCTTAATATTTCTTCATTCCGTTGCAACTCGTCATACTGAGCTCTAAGTTCTTCTTCTGTAGCTGATAATTCTTCATACACTGATGATAGTTCTTCATAATTCCTATTTAATTCCTCTTCATTTTTCCTTTTTTGGTTTATCATTAAACCTAATAATATAATTATAACTAACAGAAGAAAAAACACTATGGCAGTACCTATAACTAAATTTTTATACTTTTCATAAAAAGAGAATGGTTTATCCAAAATAGTACTTTCCTTTGGAATACTACTAAGACTAATATTAAACTTTTTTAATTGATTATAATCGTATATATATTTATTTAACCCTTCTGTTCTTGTATCTATATCATTCAAAGAAGTATTGTTTAATATTTCTAAAGCTATCTTCCCGGCACTTTCTCCTTGATAATATCCACTAGTAACTTTTCCTCCTATAGTACCATATCCTATATCAAAATCCCAAAATGAGAACATGGGAACTTCACTATCTTTAAATATACTTTCTTTTACATTATTAATGTATCTATATTTTCCGCTATTATCTACAAAAGGATCTGTACTAAATAAAAATGCTGTACTATTATCTGCACTATCTATTTTAGCTTTTACTCCATCTATAGTATATCCTTCATAAAAATTAAATTTTATATTAGATTTATAACTTTCCTGAAACTTCTTTAAATCATTTAAATCATCATTACCTGCAGGTGTAGTATTTCCAAATACATTTATTGTATTTACATTAGGCATTATAGTTTGTATATTCTCTATCATTGCCTTTATATCTTTCCCTTCAGTAACAAACTTATATCTAATATTATCTTGGTAGTTTACAAAACTAGCTTCATTTACTCCGCAAAATACTATAGGAGTGTCTATAAATAGATTTTCGCTATACTTCATAATATAATCCATAGCACCATTATCTGAGACAATAATTACATCAAACTTTCTATCCGTATATTTTATTTTTTGGATATCATGAAATTTACGAAAATAATCTTCACTTTTCACTTCTTTTAAATCCATATAGTCATATACTACATTTATATCTTTATTGCTTAAATCAAATACATCATCAATACCTTTTGAAATAGAATTTGTCCACAAAAAACCCTCATTGTAAGAATGAATTACTAATATATTTTTCATATCTGATGCCCATGAAATTTTATAGCTAATTGATACTATTATTAAAGTAAAAATAAATAATCTTAGTATTTTAAACTTCAATATTCTCACCTCAACTTCTTTACTAAATCTATAAGATAACAAAATATCCTAGTATATTAAAACTTATTATTTAGTTAATTTCATATTAACCATAAGCTATTACCTATACTAGGATATTTGTATTAGAATTAAAAATTCACTGATGTAATCATTTTCATATTATCTATTGCTAACTATGTAAATTTAATTTTTCACAAGGATTAGATTATTGATATAATATAGAATATAAAATTAATACATTATCTAACTAAATAGTAACTAATTATCCCATTTATGTCAATCAAATATGCTATATTTTTACTCTTATTCTTAAAACTAGTTCCTTATTACATTTCTTATAATTATTCTGCCTAAGATTAATATCCATGTTAATTTATATATTCTATAAAAATACATTGATTAAATAAAAAAGACTTTGGTTTATATCTATACCAAAGCCATATACTAATATAATTTAATTATATACTTTAATCAGATTTATGTTCTTGTTTATATGATTATTATATTTTGCTCAACGTTTCAATTACATGAACCTCATTAAATGGCTTTATTATAAATCCTACTGCACCTTCTTTAATAGCTTTTAGTACAATACTCTTTTGTCCCATGGCAGATAACATAATAATTTTCGCATTGGCATCTATACTTTTAATAATTTTCAAAGCTTCTACCCCATCCATTTCAGGCATAGTTATATCCATAGTTACTATATCTGGTTTCAATATATTATATTGTTTTATAGCCTCTAACCTATTTGAAGCTTCTCCTACTATTTCAAAATGATATTTTTCTAACATTGCTTTAAGAGATATTCTTATAAAATCTGCATCATCTACAATTAAAACCCTCTTCATCACTTATTCATCTCTCCCTTTATCACTCTCAGGTATAAATACAAATACTTATCTCACACCAATAATAACTAGTTCGCTATTCATACCTTCGTTAAATCATCTTATAACTTTAATAAAAAATGAGAGGTATGGAATTATATCCATACCTCTCATTTTTCTTATATACTTAGCTCTTCAACAGTTGTATCAACTATCTGTGCTGAATCCTTTATCTTTATATTACCAGAAGTAGTTGCAAAAACATTTTTTTCTATAATAGTATCCATAACTGTAACAACTGAAAGTTCATCTATATCTTCTTTAACCTCTTTAAATCTTATAGATACTTTCCTTCCTTGATCCGTTAAAAAATTCATGACTAATGTCTTACTCATAATCTAATTCCCCCTCTGATTTAATTATTCATTAACTATTAAATTATCATTTTCTCTTAGAACTTCTACACTTGAGATCTCTAAAAGTGTACCTAAAGCAGTAGCAACTCCAAACACATCCTCATCTAAAGCTGCAGGTTTTACATTGGAAAATCTTTGGGTTCTAAATATATCCTTGCCATTTTCATCCTGTCCTCCAAGGTATTTAATTACTAATGCACTTTTAATGTTTGTTGAATTTATCATTATTACCAACTCCTTTCATTTAGTAGATATGCACCCATAAAAAAATAGCTACCAATTTGGCAACTATTTTTTATTATTATAAATTTTATTATTTTCTTCTATATTCTGTCTTCTAAATCATCATCTACAATTATAGTTTTAGAGACCTTCAGATGACTAAAATCTGGTGTTTCTACCTCTATATCTTTTAATTCTGATACCTTAATCTTTGGTACGGCTTGTACCACTAGAGTATCATCTATAGTTGCCGCTGTAAGATTATTAGAATCGTACAAGTATCTCATATCAAGAAGTTTTTCATCTATACCTTTTTTATTTTCAAATATAAGACCTTTTAATATTAAATCCTTTATTCTATCACTACGGTCCCCTTCTATGAACTTAACTAGCTCCTCATTTACTATCTTATCTTTTTTCTTTCGCGCTCCTATATATAGAGAAATCTGCATTTATATCTCCCCCTCTTAAACTGCCTTTCTCTTCCACTTTCTAATTCCTTGTTTAAATAACCCTGATGGATTTTGAGTTCTATTTAAATACATTGCATTCTTAAACTCTTCTTCAAGATATGGTTTAAGAATTGTAGCACCACCACCTGTAAATATAATATTATCAATAAACGGAAATGCATTTTCCCAAACTGTATGTATTTCTAATATTATCTTTCTAGCTAAACTTCTATAAGCTTTTTGAATTACAGGAGTTAAATCATATCCTTTAATTTGACCACTTGCAACTATATATTGAATTTGTCCATCGGATACATTTAAATGTAATTCCTGTTCTATATAATCTTTAATCCACATATATGCTATATACATGCCACTATTCTTAGTTTCGCAGAAATCTGCAAGAGGCTCTAATGCATCTACTAAATAAAGGTTATGAGTCTTCCCACCTATATCAGAAATTGCATTTACTTTTCTTGCCATATCCTTATTTGTTATATTGCCACTAGCATCTAATATTAAATCACATAAAGTACCATGTGGTTGTGCTTTAATTATTAAATCTTCAACCTTTATAATTCTATTTTCAAAGTCTCTTTGCCCAGCTAATCTTATTCCTAGGTTATGTTGTCTTATTACTTTAGCCTTCATCTTTTCTACTCTTTCTTTATCTAAGCTTGACTTTACTGGTAATCCCATAACAAGCTTAACTCGACTAATTGGCTTCTTTGACATAAGACTTAAATGAGTTTTTAACAATATATCAAAAGAAGTATCATTATGTTTATCAGAAGCTCCATTCCATTGCATATTTCTATCTTGCTTTACTGCACTTTCTCCCACCAAAAATCTAGATCCGTTTACTTCTACTTCTATCCTACTTAATGGATTTCCTTGAGCTTCCTTTAAATCATTATCCTTATTATAAGAAGGTCTCCATGCCGTAACATAGGACGGAGTTATAAACATTTCACTATCCTCTGCTCTGGATTTAGTGTCAGCATATCCATCATCAATTACTTGCACAGAAAAAGTATCAACAATATTATTAGTTTTAGTCATTTAAAGTTCCTCCCTTAAAGTATGTTCTACTGTGTTGGAATATAATATATTGTAAGTTTATTCCATCTTGTTCTATTATAATTTAACTGGTAAAAATAGTAAATACTTTTTTGGTATTTTTTTACTATTGCTATCATATCTTAATATTCTTTCTAATATTCTTTCTAATATAATATAAGTTATAGGTCTTCCCTTTAAATCTTAACTTTCAGGTATTTTATTCCTATATCTAGTAGGCACTTTATAATGTATAATATATTGCTGTATAACTAAATTTTATTTTTGGGGGTGTACATATATGTTGGAAAATGGAAGTGATTTTTGTAATTGTAAAAAGACAAGCTGTATAAGATACGGTAAATGTAGTGAGTGTATTGAATATCATAAAGATTCAAAAAATCCCCCTTATTGCAAAAGACCAAAATCTAGCCATCAAGGTCCTGCATCATCCAAGAAGGAACATAATAATAGTAACTGATTAATATTACTTTTCTGTATACTTTTCATATATTATTGAATTTCTTAATTTCAAATAAAAATAAAGCATCTTATAAATTTAAGATGCTTTATCAATATGTGCTATATTAAAACTTTTGAAATAAATCTCCTTTAACCCCACAGATAGGACATTTCTCTGGTAATTCTTCTTCTACTGTATAGCCACAAACTGGACAAACATAAAAGGTACTCTCTTCCATATCCTTTCCTTCTTTAGCAAGTATTTGAGCTTTTTGAAAAAGCTCCGCATGTTTCTTTTCAGCTTCTACTGCATAATGAAAAGATCTTTCCGCATCTTTTTCTGATTGAAATCTTGCTGTTTCAAGATATACAGGATACATTTGGTCAATTTCATGAAGTTCTCCATTTATAGCACCTTGTAAATTTTCTACTATATCAGTATTTCCAAATACTGCCCCTGCTGGAACTGTATGATCTCCAACCTGTTCTTTAAGCACTGTAAAATGATTTTTAGCATGAACCCATTCCGCATGTGCAACAGCTATAAACAATCTTCCTATATTAGGATATCCTGACTTTTCAGCTGCCTCTCCCCACACTAAATATCTCATATGTGCCATGCTTTCTCCACCATAAGCTGAACGTAGAAAATCAGCTGTCATAGCATTTTTAACTGTCATATAAATCACCTCATATTTTTTTAACATATATATTTTGTTCACTATTTTAGATTATTCCCATAAATTACTTAGAAATATACCTATATAATTCCTAAAGTTTAATTAGGCTAATAATATTATATTATGGAATACTACCTACTATAACTTATAATTCATATCATTATATAGGAGAGATAATTATGAAGGTTATTATTATAGGAGCAGGCTTAGCTGGCCTTAGTTCTGCAATAATTTTAGAAAAACATGGCGTAACTCCAACCATATTTGAGCGTAGAAGTACAGTAGATGATAGATTTGTTAATGGAGAATCAGTATAGAATATTATAAATAGACCTATAAATCATTGTCTGACCTATCTAAGAAGTAACTACGGTATATTATTAGAGCCATTAAACCCAATAAAAGAAACTGTATTTCATTCTATAAATCACTCTGGAAGCATTATAGCAAATATGGGAGCCTTTAATATTCGCGGACGCCATAAAGACTCTTTTGTAGCTCAGTTAGCCAGTCAAGTACGCTCTAATATAGTTTTCAACTCTGAATGTACTTATGAAGACCTAAAAAAAGATTTTACACATATAATACTTGCCACAGAAGATGGCGCTTACGCATCTCATTTAGGAAATTATAGGTGCGATTTTACTGTAACTTTAAAAGGATGTACTATCGAAGGAAACTTTACACCAAATAGAGCAGATGTTTGGGTTAATCATGACTTTTCACCAAAAGGATATGCCTGGTTATTGCCATTTTCTAGTGAGGAAGCTAGTGTAGTTATTGGATATCCTGACTATAAAGAAAATATAGAAAAATATATAAATTCAATGTGGAATCAATTCTTAAATCAATTATCTAAGGATTTAAATCAAGATTTTAAAGTGACTGATAGTTTTGAAGTTACTAGGTATATGATGGGACGAAGCCTTCGTCCTAAAGTAAACAACACCTACTTTGTTGGAAACTGCTTTGGTTCTTTAACCCCTGCCTTTGGATTTGGTCAATTTACATCTATATTAACAGGAATATATGCAGCACAGGATATTTGTGGATTAAATTCTTATGAAATGCTAACTAAATCTTTATATAGAAACTATGACTATTCCCTTGCTTTAAGAAAATTTACAGATAAGCTTAGTGATTCTAATCTTGACTTCTGCGTAAGAAATCTAGATAATGCCTTGATTAAAAGAGTTAATAAATGGGCTTTTGGTGATAAAACTAAAATTGATTTTATTAGACTAGGTAGTTATATAGTTAAACCCTTTATTTAATTAAGTAGATATCTTGTTAAAAACTTTGAAATTTATTTTAAAGGCTGTTGATAATCATTTCAACAGCCTAAATTATTTCATATAACCATGTTAATATTAAGTACTTATCTAACAAATATTAATTTATATAATTGTATTAACACAAGAGGAAGTATGGATAAACCAACTATCCATCCATATTGAGTACTTGTTAGTGGTACAACTTCGAAAACTCTCATAAATGAACTTACTGTAAGCACTAAAGTAATTAATGCAGCACCAATTATTAAAGCGTACCAGACAAATTTATTAGAGAAAACTCCTATTTTAAATATGGATTCTCTAGACCTTGAATTAAACCCATGTATTAATCTAGCAAGACATAATGTAGAAAAAGCCATAGTACTTGGTATAAAAGTATTATTAGCATCTTTTAGCCCTATATGGAATGCTATCATAGTGCTTATGGATATAATAATACCCTCTATCAATATCTCAATTCCAAATTCTTTACTTAGTATTGGAGCATTTATTGCCCTTGGTTTTTCCTTCATTATATTTTCATTATGGGGTTCAAGTCCTATAGCAATAGCCGGAAGACTATCTGTAACTAAGTTTATAAATAACAGATGTACGGGTAAAAATGGTATAGGTAGCGCAGCAATAGTTGTATATACTACAGCTAAAATTCCAGCTGTATTTCCAGACAATAAAAATTTTATTGAATTCTTAATATTAGCATATACACTTCTACCATTAGAAACAGATTTTACTATAGTGGAAAAGTTATCATCTGTTAATATCATAGCTGCTGCATCTTTAGCTACTTCTGTTCCTGTAATCCCCATAGCTATTCCTATATCTGCTTGTTTAAGAGCAGGTGCATCATTCACTCCGTCACCTGTCATAGCAACTATATTTCCTTTATCCTGCCATGCTCTTACTATTCTTATTTTATGTTCTGGGGATACTCTAGCATATACTGAAATTTTTTCTACTACTTCTCTAAGTTTATCATCACTTAGAGATTCAAGTTCATATCCTTCCATGGCTTCTGATTCATTTTCAAGAATTCCTATCTGTTTTGCTATAGCAGAAGCTGTTATCTTATGATCACCTGTTATCATAACAGGCTTAATACCTGCACTTATACAACTTTCTACTGCTCCTTTTGACTCATCTCTCGGAGGATCCATCATAGAAATTAATCCTACAAAGGTTAAGCCCTCCTCATCTTTTAAATTAATCTCTTCTCCATCTTGTATCTCTTTATACCCAAAAGCTAAAACCCTAAGACCACTCTCTGAAAACTCCCTATTCATATCTTCTATTTTTTCTTTATCGCTCTCTGTTATAAGTCTAACACCATCTGCTTTTTCAATATTAATAACTCTTTTAAGCATTACATCTAGGGCACCCTTTGTAAGCATTGTATCTTTACCATCAAGCTTATTTAAAGTGCTCATAAGCTTTCTATCTGAATCAAAGGGAATCTCACCTAATCTAGGATATTTTTTTCTTATTTCTAACTCATCTAATTTATATATATCTCCTAAATTAATAAGTGCAATCTCCGTAGGATCTCCTATATCCTTCTCTTTTGAAGTTACAGCATCATTACAAAGTAATGACATAAGTACTAACTTTTTTTCTAGATACCTATTTAAATCTACTTCTTTACTTCCTATAACTGCATCATCTACAAAAAGTCTTTGCACAGTCATCTTATTTTGAGTTAAGGTTCCCGTTTTATCTGAACATATAACAGAAATACTTCCTAAGCTTTCAACAGCATGAAGTTTTCTTACAATAGCATTTTCCTTTGCCATTTTCTGTGTTCCTAAAGCTAATACAATAGTGACAATAGAACTTAATGCTTCTGGTATAGCTGCTACAGCTAAAGATACTGCAAACATTAAAGATTCTAATAGGTCATATCCTCTAAATATATTTAGAGCAAATACAATTGCACATATTATTAATATTCCAATCGCAAGTTTTCTTCCAAAATTATCTAAACTCACTTGTAATGGCGTTTTCTTTTCTTGGGCGGTTTCAAGAAGATTAGCTATTTTTCCTATTTCTGTGTTCATCCCAATTCCAGTAACAACAACTACTCCTCTTCCATAGGTAACAAAACTTCCTGAGAAGACCATATTCTTTCTATCTCCAATGGCTACATGATCTCCTTCTATTGGATCTATTACTTTTAGTACACTTTCTGATTCTCCAGTAAGAGAACTTTCATTTACCTGAAGACTATAAGTTTCAATAATTCTTCCATCTGCACTTATATAATCTCCTGCATCTAAATATAAAATATCTCCAACTATTATTTCTTTTGAAGGTATCTCTATTCTTTTTCCATTCCTCAGAACTTTAGCTGTGGGAGAGGACAATGCTTTTAAACTACTCAAGGATTGTTCTGCCTTAATATGCTGTACAGTTCCCAAAATAGCATTGATACAAATAACAATCAATATAACTAACGTACTCTCAAGCTTTCCAAGAAAAGCTGATATAATTGCTGCTGCAATTAATATTATTACTAAAAAATCTTTAAACTGTTCAAAAAAAACTTGAACTGCACTCTTCTTTTTTCCTTCTTCTAGTTCATTAAAGCCATACTTATCCCTATTTTCTTTTACTTCATCATCATTTAATCCTTGAGTGAGGTTAACTCCTAAACTTTTTATAACTTCTTCTATCCCTTTTCTATAAAACTGTTCCATGAATTATTCCCCTTTTCGTAAAATAAATAAACCTTTTAATATAATTCCCTAAAAAAATTATATTAAAAGGTTTATTTATTACTTTTTTATTCATAAAAAATGTTAAAGAGTTCTTAAAATTTTCACTTAATTTAGAACGTGATACTTATTCTTTGCTTATTGATATACAAGACAGACTTGTAAAAGATACAAGTGCTGTATATACAAAAACATATAAAATATTATCTAAAAGTATTAAAAATAAAGCCTTTCCATACTATAAAGTTAAGGAAAGGCTTTAATTATATTAGTGACTACAATCATGACCAGCGCAAGTATTATTTACAGAGAACTCATGCAGTTGACTACTCTTTAGTAATTCTATATTATTTAGTACTGTATCATTGGAAACTTTATATACTTTTACTCCTTGGTTATTTAACTTCATTAGTGCTCCAGCACCAATTCCACCTACTAAAATTGCATCAACCACCTCTCCTCCAAGTGCTTTAAGCGGTTGACACATGCCATGAGCATGATGTAAATCCTCATTTTTAATAACCTTTACTTCTTCTCCTTCTAACTCACAGATTAAGAAAAATGGTGCAGAACCAAAATGATTAAAAACAATACTATCTAGTCCTTTGTTTTCTTCAATTGGAATACAAATCCTCATAATTTTTCTCCTTTCAAACTTATTTTTTTTGACAACATCTATTCTTATTTGCTTTGCATAGTACATTACAATCACTAGGAATATGTACTCCTAGCTTACAATTGTCCAGTGCTTCATCTTCACTTATTGCTTTAATAATCTCTGTTACTTCAGATAGAAGTGGCTTTTGCAGGTTATAGTGAACATAATATCCTGATTTTTCACCAACAATAACTGCAGCCTCTTTAAGAACTCTTAAATGCTGAGATACTGCTGCCTCTGAAATGCCTAAATGTTTCGCTATTCCTTTAGCACAAATTCTTCTTTTGGAAACTATAATCAATATTTTTAATCTCGTTTCATCTCCTAGTGCTTTAAAAATCTGTACTATCTCTTCCATAGTTCCCTCACAAGATTTTAATTAAGTAACTGCTTAATTAAAATAATATATTACTTAATTGATGAAGTCAATAGATATTCTAGGCAGGGATCTTTTTTTTCTATATAGTCTTCTATACTTATATCAATATGGACGTCAGGCATAAAAGCTAAAAGTTCATCATCCTCAATTGTCTTATAGTATTCAGTAGAAAAGGATATCTCAATTCCACAATTATCTAATTTAAATCTCTCTACCTCTCCATAGCAATTTGGCTTTCCTCCTGTAGGTTCCCCTAAAAATATTGCATTCGTCTTTTCTTTTAGTGAAATAGCATTTAATACAGCTGAAGAGAAAGTTTCTTGTCCTATTATTACAAATAGTTTACCTTTATGATTAAGGTTTTTTAGCTCTGATATACTATTAATAAATGGATCTAAAAGAGTTGAGTTCCCACCAAAATTATTTCTTATATCAATTACAAGCTTTTCTATAGTATTTGTTTTAATAAAACTTATTAATTCATCTGTAAATTGAGGAACTGTCTCATTTTCCATATTCCTGCAAGCGTTATATTTGAAATATAATATTTTAAAACTCTTAATATATTCAAACCAATAATATCTATCAGCGTTTTTTCTGTAAATCGGTAACTCGTCATTCTCGGATAAATTGCTATTATTTAATTTAAAGCTTTCATTTACGTCTCTAATAGAAAACGTCTTTACTGTTAATCGCTTTACGTTACCTTCTATATCTTGAAAATCAATATCTACATAATCAACTTCATCTATAACCTCTAGTCCATATAGCAAATCCATTGCTTGTAAATACTTTGGAAGTTGAGACTTAAGATGCCATTCGTTCTCATGTGATATCATTAATTTTAACTTTTCTATAATTTCATCTATATCAACATTATTGATACTTATAATTTTGCAATGTTCAGCCTTTTTGTATTCTTTTAAGGCCGCTGTAACATATATACCACTCGAAAAACAATAAAGCTCAAAGGGTAGTATCCATTTAACTATAGGTTTTAATGAAGTATGGGCATCCATAAAGGATGCCACAAGCATAGCTAATCTTATCTGCATTTCATAATCATCATAATATTTAACATATTTCTTTAAATCTTCTATGTCATTATAAAATTCTTTCTCACTTTTATAAAAAAATAAGCTTTTATGTTTTTTAGGAAGTTCATAAGCTAGCTTATTTATATCTTCTAACCATTTTTTATTCCTAGTATGTTTCATATATTTCTCCCTTATGATTTCAACTTTTACGTTTCTTTATGCATCTTTCTATTATACATTCTATTTAGTAACTACATATAAAAATTTGTGTTATCTAAATGTATATTTTCTAAAACTCCCGTTAATAATTATAATAACTTCATAAATACCCAATAAAATATTCCCAAAAAAGAGAAAAGGACTGAGTCCTTTTCTCTTTTTTATTCTTACCTATCCAACTATTACTCTACTGAGTTTTTCCAGTAGTTCTTTTACATCTCCATTAAATACCAATAAATATATTCCCATTTCGTCAGCTCTTAATCTTAGACTCCTTTTTTCAGGCTCTTTAGTTGCTACAAGTATCTTCTTAACCTCTCCTCCACCTAATTTTCCTGCATATACCTGAAGCTCATTTAGTGTATTCTCATCATACTTCTCTGTATCTTTACAAGATACATAAACTAATTGTGAATTTGCTGATGCTACTACATCTACTTCATTTTTTACATATCTTATATCTTCATCCCACAAAAATACTATTCCACTTTTTACATCTTTTACTTCTTTTATTTGTTTAATAAGTTTGTATATTAACACTTCTAACCATGTTCCTGTTTTAAATAAAATAGTTTTTGCTTCTATCTTTTTAAACTTTATACTTAATTCATATGAGTTTATGTATAAAACATGAATTAAGTCAAGTTCCTTTAATTTATGAAAAAATCCCTTAAATCTTTTTATGTGATATTCATCTATACCATCTAATTTAATTATAACTGTATCTAATACAGCCTTATCATGAATAACTATACTTGGATCTTTTAAAATTCTCTTTAAATCATCCCATATATCAAGATTTTGAATAATATAATTTACATATTCTTGTATTTGTTTACTATTACCTAGACAGGTGGAATCATATATAATTTCTCCCCCTGTACTTTCAATAAAATCTTTAACCACTAAATTTTTAAATTCGATACCTGACTCTTCTATTCTATCATCATTAACTATAACAATTTTTTCATAGTCTATATCAACAAATATTGATTTTATTTGAAACTTCTTAGCTAACTCATATGAAATTATACTTAGTGTTTTACTTCCACCTGATATGTTTAGTAATGTATCTTTACTATCAAACTTTGCAATTGTTTCATGTATGTTTTTATAATTATCTTTATCTACTATAATTCTGCTTATAGTCATGTTAGGAAGCTTATTTTCTAGATAACTACTTATATTCTCTAAAGCTTTTATTTGTTCACTACAATTCTCATATAGAAAGACTATATTCTTTGGGTTAAGAGTTAAAGCTGCTATTATGTTGTGTTCATTAAATTTACCTACTAAATTTATTAAATTTTTGCATTCCATAAATTCACCTACTTAAAGTAATAAGATCAATATAATTAGTCAGCCTTATTTTGTCACATATTAACTAGTTTTATTATAGATAATTTTAACATCATTATTAAAAATTAAAGTGTCCATTTTAATTATAGTCTGTTAAATATCTCAACAAATAATAAGACCTCTAAGTTTAACTCAGAGGTCTTATTATTCTAAATTTTAAACTTACAAATTATATCTTTTGACTCTTCTAAAAGTGTAGTTAATTTTTCTGCTGAAGTTACTATTTCTTGTAGTCCTGATGCTTGTTCTTCTGAAGATACACTTACTTCCTCTGAAGTTGCCGCTGACTCCTGTGCTACTGTTGAAACTTCTGAAATATTAGTTATAACCTCATCTTTATCTTCTCTAATTCCCTCTAAGGAATTAGTAACTGTTTCAATATTTGATTCTAACTTTTCAATAGTCTCTTCTATGAGTTTAAAACTGGTATTTGTAGCATGTACATTTATAGCAGTCTTATCACTTAGTTCTTTTGATAGTTTTAATTTTTCAAATACTCCACTAACACTAGATTTAACTTCTAATATAACTTTTTCTATCTTCAATGCAGAATCCGAAGACTGTTTAGCTAGCTTTCTTACCTCTTCTGCAACTATAGCAAATCCTCTGCCTGCCTCACCTGCTCTTACAACTTCAATTGATACATTAAGTGCAAGAAGATTAGTTTGCTCTGTAATACCTTTCATAACATCTGTAATTGCACCTATTTCATTAGATTTTACTTCTAACTGTTGAACTTTTTCTACAACATCAAGGTTAGCGGTATACATATTATCAAATGCTTCAGTTAAATTACTCACCAACATAGCACCTTCATTACTTGATTGTTTTGCTTCCTTTGCTGCACTCATCATATATTTAGAGTTTTGTATAGATACTTCTACCTTTTCTCCTAATCCTTCAGCTATGTTAGAACTATCACTTAACATTTCTGATTGATGAATAGCTCCATCCGCTATCTGTTGTACTGATGTTGCAACTTCATCTCCGATAGCACTAGATTCCTCTGTTATTGATAATAATGATTCTGAACTTTCTTTTAAATGATTGGAAGCATCATCAACGCTTCTAAGTATATTAGCTACTTTCATTACTGTATTATTTATTGCATCAACTATATCTTCTGATTCTGTTGTCATGGATTTAGTTTTTTCTACTCTAATAGTGAAATTTCCATTGCTCATTTCTTCTAATGCATCTACAGTCATTTTAATAGGATTTATTATTTTAACTTTAGTAAATTTACTTGCTATGATTACAGCTATAGTTAATAATGCTATGGCTGATATTATATTAATCAGTACTACACCATTAACTTTACTTGTAAGTTCCTTTTTAGGTACAAGCCCTAATATAGTGTATCCTGTATTCTCATCTACTCGCTTTAATACTATAAATATCTCATTGTCAATATCTTGTTCAAATACTTTATTTTTATTATTTAATACTTCCTCTATAACCTTATCTTCTTTAGAAGTCATTCCTACTCTTTCTGAATCTTTATGGGCTATAATGCTCCCTGTTGAATCAATAATTAATGCATACCCTTCTTGTCCAATAGTTATATCCGAAACCTTCTTACTAAGCTTATCTAAAGCTATATCTATACCTATTACTCCTACTATATTCCCTGAGGTATCTTCTACTGTTTTTGCAAAAGTTACATCATACTTTTTATTATCTAATGCATCTTTATATGGATCCGTAACTATTATACTTCCTTTATTTTCCAGAGCCTTTTTATACCAGCCTCGCTGTCTAGTATCAAAGCCTTTAGGCAATTCTTGTTCTGGCATTAAAATAAATGCTCCATTTGTAAGTCCCATATATACAGCCGAAACATCCTTATGGGAATCTAAAAATGATTTTAGACTACTTTTAAACCATTTGCTACTATCTGAACTAAATGTCCATTACTTATTGCCTCAAAATTGTTTTTAATATCTTTACTTATGGTATAATAACTTACTCCTCAAACAACTCCTAGTGGTACTAAGACTGCTACAATTATTAAAGTTACTATTTGTTTATATAAGCTTCTTCTGTTATTCTTCACTGTATTTCCTCCCTATTTATATATGCAGTCTGTATATTTATACATTATATGACTTATATTCTCATAATACTATACTTATATATATTTCTATTTTTTTCGCAATCTTCACTTATAATTTTATTCAATTTTATAATCTTTATTTTATAAATAAAAAAAGACCTAAATAATCTTAGGTCTTTAATAGTTTTTATATCATTTTACAACATGGCTACCATAATAGCTTTTATTGTATGCATTCTATTCTCAGCCTCATCAAAAACAATAGAGTAGTCGCTCTCAAAAACCTCATCACTAACTTCAATTCCCTCTAATCCAAATTGTTCATATATGTCTCTGCCTACAGTAGTCTCCAAATCATGAAAGGCTGGAAGACAATGCATAAACTTTACATCTTGATTATGAGTCTTTTTTATCAAAGCCATATCTACTCTATAAGGACTTAACATCTCTATTCGTTCTTTCCAAACTTCTTTTGGTTCCCCCATAGATACCCACACATCTGTATATATTATATCAGCATCTTTAACTCCTTCTTCTACATTAGAAGTAATAGTTATCTTTGCACCTGATTCTGTTGCAACTTCATTGCACTTATTCACTAAATCTGTACTTGGAAACAACTTTTCAGGAGATACAATTCTAAAATCAATTCCAACCTTTGCAGCTCCTATCATAAGCGCATTAGCTACATTATTTCTTCCATCTCCTAAGTAAGCTAAAGAAATTTTATCAAGCGGCTTATTAAAGTGTTCTTTTATAGTCAGAAAATCGGCTAAAACTTGAGTTGGATGATCCTCATCTGTAAGTCCGTTCCATACCGGTACTCCAGAGTATTTTGCTAAAGTTTCTACTATGTTCTGACCATGCCCTCTATACTGAATCCCATCATACATTCTTCCTAAAACCCTTGCAGTGTCCTTTATAGATTCTTTTTTCCCCATTTGACTTCCTGTTGAACCTATGTATGTAAGATGTATCCCTTGATCATAGGCCGCTACTTCAAAAGAACATCTGGTTCTTGTAGAATCTTTTTCAAATAGCAATGCTATGTTTTTTCTTACACATTTTTGACACTCTATACCCTCTTTTTTATCCTTTTTTAACTTTTCTGCCAAATCTAATAAGTACATTATTTCTTCTTTAGTAAAATCCATTAAGGTTAATAAACTTCTACCTTTCAAATTAATCATAAAATAACCCCCTATAATTCCTTAATATATTATAATATCAAGTAATATAACACTCATCAAACACCCAATTTAATGGTAAGCCTTATCTATATTCTTGTCAATAATCATATCAAAAAAAGAAAAAACCAGATAAACCCTAGAATTATGTATAATAATGAGAGTACCTAGTTATAAATTATTATTCTTTTATTAGTAGATTATTAATTAATCATTAT
Organism: Clostridium sp.; assembly: GCA_036677665.1. Lineage (GTDB taxonomy): Bacteria > Bacillota > Clostridia > Clostridiales > Clostridiaceae > Clostridium_H. The sequence continues at coordinate 22,247 of JAVBVX010000062.1, read as the reverse complement.
ATATTCGCTAATAGCCTATTCTTCTTACTTATTTGGTATATTATTTAATACATTAGCTAAGGTATTAATACTATATGCAAGACTTTCTAATTTTCCTTCTATTCTTACTAATAAGTAAATAGATATAGCTATAGGAAATCCTACATTACCTATTAATTCAACTAAAGCATCCATAAATATCACCACCTTTCATGCATTAAATATGCATAAAGGCTTTAATTATATACTTTAGTTATACATCTCCATATTTATCAATAATCTTTTTAGCTAGTTTCTTAATAGTACTAGCTTGTGCTATCAAGCTCATTACAACGAGGAATACAAGAATCCTATCTCTATCTTCATCCTTTAAATTACTACCTTCTATAAAATGATTAAGTTTTTCCTCATTAAAAAATTCTATATTTAAGAAACTATCAAAACTTTCTACCTGTATTTTATCAAATATTTTATAGGCTTTTTCCCAGGAAATAATATCATCACTTCTATCATTGATTTCATTAAACGCTAGCGCAAACACCTTCCTGATTTCATCAGTGGTTAGTACAGGTCTCATATAACTTAAAAGTACTAATTGTGCTAATTGTAATTTAGTATACCCTCTCTTTTTTCCATCTTCCGGCTTTGAAATAACTCCATTTTTTATGTAATTTTGTATTATATTGCTAGTATACTTTTCTTCCTCAAATCTATTATTTAAGTAATCTATAACTTGAGATAAAAATAGGTCATATTCAGGTAAATCTTCATAAGCTACTAATGTACTCTCTGATATTTCTTTAGCTATATCATTTATATTCTTTAAAATAGACTTACTTTCTTTCATTAGCATTACCTCCACAATATTTCTATATAACCGCTTTTACTAAAGCTACTACATCTTGTAATTTATTTACAATTTTATATAGATTATTTAAATTAAATATTTATTAGATAATAATATTATAAGGTATCGATAACCTTATTACAAGTTTTAATGCTAATATGTTCTCTTTGTACATCTGTAGAGATAATTTTCATATTACTAACGTCGATTCTTGTAATTCTAGTTAAGATTTTTAAATATGTTAATTTTTCTTGAAATACAAATTGCAAAACTATATAAACGTGGATATCTTTTAGAATTATCCACACTTATGTACAAGTTATACACAGTTTCTGTGCATAACTTGTACATTTGCTTAAATCCTAGATTTTATCTAGATAAGTCACTTAAATATTATTTTTTTATCCACACTGTACACATGTCCATGTGGATAAGTTGTTAAAACAATGTGGAACAAATCGAGTTTTTTTTGCAATTCTTATTTCATTTTTTGTATAATTCTGTTGTTTTATAGATTATATTGTTTTTACTATTTATGATAATTTTTCATTCCTACCTTTTAGAAAAGATTTCAATTTTATTTTAACATTTTCTTAATTAAATACAATAAAAATAGAGTAGATTTTATTTCATCTACTCTATCTCTTATGGATATTACTTATTCTTATTATAATCCTCTAAAAATATCTCTATTCCCTTCTCTGTAAGAGGATGCTTTAACATTTGTACTAGTACTTTATAAGGTATAGTTGCTATATGCGCTCCACTTTTCGCTACATCTAGCACATGTATTGGATGCCTTATACTAGCTGCTATTATTTCTGTCTCTATATTATATATTTCAAAAATTTCAGCTATATCGCTTATTACTTGAATACCATCTGTCCCTATATCATCAAGTCTCCCTGCAAAAGGACTCACATAACTTGCCCCTGCTTTTGCAGCAATCAATGCTTGTTGAGGTGAGAAAATCAAAGTTACATTAGTTCTTATGCCTTCTTTTGATAATACACTTACAGCTTTTATACCTTCTTCACACATAGGTATTTTTATTACTATATTTTTATGTATCTTTGATAGTTGTTTAGCTTCCTCTATCATTTCTTTACATTCTAAACTTATAACCTCAGCACTTATAGGTCCATCGACTATAGAACATATTTCCTCTACAACCTCTTTAATATCTCTTCCTTCTTTTGCTATTAAAGAAGGATTAGTCGTTACTCCGTCAAGAATTCCCCACTTACTTACCCTTTTTATTTCATCTACATTTGCAGTATCAATAAATATTTTCATATAATTTGCCCCTTTCTTATATTTTAAAGTTATATGATTTAGTATACATTTATACCAAAAATATACAACATTTATTTTTTTAAAAATCTAATGGCATCTTCTTTATTAGTGATTTTACCGTAATATACATTTCTATCTATTTCTTCTAATAATTCTTTCACTCTTTTACCTTCTGCTCCTGTCAATGCCATTATTTCTATTCCATTTAGTAATCTGTTTTCTTTGATTGTTTTGTACCTTTTATATTCTCTTAAAAGTTTATTAATATAATCCTTAATCACCTGCTCCTCATTATCAGGATCATATAATTTTTTAGTGGCACTAATATCACAATAGGATATTAATAAGATATATGGTATATACTTATTATATTTTGAAAAAAATTTATAAAAGCTTTTTTTATAATTTTTAACTTTACTCTTATAAATACCTAGAGGATACATATAGGCTTCAACAAGAGTTGCGATAAATTCCCCAGCTTTTTTAGGAAATCCCAATTCTTCACATACTCTACTTATAATTTTAGCTCCAACAATATCATGCCCAATAAAGCTTATCTTTCCATTTATATTCTTATAACAACTACTCTTTCCTATATCATGACAAAATGCTGCAAAAGCTATATAACTTTTAATAGATGTGCTTCCTATATTTTCATTAAGAATTTTTATATCTATATCTAACATACTAAACATTTCTTTTAAAAGCTGTTTATAGGTCTTATAAGCTAAATTCATATGAGTAAAGGCATCCTCAATATGATATTTGCACTTTCCTATTTTCTTCAAATCACTTATATAAGGAATTAACTCTTGAAGTACATCATATTCTTCTAACAATTGAAAAACTATTCCTTCATTATCCTCTTCAATTAACTTTATAAATTCATTAAAAATTCTTTCTTTTGGATAGTCTTTTATATAAGCACTATTTTCTTTTATATGTTTTTTACATTCATCACTAAAATTCATTCCATATTTTAAAGAAAATCTAAAGGCTCTTAAAATTCTAATTTTATCATCTTTTATACTATTCTCATTCACTTCATGAATTATCTTAGTCTTTATAAAGTCTCTTCCGTTAAAGGGATCTATTATCTTCTTATCTATTAATCTTAATGCTATTGCATTTATAGTGAAGTCTCTCTCCCTTAAATCTTCCTCTATATTATTTCCCTTCATTCTTATTATATCTACTATACATCCATTAATAACTCCCCTGTATATTCCCATATTTTCTTTCAAACAAAAAACTCTATATTCTCTTTTCTCTAGTTCTTCTACAAAGACCTGGATATTTCCTTCATAAACCATATCTAAATCTTTCGAAACTTCATTAGTTTCCATTAATTTATCTCTAATATATCCTCCAACTATGTATATGGATCCCCTAGTATCTTTTAAAACTTCCTTTATAATCTCTATAATGATATCCAAATGTTCACCTACTTTAAATTTTATTCTAAATTATATCATAATAATAAAAACTACTTCTCATTCTATATAAATAAATTTTATATTTTTGAATCTATCTATAAATGTATTATATCTATTTATAGATATAATACATTTATATGGAATATAATACATTTTATTGAACAATTGTCGTTTTACCTATAGTTTTTGTTGAATTTTTGCTAGAATACATCGTTTTTTTCGACATTCATTTTTTTCTTATCCATTTAATTACTATTTTATTCGTGATTTATCGATACTTTTTTTCCCATATTTTATACTTAAACTTTTTATAATTTTATTATATATTTTATACTTAAATCCTTGATTTTATTGACTTTATCAAGATATTGAATGATTTTATATTACAAAAATTTACTATTGACTTTTGAATAATTTGGTAGTATATTAACTATAGATGGAATTTAATAAGAAATTTGTAACTTGTTATTAGAAAAATCATTTTATGCATTGACTTCTTTTGTCACTTTTGGTACTATTTAAGTATAATGTTGTCGAAGAATGTAAAGTCATCTAACTTGATTAATATAAGAAAATTTAAGGAGGACAAATTAATGAAATCAACAGGAGTAGTAAGAAGAGTAGACGAATTAGGAAGAATTGTTATTCCAATAGAATTAAGAAGAACTTTAGATATAGCTGAAAAAGATGCTTTAGAAATTTACGTGGATGGGGAACAAATCATTCTTAAAAAATATGAACCAGCTTGTATTTTCTGTGGCGATGCTAGAAATGTTATAAATTACAAAGGTAAAAACATTTGTAAAACTTGCCTTGAATCATTAAAACAAGATAATAAATAGTTAAAATATAATAGAACCCTCATGAAGTAACTTCATGAGGGTTCTATTAATTTACACAAAAATATTTGCATTTTCTTTAAACAAATAAGACATCGAATTTATCGATGTCTATTATGTATGATTTTTATTATTTAACGCTTCTTCCGTGTGTAAAATCTGATCTACTTGATAAAGAACTTATTTTTACTACATCACCTGTTCTTGGCGCATGTATATACGAATCATTACCTACATATATGCCTACATGATGTGTTGGTGATCCAAAGAAAACTAAATCGCCAGCTTCTAAATTCCCTCGTGATACATATGTTCCTGTTTGAGCTTGATCTCTAGAAACTCTTGGAAGTTTTACGCCAAAATGTGCATAGACATACTTCGTAAATCCAGAACAATCGAAGTACTCCGTTCCATTAGCTCCCCAAGCATAAGGTGTTCCTAAGAACTTAGACGCATAAACAACTACTTCATCTGAAGATATAGAACCTGTCCCTCTTGATGGTTTTGTTGTATTTTTTGTTGTATTTTTTGATATATTCTTTTTCATTTGCTCGATAAGTTTCTTTGTTTCTTTTATTTTAGCTTTGTCTTCTTTTAATGCTTCCTCATAAACTGCTGCACTAGCCCTAGCTTCTGCTATAAGACTGTCTTGAGATTTCTTATCATCTTCTAATTTTTTTACTTTTTCTTCTTGAGATTTATTTAGTGATACGAGCTTGTCCTGTGTTTTTTTAAGTTCTTCTTGTTTTTGTCTTAATGCTTCTTGCTTTTCTTTTAATTCTTTAACTATTTGTTTATCTAATTCGGTTATCTTCTTAACAGCTTCAACCTTTTCAAATAAATCACTTAAGTTCTCTGCTCCAAGAATTACATCTAGATATCCAACTGAGCCATTCATGTACATAGCTCTCATTCTTTCGTTATATAGCTCTTGTTCTTCTTTAATATCTTCTTCAGCTTTTATAATATCTTTTTCAAATATCTCTATGTCATTTTGAATTAATTTTATTTGTGCTTTATTATCTTCTATTTGACCCATCAAGCTCTCTATTTGAATATCAAAATGCTCTATCTGTCTTTCTATTTCATCTACTCTTCTTTGTGCACTTCTATACTGATTGCTACTTTCATTAAGCTGATTTTGCTGTTCTCTAAGCCTGTCCGATAATGGATCTGCAATAACAGTCGTACTCATAGCAACTAATAAAATTGCCGTGGTAACCACTGAGACTACCTTCTTATGCAATATTCTCATCCCCTTTGTACTGTAATGTAAATTTTTTTCTAGGCTACAATATATTATAACATTAAATAAAGACTATTAACAATGAAAAAAATCGCTTAAAGTTCTATTATCAGTAACTAAAAGCGATTTTGTAATAAAATGCTATAAATTTATAGAATATTTATATATATCTGATTTCGAGATTCCTCTATCTTTAGCAACTTTTTTTATAGCATCTTTCTTATCTATTCCTTCATCTATATATTTTCTAATATGGTCTTCTATTGAAAGCTCTTTCCACTCAGACTCTTCCTCTATCTTTATTTCCTCTTGGCTCTTACCTTCAATTACAAGTACATATTCTCCTCTTGGTTGATTATTATTATAATATTCTACGGCTTCATTTAATTTCAATCTAATTATCTCTTCATGTAGCTTTGTAAGTTCTCTACATATAGCTATCCTTCGCTCTCCTAAACTATCATACAAAAACTCTAATGTCTTTAATAGCCTATGTGGTGATTCGTAGAAAATTAATGTTTCTTGTCTATTTCTTAGCTCCTCCATAATAACATTCTTATCTTTATTTTCTCTTGGGAAAAAACCTCTAAACAAAAATTTAGTAGTATCAAATCCTGAGTACACAAGAGCAGTGGTTACTGCAGTAGCCCCTGTCAGAACTTCAAATTCTATATTTTCATCTATACATCTTTTTATGATTACACTTCCTGGATCTGATATACCCGGAGTACCTGCATCAGAAACTAAAGCTATATTTTTCCCCTCTTGCAATTTAGTAATAATATCCTCACTTTTACTATTTTCATTAAACTTATGGTAACTTACAAGAGATTTTTTTATATTAAAATGATTCAATAACTTTAAACTTTGTCTTGTATCCTCTGCTGCTATTAAATCTACCTCTTGTAAAATCTCTAATGCCCTTAACGTTATATCTTTTAAGTTACCTATAGGTGTTGGTACTACGTATAACTTACCAGCCACTTTAATCCCTCCCATAAATTCTATTGATCTGATCTGAATAATTACCCTGATCATCATAAACATAAATAGGTGGTTCCCATTTTAAGAATGATCCTCCATCTCTCTGCCCTTCCACTAAAACAATATTAGCTGCTTTTTTTGCATTTGGATGAACCATTTGTATTCTTTTAGGCTCTATTTTGTGTTTTCTCATAAGAGTTATAATGTCAGCTAATCTATCAGGCCTATGTACCATATACATTCTTTTACTATCCTTTAACAAAATTCTACAAGCTATAATTACATCTTCTAATGTACAACATATCTCATGTCTAGCTATAGCTAATTTGTCACTTGGATTTATAATTCCAGAATTATATAACTTATACGGCGGATTCACTGTAACTACATCTGCTTTATGTAGACTCTTTAAAAGCTCTATATTATTTAAATCTCCATTTATAAATCTCACCTTTTCTTCTAACTTATTAAAAGCAACAGATCTATTTGCCATTTCAACCATTTCATCCTGAATTTCAATACCTATTATACTACTGGCCTCAGTTTTTCCTGATATTATAAATGGAATTATTCCTGTACCACTACATAAGTCTATAACCTTATTTCCTTTTTTTACTTCTGCAAAGTTAGCAAGCAATACAGCATCTACTCCAAATCTGAAGCCTACCTCTTTTTGTATTACATGGATACCTTTTATCTGCAAATCATCTAAAGTTTCTCCCACTTTTAATAAATGTTCAGTCATCTTTATCACCACTTTAAATTAAATTTATTATCTTAAAGCTAAAGTCTATCATCATTAGTATGTAGTTTTTTATATATTAATATATAATAACTTTTTTAGTCCAACTTCTAAGTTTCATATATAATTATAGTTTAAATTCGTAAATACTTTATCCAATAAAAAAAGTCGTCTTTTCGACGACTTTTTTTATTTAGACTTATTCTTCTGGAAATATAGATCCAACTGGACATACGTTAGCACAGTTTCCACAATCGATACAAGTGTTTGCATCAATTACAAATTGAGTATCTCCTTGACTGATTGATCCAACTGGACATTCAGAAGCACAAGCTCCACAGCTTACACATGAATCCTTAATTACAAATGCCATGAAAAAACACCTCCCTCAAGTTTCAATGCATGTTTTAAACTTTATGTACATGCTTTTATTATTTTAACATGTTTTTATCAGATTTGAAAGTGAATTTTTATATAATTGTATATCCAATGTCCTCCAATATATCATATATATTGTCTTCATTAATAAAATAGCTATCGTATACTACTTCCACTTCCCCCTCTTCTCTCTTAATCTGGCATGCAATAACCCCTTCTGCATTACCAAGTGCCATTCTAATGTTGACTACGTCATTTTGAGAACGTATATTTGAAACCTTTATTACAGCTTTCATATTGTATCCTCCCTAGTCATTCTTTAAAAGATCACTAATTGATTTATCATCTAAATCAGTAACTTCTAGCTTTATATCATCTTCACTTATTTTATCCCCAATATATTCATAGTCTCCTGAAATTAATTTTGTATCTTTAATTCCAACTTCTTTTATTATATCTTCACCTTCATGTACAGTAATTCTGACTTTAACACTTTCCTTTACTACTGAATTATTTATAACTATACCTTTTCCAAAAGGTGTCTCAACAATAGAATCAATTCTAGGAAGTTCCTTTTTAATATCTTCATAAGTTGATTGCTCATAATTTAAACAACACATAAGTCTTCCACAGATACCAGATATTTTAGTAGGATTTAAGGATAAATTCTGTTCTTTTGCCATTTTGATAGATACTGGAACAAAATCTCCTAAAAATGAGGAACAACACATAGGTCTTCCACAAGTTCCAAGTCCCCCTATCATTTTCGCCTCATCTCTAACTCCAATTTGCCTTAACTCAATCCTTGTTCTAAATATAGCTGCAAGATCTTTTACAAGCTCTCTAAAGTCTACTCTACCATCTGCAGTAAAATAAAAGATAACTTTATTATTATCGAAGGTATATTCTACATCTATAAGTTTCATCGGAAGATCATGCTTTAATATTTTCTCGGTACATACATTAAAAGCTTCTTGCTGTTTTACTCTATTTTCCGTATGTTTTTGTATATCTTCCGCTGTAGCTTTTCTTATAACATTTCTAAGTGGAGTTACAACTTCACTTTCTTTTATTTCTTTAGGTCCTATTACACATTCACCAAACTCTATACCTCTTACAGTTTCAACTATTAAACTATCTCCACTTTTTACTTCTAACTCATTTGGACTAAAATAGTATATCTTACCCGATTTTTTAAATCGAATTCCTACAACTGTTATCATATTAAACCTCCTGCATATTTAACAACATTATATCAAGAGCTAATTCAGCATTTGCTCTTCTATCTAAACTTTCTTTAGTCTTATTTATCTCGTTAACCATTTTATCTAGCTCTCTTAGTGAATATATATTTGAAAGCTTTTTTATCTCTTCTATTTTATCATTATTTATAACTAGCTCACTTTTTCCGATTTCTTTATAAATAACAATGTCCCTTATATAAGAAATAAAACAACTTAAAATTTCTCTCCAAAAATCTTTATTTTTATCAAAAAACTCCTCATATTTCTTAATCATATATCTATCTTTATTGCATAGTTCAAGTAGTATATTTATGGTTATATTCCTTACATTTTTAAAGGTATCATCTTCTAAATAAATTTTACTTCTCCCTGGCACGCCTTCAATAAAAGCTATAACTTGTTTTAATTCTTGTTCTTCTAAATTTGGATACTCTCGTCTCATATACTTCATTATATCTTTAACATTTAATCTATTAAGTTTATACACCTGACATCTAGACTTTATAGTCTCTAATATAGAATTCAATCCTTCACTAAGAAGAATAATAGTAACCCCTTTTGGTGGCTCTTCTATTGTTTTTAAGAAGGCATTCTGCGCTTCTGTGGTCATTTTATGTGCCTCATAAATTATTACTACTTTTTTATCGCCTTCATAAGGTTTCTTATTTACCTCTTTTATTATATCTCTTATCTCATCTACTCCGATAGATTGTTTATTCTTTCCTACTCTCCACTCTAAGATATCAACATAGCTTCTATCTTCTGTTTTTCCCAGAAGCTTTAATGAAATAGCTTTAGCTATAATACTTTTTCCAAGGCCATCTTCTCCAACTATGAGATGAGCATGTGAAAATCTTCCTGAATCTATCATAATATTCATTTGATCTATAATTATTTCATGACCTATTATACTATCAAAGCTCATTCCTACCTCCAGATTCTTATCTATAACTTTCTATATAAAATCATGTATGAAACCTGCTTATATCTTTATAAACTCATCTACATCTACTACAAATATGGTAGCCCCACCTACTTCTACTTCTAGTGTATACGGAACATAAATTCCTGGTGACCCTGTTACTGTTGAAGGTGTTGTAACAATTTGATTTCTTCTTTTACATATATCCTTTATGATTGAAGTTACATTGTCAACTTCCTCTTTTTTTACTCCTATCATTAAAGTAGTGTTTCCAGATTTTAAAAATCCTCCAGTTGTAGCCAGTTTCGTCACTCCATAACCTGCGTCTGTAATTACATCAACAAGATCATCAGCATAATCATCCTGAACAACAGCTATTATAAGTTTCATTAATCTTCCCCCTTCACAGTTATTGTTTGCGTCAAATTTATTTTATTCCTTATATAATTATATTTTAACATATTTATTAATAATTAAAGAACAGAGTTTTTAAGTTTTATATGTTTATTTTCCTACTTAATTCCTAAAATAATCATTAAATGTTTTTTTACATCTAAGAATACACTTTCAATATCTTGACTAGCATCAATTTTTACTATTCTATTAGGATATTTCTCTAAAAGCATTAGATATCCCTCTCTTACTTTATTATGAAAATCTATCTTTTCTAAATCTAACCTATTTACTTCTCTATTATCACTTCTAGATATTCTTTCTATTCCAAGAATTGGTTCTATATCAAGATAAAATGTAAAATTAGGCATATACTTATCAATAGCAAATTCATTTATTCTCATTACTTCATCTACTCCTATGCCCCTTGCGTATCCTTGGTAAGCTAAGGAGGAATCTATAAATCTATCGCAAATGACAACCTTATTTTCCTCTAAAGCTGGTATTACTCGTTCTATAAGATGTTGTCTTCTTGATGCAGCATATAATAGAGTCTCTGTTCTACTATCCATAGAAGTATTATTCCTATTTAATATAATCTCTCTTACTTGCTCTGATATATCTATACCCCCTGGTTCTCTTGTAGATATATAATCAATGTTATTTTCACTCAGATATTCTTTAACCTTCTCTATTGTGGTAGATTTTCCTGAACCATCAGGTCCCTCAAATGTAATAAATGTTCCTTTTCTCATAGTAAAATACTCCCCTAATTTGATTTTAAAATTTTAATTAATATACTTATTCATCTACGACTTGTACCATATAGTTTTTATCCATCTTATTTACTCCCATAACATCAGTACCATTTTGTAAATAGTATTGAGTAGCCTTAATTATGTCTTTACTTATTACTTCTCCTAATGTAACTAAGGGTATTCCTGGTGGATAAGGTACAATAGCTTTAGAACACACCTTTCCCTGTGAATTCTCAAGACTTATGTATTTTGTGTTTTTATTTATAACTTCATGAGGTATTAACTTAGATTCTGGAATATCATAATTTAATATATCATAATATTCATTTTTTAAATTGTCTAATGGGCACTTCTTAAGTGCTTCATAAAGCTTTTTAAATTCCTCTTCATTATTAAAAGGTGAAAATATAAGCACCACATTTTGACTATCATTCATCTCTGATTGAATATGATTTTTTCTTAAATAATCTAAAAGTTTTGATGCACTATATCCTCTCTCTAAATTAATTATATACTTAGTTACATCTATATCAAGACTACTATCCTCTAAATCTTCTTTTCCTATTATATTGAAACCTTTGATATTGTTTATTTTAATTCTATATCTCTTGCAAATATCTATAAGTTTTATATAATCTTTTTCACCCTGTTCTTCTAAATAAAATCTAGCATAATCCATAGAGCACATTAAAATATAAGATGGGCTAGTACTTAAGAACATGCCTAAATAAAAATTTACCTTATCTATATCTACATTACCGCAAACATGCAAATAAGCAGTCTGAGTAAGGCTTGGCAATGTTTTATGAGAACTCATAACCACCATATCAGCTCCAAGTTTTACAGCACTTTCTGGCAACTCTTTACATAGTCCAAAATGTGCTCCATGGGCCGAATCTATTAATACCCTCATATTTCTTTTTTTAGATTCATCTATTATAAACTTTAAATCTGGACATATCCCATAGTAATTAGGATAAGTTAGGATAATACCTTTAGCATCTTTATTCTCATTTAATATATTGAAAAAATACTCCTCATCTATTGAAAGAGGAGCATTATACTTGTAATGTATTTTATTTTTTATATATATGGGCTTCAATTTTCTTAATATAATGGCGTTAAATATAGACTTATGGCAATTTCTTTCCACAATGACTTTATCGCCTTCATTAAATGAAGAAAAAACCATAACTAAGTTCCCACTAGTGCTACCATTTATTAAAAAATAAGATTTCTTACTTCCATAAAAATCTGCTAGATATTTCTGAGATTCCTTTATTATACCATTAGGATTATGAAGGTTATCTACACCTTCTACTTCCGTTATATCTGCATCTATAAAATTATTATACATATCTCTGCCCATATCAGTAGTTTTAAACCCTTTTCCACCTTTATGCCCCGGCATAGAGAATCTCAAGTTATTTTCCTTTATATATTTTAATACTCCTTCTACAAGGGGTAATTTTGACAATTGTACTCCACTCCTCTTATCATGTAATGAACTATTCTCTTTCTAATGCAACTCTTATAATATTCATAAAAATCTGTACCACTTTCAGAATGTGCTATTCTATCTTCACAGTTTTTGCATATCCCTCTTCCATTTATCATTATACCATTGTTTAGAGGCTTTCCACATATAATACATTTTCGTTTTTGCATTTTTACCTCCTTAAAAGATTTAATAAGAGATATTTGAATTTTCGCCTCTTATAGTATATTTTATTCAAACATATACACTTATTTATTTTGTCCACAAAAATATTTTTAAAATATTTCATGAATATTTCCTCATAAGGATAAACTTACACAAACAAATTTATAATAGATAATAATTAAACTACACATAATAGTAATCGAGGTGATAAATATGAATTTTAAACTTAAAAAAACTATACTAACTATGACTACAGTTTTAGCTTTATCATTAGCAATTGTGGGATGTGATAGACGAAATGTAAATCCACCCGCACCTGGTACTTCCACAAACAACAATACGGGAACTACTACTAGAAATGAAGCTGCTGATGCAGGCCAACCTGGTCTTGACGGAAGAACTCAATATCGCAGTAACATTACCCAAAATGATGTCAGAGGCACTGATCTTATGGGGCTAAATCCAGATGGAACTACAACACAAAACAATACTAACGCACGTTTAAATCCTAACAATCCTAATACAGGCTTTAATACAAACGATAGATTAAATACAGCTATTGAAAATAATCAGAACATAACAGGCCGAAATGAAGGATTCCAAAACAGTACAGTAAGAGATGACTATGATGATAATAATTCTTTCCAAAGAGCAGAAAGAATAGAACGTGCTGTAAATTCTGTTGCAGGTGTTACAGGCGCTAAGGTACTTGTAAATAACAATAGGGCTTTAGTTGGGATAGATATGCCTGCTAGAACTACTGGAAATGATACTACTACAATGAGATCTAATGTAGAAAGAGCCGTTAAAAATGCTGACCCTAATATTACAAGGGTAGCTGTAAGTGCTGACCCAGACATCTTTAGAAGAATAACTAATGTAGGGAATGGAATACGTGGTGGAAGACCTTTATCTCAGTTCGGAGCTGAAATAGAAGAAATATTCAACAGAGTTATTCCTAGATAACAGCAATCATTAATTTAATAAATAAAAAACGCCATTTGGCGTTTTTTTACTTATCAAATTAATTTTGTACTACAACTAAACTTCCTCTTGGAATATTATTATATATCCATTTAGCATCCTTTAGAGGTAGTCTTATACATCCATGTGAAGCTTTACTTCCAAGCTTCTTTGCTTCAGACTGAATTATTTCTCCCTTTGTATTAAATAATACACTATGAAATAAAAAGTCATTATTAAATCTTACCCAGTTATAGCAAATAACTGAATTTTTATATCCAGTATAAAAGTGAGTTCCTCTATAACCTACTAAATAAGTTCCTGTAGGAGTTGGCATCCAATCCTGTCCTGTGGAACAAATTATAGTTTTAAAAAGCTTCTTATCTTTAAATACATATACTCTTTGATCACTTAAATCTACTACTAAGGAATAAGCTCCACTTGGTTTTACTGTTTTTAGTTGCCACTTATACACATATCCTTTTACTATCTTTAAAGAATCATAATCTCTTGCCTCTATATAATAGAACTTGTCAACTTGCTTTAATATCTTAACTCCTTGCAAGCTTCCATATATATATCCAACATTTTTTGAGTTAGAGCTTGGTTGTGTCTTAATGTATATAATTTGTCCCTCACCTACGTTTCCAACTACTAGAGAATTTATAGAAGGGTTAGATGGGAGAGCTGGTCCTACATACTTAAAGGGATCTCCAACCATTATTAACTTAGTTATCGTTACTTTTTTTTCAATTTCTTTATATTCAATTTCTTTCTTCGGCTCATCAATGACACTATTATTATTATCTTCATTTAATTCATAATTACTATCACTAGTTATATCATCATCCTTATCATCTGGATTATCTTCAACATTTAAAGTCTCATCTTTTTCTTCTGAATCCGTGTTTATCCTATTTATTTCAGTATCTTCCTGAGTTTGCTTAGGTACTTCAACTTTTTCTATATATTTTATATCTATTTGCATTAAATATAGACCTTGGCTAGCTGCCTTCCAAGACACGCTATCTATATAATTTTTATAAGATACTAACTCCTTATTATTTATAGCATTAATTACTTTATACTTATATAAATATTGCTTGTTTTCGTCTTTTTTAATTTGTAGCATTTCTCCTATTGCGTAGTTGTTTTTTAATTCGCCAATACTTATATTAGATGCTTGTCCTTCATTTTTAAGACAACTAAAATCTATAGTTGAATAAGTATCAAAACCTCTCTTGTCTTGAGGTATCTTACCAGCCCTTTTGACCCACACTGATACATTATAGTCCCCTTCAGTAAGTTTTGGAGTAGTTATACTATAAACCCTATTACTATCAACTACTGAAGTGAATCCATTAGTTATATCTTTCCATTCACCAGTATTTTTATTATTTAGCCAAACCCTATATTGAACTTTTTCTCGTCCTTTAATTAGTATATCTAAGATTTGGGGGTCTCCTTCATAAATCGTATCATATTCCTTTACTATCTTGTCCACTTTCAGTATCAAATCATTTGCATATACGATTTGAACTTTGCAGACAGTAATTAATAATAACCCCATTATTAAAATTATTGCTCCTAATCTTACTATCTTTTTTGCCATACCCCATCCCTCTTCCTTCTCTATATACATTTTTTACCATAAGCTACATTGATAATTATAATTCTTTTAATAGATTTTTTCAACAAAACTAATTATTTTTAAATTTATATATAAAATATATTTTTTGTTTATATAAGGGCATACTAATAACTAATACTTCAGTTAAGGAGAAGATTATATATGAAACAGGAAATAATTAAATACTTAGTTTCTATTGAAGAGGACCTCTATAAATTATCTAAATATTTATATGATTATCCTGAGGAAAGCTTTTGTGAATATAAAGCTTCTGAATACTTAATCAATATTCTTAGAAATAACAAATTTAATATAGAAGAAAACTTCTTAGATATTCCTACTGCTTTTAGAGCACAATTTGGAGAAGGCCATCCAAAAATCGCATACATCTGTGAATATGATTGTTCCTGTAAACAGGGTCATATCCTTGGTAGTAATTTAGTATCTTCAATGTCAATTGGAGCAGCTCTTGGTCTATCAAAGGTTATAGAAAAAAATGGTGGATCGGTAGTAGTAATAGGTTGTCCTGGTGAGTTCTCAGGTGGCTCTAAGGTTACTATGATGAAACAAGGTGCATTTGATGACCTAGATATTATATTAATGGCTCAACCTAGTGTAATTACTGCTAATTGTTGTAATTCTCCTGCTATATTACCACTTAAAATCAAATACTCTTGTTCAGAACCTGTTGATTGTAATGAGCTATTTAAATGTTCGGCTTTTGATGCATGCTTATATACATTAAATTCTATAAATACTATTATTAATAGATATTCTAAGGATTGCCACATAGATAGAGTATCTATAAATGGTGATTGTGATCCACGAATTGAAACTAATTGTGCAGAAGTTTCTTTCTCCATTAAATCTCCAAGCATAAATGAAGGAGAGTATATTCGCAAAAAGCTTTGCTTACTTACTACTAGTCTAAACGAGTTAATAAGTATTAATGCTGAAGTAACATTATCAGGAGTTCCTTATGATAGCTTTAAATGTAATAAAACCTTATCAAGGGTTTTTTCTCATAACCTAAAAGAAGTAGGAATCATTAACATAGAAGAAGATGTCTCTCTACCATACGGTTTAAGTTTAGGAAATGTAAGTAAAATAGTTCCTTGTCTTAGATTTCTTATAAAAATTACAGATGATGATACTATAAAATATGCATCACAGGATTTCGGAGCTGCAACTATTTCTTCTTTTGCTCGTGAGAAAATCTTAGATGCTGTTAAGGTACTTGCTTTTACTGGGTTAGATTTTATACAAAAATCCGAACTACTTTCCGATGCAAGATTAGAACTCAATAAAAAATAAAAAAACACTAGGTAAATTAAATACCTAGTGTTTTTAACAAGCTTTTCTACCTCTTAGAACATCTAATTTATCTACTAGCTTACAACTTGGTTCAAAGTAAAACTTGCTTATTCCGTGTCCATTTTTATACTTACATATATATAATCCATTGCCAAAACATATACATCCATACTTCTTAGCAATTAATAAACTAATATTCAATCCTGATTTTTTTACCTTTTCAATATCTCTAATTTTTATACTTTCAACTGCCTCTTCTTTTGAACCCTTAATTCTATAAATAGTAAGCTCATCAGCTATTATAGAATATTTATATCTCACTTTACACTTTCCTATTTGACTTATTGTAAATACTACTACAACAAGAGTTAATAAAATAGTTAAATACCCTCCAACTGTATAATTACTAACTCTTAAGTTTCGAATTACATCGGATATAACTATATAAAGAACTAAAGAACATAATATTATAAATATACTAGCTATTCTCTTTCTTTCTACTATTTCCTTATACATAGCTAAATTGCCTCCAGTCCATTAATTGAAATTACATAGCAATTATACTCGCTTTTTTTAAAATAGTACAAACCCTTTTTCGACAGTTTTAGTCCAATATAAAGCGTTTTAGTTGAATGTAAATGGTTTCACGTGCCATACTTATACTATTTTTCACTCTATCTTGGTTTTGCATTGTATAAAAAACTAATAGTCATTTTACACTCGTTTTAGATTATTTAATTCTATCTAATTATAATAATTTTTTGAGCCTAGTTATAATTTAAAGTATCAGATACCATATATCAATGCTATATTATATATAGTATAGTAATTTTTGGGTGTGGTATTATGATAGGTAAGAGGTTGAAATATGGAGATACAATAGGACTTATATCTCCAGCTAGTCCAGAGGATCCAGATAAGATAAAAAAAAGCATTTGTTTTTTAAGATCTCAAGGTTTTAAAGTAAAAGAAGGTAAACACTTATATGATAAATGGGGTTATCTAGCAGGTCAAGATGAGGATAGAGCACAGGATTTAATGGATATGTTCAAGGATAATGAAGTAGATATGATTCTATGCATGCGCGGTGGCTATGGCTCTATGCGATTACTTCCTTATTTAGATTTCAATGTTATACAAGATAACCCTAAAATTTTTATAGGATATAGTGATATAACTGTATTTTTAAACACACTTTCATCATATTGTGGACTTATAACCTTCCATGGACCCATGGGAAATTCTGACTTTACAGATACAGATACATTAAGTAGCTTTTTAAGCACTTTAATGAATGGTTATATGCCTTACAGATTATTAAATCCCTTAAATACAAATATTATATGTAATATACGTGGTAAGGCTAAAGGGAAAATTGTAGGTGGCAATTTATCTTTAATTGCATCAACTATAGGCACTCCCTATGAAATAGATACAAAAGACAACATTTTGTTTATAGAAGATATCGGTGAACAGCCTTATGCTATAGATAGACTTTTAACTCATCTTCATCTGGCTGGTAAGCTTCAAAAATGTAGGGGTTTTATAATAGGGCAGTTTACAGATTGTTCTCTTCCAAACTATGAAAGAAGCCTAACTATAAATGAGATAATGTTAGATAGAATACTCTCCCTAAATAAACCTACGCTATCTAACTTTATGTCTGGACACGATTATCCTAAACTTACTCTTCCTATAGGAGTAGAAGCATATATTGATTGTAATATAGGAGAAATCACTATATTAGATCCCGTAGTAAAATAGCTATTAATAAAAATAAGATACATGTAGTATAAAGCTATTTTTATATTTCACAGCTCTATACTACATGTACCTTATATGTGTTCTTTATATGATTCCTCTTAAAATTTCTATTAACCTATCCAGTACTCCAATTGATGATAAGAATACTATAAATACCAGTCCTGGAGTAACATATTTTAATATAAAATAATAGAAATCAATCAACTTACTTAAATTGAGTTTTCCTTCATTAGAAAGCTCTCTTTTTATGTCTTCTTTAGGTAACTTATATCCAACAAATATAGCTATCAGAAGTCCACCTAAAGGTAAAAGTATATATGAAGAAATATAGTCAAACAAATCAAAGAAAGTCTTTCCAAATATAGTTATTCCCCCAAGAACTCCTGCTGAGTCAGCTGAGAGAGCAGCAAGTGCTCCTATCATAACTATAACTACTGAATTTATAATTACTGCCTTCTTTCTTGACATCCCTCTTTGCTCTGAAAAATATGCAATTACAACTTCATACATAGATGTCATAGCTGTTGTAGCAGCTATAGAAGCTAATACAAAGAAAGCTAACAGCAATGCACTACCAAATCGAATCTTACTAAATACAAGAGGAATAGTTACGAATAAAAGACCTGGCCCACTTGTAGGCTCAATTCCAAATGAAAATACTGCTGAGAATACTGCAATTCCAGCTAAAAGTGACACTACAGTATCTGATATGGCAACTTTAGCTGCTGTTCCCATCATGTTATCCTTTCTAGTAAAATAACTTCCATAAGTGATCATACATCCCATACCTAGAGATAACTTAAAGAAAGCTAGACCCATGGCCATAAGTACTCCTTCAGCTCTTAGTGCAGAAAAGTCTACCTTAAATAAGAATTTAAGACTTTCCCTTGCACCTGGAAGAGTTAAAGCTCTAATATTACATATTATAATTAATAAAAATAGCACAGGCATAAGTGTTTTTGTTATTTTTTCTATTCCATTTTTAACTCCTAATATTAAAATAGTAGAAACAACAACTATCATTATAATCTGCCACATAATAGGAGATGTAACCCCTAAAATTGTATTTCCAAATTTCTCTCCTGCTGATTCTGCTGTTACGTTATTAAAATCTCCTCTTATAACTTTAAACACATATGAATAAACCCATCCACCAACTGAACTATAAAAAAACAATATAAAATAAGCGCTTAAAATCGAAAAAATACCTATAATCTTCCATTGCTTCTTTGGTGTTAGTTCTTCAATAGCACCAATAACATTTTTACCTGTTTTTCTTCCTGTATAGAATTCACTAACCATAATTGGAAGTCCAATAAAAATTATACACAAAAAGTAAACTAATAAAAATGCGGCTCCTCCATTTTGGCCTACTACATAAGGAAACTTCCAAATATTTCCCAAACCAACAGCCGATCCTAAGGTAGCAAAGAAAGCTGCTAGTGCCGACGAAAAGCCTTCTCTTCCTTTATTCTTTTCCATTTTTTTATTCCTCCTAAAAATTATCTACTCCGTTTGAAAGTGCAGTATTTCCTTCACTTGATAATTATAATCATCTAATTATACAATATTTTTTAGTAAAAAGTAAGTGGTCAATTTATCCTAGCTTATATACACTTATATTTTAAACTTTTATAATTTCTTATCATATTTCCATTACATTATTTAATTAAAATACTGTTATACTAACTAACCTACTACAAGCTTCGTATATAGTTTTGAAGTGATTTTTAAAACTGCAAGTTAGTCAGATTAAATTACTTAATAGTATTTTAAGGAGGCAATTTAATGAGTAAATCAAAAACTAATAAAGATTATTTTAAGTATCTAAGTTTAGTATTAGCTACATTTTTAGTACTTTTAACATTAGTAGGCTGCGGATCATCTAAAAACTCTACCTCTGATATGGTAGGTTCTACAGAAAGCGTTCCTACATCAGAACCATCTTATCAAAAGAATAAAGACTCTGTCTTCTTAAAAGAATCAGAATCTTTAGCTCCTCCATCTACTAATTCTAATGTTCAAACGGGACATAAAATTATTCAAACAGGTCAAATAAATTTAGAAACTGTAAAGTTTGACGAAACAATAACTAGTGTTCAGAATTATGTTAATTCTATAGGTGGTTATGTCCAATCTTCGTCTATTCAAGGAAAAGGAATTGATATTAATAATGCTCCTTCAAAACGCCATGGTACTTTTACAGTAAGAGTGCCTCAAAATGAACACTCTAAATTTTTTACAAGCATTAAGATATATGGAACAATAACATATCAAGAATCAAAAGGAGACGATATAACTGAGCAATATTTTGATACAGAAGCAAGAGTAAAATCTTTACTTATTCAAGAGGAAAGAATACTAGATATATTAAAGAAAACAGATAAACTTTCAGATATCATTGAGCTTGAAAAACATTTAACTGAAATAAGATATCAACTAGATTCTCTCACAGGCAGCTTAAAAAAGTGGGATAACTTAGTAACCTTTTCAACTATAACGTTACAAATTCAAGAAGTTAAAGAAGTTACAAAAATCGCTCCTGAAAACTCTAATGGATTATTAAAGAGAATGGCTTATGCGTTTACTAATTCTATAAAGCAACTAGGTATATTCTTTCAGGCTTCTTTAATATTTATATCAATTATATTACCATTTTTGGTTGCTTTTACACTAATTGTTTTAGTAATATTGTATATTTGTAAAAAATACAATAAGTTAAATCATGGCAGAAATATTATGTCAACAACTACTTCAACTGATGATTTAAAGAATGATTATAATGCTAAAAATGATACTACTCAAAAGGATAATACTTAATAAGTAAAGGCTATATAAATCTCTTAAGTAGATGAGATTTATATAGCCTCTACATTTTTGCTAATTAAATTATGGATTTAAGTACTTTTCCTATACTATCATTAATAACTAAATCTGCTTTATTATCAAAAGACGTAGCTTCCTTATTTATGAGAACTAAGTTTTTTCCATTAAAGTACTCTATTAACCCTGCTGCGGGATAAACTATAAGGGATGTTCCACCTACAATTAAAGTATCCGCTTCCCTAATATGTCTAATAGCATTCTCCATAATATTCATATCTAGAGCTTCTTCATATAATACAACATCTGGTTTTATAACTCCATCACATTCACTACAATGAGGTATAAGTTCTTTACTATCCATAACATACTCTAAATTAAAACCTTTATTACATTTCATGCAATAGTTTCTAAGTACTGAACCATGCAGTTCTAATACATTTTTAGACCCTGCCATTTGGTGAAGTCCATCAATATTTTGTGTTATAACAGCTTTTAATTTACCCATGTTTTCAAGCTTTGCAAGGGCTATATGAGCATCATTAGGCTTAGCTTCTTTATATATCATTTTTGCTTTATAAAAGTCAAAAAAATCTTCTGTATGTCTTATAAAAAAACTATGACTTAACATAATCTCTGGAGAATGAGAGTAGTTATTTTTAGTTTTATATATCCCATTAGTTGACCTAAAGTCTGGTATATTACTCTCTGTTGATACGCCTGCTCCTCCAAAAAATACAATATTTGAACTATCTTTAATTATTAATTTAAGTTGATTAATATTCTCCATTCTATACCATCTCCTAAGTAAATTCTTATAATATGATTATACACCAAAACATATTATATCTACTATTAATATAGGAACTCAAAAAATATAAAAACACTAAGCAAATGCTTAGTGTTTTAACCTTACCTGGCGATGTCCTACTCTTCCACACCGTCTCCAGTGCAGTACCATCGGCGCTGTGAAGCTTAACCATCGTGTTCGGGATGGGTACGGGTGTATCCTTCACGCCATAATCA
>JAVBVX010000061.1:0-5246 GCA_036677665.1 Clostridium sp. | reverse complement strand
TATATTTTTATAAGCACTACATATTCATTTCTATTTATCTAATAATGCATATAGTTTTAATCCTTTGGTAAAAATAAAACTACTAAAATGTACTATTTACATTTTAATAGTTTTTATATATGATATTATTTTATTATTTTTAGTTGAGCTATATTTTCTATATTTCTAGCTGCCTGTTTTCCATATTTTCTTGTCTTTTATCCATGCTCTTTTGTCTATTCTCTATACTATCTAACTTAGATAGTATCAATTCAAACATTTGCTTTGTCTCTTTATCCATATCATCACTTCCTTAAATAAAGTATATATTTTTATTTTCCAAGCTTTAATTTCGCAATATAATTCCAATTCTGAGCAGTAACTACTTCTATAGATATTAATTTTTTTCTCTTCTTCTATTATTTTCACCACCTGCTTATATATAATTTTATCATCAAAAAATTTCTATATCAAAATTATATCTTTATGAAAATCTTGACAATAATTTAAATAATAATTTTTTTAAAATAAAAATAATTTACCGCAAGTTGTTACTGTGTAAACCCATACACTGTATTAAAATCAAATTTTAGGTAGTTTTACCCTATTCCAAACGATAATTGCCCATATTTCATGTAAATCAAATACAATACTTTATTTTTATAATATTTTTTCTTGTAAACAATATTATATATTTATTTAATATCTAAATAAGTTCTACTAAATATTATAAATTACATCAAATATATAATAAATATTTTTCACTTATTGTCATTTACTATCACAGCTGTGTACAAGCTATATCACCATTCTTGTCTTTGGAAAACGTTACTAAGTTTTTTGGTAAATTAAGTGCTATTACCGAAACAACAGTTACAGTAACATTAGAGAGCGGAGCAGACGTTACTGAAGCTACAAAAACCGAAAGTTACACAGTAAAATCTGAACAAACTGATGTTGCTGTTACTGCAGTTACATACAATGCAACGACAAAGAAGGCTACATTAACAGTAGACTTAAACAATAAAGAAGGAAAACTAACAGTTAACGGAACTGAAGGTTCATTCGACTTTAAAGCACCAACAGTGAGCACAGTGAAATAGACATATAGAATGTACGATTATCCTTAAATTTCTTAGGATTTGATTTCATTCATTGCTATGTATTATATTTAAAATTTCTCAAATATAAGTAAGTGGATTGGTGTAATTATTCTAGACCAAAACTAGCTTTTAAAAATTAACAAGCAGTTTTTAACTTTAGGTAATAATCTCTTTTATATTCTTTTGGTGATTTATATTCTAATGTTGAATGTAGTCTTCTAGAATTATAAAATAACTATATATATATATTCAACTACTGCCATTCGAGCCTCAGCTCTAGTTTTAAATCTTCTTCCATATAGCTTATCCTTCTTTTGAATTTTCTTTAGTCATAGTAGCATCCATAGACCATCAAACAACTTCTCTATTAAATAAGTCTACGACACTTTCTTTTCTTCATCTTCTGGCTTTAATTTTCCTTTACCAGGAAAAGCATCCTCTCCATGAGTTACCTTTTTCCTTGTTCCGTAACTAATCTAATTATTTCTTTTTTTATATTAAACTGAAAATTCTCTTCTATTTCCCATTTATTAAACACATCCTTCTATATATATTTATTATACATACTTTTCTATGTGTCTATCAAATTAGGTATACTCCACTGCTTTAGGAACTGGTGAAGATGCTAACAAAGTTACATTAACTCTTGCAAGCTCAACTGTAAATGGAACTCAATACAGAGTATTTGTAAGCAATGCAAATAGCACAGTTAAAGACTTAGCTGTACCTCCAAACCTAGTTGATACAAATGCTGCAATAGCATTATTTATAGGTACTGATAAGACTGCTCCAACACTTATAAGCGGACAAACTGAAATAAAAGATGCTGCAAACAATGTTTATGCTGCTGGAGACATAGTAATCGCAGAATAATACAACTCGTGTAGATAGAAAATAAAATTTTCGTAATCCCCTCCCATTAAAAAGATTTCATTTCGATATACACATACATTTCAATTTAGGAGTAATCACTACGGTAGTTACTCCTACCTTTCTTTTTATTTAAATAAGTATAGTATTATAGTAATTTTAAAATAATAAACTTTAAAGACGTGATTATATGAAATATAAGATAAGAACTATATCTATTATATTTGCCTTTATATTGATTTTAAGCTTAGTTAGATGTAGTCCTAAGCCAAAGTATCAAGGAACAGCTTTAGAGCCTTTAAATATGGGTCAAATTCAGCTGAGAAAATAATTAGTTATGTAAAGCCTGTTGCTCAAGATTCAAAGTTAGTAACTTTATATTATCTAGAGATATAAATAAAACTGATGAGGGCAAAGCACTTATGGAATGAAATGTAGAAAACATAGAGGGAAAATGGCTACTTAAAAATGACTAGCTTCTTCCAATCGAGTAGGAGCTGAATAATTATTTTATTCAGCGTCCTCTCACACCACCGTACGTACCGTTCGGTATACGGCGGTTCACTAAGAATTATGTATTAACTTATACCTTTTAGAAATGCTTTTATATTGAAGATTTTCAAGATAATTATTATTTAGAGTTAAATTAAGAATTGGGCTATTGGATATTCTCCAGTAGCCTTTTCTTGTGTTGGCATACTGCCAAGCTTTATTGGGCGGTAGCCCGAGTCTTTTAAGATTACTGTATTTAGTCTTAACTTTTTTCCACTGTTTCCAAATGCAAGCTCTAAGCCTTCTTCTTATCCATTCCTCTAAGTCTTTCACTCTGGCGGAAGCCTTCGCTACTCCATAATAGTTAATCCAACCTACGGTATATTCATTAAGTTTTTTCATTCTAACTTCCATGCTTATACTTATATTTCGGTTAGTTATCTTTCTAATCTTATCCTTGAATCTCTTATAAGATTTTTCATGAATTCTTATATTCACTCCATCTCTTCCAAAGTAGAATGAGAACCCAAGATACTTTCTTTTAATCACAAGGTCTACTGCACTTTTATCTTTATTTACTTTCAACTTAAGACGATTCTCAAGTATCTTTCTCATGCTTTTCATAACCCTTATTCCTGCCTTTTTGCTTTTAACATATATATTATTATCATCAGCAAAACGACAGAATTTATGACATCTACTTTCTAATTCTTTATCCACTTCATCAAGCAGTATATTTGCAAGGAGTGGGCTTAATGGACCACCTTGCGGTGTGCCTTCATCAGAGTTTATCTTTATTCCGTTTAGCATTACACCAGATTTAAGATATCCTCTAATTAACTTAAGAACTCTTTTATCTTTTATTTTTCTTGATAATCTCTCCATTAATATATCATGATTAACACTATCAAAGAATTTCTCCAAGTCCATGTCCACTACCCATTTATATCCATCACTTATATACTCTCTTGCCTTTAGAATAGCTTGTTTAGCACTTTTATTAGGTCTAAAACCATAGCTATTATCTGAGAATGTAGGGTCATAAATTTTACTTAACTCTTGGGCTATCGCCTGTTGAATTAGCCTATCTAGTACAGTAGGTATTCCAAGCAATCTAATCCCTCCGTCAGACTTTGGTATTTCAACTCTCCTAACGGGTGAAGGCTTATACCTTCCTTCTAGTAACTTTTGCTTTACATTCTGCCAATGTCCAATGACAAACGGTCGAAGTTCATCGACTCTCATGCCATCAATGCCATGACTTCCTTTATTAGCAATTACTCTTTTCATAGCAATTAGCATATTATCCCTTGCTAGAATCTTTTCAAGTAAGTTACCGGTATTATCTAATCCATTGTTTTCTCTTTCTCTCTTTGTCAACGCCAATTCTTCCTTAAGCGCCCCTTGCTTATCTTGAAGTTCCACTCCTACCTCCACAAGGCGACCTCTATATTGAGTTGTCTGCTTTTTATTTTGATTCCTTGAGTTTAACAAAGTTGAAAACCTCCTAATGTTCAGTCCTTCCCACGCTAACGCGTTTTCACGTGGTACTATGACCTCTGCTGACTTCTGACAGTTCAGTTACATATCACTATGTAGGTTATTACATGAGAATTACATCTTTTAGTAATATATCTGTCAGATCTCCCCAGGTAAGAACGACCGCTTTCACTCCATATATCTGCCGCATTTACTTCCTAAATCTTCGAATAGCATAGGGCTTTGTTTTGTTTAGCAAACTCACCCGATTTAAAAAGCCTCATATGCGGTTCGTGTTCCTCAGACCAGAGTTTTGCCGCAGGCTTCCTTCAGATTCCACCTCGCGGTGGACACCCTTGCCGTAGGCTAGTGGTTGGTGCTATTAACCTCCACAGTGGACTCTCACCACCAAGCTGTCGCCCATGCTGGGCGCACTAAAAAGAGTCCAGAGATATCATAATCTCTGGACTTTAATCTTACTTTATAATCTTTAAATTTTTCTTCAGCTTAAACAAGTCTTCTTCTGTTTGATGTTCCTTATGCTTTAGGTAATCAATATCATCTGACATTTTATCTATCTTCATATTTACTTCAGTAATATCTTCAGTTATTTTTGCAGTATGATCATAAACTGCATCAAGCTTTTTCTCAATTCTATCTTGACTTAATTTTAATTCTTCTTGCCCTTCTTTTAATGCTTTAAGCTCAGTTAATATTTGTTTTAGTATCTCATCCATGATTAGTTCCTCCGTTTACACTTATTTTAAGTGCTAGCTTTCATTAAACTAATTATATCATCAAGCTTTTATATACACAAACAGATTTACTTATCAATATCTTTCTTTATTGTTGAAGACCTATATTCTTGACTTTATTTTTTCTTCTTGTACGCCTAGTTTTTAAGTCATCAAACAGGCTATAAACAACTGGGATATATACTAGAGTTAAAACAGTAGAATACATTAGTCCTCCAATAACTACTGTAGCTAGAGGTGCTTGCATTTCTGCTCCATCTCCTATTCCAAGAGCCATTGGTATAAGACCTAAAACTGTAGTGAGTGTAGTCATAAGTATTGGTCTTAATCTTCTTGGTCCTGAATTTAAAATAGCCTCTGTTCTATCTTCTCCCCAGCCTCTTCTAATGCCTATATAGTCTATTAAAACTATGGCGTTATTAACAACTATACCTGCTAGCATTATAACTCCTATAAAGGATATTACTGATATAGTTCTT
This sequence comes from Clostridium sp., assembly GCA_036677665.1. GTDB lineage: Bacteria > Bacillota > Clostridia > Clostridiales > Clostridiaceae > Clostridium_H. Next base: position 89 of record JAVBVX010000061.1, on the reverse strand, counting down.
CTTGTAAGCGCAAGTCCAAGAGCTCCTCCTGCAACGGCTAGAGGTACTGAGAACATTATTATAAAAGGATTTAATAGTGATTCAAACTG
>JAVBVX010000060.1:0-7429 GCA_036677665.1 Clostridium sp. | reverse complement strand
TGAAAAAAAAATGATTAACAAAAAAATCCAAACGCTTTATACAATTACAGAGTTTGGATTGAACAAATTAGAAGAGTATGTTGTATTGCTAGAAGAAATAGTAAGAAAAAATAATGATAATTAGAAATAATTCCTTTCATTTTCATAACTTTTGAGTATTGATACTAATGAAATATAGAAGAACAATTACTACTTAGAATGGTGTCAAAAATTATAATCACAATTAAATTAGTGTTATGTTCTATGTATCAACAAACTATCGTCTTATTATACATATAAATAATTGAAAAATAGATATAGGAAACCGCATAAATAGGTTGTAAAAGTGTATCAATAAATTTGAATAGTTTGATGATACACTTTATAATTAAGATATAGTAAAACATAAGGAGCGGTTAAAATGATAGTTAGCTATGTAAGAGTAAGTACAATAAAACAGGATACGGCAAGGCAAGACGTACAACTTGATAAGCTAGGTATAAAATTTGATAAACATTATGTAGATAAAATTAGCGGAAAAACTAAGGAAAGACCACAGTTAAATAAAATGCTATTAGAATTGAAAAAAAATGATGTACTGTATTGTGAAAGTATTAGTAGGCTAGGAAGAAATCTAAAGGATCTTATAGATATAATAGAGTATTTAGTAAATAAGGGTGTAAGAGTTGTGATATTAAAAGAGGGGATAGATACTAATACAAGCACTTATAAATTGCTATTAGGAATATTCGGGAGCATTGCAGAGATGGAAAGAGAAACTATTCAAGAAAGAACTATACAAGGAATTGAAAAATGTAAGGCTACAGGCGAAACAAAAACTGGTAGATGGTTTGGAAGGCAAGAAGTAACAGCAGAGGATCTACCTAAAGAATTTAAAAAGTATTATGTTAAATGGAAGTCTAAAGAAATCACAGCAACGGAATTTGCGAAGCTCTTAGGTACTAGTAGAGCTACACTTTATAGATGGATAAAGATATATGAATAGAGGGTAATACCTCTTTTTTTATTGCCCTCCATAAGCCCATATAAAGCAATAAATATTAAAATGATAACTTAGTATTAGTTTCTTTATTAAGTTCTTTTAAGGGCTAATATGGAAGATATAAATAGGATTAAAAGATGAACTATAAGAAATATTTTAGTGTTATAAAAATATTAATACTGAAATGTTGAATAAGTATTAACTATTTTAATGTGATAAAAGTATTAATATTAAAATAGTTACTTGGTATTAATTTACAAATATAGAGGATATTCAGATTTCACGTAGAAATATTTTAATAATGAGATAGTAGTAATACTAAAAAGTTATTAAAGTATTAGGGGGTAGAATATGCCAAGTACAGATTTTGATAAACTTTCTTTAGAGCAGAAAGTTTCTTTTATAAATAGCCAATTACAAAAGGATATGGGGTTAAGTGTAACTAAATTATTAAAGAAGTTTGGAATTAAAGAAAATACAATGAAAAGTCAACTTAGAAGAGGTAACTATAAATTCAATGAAGAAATAAGAAAATATGAAAAATACCAAAATGACACAAAAGTATTAATTGAAGAAGAAAATAGTTCTAATGCTACAATAGAAAAGGTAGAAACAATAAAGTCGGAAAAATACAAAAGTAATGAAATAATATTTATACAGGAAATTGAACAAAAGAAAGCGGATTTATTAGAATTGTTAGAGCTTAAAGAAGATATAAAGAAAATGTTAGAAGAGTATAAGCAAAAAGAATTAGTAATAGATGTTGTGGATGCTCAATTTACTATTAGTGATGATATTAAAGGTAAGCCAGTAAATAGAAGTGTTAAGTTATATGATAAGGCTAATACGGAATTGCAAGAATTGTATTCAAGGTACAGTGAAATGAAGAAATGTGATGTACTAAGTCAGATAATCCATGAAGCATATTTAAAGTATAAGAAATAATTTAGCTGCTATATATAACTATTTAGTTTCAGAATATCAAAAATGTGTGCTAGATAATGTTTATAATATAACTTCATACAAAATGTACAACACAACACTAGGAAACATGAAGCTTACAATATGATCTAACGGAAAAATATTTTCTGTTTTATTTAACAAATAACAGGATGGAAAACTATGAAATACAAAAGTAAACTAATTTCATCAATTCTTATATTTACTCTAAATGTTTCAATTATTAGCTGTAAGTATAGCAATTACATATCCCTCAACCAATATAAGTTGAACAGCTTTGAATCAAACTTTATCAAATGAAATAGGCTTTGGGATATATGGAAGTATACCAAATGGGACAATCCCGCCAGGAATGACAGTACCACAGGAACAAAAGAAGTTTCTTAAATATAAAGCAAAAAAATTTATCCTGACAAAGATAAGACTATTGATGAATTTATAACAAATATTATAGCAACAATATTTACGAAAATAATCTAAAATTAAAAATTAAGATTTTTCCGTATACTTTTCTATTAAAATTTTTATCATTTCTTCCGTTGTAATTTCTCCATTAATTTCTTTTTCTACAAGATCCATATACACTTTACTAGGTATCCATTCGCCATCAAGTTGATTTAATGCAATAACATCTTCCCAATTTTTTATTTTTTCTGCCCTAGATAATTCATTTTTACTTATCATAGGATATCTCCTTTCAAAAAGTAAAACACCCTCAACGCCAACCAAGCCAAAGAGGATGTAAATCTAAAAAATCTCGCAAGTAATATTAAATCCTTTAGGGTATAAACCCCACCTATTAATAAAATTATACTATATTTTACCCATATAATTCTAGTACCAAAAGTAGTACTGCTTAATAATAATTGGTACTAGAATAAAACTTACTAAATTCAATAGGTTTACAGGCTTTGCCTGTAATTTGTGGTACTGTCTTATCCTGCCCTATTTATTAATTTTTACTTATTTCCCAATAGGTTTAATCGAACACTATAACACTTTAAACTCCTGAGAACCCTAAAAAGTTGAAAGGATATACTAAAAATTATTGCTTAAAAGTCAATAGTAAATGGAGTAAAACTAGCTAAATAAAAATAAGTACAGAACCTTAATTATCCTGTACCTCTTTCCTGCTTGCTAGTATTTCCTCTATTGTTATATCCTCATATTCTTCCTCTTGTTCTTCTTGAATATTATCCCAACCTAATAGCTTACGTTCTAAGTCTTTAATATTATAGTTTGCTTGTTTTCTATTGGTAAAACTATTATTAGTGTTATTCGTACCGCTAATTGGAGCAGAATAATCATCTTTTATAGCCTTTATAAGCCATGCAACTATATTCTTAATACCATTAGTTTGTTTAAGTATAGCATACTTCTTTTTTATAATTTCTAAATCTGAATTAGCAGCAAGTAATAATTTGGTAGCTTCAAGACTACTTATTTCCTCTTCAATAATATTTTTTACTTGTTTTATCAATTCTTTTTTTTCTTCATCTTTAGGATCTTCTTCTGTTTTTTCTGTTTTTGTTGCAGATATTTCTTCTAATGCTTCTGGATTTTCTTTGATAGGAGAATTGGATTTTATAGAAAATTTTAAACTTGTTACTTTGCGACCTGTTTTTATTTCTGTATATGTAAAGGCTATATCTGTTTTTTGTTTAAGTTCTGTCAGTGCTTTTTCTATAGCTTTATTCTTAAAATTTTGATAAACATTATAAGATTTTTCTTTTGCCCCTAGCATTCTCTTTAATTCTTCAAGTTCAATTGTAACTTGGTTTTTAAATAGATTACTTTTTAAAACTTCATAGAGCCTTATTGAATACTTGCTCTTTAAGCTTAATATATTTTCTAATTTATAGCTTGTATATAGTTCTTTAAGTTCTAACATGTATGGCTTTAGGTTAGAGTCAAATTTTAAGATAACTATACCCTCTCCTGTTTTATATCTTACACTACTTAACCATGCCATTTGTATTATGTCTTTACCTTCTTTAATTTCGAATATTTTTTTCATTAAATTTTTTGTTATTTTCGGAACTTCTTTATACTTTTTGTCATCTTTAATGCCTAATAATTCTATAAAATCTTTAATCTTAAACTCATATTCTTTAAATTCTACATCTTGTGGCTGAACCATACTAGCTAGAGTTAATATAACTTTTTGTTCTTGTACGCTTAGGTCATAATTTGCAGTTATTAATTTATTGCTTTTAGTTACTAGATATTTACTTTCCACAATATCACCTCTAAGGTAAATTATAACATAATACTAATACTAATGCAAAGAACAAGTATTAGTATTAGTTCACTAGGAAAAAGTATTATTTCACTAGGAAAAAGTATTAGTTAAAATTTATTTCACTAGGAAAAAGTATTATTTCACTAGGAAAAAGTATTATTTAAAATTTTAAGGTCTTGATTTTACTGGCTTAGCGGTACTTCTTAAACATTATAAACAAAAAGATAGTTAAACATATAAAACAACAACTATAGAAGATCTGTTGTTGTTAAAAATAAATTTAACAAATTTATTTCACAGAAAAACTAATTTACTAATTTAACATAAAAAATTTAAAAATGCGTTTAAACCCATTTTAAGGTTATTTATAAGTAAAAATGATGGAATATATTACAATCTAATTTAAAACGCAATATGGGTCGAATTTGGAAGGAATAAAAGCATATTTTAATAATTATTTAGTTCTATTTTTGTTACTCTCAAAAAAAAGACACTATAATAAATAAATATAACTATAAACACACACCTTTTTGGTAAATAATTTAATCGCCTTTCTAGGCAAATAATACAAATAATACAAATAATTTTTAATTAATTAATCCTTATACGTTTGGAGCCAATTCTAATATTTAAAATTAACTTTTAAATATTCTAACTCGTTTAGGCAAGTACTAAAAATTAATTAATTGACTAATCATTCTATGCTAGGATCTTAGCAAAAATAATCGAATAGCCTTTAAGGTAAATTAAATAACAGCTGCACCCAATACTGGGTAAATAAATTTTCAAAGTTTTAAAGCAACAAATACTACGACAATATCTAGTGATTACAGGTTTGCTAAGGCTGTACGTACATCTGTAATTTGACACAACTTTTTGCCACTACTGTGGTATCTCTTAATCGCACAGCCAATGTTCTATCGGTCAAACTTTTCCTTTTTTTATCTTGGAAATCGGAGAATGTCCGTAGGGCATTCATCGGCGTTAGGTAAATTCTAACCTTTTTTAATGGAAAATTTTACAAATAACACTTAAACCTTGATAATACAACAGTTCGAGCCGATGAATGCCATTACGGAAAATCTATCCAAGAAGATTTAAAAAAGAAATTTATATAGATTTTTTATATTTTTGAAAAAAAATTTAGAATTTTATTATTAAATTCTAACTTCGTTAAATAAAATTTTCACGTAATTATAATTAAAAGTATCATCAGATAAAACTGCAAAAGCATTTGAAGATATAATTCCAGTAATTAAAATAGTAAAAGCTAAAATTATTAATAATTTTTTCATAGGTTAATACTCCTTATATAATCTTTTATAAAAAAATAAAAAAATATTTCAAAAAAGTGAAACATTTTCTTATTTTTTTTATCTACTATGTAGAAGCAATTTGATCACTTGCTTTTTAATTAAATTTTTAGCGCTGAGAAATAATTTAGAGGGGGAATTTTTATGAGAAAATTATTAATTTTATTTTTAGCATTGATTGTATCATTAGGAACAAGTATTCCAGCTTTTGCAAAAACTAAAGAGGTATCATCGTATGAAAAAATATTAAATTCAGTAAATAAAGAATTTAACTTAGATTTAGGTTATATTCCTGTAGATGAATCTAAAGTAAGTATTGAAGAATATGAAGAAACTACTCGTAAGATTGCAACGCAGCAGAGAGAATTATTAGACTATATTAATATGCGTAAAAAACAATGTGAATTAGAGACAGCAATAAAATCAACAAACCTTATGGCAATTAATTCTGTTACAAAGACAGTAAAAAAAGATGTCTGGAATTTTGAGAGTTCGTTCTTTATTGAAGTTACATATAACGTAAATGGTACAACAGTAAGTTCATTAAGGAACGCTTCAGTAGATACTAAATTAATGGCAACAATTGCCGGTACTGGTATCATGAATCATTCTGCTCCAAGTTATTCTATCCTTGATGGTGGCAGAACAGGAGGAGTATCTTTTAGAGCAAATATATATTTTAACAATGGTACTGTTAATTATACAAATGTATTACTTTATTGTGAAGTATCTTAGTAATGGTTAAGTGATAGTGAATAAAATTTATAGTTAGCTAATACATCAAATAAAAAGAGTTATAATTTAATATGTTGAAATTATACTAGATGACATCGTTTTTCAAATGATGTTATCTTAGTTTTTTAGTTGAATTCTTTCATAATTGTAAAATAAATATTAATCACATGTATTGACAATATATGTATTTGCTTTATAATATAAAGTGAATTAAAAGAAAGGATGATTTTATGAAAAAAAATATGGAAGATACTTTAGAAGATATATTTATTATTAAAAATTCTATTGGAAATGCAAAAGGAAATTATAATAAATTGTATAAAATTTTGATAGCTTTTGGTGTAGTTAACTTAATTTATTATTTAACAACAATAATATTATCAATTATGTTTAAACCTCATATGATACAACCACATTTCAATATTATATTAAATATAACGATATATACTTTTTTATTAATTTATTTTACTAAAATATATAGAGAAGAAAGAAAAAGTTCAAATAAGTATTATCTTAATTTTTTAAGTATATGGGCAATAGTTACGTTTTTATTGCCATTATTACTATTTATAATAAGAATAATAATTAATTTTAATATTCATCTTGAAGAGAAAGGAAGATCTTTAATTCAGTTGCAATACTTAAGTATGTTATCTAATATTCTACTTTTATGTTTTTGTATAATGATATGTGGTTATATTTTGAAGAAAAAAAGATTTATAGTTATTTCAACAGTTGTTTTATTTATATATTTAATGCTGTCATCAGTTTATAATAATATTGGTTATACTATGAATTATTCAGAAATAGATATTACTTTCCCATTATCAGGAATATACTATCACCTAGCAGTATCAATTGGTTATATAATTATAGCAATGATTTTAAAACATGAGGAGAATAATATAGATGGAATTAAATAATATTCCTGAAGCGCTTACTTTGCCATTAAGATTATCTTTAATAAGTTGTCTAGTTGATGGAGAAAAAACTTTTAAAGAAATACAATCTATAACCAAATCCTCTGATGGAAATATATATGTTCAATTATCAAAATTAGAAAAATGGGGATATATAAAATCTGAAAAAAAAATGATTAACAAAAAAATCCAAACGCTTTATACAATTACAGAGTTTGGATTGAACAAATTAGAAGAGTATGTTGTATTGCTAGAAGAAATAGTAAGAAAAAATAAT
>JAVBVX010000059.1:0-6640 GCA_036677665.1 Clostridium sp. | reverse complement strand
TGGGATGTCGCCAAGCGGTAAGGCATAGCACTTTGACTGCTACATGCGTAGGTTCAAATCCTGCCATCCCAGCCATGTTTTGCATTAAGAGTTCTTTTATTAAGAGAACTCTTTTGTGCAATTTAAAATGAGTATACAAATATGGCTCCTTGGTCAAGTGGTTAAGACATCGCCCTCTCAAGGCGGGGTCAGGGGTTCAATTCCCCTAGGAGCTGCCAAAACGTTTCAATATTTTATTGAAGCGTTTTTTTATTTAATAAAATATTGATTAAATTATTAAATATTAATCCACAACTGTTGATTAATATTTAATATTTAATTTAGAGATAATTTATAAAAATATTAATGTTATGCACAAGTAAAGACAAAACTGTGTATATATCTGTGGATAATGTTGATAACAATTGTGATTATGTTGAATAAGTGGAGGAAATTAATGATATATAATAGTATTATAACAAAAGGTGAGTTTATTAGAAGGCCTAATAGATTTATAGCCCATGTAAATGTGGATAATATAGAAAATATAGTGCATGTACCTAATACAGGTAGGTGTAAAGAAATATTAGTGCCGGGAACTACTGTAATATTAAGGGAAGGAAATAATCCTAATAGAAAAACTAAATATGATTTAATAGCAGGATATAAAAATAATAATCTTATTAATATAGATTCACAAGTCCCTAATGCAGTTGTACAAGAAGCTCTAAAAAATAAAAAGATAGATAGTTTAGAAGATTATTCTACAATACTAAGAGAAAAAACTTTCGGGGATAGTAGATTTGATTTCAAGCTTTTAAAAGAAAATGGTGAAGAATATTATCTTGAGGTTAAAGGAGTAACATTTGAAGAAAATGGGCACTGTATGTTTCCAGATGCACCTACAGATAGAGGGAAAAAGCATCTTTTGGAATTAATAAAAGTCAAGGAATCAGGAAAAGGTGCAGGTGTATTATTTTTAGTACAATTTAAAGGAGCAAAAAAGTTTTCACCATATGATGATATGGATAAAAATTTTGGAAATGCCCTAAGATTAGCTAGTAAAAATGGTGTAGATATTTTAGCTTATGACTGTAATGTAGGTGGAAATTATATAGAATTGGATAAAAATATAAAAGTATTTCTATAATGAAAATTTCATTAATGATTGGGTAAAATAATAATTATGTACCAATAAAGATGTTTGGGATATAATTAATAATATAGGGTTATTTTAGGAGGAATAAATATGAAATATAAATTTTGTCCTAAATGTGGTAAAAAGTTAATTATGAGAAGTTGCTGGGATGAGGGTGAAGTTCCTTACTGTCCAGAAGATGATATTATGTACTTTAACTTACCTAAGCCATGTGTTGTAGTTGCCGTAATTAAGGATAATCAAATACTATTAATGAAACAAAGTTATATATTTAAAAATTCTAAGGTTTTGGTATCAGGGTATGTTACTAATGGCGAAATGGTGGAAGATACAGTTATAAGAGAAGTTAAAGAGGAAACAGGAATAACAATAAATAATGTAAAATACCTAGGAAGTGATATAGTTCCAGGAGCAGATTTATTAATGCTAACATTTATGGCCGATTATGTAGAAGGACAAATCTGCAAATCAGATGAAGTTGAATGGGTAGATTGGAGCAATATAGAAGATGCTCTTCACGAAATGAAAGAAGATGAAGTAGGCAAAAAGGTAGTTAGAAAAGTTATAGATGAGATAGGGTGTTCTAGACCAACGGCATATAAATAACTGTATCATTAAATGTTAAACTAAAAGTTAAGTAAGAGAAGTCACCTTGAGTCTATTAAGGCTAAGGTGGCTTTTATATAGAATATTAACATTATATGGAGGAATAATTATGATAGATATTAAGGATAATTGTAGTAAATGTATAGAGTTTATAGATAAAGAGTGTGATGGAAAAGCTGAGGACTGTATATGTAAACACTGTCCTAGAAACTTAGGACAATGTATTGTTACAAAGTACTGTAGAGAGACTGAATCTATTATATATTAGTAAAATTTACAATATTAATAAGCGTACATAGTTATGAATATGAGGAATAGTGTAATCATTGAATGATTACACTATTTTTATTTTTCAAAATAAAACAATAATGAATTATGTTAGAAAAATTGAGAAAACTATATTAGAAAAATATTATAAGGTCGGTGTATTATATGATTTCTAATGAACTTAAGATGGTTGTTGCACAAAATTGTACTGAATATGAGTCTAAATATTTGATAAGTTTACTTAGTATGAGCAATTTCTCAGGAAGTTGTGATAGTTGCCAGAATTACATGAAAGGAAAATGTACCAGGGAATTATTTGATGATATCATGGGAATAATAAAAAGGAACTAAATTAGCATTAAGGAGGAAATAATATATGACAAGAAAAGATCTAACGAGTTTAAGTCGTGCTAACGATACAATAAACGGAACAGCTTTAGAAAACTCAACTATAAAAGATACTATAAATAAATGTCCTAGTCCAAGTAATGAGATGAATATGGCAGTAGCAATGAATTGCCCTGGGTATGAGCCATTAGTTAGTGGTACATTTACTAATTCTTGTACAGTTAGTTGTAACAGTTGTCACAATTTCCAAAACAATAAATGTGTAGTAAATTTATATGATAAGGTATTAGCTGGGATAGATGATAGTAAATAAAAAAACTAATTAATACTTTTTAATTAAATAGTATTAATGAAGATCATAATTATAGCGTATAAGAACAAAGATATATTTTATTATCTTTGTTCTTATATTTTTGGTATTATACTACAATTATTGAATATATATATAGTAATACAGTTATTAATTTTATGTAGGTCTATTTTATATTGCTTTAAAACAGAGTTTAAAGGAAAAAGTTATTTTCTTATAAACATAATCTTAGAGATGCGGTTTTGGAAATATGGTTATGGAAAAGTTAGTAATTGTATAAGTCTTATATAAGTCTCCTACGAAAAAAGAATATAGGGAAAAGGCAGAGCTTATTAACTAGATTTATAACTCCTTTAATTCTGTTTTATATATTATAAAAGTTTTTTTAGTTTTAAGTTACCATGTAACCATAGTAACAAGTTTTAGGCTGTGAGATTATTCTCGCAGCTTTTATATTTTATAAATAAGTATTAATAATAATTTTTTATTACAATTATGTATCTTCATTATTTTGGTATAATAATATAGATGTTAATTTTAATTAATTGAATAAAATAATGAGGAGATTAATATATGAATCATTTCTTAACTAGGACTGAAAGAATAATAGGTACAGAAAATGTTGAAAAGATAAAAAGTAGCAAAGTAGTAATATTGGGAGTTGGAGGAGTAGGAGGATTTGCTACTGAGGCCATTGCACGTAGTGGAGTAGGAACTATAGTATTAGTAGATAAGGATGTAGTTGATATTACTAATTTAAATAGACAAATAATAGCTACTAATAAGACAATAGGAAGAGAAAAAGTTGAAGTTATGAAGGAAAGAATATTAGACATAAACCCTAGCTGCCAGGTTAAAACCCATAGAGTATTTATAAATGAAGATAATATAAATGACATTATAGAAAAAGATACAGATTATGTAATAGATGCTATAGATACAATATCTTCTAAAATATCAGTAGCGGTTTGGTGCGTGGAAAACGACATAAAGCTTATAAGTAGTATGGGAACAGGAAATAAGTTAGATCCTACAAAGCTAAAGGTTTCAGATGTATTTAAGACAAATATTTGTCCATTAGCAAAGGTTATGCGACATGAGCTTAGAAAAAGGAATGTGAAAAAGTTAAAAGTTGTGTATTCAGAAGAACAACCAATGAAGCCAATGATAAGTCCAGAAGAAGCTACTATGAGAAAGATAGCTCCAGGAAGTGTAGCCTTCGTACCATCGGTAGCTGGCCTAATAATTGGGGGAGAAGTAATTAGAGATATAATAAAGAGTTAATTAAAATAATTAGTATAAGACAATAGTAAGGTATAGTTAATTATTCTTTAAATATGGAAGTGATAACAAGGTGAGTAAAAGAAGTAGGACTATGTTGATAATATATATTTTCTTTGTAATGTTTTTATCAGCAATGTGTGATAATGTAAAAGGACCTTTTGTACCAATTATAAAACAAGAATTTTTAATAAATAATAGAGGAATAGCCACTACTCTAATAATAAGTTCCTTAGGGTATATGATATTTACATTTATAGGTGGAATACTTTGTGAAAAGATAGGTCAAAAGAAGGTTTTTATACTTGGGTTTATTCTAGTAACGGTTGCATCAACAGGATTATATTTTTCAAATAATTTTGCTATGTATTTAATAGAATTATTTCTATTAAACATGGGACAGTCGTTTATAGGTATAGCCACTAATACAATAATACCCCTACTAGCTATTGGGTTTGAAGCTATACTAATGAATCTTACTCACTTCTCCTATGGGGTAGGAGCAACATTTACCCAAAGGTTTGCAGGAATGCTACTTTATAATGGTGTGACATGGAGAGAAATATATCTTATAATAGCTATCATATCGTTTCTTATGTTAGTAGGGTTTGTATTTGTTAGAGTTCCTAAATCTCATTTATTTAAAGAAGATAGAAAAATAAATTATAAGGATATATTTACAAATAAACTTATATATCTATATATGATGGCACTAGGATTTTATGTAGCTGCAGAACTGAATACAGGTAATTGGCTAATAAATTATTTGAATAGTAGCTATAAATATAACGAGAATAAAAGTTCTATATATGCAGCAGCATTCTTTGGAATGTTTACTACTGGAAGATTGTTTGGTGGTTTTATAGTAGAAAAGGTAGGATATTTAAAGAGTGTTTTATTTTCTGTAATTACAGCATGTATTCTCCATACATTAGGTTTAATATTAGGAGAAAGCGGTGTTGTAATAATCTCAATTTCGGGATTATTTTTTGCAATTGCCTTTCCAACCATAGTACTTACTATAAGTAAAGTATTTAGAAGTAATACTTCATATATAACAGGTATAATAATAACATCAGCTTCATTTATATCTCTGTTAATAAATGTTATAATTGGCATATTAAATGATTCCATTGGAGTATATAAAGCATACTATACAATTTCAATAAGCTTAGGATTAAGTGCTATATGTATTTACATTATATACATAAATACAAAGCATACAAGTAAGAAGACAGGAGATTAATATATGATCAATGAAGAAAAAGAAAGTATAAAAATATTATCAATAAAAGAAAAAGAGTACATAATTCAAGATGCGGTGGGAATCACTTTAGGAAGAATTTTTATATTAGAATTAAATCATGAAAGTAAATACTGTTGTTTTAGAATAAAGTTCTACAAGAATGATAAGGTACATGAGGCAATACTTAAAAAAGCATTAGAATTAATAATAAGATCCTTATTTAGAAATCAGAAGCTCTATAAGTTAAACATTATAACAGATGAGGATATAATAGCAGGTCCTTTTATAGAATTAGGATTTGTTTTAGAAGGAATGCTTTGGGGAAGTCTTGTATCTAATAACGTAAGAAAAAATGAGTTCATATTTGGTATAGATGAAGATGTATTAAAAAATCGCAATAGTATTAATGTTTTAAGATTAGAAGGAGAAAACATAGAGCTAAAGATATCAACTCCAGATGATGCAGAAGCATTTCTTGAATATTATATAAAGAATAAAGAATATTTAGAGCCTTTTGAGCCTATACGTGATAAAGCCTTCTTTACTATGAATGGGCAAGTGCATGATTTAACAGAAAATTATAAGCAATTTCTTAACGGAACGGGTGTAGGATTCGGAATATATAAAGATAAAAAATTAATAGGAAAGATACGATTAAGCAACATAGTAAGAGGAGTGCTTCAAAATGCTTTTGTAGGATATTCTATAGAAGAAGAGGAGCAAGGCAAAGGGTATATGAGAGAGGCATTAAATCTTGTTTTAGATTATGCTTTTGAAGATCTGGAACTACACAGAATAGAAGCTAGCACTTTAGTAGATAATGAAAGATCTCAGCGAGTATTAAGTGGATGTGGATTTAAAGAGATTGGAATTAGTGAAAAATATCTATTTATAAACGGTAAGTGGAAAGATCATAAACTCTTTTATAGAGTAAATGACTAATAGCAGTAGTATATACTGCTATTTTTTATGTATACTTGTCCAGGAGTGTCAATATATGATAAAAACAGGATTTAAGAGATATTCCGACTAAATGTGATATAATTTGATTTAATATTGTATAACAGTATAATATAATATATTTTATTTTGATAAGATATTCCTTGTCGCTTCGAGAGAGTAGAAAAAACAACAGCTAATCATCAGTAAATAGTTGCTAAACAGTAACTTAATAAAATTGTGATTAGAGAGGAAAAAGCTCTTAAGAAAGATGATATCAACTTAAAAAAAGTTGTTGACAAAACAACCTAAAGTTGATACAATGAATAAGCTGTCGAGAGATGGCGAAGAAAACTTGGTCTTTGAAAATTAAACAGAATTAAGGTAAACAAAATGCCAGTCAATAACTTTAAGTAATGAGTAACAGATTAAACTTTTAAATTGAGAGTTTGATCCTGGCTCAGGACGAACGCTGGCGGCGTGCCTAACACATGCAAGTCGAGCG
>JAVBVX010000058.1:0-9012 GCA_036677665.1 Clostridium sp. | reverse complement strand
TAAAATTTGTTGATGAGGTAAAAGGATTTTATAAAAGAATTGTAATTAATAATATTAATTTTACTGCAGAAGAGGAGAGCATTAGTGCTAATATGCTTTTAAGCTTTTATGCAGTGCCAAAATTAATAGAAGAGGATATTGATTACAATAAATGGGGATTTGAAGGGGATTATGGAAAGACAAATATATTTAAGGACAATGCAGCTGGAAAAATAGAAACAAAGGCCATAACAGAGAAAAAATATGATTTCTTAATGAGTGTTAACCCCATGAGTTCAGATATACCTACAATTGTTCTAGGAAAATCAAATGATAGATCTACAAACTCCTATGTTTATGCTGATAATGCTAGTATAGAAGAAGTAAAATTGTATATAACAGAAAAGGATGGCAAGTATTATTATAAATATAGTACAACTAGAGAATCCTACCCGAGAGATTTTAGTGGAGAAGGGGTAGAGTTTGCTCCAGAAGAAAGCACTATAAATTTTAAAATTTACTCTAAGGTAAGAAATTCAGATAAAGACCTTTCGGGAGCTAATATAAAAGTTTACAACAATACTAGTAAAACTTTAGATATTTTAATTGAAGATGATAAGGATGCAAATAGAGTGAATGTAATAAAAGAAAAAGGAAATATAAAAGTAAGTAAAAACTAAATGGGAGAGATTTTATGAAGAGTAAGCGTAAAGGAGTTACATTAATAGAACTAATATTAACTAGTGCCATACTAGGTATAATACTAGTACCTCTTTCAAATTTAGTTTTAACCACAGTAAAGATAACTGCGGAAGGAAGAAGCAAGCAAGAGGCGACAGCTTTAGCACAGAAACATATGGAATATGTAAAAGCAAAAGGTAATTCTATTTTAATGGATACTCCTTACTCAACAGATGCTGAAGGTGAAGGGCCAGGAAAAAAATACATTGTAAAGTATAGTTTAGATCCAGTAGATGAGTATAAGCTTACATATTATGACTATGACTACATTTTGAAGGTTAATAATGGTATTGACGAAAACTCAACTAGTATAAAGTTCTTAGATAGTAAAGGTGATGAAGTTGGTAGCAGGTTAGGGAACAATTTGCCAACGATAGAGGTTATTACTGATGATGTTGTAGCAAATGAAGTAAGTTTGGAAATTAAAATAGATGGTAATGACTTTATAAAAACTTCAAAGGTTCCTGCTTCAGAAAACTCAAATCTAAAACTAGCTTTAGAGATAAATAAAGATTTTGGAGAAATTAGACAGCTTGAAATTAAAGCATCTAATAAATGTGACACTAAAAAATTAATGTTTTATTTCATTCAGTCAAAAGATATAGAAAATAAAGATGATATAAATTTAATAGAAGAAGAGGGAAGTATAGTTAGTTACTATAATGTTTCTAAGGAAGAGATGGATTATACAGTAGAATCTAGAGTTTATGAAGTAGAAGTTAAAGTTTATAAAAAGGATAACTTACATAAAGAATTAATTAGTATAAAAGGATATAAAACATTTTAAAAAGGGATGGTAACCTGTGAAAAGAAAATTAAAAGTTAAAAAAGGATCAAGTTTATTGACACTTATGATATTTATGGGAATTATAATTACTCTTGGTACAGCCTTAGCCACCTTAAGTGTAACTAATTTTAAAATGAGAAATCTAGATAGTATCCAAAAGATTAATTTATACTCATCAGAAGCTGGATTAGACGAAGCATACGGACTTATTGGGAAGCTTGTTGAAGATGCAATTAATGAAGGTAATAAAAAAGCAGATGAGTTTATATCAACTTTAGATTTAGAAGATGAAAAAGATAAAGTTTTGAATGGAGAGTCTAGTGAATATATTAATGAAGACGGTTCAGTGGACGAAGAGGCAATAAAAGAACAACAAAAACAAGTATTTCAAGACTCATATAAAGAATATATTGAAAATAAAGAACATACTTTAAATACTCTTAATTCAGATGTAGGTGGAAAGTATAAGTTTATAAATCAAGAAGAAAATCCTAAAATAACTGTAAGAAAACTAATTGATTCCAGTAGTGATGCAGAAGAAGAAGATTTAAAATTTGCGGATAATAAATTGTCACTTCTTTTGCACTCAGAATTTCAGTACAAGGATGTAAAAAAAGAGATACAAGCTACCTATGAAATACAGGTTCCAGATGCTATTTATGGAGTGGAAAGTAGTGAGGTAAAACTTCCTAAAAATAAAGTATGGTCTAATGCAATATCCATAGATGGAGATATGAATATAAATAGTAATGATGTAAATATTAATGGAGATATTTTTGTAAAAGGCAATGAAGAGGATGATAATGATAAAGAAAATGGAATTAAGTTAAACGGAAATGGTATTAAGGAAGTTAATACAACTATTAATGGTAATGTATATTCGGCTAGAAATATTCTGTTTAAAGGACGAGATAAAAAGCTTAATGTTAATGGTAATATATATTCTGAGAATGTAATATTAGGTAAGATTGATGAAAATGGAAGCGAATATGGAGAAGGGTCTATTTTAAATATAACTGGAGATATTTACACAACAGATGACTTGGAATTAAATTCAAGAAATTCAGTTGTTAATGTTACTGGAGGTTTTTATGGAGTAGGAGACAATTCTAACTATGACCATTATAATCATTCAAGTTCTATAATAATAAATGATATAGATGACAATAGTAACTCACAAGTTAATATAGATAAAGATGTAATAATCGGTGGAACTTCTTATATTAAATTAGAAGAGGGGGAGCCCTATCAAACAGGAGAATCAGTTTCAATAAGAGGAAACTATAAAGCTTATACAATTCCAATTCATAATGGTATTGGTGATGATACTAAATATAATGAAGAGAATGTCCAATTTAGATATCGAAATCCTCTGAATTTAATTGATAAATATAATATTTTAGATAATGAAGGAAATATACAATTGAATGAAGTGGGTGAAATACAAACAGAAAAGTTTTTAGTTAGCGATTTAAGTAAATATCTAAAGCTTTATAATGATGAATTTGGAATCAATGAGGATTTAAAATTAAGTAGTAAAGGTATAAATATTAAAGGTAATATATTATTTAATACTGGAGCAGTTGTTTATAAGAAGAATAATATATTAGGTATAATGCCTAGTAATATGATTGATATGGGAGTAAAAAATGTAAAAGATAAGGAAATTAGAACAAATATCTACTATATGGGGGATGAAGAAGCAATAGATAGATATAACATAGACAAAGCAGAGGTAACTGTAACATATGAAGATAATAAAGGAAAAGTGAATTTTGATGATGTTAAGCCTAATTCATATACAAAGAAAGTTAATCAAACAGGTGATATTAACATGGATATAAGAGAAGTGGTTATTTTAAATAATGAGAGTAAGAATAACTACGTGTTCGTGGGACGAAATGGAAATACCGCTGGCTTAGTAGGAGAGTATAAAGTAATAAATATACCTAATGATGGCACTTTTAGAGGAATAATAATAACTAATGGAGATATAGTTTTTAGAGGAAAAATTGATTTTACTGGTACTATAATAAGTGGAGGATCTATAGAATTTAGTGATGAGTATTCAAAAAAAATAACTTATAATGAAAACTATGTTAAAGGAATTATAGCCGAAAACTATGAAGATTTTAAAGATATTTTTAAGAATAATTCCACAAAAGACTTTGAAAGTGTATATACTAGGAAAATAGTAGCACTGACAGAAGAGGGCATTGCAAGCAATATAAGTAATCTAGTCAAGAGAACAAACTGGACTTTAATAAAATAATGAATGGGTGGTGCTATAAGATGGATAAAACAAAAAAAGGATTTACCCTTTTAGAAATTTTAATAGTATTATCCATTATGGGTATAGTTGCTACTTCAGTTTATACATTCTTTTTTAACAACTATAAAATTTTAAATAACACTAGCATTGAATTAGACCTTCAAAGTGAAGGACAAAAGGTTATAGATTTTATTATTAATAAATCCATGGAAGCTAGTGCTATAGTTGAGGTATATGTAAATAATGATAATATAAATAATAAAATAACATCTTTAACTGTGGATAATGTAACTAGATTAGTTTTAAAACGAAGTGATGGAAAATTTAGAGTTTTTCAGGTAGAAGGTGAGGGTGAAGAAAAGAAACTGTATTATATTGATGATGCAGAAGCAAGTCAAGAAGTGGCAAAAAATATAGACTTCATTGATATAAGCTCTGACACAAGTCTTCAAGACACAAACACAATCAATATAACTCTAAACCTAAAGCTTAAAAATGTTCCTAAAGTAATTGAAAGTCAAGTTAATCTAAGAAATAAGTAAGGGGGAGTGGGTATGTATAAAAAAAGAATTATAAGTGGAGTTCTTGCAATTGTTTTGATCATAAGTCAGCTAATGAGTAATACTATGGTAGCATTAGCAAGTACAGAGTATATCTATAGATGGGGACAAGATAGTCTAGGTAACGGACAGCTTATAGAAAATAATTATTTTAGTGTAATTAGAAATATAGATGCAAGTAATGTAAAAAGTAACGATACTGTTAAAGTTAATTATGTATTAACTCCTAAAAATATTACGATTAATTATGATGACTTATTTTCAAAATATGGAAAACTTTATAGAGATTTTAGAAAAAATAATGATCGAGAAGAAAAAAAGCAATATTGGTTTGTTGGAAAAAATAATTTTACTCCATGTAGTGATAGATATTATATAAAACATGGATATGTTTATACAGATGTAACAAATGAGATAAATGGAATACTTAGTACAAGTGTTACCAACAATATTTCTGCCACTGCTTACTTTGAAGAAAACTATTTAAATAGTCAAAATTTAGAGATTGTAGATAAGGATACTTTTTTAAGCTTTGAGAAGGATAAAATTAAAGGAAGTCTAAATATAAGATATGATATCTACAGAGATAGTAATATACACATGTACAAAGCAAATCCAATAGTTTTTTCTACAACCTTTAGAATAAAAAGTGAAGGAACATACACTTTTAGTCCAAATAACAACAAATCCTTTGTTTTATTTACTGTAAATAATAATGTGACAAACCTATATTTAGAAGAAAAAGCAATCATTATTGAAAAGTTAAATGATGAAATAAACTCTATACCAAATGTTACTATTGAGGTAAAGGATGCACAAGGAGTAAAAGATAAATATGAAGCGACTTCTCAAGAAGCTCATACTGAAAGATATAATAAGTTCTTAGAAAATCCAATAACTCTTAAAGGAGATGCTTATGCTAATTTTTCTATTGAAGGAACCAATTTGGAGAATGCACAATATCAATTTTTGAACCAAAATGCACAACCAATAAACCTTCCACAAAGTGGGTGGAAAGATATATCCTTAAGCCAGAATAATTCTCTTGAAGAGGATGTTATAAAAAATATGCCTGCACATCTAACATGGAGAGGATATAATGTTAATGATCTTCAAGTGTTTAACGACAATGTATGGAGAAATCCAGAGGATGTATTTTCAAAGCCATTTCAAGCAATAGGCTATAAATCCACAGAAATAGCAGCAAAAAATCAGCCTAGCCAGTATGGTCATTTTGAGAATATACCTCCTTATACAACAGTAGATAATGGCAATAGTGTTACAGTAAATAAAAGGTGGATGTTAGATAAGATATTTACAAACGAAGTATATGTTACAAGATCTGAATCAAGAAATTGGAGAACTAATGGATATTCAGAGCAAGATTATATTAATTTCGTGTCTTATAAGGATGCAGATAAATTTTGGGGTTATATAAAACCAGATAGAACAGGCTATTATAATTTTGGACTCTGGTCTGATGATGGAAGTAAGGCTTATATTACAGTAAATAATCAACAAATAACTATAGGTGAGAGATGGTTAGGGCAGGCTCCGACATTTTTTTCAGCTAATAATAAGGTTCGTTTAGAGAAGGATAAGTATTATCCAATATATTTACAATATTTCAATTATGGTGAAAGAGCTATATTTAAATTAAAATATAAATACAGCGAAAATGCTAGTACTAACATTAACTTTAATGGTAATACTATGGATAGTGATACTGATTCTGTTCCATCAAGTTGGTTTTATCCGTCAAAAACTAATACACCAGGAGAATATGCATCTTCAATTTTTACAGGAAGTTTAGGTGTAAAGTTTCCAGATATGCCAGGTAAGTATTATATAGCTGTAAAAGTTTTAGACAACCAAGGAAAAGGAAGAACTGGATTTTATGGACCATTTATAGTTGAGGGAAAAACACCCTTAACTTTAAGTAGAACTATAGTTGGAGATAAAAATTCTATAAAACAAGGTGATAACTTTACCTTAAATTACACAATAAAACCAGAAAATATTCCAATAACTGATATATATAAAGATTATAATGAAAATGCAAATATAAATTTAAAAAGTCAGTTAACTGTGAAAAATATTAAGTTTCATGAAGTGTTGCCTCCAGATATAGTTACTAGTGGAAATAATAGTGGATATAATATTTATGGACAGGATGTGTATAAGGATATAGGAAATTTAACCTATAATTTAGATGAAGCCTCAGGTGTATATAAAGCGGATAGTATAAACTTTAGTCTTGTACTTAAAGGAAACTCTATTAATCAGTATACTCTTGGAGGAAATGGAAAATCTCTAATTACCTATGAAGATATAGATTCTGCTAATAGACAAAAAGAATTTAAAGTTATGACTATAGAGATTGTGAGAAGGCAGGAGGTAAATCTAACATTATCTAGAAATTTGATTAATGGAAGGACCTATGCAGTAGAAGGTAGAAACTTTGACATTGATTATACTATAAAGCCAGAGAATATATCTAAAGAAGATATTGACCAATATTTAAGTAATAAGGTTATCAATAATACTTTAATTATAAATGGTGTTGAGTTTAGTGAACTAATTCCAAGTGAAAGTGGGTTAATACCAATTAGTGCATCGGGGTTAGAAGCTTTAGATATTGAGAATAATTATATAAGTGGAAAATTGCCAAACTTAGTATATAGTAGACAAAGTGATGGAAGTTATGCAGCACCGGAGATGAAATTTAGAATTAAATTTAAAGCAGGGGATTCTGGTAACTATATCCTTGGTGAAAATAATAATACGGAAATTAGCTATGTAGATTTCTATGAAAATGATTCGGAAAAATATTTTAAATCTATGAATGTTAGTGTTGAAGAAAATAAATCTCAATTGGCATTAACAAGGAGTATATTATCTGAAAGTAATGAGTTTCAAAGGGGTAATACCTTTGACTCGGAGTATGTTATACAGCTTAGATCAATATCTTTATTAGATTATTTTGATGATGAAGAAATTACTCGTATACAAAATCAAGGATTAACTGCGAAAGAAGCAGAAGCACTAAAATTAGCAAGTGTTAAATTTGAAGAAGAAATGCCAATTGGAAGTATAAATAATGCAGCTATAGCAGAGGGAATTATAGCGGTAGCAGCTAGTGGATTGAATAATTTTTCTTTCAATAATAGTAAAGTTACAGGAAATCTTTCAAATATAAGTTACACATTAAATAGCACTAAAGATAAGCTAGTTGCACAACCTGTAAAGTTTACAGTAAAGTTTAAGGGAATTAAACCAGCTAGATATATACTTGGAGAAAATGAAAGTTCATTTATCAGTTATAGTGATTTAGATGGTAGAGAGGGAGTAAAAGTATTTGATAGCTCTACTATAAATTTTCAAGATATAACTATAATTGACATTACAAATCCAGCAGTAAGAGCTAATATGGTTCCTACAAATAATAATTCAGAGAAGTACACAATAACTATTAATGTTACTGAAGTTTTTAAAAATGGTAGTGTTGTAAATATAAAAAGCCTTAGTGTAAGTAATGGATCAGCTAGTCAAACTATTAATGTTAATGAGTTTACTGAGGATAACGGAAGTAAAATATTTATTCATGATGTAGATAAGAGCTTCTTAAAGAGAAACAACTTAACTATTACAGCTGAAGATATTGAAGGAAATACTACAACTACAACTGTACCTGTAATTAATATTGATAATAAAATATACAAGGTGGGTTCTAATAATATTAATGTTGCAACAGAAGCAAATACATTAGTAAATAGTTTTATAGTAAAACAACAACAGTATATAACTAATATCAACACAAGAACGGATGCTACTGGAAAGTTCACTCAGCAGAATGTTTCATTAATAGAAGGGTATAATATAGTTACTGTAAGAGTGACAAATGAAGTAGGTAATTCTACAACCCAAATATTTAATCTAGAGGCTAGAAAAACTGAGATTCAAAAATATGGAGTTTTTTCATTAAAGGATAATGCTGATGATGCAGTGAAAGAAGAAGATTCTTTTAATGTGACTAATAATATAACACAAAATATAGGTATATTAGCTAAATATTATAATGATTATAAAATATCTATAGGATATGATAATTCATATGCTAATGATACTACAAAGTTAACAATATATAAGGTAGAAAACGGAAGAATTATTAGAAATGCTGTAACAACAGTAAGTTGTAGAATTAGTGAGATTAACAGTAAATTAGAAAATCTTAGTTTAGTAGATGGAGCTACTTATATAATAATTTATACAGTAATTCCGAAGAGTATTAGAGGAGTTACTGTTACAAATTCAGTAAAAGTAGATAATGAAGAATTTAAACAATTGAGATTTAATATAAAAGCAATGCCAAATCTTGATTAACAATAAAGGGCTTGATTACCTCAAGCCCTTTATTAAGTAATTTATAAAATTAAGGAGAAAAAAATGGATTATATTTCTATACTTTTTCTAGGTCTTCTCATTGGAAGTTTCCTAAACGTCTGCATATATAGAATACCAAGAGATGAATCAATTTCATATCCGCCTTCTCATTGTACAAACTGTACAAACAGAATAAAAGCATATGATTTAATACCAGTTATAAGCTATATATTTTTGAGAGGGAAGTGTAGATATTGTGGAGAGAAGATATCAATAAAATATCCTTTAAT
>JAVBVX010000057.1:0-145732 GCA_036677665.1 Clostridium sp. | reverse complement strand
TTCCAATGCAGGTGCAAGTTGTAAGCAGTTATCTGTTAATGAATATTCTACTCGGGGTGGAATCTGGTTTAATTCAACTCTATTCACAAGCCCATTTTCTTCCAAAGCTTGTAGTGATCTTGTAAGCATAATATTCGTAATCCCTACTAGATTTCTTTTAAGTTCATTATAACGCATAGTTTTATTTTGATATAATTTCCATAATATTGGTAGTCTCCATTTTCCACCGATAATTTCCATAGAATATATCATCACGCAATTTCTCGCATTAATAGCGTCTTGTTCTTTATTATCTGACATAAAATCCTCCTGTTTAAGGCACAAAAATGTGCTTACTTGTATATTTGTTCCCTAGTATTTATACTAATTATAACACTAAATATATTAAAAGAAAAAGGAGAAATGAGCTTTAAATTAGGAGGACTGACTAATGAAAACAAAAGCATTAAAATCGGCATTTCCAAATACCATTCCCATTTTGATGGGATATTTATTTATAGGAATGGTATTTGGAATACTACTAAGAAGTAAGGGATATAATTTTTGGTGGGCAATACTGATGAGTAGCTGTATTTATGCAGGTTCTATGCAGTTTGTAGCAATTAACCTTTTAACAAGTGGCTTTAATATTGTAGCTGTAGTGGTTATGACTTTTATGATTAATGCTCGTCATTTGTTTTATGGATTATCTATGCTCGATAAGTTTAAGTATATGGGGAAGAAAAAGTTTTACATGATTTTCTCTCTTACAGATGAAACTTTCTCATTGCTTACCTCAGCAGAGCCACCGCAAGATGTAAATAAAAATTGGTTCTATTTCTTCATCGCTTTGCTAGACCATTTTTATTGGATAATAGGTTCATTAATTGGTGCAATTATAGGTTCAGTATGGTCTTTTAATACCAAGGGGATTGATTTTGTTATGACGGCTTTATTTGTAGTAATATTCGTGGAACAGTGGAAGTCAAATAAAAATAATATTCCAGCATTTATAGGGATTTGTGCGTCATTATTATGTCTTATTATTTTTGGAAGTAGTAATTTTATTATACCATCAATGATCTTAATTTTAATTACTTTAACAGCATTTAGAAAACCAATAGAAATGAGGAACGATGTATGGTATTAACAGTGCAGCAATCTTTGATTATAATTATACTAATAGCTTTTATAACATTTTTAACTAGAGTAATTCCATTTATATTATTTCCAGCTAATAAGGAAACTCCTAAATACATAGTATACTTAGGTAGTGTACTACCATATGCAATTATTGGAATGTTGGTTATTTATTGTGTAAAAGAAGTTTCTGTTTCTACTTTTCCTTTTGGATTGCCTGAATTTATAGTAATTATTGCTATTGTAATTATTCATATATGGAAGAGAAATACACTACTTAGTATTGGTGGTGGTACGGTATTTTATATGTTACTTGCTCAGTTTATATTTATTTGAATTAGTGTATATTGTGAGAATATTATTTCCGCTACTTCACAATCTTATAATAAAGCATCGTACCAGTATTAAATTGGAAACTAGCTTATTTCAATAGTAATCATATTTTATGAATGAAGGATTATTATGTACATGTCGTTATATGATTGTGAGCTAGGAACAAATAAATATTCGTATAAATAAAAATAGCCCTAGGAAATCTCCTTGGGCTTTATCGTTAGGTAATGGAAAATAACATGGTATCTAAATTATTAACAAGTTAAGGGTCAATTATACATATATGGAGTATAAAAGTAGAAATAAAATAATAAAAGATATTACTCTTTATATAAAAAATCATTCATATTTTCAAGAAAAAAGGAAAGTTTTATAGAATTATATGATAATATTTTATCAATATAAAGCTAAGATATAAGATTTAGATAAGTAAAAAAAATTTTAAATTGTTAGGTAGGAGAAATATTGATGAGACAGTATATTCATGTTTTAGTGAAATTTTTATCAGTCAATGAATATAGAACAAATAATATTCTAATGTTATGGCACCATAGTAAAATATGATAATCTAAACACAATCTTAGGAGGATAAAAAGTTATGCCTATTAAATCAGTTATAAAAAAGATATTTCATGCTAGACAAGTGAAAACAAATAAAGATAACCTTGCAAATATTAAAGGTTATATAAAGCAAGAATTAAATAAAAAGGGTTTTAAAAATAATCAGATAGAGATAGATTTTTCGAGTATTTGTACGGAGGAAGAAGTAATAAAAGTTGCAGATGAATTAGGATTCAATTTGGAAAGAGGAGATAAGGAAGGAGTATGGTGGCTATTCCGGTAGTCAGTATATATGTTTTTTATAGAATTATTAGAAGTACTAATTTTTCATCATGGAGTAGAATGAGGAAACCCCAAATTGAAATATTGTAGAAAATATAACTAAATAATTGCGAATACTAACTAAATATAATAGAATAACATTCATTAAACTATAGTTATTATAATAATAACTTTGACATATAAATAACGATGTTTTTTATTAAAACATTCAAAGAAAAATTAAATATAGCATTTAAATAAAGTCTAATATATAATGAATAGAGCATAGAAATAAGGTAATTTGAAATATATATATTTTTAGAATTACACCTATAGCGAATAAGACTGAAGAAACACTAGTTATAATTTTCATTGTTCGTGTTTGAATAATGTTTTGTTCGTTATATCTTTAAAAAAAAATGAACTTTCAAAAAGTATTACTAATGTATTAATTGTGGATCTTTCGTAAATACTAATTATAGTGCTAAATGTCTACTATAAATGAAAGGGTAATCGATAACAATATCAGCGATTAAGAAATATTTGGTATTTTTGGGAGCTTTAATTTTTTTTAAAAGTAGTGTAGAATAGTAAAGGTAAATTAGAGTTTAAATTCTAATATATTTAAACCTAATTATTGAACTATAATGCTTATGTAAAATTTTAAAGTTTATAAATTTTTACATAAGATGAATTAAAATCTATACTAGGGATATATTTATTACCTAAGTTATAAAAAAAAATAATATATGGCACTAAAAAAATTATATAAATCATTGAAACATTTATTATACTATGCTAAAATTTTAATTATAAATTGGTAGGGCCAGTAAATAATACTTTTTATTAAAACAATTTTTATAAAATAACATTTTATAAAATTCAAATATATGATGGCTCTATCACAAAAAACAGTTCAATAAATGTAAAAGTATATAATAAAGCAAAAGTTTAAAGGAGAGGTAAAAAGTATGCAGATTCTGATATGTGTAAAACAGGTTCCAGATGATTCAGTTGAAATCCGTTTGGATAACAAGGTAAACAAACCTAATTTAAATGGAGTTAGCTTAGTAGCGAATGCATTTGATACGTATGCATTAGAGTTAGCAGTTCGTTTTATGGAAGCTAATGGAGGAAATGTTAGTGTATTAAACATTGGAGCAGAAGACTCTATAAATACATTGAAAAATTGTCTTTCTGTAGGCGCTAAAGAAGCATTCTTTGTAAAAGATGATTCATATGCAGATTTAGATGCTCTTTCAGCAGCTGATGTTTTAGCAAATGCTATTCATAAAATTGAAACAGATAAAGGTCAAAAATTTGATTTAATCCTTTGTGGAAAAGAATCTACAGATGAAATCAATGGTCATGTAGGAGCAATGCTTGCTGAGAAATTAGGGACAGGCTTTGTTGGTGGCGCGATTGAAGTTAATTTAAAAGATGGCGGCATACAAATTAATCAAGAAACTGAAGAAGGATATAATGTGGTTTCTCTAGGAACTCCAGCTGTAGTTACAGTAAGTAAACCAGAGTATGATCCACGTTACCCTACTATTAAAAATAAGATGGCAAGCCGTAAAGCGGTTGTTCCAACTTATTCAGCAGCAGAAATTGGAGAGTTAAAACAAGCAAAAGTTCGCTTAGTTGAATACGTTGAACCTCCTAAGAGAGAGGCTGGCATCAAAATTCAAGAAAAAGATGTTACATTAGCAATAAGTGCTGCTATGGAGCAAATGAAAAAGGATAAGGCAATCTAATTAAGGGGGAAAACGAAAGTATGAAAGCATTATTGTTTATTGAAACAGATGGAGAAAAAGCATTAGGCGCAAGCCTTGAATTAGTTAGTGCAGCAAAATCATTAGATGCAGAAGGAACAGCTCTTATCGTAGGTAACAGAGCTGCTGCAGATACAGTAGCTGCTTTAGGAGTTCCAGTTACTTTTATAGATGCTGCTACAGACGGAGACACTTTAACAGAAGTATTAGCGCAAACTATAAAAGAAGAAAATTCAGATATAGTTCTATTCGCAAATACAGCATTAGCTAAAGATATTGCACCACGTGTTGCAGGACGTATGTCTTTAGGATGTGTAAGTGACGTAGTAGGAATGAACAAAGTTGATGGTAAAGTTATATACACTAGACCAGCTTACGGCGGAACAATTTTAGAACGTATAGAAGTAGAAGGTACACCTGTAGTTACAGTTAGAGGTGGAAGTTTTGCAAAGCCAGAAGCTACTTCAGTTGCAGCTGTTACAGAGAAAAAAGTAGAAGTTTCAGCTGATGCTGTTAAGGCAAAAATTATTGATGCAGTAAAAGAAATTTCTGAATCAGTTAATTTAGAAGAAGCAGAAGTTATTGTTGCTGGTGGACGTGGAATGGGAAGTGCAGAAAATTTCGAACTTGTTAAAGAATTAGCACGTGTACTTGGCGGTGTAGTAGGTGGAACAAGACCACCAATCGAAGACGGATGGATTTCTCGTGCACACCAAGTTGGTCAATCAGGAAAGATTGTATCACCAAAACTTTATATTGCATGTGGTATTTCTGGAGCAACACAACATACATCTGGAATGTCAGGTTCTAATTATATTGTGGCAATCAATAAAGATGAAGAAGCTCCGATTTTTGAAATCGCTAACGTAGGTATCGTTGGAAATGTAACTGAGATTCTTCCACTTATGATTGAGGAAATGAAGAAAGCTAAAGCAGAGTAAGATAACAATTTTTCTCTTCATTAAGTTAGGAATAAAAACAAAAATTACTTACAATTAAATTTTATGTATAGATACAATCAATTCCAAAAAAAAATTAGAAAGGGAGGATTATTATGGCTGAGTATAATAAATTGACGGAAGAATTAATCGCAAAATTAAGGGAGGCAGCTCCTGGACACATTTTAACAGGTGAGGATGTCAATAATGATTATTGTCATGATGAGATGTGTATCTATGGAACACAAATGCCAGAAGCCTTATTTATAGCACATTCTACAGAAGAAGTTGCTGCAGTAGTAAAAATATGTAATGAAAATAAAATACCAGTAACACCAAGAGGTTCAGGAACGGGACTTGTAGGTGGAGCAGTTCCACTTTATGGTGGAGTTTTAATTGATCTTACAAAAATGAATAAAATACTTTCTTATGACTTGGAAAATTTTGTTGTTCATGTTCAAGCTGGTGTTTTATTAAGTGCTCTTGCAGAGGATTGTTTAAAACATGGATTATTATACGCTCCAGATCCAGGGGAAAAGTCTGCTTGTTTAGGTGGAAATGTTTCCACAAATGCAGGTGGAATGAGAGCTGTTAAATATGGTGCAACACGTGATTATGTACGTGGAATGACAGTAGTTCTTCCAACAGGAGAAATTACTAAATTTGGAGCTACAGTATCAAAAACAAGTTCAGGTTATAGCCTTATAGATTTGATGGTTGGTTCTGAAGGTACACTTGGAGTTATTACAGAACTTACTTTAAAAACTATGCCAGCACCAAAGGCAGTTGCTAGTTTAATCATTCCTTTTGAAAATTTACATGATTGTATTTCTACTGTTCCTAAAATTAAAATGGCAAATATAGATCCACAAGCATTAGAATTTATGGAAAGAGAAATTGTTCTTTCAAGTGAAAGATTTATTGGAAAAAGCACATTCCCACAAGTAATTGATGGAGTAACTGCAAATGCTTATTTACTTGTTACTTTAGATGCAAGCAATGAAGATGAGTTAAATAATCTTATTGAGCAAGCTAGTGAATTGGTATTAGAAGAAGGAGCAATCGATGTTCTTGTAGCTGATACACCTGCTAAGATGAAAGATGCATGGGCAGCTCGTTCAAGCTTCTTAGAAGCAATTATGGCAGAAACAAAGTTATTAGATGAATGTGATGTTGTAGTTCCTATAGATAAAATTGCTTCTTATCTTGAGTTTGTAAATAAAACTGGTGAAGAATGTGGTCTTACTATTAAGAGCTTTGGTCATGCAGGTGATGGAAATCTTCATATATACCAATGCAGTAATGATTTAAATGAAGAAGAATTCAAAGAAAGAGTTGAAAAATTCTTCGACATTATCTATCCAGAAGCAACAAAAGTTGGTGGTCTTGTTTCAGGAGAACACGGAATAGGTAGTGGAAAAGTTGATTACTTATTAGAAAGCATTGGAGAAGTAAATATGAATTTAATGAAGGGTATTAAAAAAGCCTTCGACCCTAATCATATTATGAACCCAGGTAAAGTATGTGATACAGGTGCCAACAACTAGTAAAAAAGGTTGACATAAATAGATATATATAATAGAAAGGTAGGAAATTAACATGGACTTTAGATTAAGTGAAAATCATCAACAATTACAAGAAATGTATCGTGATTTTGCACAAAATGAGGTAAAACCGATAGCAAAAGAAATCGATGAAACTATGCGTTTTCCAAAAGAAAATGTAGAAAAAATGGCTGAAATGGGGTTATTTGGAATACCATTCTCAGAAGAATACGGCGGAGCTGGAATGGATACATTAAGCTACGTACAATGTGTTGAAGAATTATCTAAATGTTGTGCATCAACAGGTATTATAGTATCTGTTCACACAAGTCTTTGTGCAACACCTATTTTTAAGTATGGTACAGAAGAACAAAAAGAAAAATATTTAAAACCACTTGCTTCAGGTGAAATGTTAGGTGCATTTGCATTAACAGAACCTTCTGCTGGAACTGATGCTGCTATGGGAAAAACAACAGCTACATTAGAAGGAGATCATTATGTATTAAATGGTAGCAAAATATTTATAACTAATGCAGGTCATGCAGGCGTATATATTATTCTTGCTATGACAGATAAGAGTGCTGGAACAAAAGGTATGTCAGCATTCATAGTTGAAAAAGATTACCCAGGGTTCACTATTGGAACTCATGAATTAAAATTAGGAATCCGTGCATCTGCTACATGTGAGTTAGTATTTGATAACTGTAAAGTTCCAAAAGAAAATCTTTTAGGAGCAGAAGGTAAAGGATTTGGTATAGCAATGTCAACTCTTGATGGAGGACGTATTGGTGTTGCTGCACAAGCTCTTGGTATTGCAGAAGGTGCAATCGAAGAAACAATTAAATATGTTAACGAACGTGTTCAATTTGGACGTTCAATTTCAAAATTCCAAAATACACAATTCGAACTTGCTAAAATGCGTGCAAACACAGAAGCTGCAAAACTTTTAGTATACCAAGCTGCAAATGCAGTAGATAATGGTGAAAAGTTCTCTCACTTAGCAGCTATGGCAAAATTAGTTGCTTCTGGAAATGCTAGTGATGTAACAAGACGTTGCTTACAATTATTCGGAGGATACGGATATACAAGTGATTATCCAATCGAAAGAATGATGCGTGATGCTAAAATCACAGAAATCTATGAAGGAACATCAGAAGTTCAAATGATGGTAATCTCTGGATGGATGGGCGTTAAATAGTAATCATTAAAATAAAAAAGATGCTTAGGAAATTATTTTCCTAAGCATCTTTTTTATTTTCAAGAAAGAAATCAACGAAACTTTCTATAGTAAATTCATTAAGTTTAGATATATTATCATTAATCAATTTAAAAAAACAGCTTGGAATTTCTCTAGCACTGAGATTCTTTTTTATACAAAAATCGCATCCTTTAGAGTTGTTGTGAGGGTTAAGCTTACAATTTAAATCTTTACATGTACAAAAGTGTTTTTGATTTTCCATAATTACTCCTTCTAGTAGCATTAGAATATTTAAAAGTTATTATAACAGATAAATTTAATTAGCAACAAGGTTAGTAATTTATATTTGGGTAAAATATATAAGAGAATAATGAGAATATATTACACGATTCAAATCAGATAAACTATCATCTCAAAGAAGGGGATGGGCTAATATTTTAAGTAATAAGGATAGCGGAATCTTCTTAATTCTTAAGTTGTTGAGACATCTTATGAAAATTTATAGCTTGAGTTACATCGCCTTTAGATGCAAAAACTTTACCGATAAGTTCATAGCACTCACTTACACTGGGATCAATAGAAAGCGCTATTTTTAAATTTTCATAGGCTTCTTCGATTTTACCAGACTCTAATAGATTTTTACTTGAGGCAATGTAATCCGTAATAGTTTTTTCTTCTTCGTTAATATTCTCTAGTTCCTCAAGAACTGCTTTTACCTTGCCGGAAGTAAAGGGCTTCTGAAGATAGGCAACAGCACCAAGTTTGGTACATTCTATTGCGTTTCGTACAGTAGCAAAGGCAGTCATGATAACTACGGGTATATTTATTCCTATAGATCGCATTCTTTTTAGCACTTCAGTACCACTAACTTGTGGCATCTTAATATCTAAAAAAACTATATCAAAAGATTTCGCTTCAAGCAGAGTAAGAGCTTCATAGCCATTACTAGCTGTAGTTACTGTATAACCATTAAGCTCAAGACAGGTAGTAAGCAAGTTTCTAATATTTTTTGTATCATCAACTACCATAGCTTTCCTCATAAAAATTACTTCCTTTCTAGTGTTATAGTTAGTCATAGGCTATAGGTAGGGTGAATGTAAAGTTGCTTCCAATGCCGATTTTACTATCACACCAAATTTCACCACCGTGAGCCTCAACAATTTCCTTAGCAATTGCAAGACCAAGACCTGTTCCTTTTACTTCTGAATCTGGTTTTTTAATTTGAATAAAGCGATTAAAAATTGTATCTATGTGTTCTTCAGAAATACCTATCCCAGTATCCATTACAGAGATACACAGGTTATCACCTTTAACAAAAGAGGCTACAACTATTTCATCTCCAGCCTTAGTATATTTAAGAGCATTTGATATGAGATTATTCAGTACCCAAATTATTTTCTCGCAATCAGCGTTAACTTCTGGAATATCTTTTTCAATTTCATAATGTAAATTAATATTTTTGCTATGCGCCTGCTCGAGGAAAGAATTTACAGAAGTATGAATTAGTTCGTTGATTGAGCATAGAATTATATTAAAAACTGATTGTTTAGATTCTAAATGAGCAAGACGAAGAAGATTATTAACTAAGGAATCAAGCTTCTCACCATCCTCCTTCATTGTCTCGATTATTTGCTGTTGATTTTTGTTTAATACACCAACATCTTCATCAAGAATAAGACTAGTTCCAATCATAATAGAAGTTAGTGGAGTTTTAAACTCGTGAGAAATAGTTGCGATGAAATCACTCTTTATTTTTTCTAACTGTTTTAGATTAGTAACATTTCGTAGTAATACTATTACACCATTTATAGTTGCCTCAGTATCTTTTACAACAGTAACAACTGTATTAAAGTAATACCCGCTATCCTCGTAATCAAGGTATATAATTTTCTCGCCAATACTAGTATCAGTTAATTTAGATGAATTGTAAATAAAGTCATATAACTCTCCATTTCTAATAACTTCAAGAAAATATTTATTTATAGCCTCTTTCTCAAGTATATTAAAAAGTTTTTCAGCAGCTTTATTAAGGAGGATAATTTTATAATTGTTATCTAAAACTATTATTGGTTCAGAAATACTCTTTACAATTGCCATTGATTTATTCTTTTCTAGCATGAGCTTTCCAAGATTACTTTCTTCAAGTTTATGAAGACGCATTGTCATACTATTAAATTCTTTAGTTAATTCGCCTATCTCGTCTTCAGATATAATTGGAGCTTGCAAGTGGATATTTCCTTCCTTAACAGCCTTGACTGTTTCTGTTAAAGAGTAAATAGGTCTAAGGGTTTTATTTGTTGAATACCTAGATATAATAAATCCACCTATAACTGATACTGAAGATAGTATGATAATTATGTACATAGACTCTTTTGCTGCTACAGTTACAGTTTCTTTACTTCTAAACATAGCTTTTTCGTTTAGCTGAGATAATAGGTCTAAATCTTCTTTCAATAATAAAAGAATGGGAGATATAGAATCTTCATAATATTTAGTAGCAAACTGAGTCCCATTTTTATTATTTATTTCCTGAAGCTCTGAAAAATACTTTAGAAACTTTGAGTAATTCTTATTAATTCTTAATACAATATCCTTCTCACCAACTTCGGTAACATTGTTATATTGTAAGTTGTACCATTTGTAAAATATATCTGTATTTAAATGAAAGGCATCAATACCTTTAATAGAATCTACAAATATATAATTATTAATGGCATTATTTTGTTCTTTAATTGCTTTGAACATAGTTGTTGCAGCGTTTATGCTTCTATAGTTATTTACCATAAGTCCATCGATAGATTTAGTAAGACTATATACGTTGAGTATAGAGGTAATACCTAGGACAGCAATAGTAAATACGAGGAAAATATAAACAGCAACTATCTTAAATTTAAGAGTTTTTAACATTAATAACCACCTAGCTTAGTCAAATTTATTTTTAGTATAGAGCTTAATGCTTTTAAAGTCAATTAACATGAATATACCTATAGCTTTTTGAAGGTAAGACAAGCATGGCGGTGATAATTTAAAGAGATGATTTATAGGGGGATATAATAAATAAGATAAAAATAAATGGGTGGTTTGAGCCTGGAGAAAATCTATGTTAGAATTGAGGAAATAATACGAAAGCACCTAGATTGTGGGTCTTCCATGATCTTTTTTGTATTTAAAAATTAATTAATTATCTTGATTTTTAAATGAAAAATTAAGTCTAGAGAGGGTTTTTTATGTACAAGGTTTATAAGTTAAAAAAAGGTAATATTTCATTCAAGGAAAAAATGGAGTTTAATTCACTTTTTAAAGAAATCATATGGAAGTTTAGTATGATTAGAAGAGGGTACAAGATAGAGAGAATAAAATAGATATTTAATTTAATATAATGCTGAATTCTATAATAGAAGCGGGGGAACCAATTTAATGGGGCGAATTTTTGAAAAAATAGGACACTCTTCAGTCCAAGTCCGGCAGCTAACCTCGTAAGCGTTGAAGAGGAGAAAGTCATAGCTGTGGTTTCTCTGCGGCATTTTTTTGTCTTTTTATAGGTAGGAGGTTAGAGAATTCTTTTATGAAAAAATTTTATAGTTTAAAAAATAAAATGCTAACAATATATCTTATATTAATATTTGCATTAACAATCAATAGCATATGGTCTGTTATTAATTTTAGAAGACTCAATAATTCTATAGATAATATAATGCAGTCTAACTATAGAAGTATAGTAGCAGCACAAAATATGATTGAATCAATAGAGAGGCAAGATAGTGCAGAGCTAGGATATTTATTTGCTAATGATAAAGAGATGGTAGATATTTTTTATAATAATCAAGTACAATTTTTAAAGTCTCTTTCTATAGCACAGAATAACATAACAGAAAAAAATGAACTTAAAACAGTAGAGAGTCTAAGTAAATTATATTTTAAGTATATGGAGTCTTTTTATATATTAAAGGAAATGTCTAAAGATAAAGAGTTTGATATAGATAAAGATTACTACTACAATGAGATTTTTCCCTTATTTAATGAGACAAAGATTGAGTGTAGAAATTTATTAAACATAAATCAAGAAGCTATGGTAGCTAAAAAAAATAATGCTAAAAGTGTAGCAGCTAAAGCAGCGTATTCAACAATATTATTATCAGCAGGAATAATATTTATAGGATTTATATTAGTAATTTACTTAACTGGAAAGATAGTTAAGCCACTATATATCTTAATAGATAAGATAAAGAAGATTGCGGAAGGTAATTATAATCAAAAGCTAGATGTAGGAGGAAATGATGAAATATCCAATCTAGCATATGAATTTAATGTAATGGCAGATAAGCTAAAAAATTATGAAATGCTGAATATAAGTAAGTTGATGAAAGAAAAGCAGAAGATAGAAGGTATTGTAGAGAGTATTAGTGATGGAGTTATAGTTACTGATAATTCTAATAATATAATATTAGTTAATAGAGCGGCTGAAAAAATTCTAGATATTAGAGAGCGAGATGTACTGAATAGACACTTTTTAGAATCTATAAGAAAACAAGATATATTTGAGATTATAAATAATGTTGCATCTAATAAAGAATACAATAAATATAAAAATTATAAAGATATAACAATAGAACATAATGAAATTCACAAATACTATAGGGTTAATGTTACTCCTATCATAAACAATTCTGGTGAATATTTTGGAGTGGTAACACTTATGCAAGACATAACTAAACTTAAAGAAATTGATCAAATTAAATCAGAATTTGTTTCTACGGTATCCCACGAGTTTAGGACACCATTAACATCTATAAGTATGGGAACAGATCTTCTATTAGAAAATATACTGGGAGAGATAAATGCAGATCAAAGGGAGATTCTTCAAGTTATAAAGGAAGATCAAGTAAGACTTAAGGAGCTTGTAGATGAACTTTTGGATTTATCAAAAATACAATCTGGAAGAATAAAAATGGACATGGAAGTATTTAATATCAGGGATATGATAGAAAATACAGTTAAATCATTTAACCTACAACTAAAAGAGAAAAATATAAAGTTAGATTTAGAGATTTCAAATAAAAATAATAATGTAATTGGGGATATGAGTAAAATAGCTTTAGTTTTTAGGAATCTTATGAGTAATGCTATAAGATACACTCCAACTGATGGAAGTGGAATACTAACATTGGGATGTAAGTTTAGAAATAACAAGATGCTGGCTTATGTAAAAGATAATGGTATAGGGATACCGGAGGAATATCAGAAAAAGATTTTTGAGAAATTTATTCAAGTAAAGGATGAGAATAATGAAGCTACAGGAGGAGTAGGACTAGGTCTTGCTATAAGTAAAGAAATAATAAACGCTCATGGTGGTGATATATGGGTTACCAGTAAACAAGGAGAAGGAACTACATTTTATTTCACATTAAGTATAGATAAATAAGGTAACCAATAAAGGAGAACTCGATGCAGAAGATATTGATTATAGAGGATGAAAAGCATATTTTGCTTACATTAAAAATGTTTTTCAGATCCTACGATGTAGAGGTAATAGCAGCTAAAGATGGTATAGAAGGGGCAAATCTTGCTTTTGAAAATATGCCGGACATTATACTTTTAGATATATTACTTCCTAAAATGGATGGATATATGGTGTGTGAAATATTAAAAAAAGATATTAAAACAAAACATATTCCAATAATTTTTATGAGTGCTAAAAATCAGCAAGAGGATCTGAAAAAAGCCTTCGATGCTGGGGCTAATGAATATTTAATAAAGCCTTTTACAATAGATGATATAAAAGAAATAATAAAAAAATATTTAAATCTTTAGGAGGGTTTAAGATTATGAAGAAGATATTAATAGTTGATGATGAAAAAAATATAAGACTTACATTGAAAAAATGTCTTGAGGAACAAGAATATGAAGTATTTATAGCAACAAATGGTGAAGAAGGTATTGAAAAAATAAAAAGTAAGCATTTTGATTTAATAATGCTGGATATAAAAATGCCTGGTCTTAATGGAATGCAGGTATTAAAGGAGATAAGAGATAAAGGTATAAAAGTTAACGTAATTATGATGACAGCTTATGGAAGTATTGAAAAGGCAGTTGAGGCTATGAAGCTTGGAGCAATTGATTTTATAAGCAAACCTTTTACGCCTGAAGAGGTAAGAACAATTGTTAAAGAAGTCTTAGAAAGACAGAAAATAGAACATGAAGATGTAATTACTTATGAGGATACCCTTCAATATGGTAAGAAATGTATTCAGAATCATGAATTTTCTGAAGCTGAGGAGTATTTAAAGAAAGCTATAGGGCTGAATATAGATTCACCAGAACCACATAATTTACTAGGAGTTTTATTAGAATATCAGAATGATATTCCTGCAGCATTAAATCGATATAGAGTAGCACTCTCTTTAGACGCTTCATATAAGCCAGCTCAAAATAATTTATATAGAGCAACAGAGTATGCTTATACAAGACGAGGAATAGATTTTGGAGAGGATAACAATGATGTTAAAAATGATGTTCAATAAGAAGAGGGATGAATATATAATAATAGTTGGCTGTGGGCGATTAGGTGGAAGCATAGCAAACCTTCTTTCTAAGGAAGGAAAAAGTATAGTTGTTATAGATAAAAAAGAATCATCTTTTACCAAGTTATCTGATGATTTTAGTGGATTCATTCTAGAAGCTAATGCTATCGAATTAGATACTCTCCTAAGAGCTAAAATAGATAAGGCAGATGTAGTAGTAGCAGCTACTAATGATGATAATACCAACATCATGATTGCTCAGATTGCAAGACTTATTTATAAAGTTCCTAAGGTTATCACAAGACTCTATGAGCCAGCAAGAGAAGAAGTATATAAGAACTTAGATATAGATACTATATGCCCTACTAACCTTTCGGCATTGGAATTTAAAAATATTATAATTAATAATGAGGGAAAGGCGGAGGAGTAATGAAAATAATTATAGTAGGAGGAGGAAATAATGTATATTTCCTAACGAAAGTCTTTATATCAAAGGGATATGATGTGACTATCATAAATAGTGATAAAGAAGAATGTATAAAACTTGCAAGAATATATAATATAGTAACTGTTCATGGAGATGCTACAAAGCCTTATATACTTGAGGATGCGGGTGCTGCATATACGGATTTAGTTATATCACTAACAGGTAAGGACCAAAATAATCTAGTAATATGTCAAATCTCAGAGAAGATATTTAGAGTTAAAAAAACATTTGCTGTTGTCAATGATCCTAATAATGTAGAAATTTTTAAAAAATTAGGTGTTGATACTGTTATAAGTACAACTGATATAATATCTTCTCTTATTGAACAAAAAATATCTATAGAAGATATTATAAATTTAATACCTATAGAAGAGGGAAAGGTAATAAATTTAGAAATAGAAATTTTAGAAAGTTCTCCTGTAATAGATAAAAAATTAAAAGATATATCTATGCCAGAAGATTCTGTAGTGGGATGTATAATAAGAGATGAGAATCCGGTAATACCCAATGGGAATACTAAAATATTTTTACATGATAAACTTATAGTATTATGTTTACCAAGAGTACAGTCTAAAGTAATGGAAAGAATAACTGGAAGGATTGAATAGAATATGCTTTACCTAGAGCAATTAAAACAAAAATATTTACTCATATTAAGGTATATAGGAATGATAACAGTAGGAGTAGGAATTGTACTAATAATACCTCTGATTTCTTTGCTTTTTTATACCAATGAAATAAATCAAGCTGTGTATTTTATTGTACCTGCAGCAGGATCTGTACTTTTAGGCGGTTTAATGATAAGAAAGTTTAAGTATAGAGAAGATATATCGCTTACAGTACAAGATGGAGGCA
This sequence comes from Clostridium sp., assembly GCA_036677665.1. Classification (GTDB taxonomy): domain Bacteria; phylum Bacillota; class Clostridia; order Clostridiales; family Clostridiaceae; genus Clostridium_H. The sequence goes on along the minus strand of JAVBVX010000057.1, from coordinate 130,140 downwards.
TAGTTGTATTCTTGTCTTGGATAGTAGCTATTGTTATATCCTCTGTTCCATTCATGTTATCAGGTATGCTTAATTTTACTCAAGCTGTTTTCGAATGTACTAGTGGATGGACAACGACAGGTTTGTCGGTAGTTGATGTCATTAAAGCACCAAAAGTATTTTTACTTTGGAGAAGTATAATGCAGTTTTTTGGAGGAGCAGGACTTGCTGTAGTTATGCTTTCAACAATTATAGGACCTCTTGGTATGGGACTTTATACTGCAGAGGCTAGATCAGATAAATTACTTCCTAATATAAAGAAAACTACAAGTCTTATAATGAAGATATATAGTGGATACATCTTAGCTGGAATAATTCTTTATGTAATGGCCGGAATGTCTGTATTTGAAGCAATAAATCATTCAATAGCTTCAGTGTCTACAGGTGGTTTTTCAACTAGAGTGGGTAGCATAGGAGAATACAAAAGTGCAGCAATAGAATTAATTACTATTATTTTAATGGTACTTGGAACTACTAACTTTGCAGCTCACTATATAATTCTAAAAGGAGAAGTTAAAAAGTTCTTTAGGATTGGTGAAGTAAGATTTATGTTATTCTTAATGGCTGTATCAACCCCTTTATTAGCATTCTTTACTCTCAAAGATTTATATGGATCTCTTGGAAAATCTCTTAGAATAGCACTTTTTGAAGCTACTTCAGCTATATCTACTACAGGTTTTTCTACAGTTGGCTATACTAATTGGAATGACTTTGGAATACTTATTATGGTTATACTAATGATTATTGGTGGTGGTACTGGATCAACTGCAGGTGGACTAAAGCTTTATAGGGCATATGTACTTGTAAAATCATTAGTATGGAATATAAAAGGATTCTTACTTCCTAAATATGGAGTTAAGGAGAATTATGTATTTAGACCTGAAGAAAAATATTATGTCAAAGATAACCACATAGTAGAACTAGGGAATTTTTTAACTATGTACGTTATAACTTATTTTATAGGAGTCTGCATAATAACTTTAAGTGGATATCCTCTTAGAGATGCTATGTTTGAAATCGCATCTAGTCTAAGTACGGTGGGGTTATCTGTTGGAATTACTTCAATTAATGCCTCAGGAGTTGTTCTATGGACTGAATCTATTGCAATGCTTCTTGGTAGATTGGAATTCTTTATAATATTTTACACCATAGTTAAGATAATTAAAGATACAAAGTTAGCATTTTCAAGATAAATAGTTATACTATTAATAATAGGTGCCTAGTTTTAAGGGTATCTATTTTTTTATACCCATAATCAGCACTTGAGTCTAAGGGGATGGATACAATACATTTGAATTAATAAAGAACTTATATGTTTATAGAAGGAGTAGATTTAATAACAGGAATAATAGTGTATAGCAACGGTTGAACTTAAAAATAGCCCAAGGAGAATTTCCAAGGGCTTTATTTTGAGGGGGTATTGGTATATTTAAATCATTGCCAGTTAGATAAAAAATATACAATATGGAGAAAAAAATGTAATGTACTCATAGACTTTTTAGAAGAATATATTTCAAACATGGTTTTCTTTAATAAACAATACAAAGGAAGATTTATACTTGAAATTATGCAAGTACTTATTATGGTTATGGTAAATTCTGTTTTAGTAAAAAAAGATTTTAAAAAGGCAACAGAATTATTTCATAAGGCCATTGAGCTTTCTTCTGAAAACTTATTGATACAAAGGATATATTTATAGAGGAGTTTACTGTAAGTAATAATCTGGAAAGAATTTGTTTGCGACATAAATAAATATATCTTTCAGATTCAAGAAAAGTTGAATTAAAATTTCAATGTTGAACATATTTATTCAACTTGAATTCATAGCTTGAAATTGGACTAATAGATACAAAACAATAGTCAAGTTTCTTTTATTCCATTTCAACTTATCTAGTATTAAAATGAAATTACAGACAAGCTTTAAAATTTTGTTATTTATTTATGTAAACTATATCTTATTCTTTTAAAAATAAAAATCTGCGCGGATTTTATTTTTAAAGTAATAAAGGTAAATTATGTGCTGGGGGGATAATATTGGATAAAGTAAAAATACTAACAGCAGAAGAAGCAGTTAAACTAGTTAAAGATGGGGATACGGTTACTACAACAGGATTTGTTGGAAGCTGTAATCCGGAAGCTTTAAATAAGGCAATAGAAAAAAGATTTTTAGAGACTGGTTCTCCTAAAAATTTAACTCTGTTCTATCCATCATCTCAAGGTAACAGGGATGGCAAAACTGGTGGAGATCATTATGCACATGAAGGAATGATTAAAAGAGTAGTGGCAGGACATTATGCTACAGCTCCAAAATTAGGACAAATGGCTGTTGATAATAAGTGTGAAGCTTATAATATACCACAAGGTGCTCTACTATATATGCTTAGAGATTCTGCCGCTCATAGAGTTGGTACAATTACAGAGGTTGGCTTAGAGACCTTTGTTGATCCAAGAAATGGTGGAGGAAAAGTAAACGAGAAAACAACAGAAGATTTAGTACAACTTCTAGAGATAGATGGTAAAGAAAAACTTTTATATAAAGCATTTCCTGTAAACGTTGCATTTATCAGAGGAACTTATGCAGATGAGTATGGTAATGTAACCTTTGAAAAAGAAATAACTCCTCTTGAGTGTACATCTATAGCACAAGCTGCTAGAAACAATGGTGGTGTAGTAATCATTCAAGTTGAAAAGGTTGTTAAAGCAGGAACTTTAGATCCTAAATTAGTAAAGGTACCAGGAATTTATGTTGACGCTGTTGTAGTAGCTGATCCAGAAGATCATGAACAAAGTTTTGGACAAGTATATGAACCAGGAATCTCTGGAGAAGTAAAAGTTCCTGTAGATAACCCAAAACCTCTACCATTAGGTGCAAAAAAGATTATAGGTAGAAGAGCTGCTATGGAATTAAGAAAAAATACAGTTGTTAATTTAGGTATTGGAGCACCTGAATATGTTGCTCAAGTTGCAAACGAAGAGGGAATTGGAGATTACATGACCCTAACTGTTGAGTCAGGTCCAATTGGAGGTATCCCTCAAGGAGGTCCAAGATTTGGATCAAGCTTAAATCCAGATGCACTTCTTGATCAACCATACCAGTTTGATTTCTATGATGGTGGCGGTCTTGACATGGCATACCTAGGATTAGCTCAATGTGATGAGCAAGGTAACATTAATGTTAGTAGATTTGGCACTAGACTAGCAGGTTGTGGTGGATTTATAAACATTACACAAAATTCTAAAAAAGTATTCTTCTGTGGAACTTTCACAGCAGGGGGATTAAAAACTAGAATTGAAGATGGAAAATTAATAATAGAACAAGAAGGTAAAGAGTCTAAATTTATAAAGCAAGTTCAGCAAGTTACATTTAGCGGAAAATTTGCGAATAAAAAAGGACAACCGATACTATATATAACAGAGAGAGCTGTATTTGAATTAAGAGAAGATGGAGTTTACCTTATAGAAGTTGCTCCAGGTATTGATATTCAAACACAAATCATTGACTTAATGGGATTTGTTCCTAAGATGGCTGAAGAAGTTAAGATTATGGATACCAGAATATTTAGAGAAGAAAAAATGGGATTAAAATAATTAAAATAAAATTATTTAAATATATTTATTTAAAAATTAGGAGGGTAAAATTATGAAACCTATGAGAATGCACCACGTTGGTATTATTGTTCCTACAATGGAAGCTGCACACAAATTTTTAGAAACATTTGATTTAGAAATAGATTATCAAGGATATGTTGAAGCATATAAAGCAGATTTAATATTCACAAAATACACTGAAAATGAAAGCCCAGTGGAATTAATTATTCCAAGTGAGGGTAGTGTGCTTAAAGACTTTAACAATGGAAAAGGCGGTATTGCACATATTGCTTATGAAGTTGAGGATGTTGAAGCTATACGTAAAGACTTCGAAAGCAGAGGAATGTCAATGCTTGAAGGAAGTGCTGTACCAGGAACAAGCGATATTATAGTTAACTTCTTAAGACCAAAACATTCACAAGGAATACTTGTTGAATATGTTCAAACTGTTGCACCAATTCAAAGATAGGTCAGCCAAAAATATATTAAATTATTATATACAATTAAATTATTGTTGAAAAAAGCTCTATGCAAATGCATAGAGCTTTTTTCGTATTGTTCAAAAAGTTTATTTACAGGTATTATTTGAATTAACAAAATATAATTGCTATAATATATATAGCTTAAGATAACTCACGTGAATTCTATATAGTCAAATTCATACATAAATTAGTTTATTTATAAAATGTGACTTGTTTTTGGCTAATGTTTGGAGGTATTTTATGAAAAAATCAGAAAATTACGGTTCAATATTAAAAAAATTATTATGTTTTACGGATACTAAGTTTGTGGTGTTGTCTAAAGTTGTAGGATACGATATATCTTACATAAGTAAATGGTGTAACAGTATTAAGATACCTACTGCTAAAAATATTGAAAATATTAATGAAAAAGCATCAATATTTTTTGCGGATCAAATAGTAAAACGAAATATAGTTAAAGACTTTTTAAAAGTATTTAAAATTCAAGAATCTTTAGACATGAGTGATTCAATACCTAAAGATATATTAAAAGACCTTATATATACTCTCTTAGAAGATGCGTATAAGAAATCAGAGAGTGATTTATACCAGAAAACTGAAAAGAAACAGGATGAAAGCAATATTATTATTGGTAAAAATAAAGTTTCTAATTTCATTAGAAATATTATTTCTACAACCATTGAGAACTCGACAACAGATATTGAACTATTATCTACAGTTGATATTTGTAAAGTCACTTCTACTATTAATCTTGATACAATTAAAGAGTATAAGCTTAACGATATTAAGGTTAGTGCAAAAGTTGGATTTGATATGAATGAATTTGAGACAAATCCTAACTTTTATTTATGGAGAATATATTTTATATTAAATAAGAAGTGGAATGTAGAATTTGAGTTTTTTGATAATAAAAATATGGATAAGCTAAATATAGTAACAATTAGAGATAAATTTGCAATTATTTTGTCCTTAGATGCTGATGGAAGTATGGATATAGCAACAGTTATAACAGATCTAGAAACAGTGAATACAATTTATGATAAAACTATTGCTAAGTTTAGGACGGGAGACCTACTAATAAGATGTGTAGAACCTTCAGTCTTAGAGCAAACTGGTTATAGAACAGATTTTTATTCAAATGATGAGTTTAAATTTGTTTCTACTAGAGGATTTGAATTTTTATTACCTTCTGATATTACTTCTGATATTATAGATGCAGCTTATGATCAAGGTTTTAGTGATGACACAGCATTCCTACTCAGAAAATTGCAAATTACATGGGAAGAAAGATTTGAAAAGAGTAAAATTGACTTTATTATCTTAAAGTCTGCACTAATGAAATATATTGAAGAAGGAGATATATTTTATACTGATGTTAGATATAAGTTAACTGTAGAACAAAGGAAAAATCATGCTCTTAAAATAGTAGAATCATTAAGAAAAAATAGTAATATTAAAATTACAATCTTAAATGATGAGTTACTTAACTACGATGTTAATTTCTTTAAAATATCAGTTAACGTAAGCAATAAAAAGGTTTTCTTAAAGAAAAATGTAAAGGGAATTTCAGGATTTGCACCTTATGTTTATACAATAATAAATGAGACACTTGTTAAATACATAAATGAAAGTTTAATTTTAGTAAAGAATCAAGATTTTTGTGTAGAGTATAATGTGGATCAAGTAGAACAGATTGTAGAAGAGTATGGAAACATGTTTTTTAGAATAATGAAGACAAAAAAATATATGTAATTTTTAATTGAATTAGATTTGTATATTTATAAAGAAGTTTATATACAAATCTAATTATTTTTTATGTTATGTAAGGTCAACTTGACATGAGGGTTATAGGATGTTACATTAATAATGTAAGGTTAACATTACAGGAGTGATAATTATGAAAAATAAATTAAAACAGTTTCGTGAAAAAGTAGGGCTAACCCAAGAGCAATTAGGCGAGCTTGTAGGAGTATCAAGACAAGCAATTAATGCTATTGAAACAGAAAAGTTTGAACCATCTATATGGTTAGCTTATGACATTGCAAAAATATTTCATAGCACAATAGAAGAGGTTTTTATTTTTGAAGAAAGTGAAAGAAAATCAAGAGCAGATCAAAGTAGAGGTGTAGTTTAAATGGCATTAAGAAATATTAGAATGTTTGAAGATTCAATATTAAGGAAAAAGAGTAAGGTAGTTGAAGTTGTAGATGATAGAATAAGAGAAATATTAAATGATATGGTAGATACTATGTATAATACAGAAAATGGTGGTGGATTAGCAGCACCACAAGTAGGTATACTAAAGCGATTAGTTGTAATAGATATGGGAGAAGGACTTATAAAATTAGTGAATCCAAAGATAATTAACCAAGAAGGAACCCAGGAAGTTGTAGAAGGATGTTTGAGTATTCCCAATAGATGGGGAAAGTTAATAAGACCTTCAAAAGTGACGGTGCAAGCACTTAATGAAAATGGAGAAGAAATTATACTAACAGGCACAGGAAATTTAGCAAAATGTTTTTGTCATGAGATAGATCATTTAGAAGGAATACTTTTTACTGATTTAGTTACTGAATATATAAAGTAATGTTACTATTACTTTATTATATGCAATACTAGATAATGATATATAAGAGTAAGCAACATATTAAGATGGGGGATTATAGTATGGAATTTCAATTTTCAGATAGAGTCAATTCTTTTCAATCAAGTATATTTACAGTACTTAATGAAAAGAAGGAAGAGTTAATTAAACAGGGAAGAAAAGTTTATAACCTGTCCGTAGGGACACCAGATTTTAAGCCGGCACCGCATGTCATGGAGGCTATGAAGAATGCCTGTGATAATCCGGATAATTATAAATACGCTATTGTAGACAAGCCTGAACTTTTAGAAGCGGTTTGTTATAGGTATAAGCAACGATATGGAGTAAATCTACATAAAGACGAAGTAATGTCTGTCTATGGATCTCAGGAAGGAATGGCTCATATTGGGTGGGCTCTTTGTAATCAGGGAGATGTAGTATTGGTTCCAGATCCAGGATATCCAATATTTGAAGCAGGTTCCTTTTTAGCAGGGGCTGTAGTCGAAAAATATTCACTGGATAAAAATAATGGATTTTTACCTAATTTAAATGCTATTTCTGATGAAGTATTGGCAAAGGCAAAGTTTATGATAGTATCATATCCTTTAAATCCAGTATGTGTGACTGCTCCGGATGAGTTTTACGTAGAATTAATAGCCTTTGCAAAAAAATATAATATTATTATTTTGCATGATAATGCTTATTCAGATATTGTATACACTAAGGAACTTGGTAAGTCATTTCTATCTTTTGAAGGTGCAAAAGATGTAGGGGTAGAGTTCTATTCTTTATCTAAATCTTACAATCTTACAGGTGCTAGAATATCTTTTGTAGTAGGTAATAAGGAGATTATAGATAAATTTAAAATCATTCGTTCACAGATTGATTATGGTATATTTATTCCTATTCAGTATGCAGCTATAGCAGCCCTCACAGGCCCAGATAATTTTATTTTAGAGCAAAGAGATGAGTATTATAAAAGAAATAAAGCTTTGTGTGGAGGGCTTAGAAGTATTGGCTGGGACATTCCAGATAGTCAGGGGACTATGTTTGCATGGGGACCTATTCCAAATGGTTACACGGATTCAGTGAAGTTTTGCATGGAACTCATTGAAAAAGCAGGTGTTATAGTTACGCCGGGTAGTTGTTTTGGGTCACTAGGAGAAGGATATGTAAGATTTGCTTTGGTTGAAAATGTTGATAATATTAACAAATTAATTAGAGCAATAGATGAATGTGGTATTCTTAAATAATACAAAAAATAAGAAGTGAAGTTTCTATTTAAGAAACTTCACTTCTTATTTTTTATAAAGTTCTTGAGGGAGTAAAACATTACCAACTATTTACATTATGGCGCAATAACAAAAAAATATACAAAGTTTATAGTGAAATTTACAAAAGATTTATAACAAAGTAATATAATATGTAAATCCTTACATTGAGGTATAATAGTACGATAATATTATAGGATATAAAATATTAAAAAGTCTTTAAAGTTATTTTTGATGAAAGGGATAGATAAATATATGCATGATATAACTATAGTTGGAGCAGGGATGAGTGGCATTTTTCTTGCATATACTCTCGTACAAAAGGAAACAAAATTAAAAATATTAATTATAGAAAAAGGTAGAGAATTCATAGACAGGATTTGTACAATTGAAGAGGGGTTAAGCAAGAAGTGTAATAGTTGTACAGTATGTAGTAAACTTCAAGGATTTGGGGGTATGGGAAGGTCTGAGGGGAAGTTTAACTATACTAATGATTTTGGAGGAGATTTAGCTGGAAAAGTAGGTAGTGAAGAGGTAATAAGCTTAATGGAATATGTTGATAAAATCTTATGCTTATTTGGTGGAGATAAAGCTAAATCATACAGTACAGAAAATGAAGAGCTTAGTAGAAGAGCAAAAGAAAATAATTGTAGCATGCTAACTACAAAGGTAAGGCATTTAGGAACTAACTTATCAAAGGAACTTTTAAATAGAATGTACTTATATCTTAAGGATAAGGTTGATATAGAATTTGAAACAGATATAGAATCCATAGATAAAATAAGTAATATATTCAATTTAAATAGTAGGGAGAATATTTTTAGAACTAAGATGGTTGTACTAGCTATAGGTATTAGTGGAGGAGAGGATTTTCTAAGATATTGTAAATCTTTCAATATTGAGCCTTATAGGTGCAGAGTAGATTTAGGGATAAGGGTTGAAATGAAGGAGGATCAGCTAAAGGCTATTCTTAAAGACTCTTTTGAAACTAAAATTCGCTACGAAGATAAGGAACTTACTGCTACAACTTACTGTATGAATCCTAATGGAAAAGTAATCAGAAAGTATCAAGAAGGGCTTGTAATGGCAGATGGACAAAATTATCTTGAAACCTATAACCATAGCTGTAATTTAAACTTCACCATTTTTGTACCTAAATACTTTTTATCTTCTAATGAAGCAAAGGAGTATGCTAGAAGCATATTAAAATCTATAAATAAAGAAAACGGAAGAATAGTAGTTCAAAGACTTGAAGACTTAATAAAAAATAGAGTAACCACAGAGGAGCAGTTTAGTAGAAATAGTATTAGAGGTACCCTTGAAGGTGAGGGTGGAAACTTATATGATGAAATTCCAGTGATTTATATAGAGGCTCTATTAAGAATTTTCGAATCAATAGAAAAGTTAATAGACAAAGAAATTGATAAAGATACTTTATTGTATGGAATTGATGCAAAATTTTATGAACCTGAAATAAGTATCAGTGTACATTTTGAGACTAAGGAAAAAGGACTTTATGTTTTAGGGGATTGTTCTGGAATAACATATTCTTTATCACAAGCTGCAGCTAGTGGAGTATATCTTGGTAGACACTTTTTAGAAAAGATGAAGTAGAGACAATAATAATCTCTACTTTTTTCATTAGAAATTAGGTATTAACGTATAAAGTTAGTAACAGCTCTTGGTTCTTGTTCTGGCAATGCAATTCCGGCTTCCTTTCCTGCATGGATGCATTTTAAAAGCCAAGCCATGTTTTTTCCAAGTACTCTCATTGTTTGCATTCCTTCAAGATCTTGTTTAACTTCTTCAGGAGTATTTCCGTGAACCATATTCCAGTACTGAGAAGATACTACAGGCATATTTGAAATAGTAAAGTATTTATTTAATTGTTCAAAAGCTGCAGTTGAACCACCACGTCGACAACTCACGATTGCAGCACCAGGTTTATATTGAAATCCATCTCCAGCATAAAAAAATCTATCTAGGAAAGATGTTATCTGGCCAGATGCCCCAGCATAGTGTACAGGAGATCCGAAAATAAAACCATCAACTTCTTGGGCCTTTTTTAAGGCGATATTTACAGTGTCATCATTAAATACACACAGGCCATTGCCATCAAAACAACCAGCACAATCCATGCAACCTCTAATAGGTTTATTTCCAACATGAAAAATTTCAGTTTCAATACCTTCTTTTTCTAATGCTTTTGCTACTTCATCTACTGCAGTATAAGTACAGCCATTGGCTTTTGGACTTCCATTAATAAGTAATACTTTCATTATTTTTACCTCACTTTGAATTTTTATTGTTTTTAAGTATAATACTATTTTAAAATATAAATATTGGTATTTCAAGCAAGGATTCTCTGTAGTGTACTGGCTAAAGGATAATGCTAAAAATTATAAGCCTATTAAACCTACATAATGGTGCACAAAAAGTCGGATAGACATATATAAGTTCTGATATTCTATTGTAGAGAGGAGGTCATAAAATGAATTCGCTTAGAAAAATGAATGATGCATTAAATTATATTGAAGAAAGTCTTGATAATGATATTGATCTTAAAGAAGTAGCTAGATTAGCTCTTTGCTCAGAATATCATTTTCAAAGAATGTTTTCTTTTTTATCAGGTGTTACTCTATCGGAGTATATTCGCCGTAGACGTCTTACTGTTGCAGCCTTTGAACTTAATAAAAGTGACATTAGAATAATTGATATAGCAATTAAATATGGATATAATTCACCAGACTCTTTTACAAGAGCCTTTCAAGGGTTGCATGGAATAACACCTTCAGAAGCTAGATATAATGGTCAATCACTAAAAGCTTATCCACGAATGACTTTTCAATTATCAATTAAGGGAGGAAATGAAATGAACTATAGAATTGAGGAAAAAGAGGCATTTAGTATAATTGGTATTAAAAAAAGAGTACCTATAATTTTTAATGGAGTTAATCCAGAGATTGCAGCTATGTGGCAAAGTCTAAATATTGAGATGATTACTAAACTTAAAGAACTATCTAATGTAGAGCCACTAGGCATAATTAGTGCATCTGTAAACTTCTCAGAAGGGAGAATGGAGGAGAAGGGAGAACTTGACCATTATATAGGTGTAGCAACAACAAAAGAGTGTCCAGATAATTTAGTACAACTAGAGGTTCCGGTATCAACATGGGCTGTATTTGAGTCAGTAGGACCATTCCCTGAGACCTTACAAAACATTTGGGGAAGAATATATTCTGAGTGGTTTCCATCTTCAAATTATGAACAGGCAAAAGGTCCAGAAATCTTATGGAATGAGAATAAAGATGTAACTTCACCAACCTTTAAAAGTGAAATATGGATACCGGTTACAAAGAGGTAATTAAAAATAATATAAATCATATTTATAATTTAGGCACTTTAAGGAATCTTACTTCTAAAGATAGTATTAGTTTAGCATTATAATTAATATGGAGGTCTAAAATGAGAAGTGAAAAGGAAAAGATGTTATCAGGTGATTTTTATAATGCAGGTGATGAAGAGTTAATTAAAGAAAGAGATTATGCAAGAAATTTAACTTTTGAGTTTAACAATACTAGACCAAGTGAAAAAGAGAGACGACAGAAGATTCTAAAGCAACTCATTATTGCTAAAGGCTCACTTTATATTGAAGCACCTTTCAATTGTGATTATGGTTATAATATTGAAGTTGGAGAAAACTTTTATGCCAATTTTGGTTGTACTATATTAGATGTGAATAAAGTGAAAATCGGAGAAAATGTATTATTAGCGCCAAATGTTCAAATATATACAGCGACTCATCCTACTGACCCAAAGGAAAGGCTCACAGGTAAAGAATATGCAGTATCAATTGTTATAGGAGATAATGTTTGGATTGGTGGAGGAAATCCCTGCAGAATTATTAAGAACATTTAGTAATACTCCATAGTATTCTACTGTTTTCAAGTAGTATAATGATACTTAGGAAAATAGTGTTATCATAAACTAACTACTACGAAGAAAGAGGAGAATAATATGCTAATACGAGATATGGAAGAAAGAGACTTAAATGAGGTAGCTTCATTATACGAGGTACTAATGGAGGAAGAAAGTAATATAGAAAATATGATAAAGCAATTTTCAGCTATGAAGAATAATAAAAGCTATATTTTAATGGTAGCTGAGGAAGAAGGCAAAATTGCTGGTACTGTAATGGGAGTAACCTGTATTACTATGGTTTCAAATTTTAATTCCTTTTTAGTAATAGAAGATTTAATTGTAGATGAAAATTATAGAGGAAGAGGTATAGCTAAAGGAATGATGTTAGAATTAGAAAAAAGAGCTAAAGAAGCAAACTGTAGCTATGCTATTCTCCTTTCAGGTAAGCAAAGAAAAGAAGCTCATAAATTATATGAATCTCTAGGATATGGGGAAGATAGAGCTAGAGGGTTCAGGAAATTTTTCGGCTGATAAAGTTAAATAGTTATTTTAAAAGATAGGAAGTGAAGTTTCTTTTTTAGAGAAGCTTCACTTCTTTTATTTTAATCATATATTAGTTTTAAGTTTTTATTACTGCTACATCAGAAAAATGAAAATTATATCTTATTATATTTAATGAGATGAAAATGTAATTAAATAAAGATGTGAGACTATAGCCAACTAGATTGTTTAATGCTTATAAAAAAAGTATATACTAAAATTGTTGAGTAAATTTTAAGAAAGGATTTGCTAGAGTGAAAAGGACATATGGAGGGCTAGAAAAAGCTCTATGGAGCATTGCTATTCCGGGATTTGGACAATTAATGAATGGTAAGTATATCAAAGGAGGTATATTAATTGGTTTAGAGTTTCTAATTAATGCTCAGGCTAATATAAATACAATAATTGTTTCGAGTTTTCTTGGATTAACAGAACTTGCAGTACATCAAGCAAACTATCAATGGCTAATGTTCTATCCTTGTGTGTACATTTTTGGTATATGGGATGCATATAAGGATGGGGAAGAGGAGCTGGCTCCATTGCTATATATACCCTTTGCTTCAGCGGCTTATATAGAAACAATAGGAGTAATTTATTCTAAGACATTTAGAATAAATGGAGTACTTATAGGACCTATATTTTTACCAATGATTTGTATATTTTTGGGATTAGGTCTAGGATTTATGATTAGGGCTTATCTATTGAAAGATAAAGAAATGGACGCTATATGACAAAGATTATATGTATAAGATTTAAAAAAGTTTTATATTATATTAAAAAATAATTTAGCTAAGCAACCTCATATATCAATTAATTTTAATTGATATATGAGGTTTTATATTTATTTCTTTTGTTTTTTAATCTGAGTATAACCATTTATATTTATTTATAACTTGCTGGTTTGGATTATATTGTATATAATCAAATCATAATTAAATTAATTTACTGTAAGTTAAAGTTTGTTTATAGTTGTATTTATTTTTTTATAGATTAAATATAGAGATATTAGATGCTTAAATTTGATTATTTACAAATTATAGAATATAATAACATAAGTTATAACTTGGAAAATGAAGTCTTAGAATAATACTTTTTATATAAATAGATTGAGATTATGATAGATATGTTTACATAGAAAGCGAGATATATATGAACATTAATGAAAATGAAATTATGACTGTTAGTGAAGTTGCGGAGTATTTTAAAATTAGCGAAGTAACTACTTATAAATTAGTACAAGAAGGGAAGATACCAGCTTTTAAAATTGGAAGACATTGGAGAGTAAAAAGAGCTGATCTTGGAGAGTTTATAGAAAAGTTGAAGCGTGGAGAGAAAATATAAAAATTTATAGAGGTAATAAGAAAGTAATGTTAAAGAATTTTTTAATAAGGCTATCTTCTTTACCAGATAGGAGATTAAATGATAAAGGATAATAAGAACAAATTAAAGGTAATTCCTCTGGGGGGACTGGGGGAGATAGGAAAGAATATTACAGCTATAGAATACGATAATGAGATAATTGTTATTGATTGTGGTATAGCTTTTCCAGATGCTGAAATGTACGGAATTGATTTGCTTATACCGGATATAACCTATTTACTAAATAATAGGGAAAAGGTAAAAGGCATTATGTTGACTCATGGACATGAAGATCATATAGGTGCTCTTCCATATGTTTTGAGAGAATTAAATGTACCAGTTTATGGTACAAAGTTAACATTAGGACTTTTGAAAAGTAAGTTAGAAGAACATGCTATGCTTTCAGACTGTACTCTTTTTGAAGTTGAACCAGGAGATGAGTTTAAAACTGAAATTTTTAGGGTTGAATTTATACGTAGCTGTCATAGTATTGCTGATGCTTGTGCACTAGCTATATATACTCCAGAAGGTATTATAGTTCATACAGGAGATTTTAAAATAGATTATACTCCTATAGATGGAGAAGTAATAGATCTTCAACGATTTGCAGAGCTAGGAAATGAGGAAGTATTGCTATTAATGGCAGATAGTACAAATGTTGAGCGTCCAGGCTATACGGTATCAGAGAAGATTATAGGGCAAAACTTAACAGAGATTTTTGGTAAGGCAAAAGGGCGAGTAATTGTTGCAAGTTTTGCGTCAAATATTAATAGAATTCAAATGATTATTAATTCATCTTTGATTTATGGAAGAAAAGTTGCATTTAGTGGAAGAAGTATGGAGAAAAACTCTAGTATAGCTATGGAACTAGGTTATATGCAATTACCAGAAGAGCATCTTATAAGTGTAGATGATATTCATAAATACTCTCCAGATAGAGTAACTATTATAACTACAGGAAGTCAAGGGGAGCCAATGTCGGCACTTTCAAGAATTGCACATTCAAGCCATAAAAAAATAACTATTGAAAAAGATGATTTAGTAATTATTTCTGCATCACCAATTCCAGGGAATGAAAAGCTTATATCTAAACTTATAGATGAACTTTTTAAGAAGGGAGCAGACGTAATTTATAATGCTTTAGAAGAAGTTCATGTTTCAGGTCATGCTTGTGAGGAAGAGTTAAAATTAATGCACACATTAGTTAAGCCTAAATTTTTTATGCCTGTTCATGGTGAATATAGGCACTTGCAACAACATGGAGAGCTAGCTGAAAGATTAGGTATGAATAAGAAAGATATCTTCATCTTAGAAACAGGTCAAACACTAGAATTAACTAAAAATAGTGCTAGAAAATCATCAAAAGTCACTTCAGGTGCTATTATGATAGATGGTCTTGGTATTGGGGATGTAGGAAGTATAGTACTTCGAGATAGAAAACATTTATCACAAGATGGTATATTAACGGTAGTAGTAACTATAGAAAAGGCATCCTTTAGTGTGGTTTCAGGACCTAATATCATAACACGAGGATTTGTTTATATGAAAGAATCTGGAGAATTAATAAGAGAAGCAACGGAAGTAGTAGCGTTGGAGTTAGATAAATGTATGGAAAAAAGGATTATAGATTGGTTTACGATAAAATCTAATATAAGGCGTGGACTTGGAGAATTCTTATACAATAAAACAGGAAGAAAACCTATTATTCTTCCTGTAATTATGGAGATATAGAGATTAGTAAATTTATTTAAATAGTAAGATTTAAAATGAGGCTACCTTAGAGTTATTAAAACTAATTCTGAGGTGTAAGCCTTTTTTTATTCTATAGGAAATTATAAAAAAGTTAATTTGTTGATAACTTTTTTAATATATAATGTTGAAGATGTTAAAAACGCAGATGGCCTAATAATCAATGAAACGCCTGATGAAGAGGGACTTAGAGCATGCAAAAGCTTAGGAGAGTTATTAGCAAAAACTAACTAAAAAATTTATTTTATCCTAGATGAAAGAGTCTGTGTCAAAATAATTAGAAGTTATTTTGACACAGACTCTTTCTTTATATTTAATCATTTATTAAATATAAACATGTATAAGGATGCTATAAATATAATGATATATCCTATAATGCTTAAGTAATCTGGAAGCATTCCAAATAAAAATAAACTTATTAATGCTGAAAAAATAATATTTGAATAGTCAAATATTGATATTTCTTTAGATGGTGCGAATTTATAAGCATAAGTTACTCCAAATTGACCAAGACTTGCAAAGACTCCTGCGAAGATTAAATAAGTCAGTTGTAGAGTACTCATAGGCTTGTAGGATAATAGCATTATTGGAAGAGTTATAACACTTGAGAAAAAGGAGAAATAAAATACGATGGTATCTGGTGACTCTTTTTCTCTTAAAGCTCTAAGACAAGTATAAGCTGATGCTGCAAACATGGCTCCTAGAACTCCAATAATTGCTGGAATTATTTCAGAATTAAAAGAGGGTTTAATTATAAATAATGCACCGATAAAAGCAAGAATTATTGACAGTATTTGCTTTAAGTTTATTTTCTCTTTTAAAAATAGCCAAGAAAAAATAATTAGAAAAAATGGACTAAGCTTATTTAAAGTATTAGCATCAGAGAGTATCAATCTATCTATGGCATAAAAGTTGAAAAATACTCCTAATGTTCCTAGAGAGGATCTAAGTATTAACAATTTTTGATTTTCTTTTTTACCAAAAAAACTTCCTTTGGCATTTAGTATAGTCAGAAAAGCTACCAAAGCAGCTATTATAGTTCTAAAAAATGTTTTTTGAAAGGAAGGTAAATCTCCAGATAATTTAACAAATGCTGACATCATAGCAAATCCAAAGGCAGATATTATTATAAATACTATTCCTTTACTTCTATTACTCAACTTACTAAAATTCATATTAAGCTCCTTTATTAACTTATAAAATTATTTCCTACTCTTTTTTCTTTTCAGGCAATGAAAAGACCCCTTACTTATATATTATTTAATTTAATATTTCAAATTACTTATTTTTCAAGTAGCAGCTTTCAGTAAGTACTCTTGGATATCCTGCTGGTATATAATTTTCATAAGGAATAGGATGATTATAATAATTCTTAGAGATCTCTTGTTTCAATTCTACTAATTGAGATATTTTCACACGCGTATACTTATATTCAAGCATATGAAAGAAGATTTTATCCCAAATATGGTATAAACGATCTTGTGTATCCTTTTCAGCATTATTAAATGTCCTTAATAATACATTTTTTGATAAATTCAAAATAGTATTAAATGCAGTATCGCGATTATTTTTAACTTGGTCAATAGTTAAAATATATTCTATTTGCTTTTTTGTAGAAATTGGATCACCTTTTGATTTCTTATCAGAGTGAATATAAAACCCTAGACTAATAAAAATAGCTATCATTAAAATCAATAATTTTTTAATCATAAAATACCCCCTATATAATGATATATATTAGCATATATTACATAATATAGCACGAGTAAAAGACATCAATTATGCACAAATAAAAAATTTAATTTGAGTATTAATAAAAAGGATATAGACTTAATGTCCATACCCTTATAAAATTTAATAAAAGGCTCTGTAGTTTCTGATGTTGCAAAACAGCAGATCTCTTTGAGTATAATTATTTTAATCCCATTTTTTCTTCTCTAAATAATTTTGCATCCATAATCTTAACATTTTCATCAATTGTAGGAGCAAATTCCATTAAATCTAGTATTTGTGTTTGAATATCGATTCCTGGTGCAACTTCTATTAAGTGAAGTCCACTTTCTCTTAATTTAAATACACATCTTTCTGTTATATATAGTACAGGTTGTTTATTTTTATTAGCGTATCTTCCACTAAATGTAACCTGTTCAACTGCATTTATAAATTTAATTTGTCTACCTTCTTGCTCAACTACTACTTTGCCATCTTCTATTTTCACTTTTAAACCACCTGCCGTGAAAGTACCACAGAAGAAAACTTTTTTAGAATTTTGAGTTATATTAATAAATCCACCACAACCTGCTAATCTCGGACCAAATCTACTAACATTGATATTTCCATTCTTATCGCATTCTGCTAATCCTAAGAATGCCATATCAAGACCGCCACCATCATAGAAATCAAATTGATAACCTTGGTCAATAATAGCATCTGGATTTAGAGCTGATCCGAATCTTGGTCCTCCTTGAGGGATACCTCCGATTGTACCTGATTCAACAGTTAAAGTCATGTAGTCCCCAATTCCTTCTTCATTTGCAATTTGTGCAATGTACTCAGGTGCTCCTACTCCTAAATTAACAGCTGTATCTTCTCTTAATTCCATAGCTGCTCTTCTTGCTATAACTTTCTTAGCAGTTAATGGACTAATTTCTACATCATCACTTACTGCTTCTTTTATCATTCCGCAAATTGCTGGGTTAAATTCTCTTCCTAACGCTTGCTCATGGTCTGCTGGGTCAGCAACTACAACAGCATGTACATAAATTCCAGGCACTTTAACTAATCTTGGATCTAATGTGCCAGCTTTTACAACCTTTTCAACTTGCACAATAACTTTACCACCGTTGTTTTTAACAGCTTGTGCTATAGATGTAACTTCAGTAGTAGCAACTTCTTTTTCAAGAGTTACATTACCGTATTCATCTGCGTAAGTTCCTCTAATAAATGCAACATTTACTGGGAAAGCTTTGTAGAAAAGTTTTTCTTCTCCATTAATATTTATAACTTCTACTAAATCTTCTGTTGTTTTTTCATTTATTTTACCACCGGTATTTCTAGGGTCAACGAAAGTATCTAAACCAACATGAGTGATTGCTCCTGGTCTGTGACCAGCCATGTCTCTTAGTAAGTATACTAGAGCTCCTTGAGGTAAGTTGTACGCTTCACATTTATTATCAAGAGCGAATTTCCCTAATGTTGGAGCAGTAGCATAATGAGCTGCTACAACTCTTTTAAGCAAACCTTCGTGAGCATAATGATCTCCACCCGTTTTACCGCTTCTGTCACCTTGAGATGCTGCATAGAATAAGGTTATAGCTTTAGGACAACCAGTTTCTAAGAATCTTTTTTCTAGAGCCTTGCTTAATGCTTCTGGGTTACAGTTTCCAACGAATCCACTTGTAACAAGCGTGTCCCCATCTTTAACTAAATCAACTGCTTCTTCTGCTTTAAGTATTTTAACCTTCTTCATTATTATTCCTCCTTTAATATTACTAATCGTTTTCAACTTGTATAACTATCCGTAAAATATAACACTATTTACATATAATATATCATTTTATATTAATCTATCAATAAAAGTTTATTTTTTAACATGAAAAAAGCAATGATGTATACTGATGAAAATATATTTTTCTGGGTATATTAAAGAAACGAGAAGGTTTTTAAAAAGAAAAAAAATCTTATAGTTTATAACATAAATTGCTATTTTTTTAATCACTTTGATTTTTATTTATCAATTTATCAAAAAAAATTAAGTGTTGTTCAAATATATTTCAATATCATTCTAAATTCTAATAGTTCCTGAACTATATTTTCTTCTAAATTTTCTAATCAAACACTCGAACTTTTGGGTGAGTAAGATATTATCAACTATATAAATACTGCCGTAAAAATGATAAACTTTAGAAAAGAGATAAGATTAGTGAGGTGCTTTATTTATGAAGATATTACACACCGGTGATTGGCATCTTGGTAAAAACTTAGAAGGTGCTAGTAGATTAGAAGAACAAGAAAAGTTCATTGAAGACTTTATCCACATTGTGGAGGAAAATAATATAGATATGGTGATTATTTCTGGAGATATATACGATAACAGCAATCCTCCAGCTAGAGCAGAGGGACTATTTTATAGAGCTCTAAGAAAAGTTTGTAATGACGGAAAAAGAGTAGTTCTAGTAATTGCAGGAAATCATGATAATCCAGATAGACTAGTAGCAGCAAGTCCCATAGCCTATGAGCAAGGGGTTATTCTTTTAGGAAAACCTAAGAGTTGTGCTCAGGTAGGAGTATGTGGAAAGCATAAAATCCTAGATGCAGGAGAGGGATATGTGGAGCTAGAGATTAATGGAGAGAAGGCAGTGATTATAACTATTCCTTATCCAAGTGAAAAGAGATTAAATGAGATTTTATCTACAGGAATAGAAGAGGAAGAAAGACAAAAGGGTTATTCAGAGAGGGTTGCAGAGCTTTTTAGTATGCTTTCAGATAAACATAGAGAAGATACAATAAATTTAGCTGTATCCCATTTATTTATATTAGGGGGAGAAGAGTCAGATTCAGAAAGACAGATTCAGCTAGGGGGAAGTCTTGCAGTAAGTGCAAGTGCACTTCCAGATAAAGCACAGTATGTAGCACTAGGGCATTTGCATAGACCACAAGTGGTTAAAGCAAAAACTAAGTGCATGTATGCAGGTTCCCCATTACAATACAGTAAGAGTGAAATAGGTTATACAAAAAGCTGCTATATTGTAGAGGTTAAAGTAGGAGAGGAAGCTACAATACAGACTGTTCCTTTAAAGAATTATAAGCCTATAGAAGTATGGAATTGTAGTAGTGTTGAGGAAGCAATAGAAAAATGCACGGATAATGCTAATAGAGAATGTTGGGTTTATTTAGAGATAAAAACTGATAAATATATTACTCAAGAAGACATAAAAGCAATGAAGAGTTTAAAAGATGATATTTTAGAAATTAAACCTATAATTATAGGACAAGAAGATATAGATGAAGAATTTTTTAGTGTTAAGGAAAAAAGTATGCACCAGTTGTTTAAAGACTTTTACACAAAACAGAGGATGACCGAGCCAAACCAGGAAGTTATGGACTTATTTTTAAATATATTAGAACAGGGGGAGGACGAGTATGAAGCCTAAAATTCTAATATTATCAGGTTTAAATAGTTTTGAAGAAGAGCAAAAGATATATTTTGATAAACTTACGGAGAAGGGGTTATTTGGGATTTTTGGACCGACAGGAAGTGGGAAATCTACTATTTTAGATGCTATAACTATTGCACTTTATGGTAAAGTAACTAGAACTAACAAAGGTTATATAAATACTGAGACTAAAAACTTAACTGTAAGTTATGAGTTCGAAATTGGAGTGGGAAGAGAAAGAAAAACTTATGTAGCAGAGAGAAATATAAAAGTAAATAAAAGTGGAGGGTACAATACTAAGTACGCAAGACTATTAGAAAAGAGAGAAACAGAAGTAGTTGTAATAGCGGAAGGGCCAAGTGAACTACAATTAAATATTGAAAAGATAATAGGACTTACTGCTGAGGACTTTACCCGTTCTGTTGTACTCCCACAAGGAAAGTTTAGTGAGTTTTTAAAGCTTACAGGTAAAGATAAAAGGGACATGCTTGAGAGAATGTTTGCACTTGAAAGATATGGAAGAGAATTAGGAGAAAAGATTAAAAGGGTAAGAAATCAGCATTTAAAACAAGAAAATATGCTTACTGGAGAGTTAAAAAAGTATGAAGGGTTAACGGAAGAAAGTTTTAAAGAGAAGGAAGTAAGGTTAGATGAGTTAATAAAAGAAGAAGCATTAGTAAAAGAAGAAAAAAGAATTTTAGATGAGGCTTATGAAAAGTATAAAGAAGTTTGGGAACTTCAAGGGGAGCTTAATGAATTTAAGATATCTGAAAAGAACTTAAATGCTAAAGTAGAAGAAATTTATTCAAAGAAGGAAAGACTTCAGAAAGCACAAAAGGCCCTTAAGGTAAAGCCATTTATTGATGATTTATTGGAAACTAAGAGCTTAGTAAAAAACAATGAGATAGAGCTTAAAGCTCTATTAGAAGAAGTAGAAAGCATAGATAAAAAGCTATGTGATACTGAAAAAAATTACAATGAAGCAATGAAGCAAAAAGAAGAGGTTATTCCAGAACTAATAAAAAAGGAAGCTAATCTCAATCAAGCTATAGTAATTAATGAAAAAGTTAAGGCATTAAAAATAGATATTAAAAGATTACGAGATGAGTACCAAAAGAAAAATTCTAGTAAAAATACTTTTGATAAAATGATAAACGACCTAGATATTAGAAAAGAAGATCTAGGAAAAAGCATTTTAGAGACAGAGAAAAGCCTAAACAAATTAAGCTTTCAGCCTGAGTATAGAGAAAAGGTTCAAGTAGCTCTAGAAAAGGAAAATCAGTTTAATGAAACATTGGAAAAAAAGAAGGAACTAGAGTCAAAGATAAATATAAGAGAAGCTAGTTTAAATAATATATTGGTAGATTATAAAGAGATAATTGAAACTCAAGAAAAACAAAAGGCCGTGGTTATAGCTCTTGAAAATGAAATGAAAGCGTTAGAAAGTAGTAACCCAGGAGATAATTCCATTCTACTTGAAAAGTCAGAAAGAGTGAATGAGCTTCGAGAAAAGCTAAATAAAGCTATTTTAGATGATGAGAAAAAAATAGGTTTAGAAAATAAATTAATAGAGCTTGAGAAAAATAAATTGCCACTAGTAAAAGACTTAGAGGAATTAAAAGGTATCCTATCTGAAAAAAAATCAAACTTACAAAATATTATAGAAGAAATTAATCATATACATAAAGCTAGTTTAGCAGGTATATTGAGTTCGGAATTAGAGAAAGGGGAACCTTGTCCAGTATGCGGATCAGAAAATCATCCTAATCCTGCAAAGTTTATTGATAAAAAGGAATTAGAAGAAAGAGAAAACTTACGAAAAGAATTAGAGATTGAAACTGAAAAGATGAATATAGCTATTAATGAGTTATCCTTTAAGTTAGTAGGTTTTACTAAAGAAGAGGAACATTTAAGGGGGGATTATAATCTTGTACTTGAAAGTCTAGCAGGCATAGATATTTCTAACATAAAGACTATAAAAGAGCAGGAAGAAAAGGATTTTAAGGAACTAAAAGAAAAGCTTGAAATTTATAATAAATATAAGGAAAGAAATAGTAATAACTTAAACATAGAAAAAGATAAAAAATCTAAAATTGATATGAAAGAAGCTAAAGTAAATGAGAGCATAAAAAGCGAAAGAGCTATAGTCGAAGAGTTAAATAAAGAGCTTTTAAAGGAAATAGAAAAGCATGATAGATTATTAAAAGAATATGAATCATATAAGAAAGAGCTTAAGGTAGATAGCATAGCTAATGAAATGAATAGTATAAAGGAAAGAGAAAAAGAAATATTAAACCTTCAAAAAAGTGAAAAAGAAGTGAGATGCAGTATTGAAAAGATAAATAATGAAAAAGAAAAATTAATAAGTGAGAGAGCTGAGCTTGAAATTGACTTAGGTAGAATTTCTCAAAGTGGAAAAGAAAAAGCAGATGTAATAAAAAGAGAAGAAGAGGAAGTAAATAAATTATCTGAAGGAAAAAATCCAGAGGAGTATTTAGAAGTTGTAAGAAATGAAATTAAAGTTATTAATGATAAGAGTGAAAGACTTAAAGTTCAGCTAGAGGATGAGAAAAATAAGAGGCAACAGCTATGGAATAAAAAGCTTAGTCTAGAGGAAGCATCGAGAATACTTAGCGCACGATATAAGGAACAAGATATTAAACTTAGTAATGTATTAGAGGGAAATCAGTTTAAAGAAAAAGAAGAAGTACTAAGTTTATTAATGGATGAAAGGGCAATGACCTCAATAGAAGAGGAAATAAACTCTTTTAATGACAAGTTAAAAAATATAACTAATAATATAAGTAGAATAGAAAAGAAGCTACAAGGTGAAGTTATCGAAGAAACTCAGTGGGAAAACCTTAAAAATAATAGAATAGATAAGGATAAGCTGTTAAGTTTAAAAATAAAAGAGATAGCTACCCTTCAAAAGACTATAAGTGATCTTAAAAATGATATAGAAGAGTTAACAAAGCTTAGAAAAAAACAAAAGGAGCTAGAACATAAGCTTAGCTTATTAAGTGATTTAAGTAAGCTAGTTGAAGGTAATAAGTTTGTAGAATTTGTAGCTATGAATCAGCTTAAATACATAGCAAGAGAAGCTTCAAGAAGATTGAAAGATATTACAAAGGAAAGATACGCACTAGAGATTGACGGCGAAGGCAATTTTACAATAAGAGATGATTTCAATGGAGGACAGATAAGAGATACAAATACTCTTTCAGGAGGAGAAACTTTTTTAACCTCTTTAGCACTTGCACTTGCACTATCTACTCAAGTACAGCTTAAGGGAAGTGCCCCTCTTGAATTCTTTTTCTTAGACGAAGGCTTTGGAACATTAGATACAGACTTATTAGATATTGTGATGACATCTCTTGAAAAACTTCACAGTGATAAGCTATGTGTTGGAATAATCAGTCATGTAGAAGAACTTAAAAGTAGGGTTCCAGTTAAGATTGTCCTGTCTCCTGCAAAACAAGGGCAAGGTGGAAGTAAGGTAAAATTAGAATATAGTTAAAAGTTAATAGCTATTCCCTGATTTTCATTGTTCATACAATATCTCAACTAATTACCATTGTATTTCTCATTTAGAATGAATATAATCTAAATTGTACAAAAGCTAGGCTATAAATGTGGCTTAGAAACTCATTTTAGGGAAAGACAATAGTAGAGAAATTACTTTGAAAATAATATATAGGGGTGAACAAATGAAAAAAATTAAGAGGTTACTAGGAATTGTTTTAGCAGGAACAATGGTTTTTTCAGTTGCAGGATGTGCGTCCAAAGAAGACAAGCTAGCAAAAGCATTAATTAAAACTAGTAGTATAAAATCTTTTGACTACAAGGTTAAAGGAGAAGTTAAAATAAATGGAGACAAAGTAGCAGAAGCTACACAAGGAATTGATAAATTCACAGTAGAACTTGATGGAAAAGCTATATCAGAGGAAAATAAGTTTGCGAAGGTAGAGTCTAATGTAAGAGTAGGGGCTGCAGGAATAAGTGCAGATACTAAGATTATTCAAGAAATGATTATAAATGGCGACAAAGCTGATATGAAGATGTTCATACAAATTCCAGAGATAGTAAAGGCACAAATGGGAGCATTTTTAGAGGGCATTGACTATATATATATGGACTCAGCTGGATTAGAGAAAGTGGAAAAAGAAATGAATCAAGGTGTAGAACAGCCAAAGGATATTCCCATAGACGAACTTTCTAAGAAGACAACTAATATTCAAAAGTCTCTATTAGAATTTATTAAGGATTATGCAGATGAAAATGGAAAAGGTATTGTAGAAGATGCAGGAAAACAGCCTGTAGTAGTAAACGGTGTTGAAGAAAACCTTCAAGTTTTTAAACTTAAGATAGACGATGCTGGTATTAAGACATTATTAAAAGCTTATGTTAAGGATGAAAAGAGAGTAAAAGAAGTACAAGACTATCTAAATCTTATGGAGTCAAGTGAAAATAAAACTCTAACTCCAGATGAATTAAATAAAAAAATTGATTCAATGCCAAACATATTTGGCAAAGGTGGATTTACATTAAGTTTTGCAATTAAAGATGGATATATTGTTCAACAAAATATTAATGCAGATCTATTAATAGAAGATGTAGGAGTTAACGTTACTATGGTTTACGATATATTTAATATTAATAAGACTACAGATATAAAGATACCAACAAAAGAAGAAGTTAAAGCACTTGATATTACTGAATTAGGGTCTATGTTTAATGCAGAAATACCAGCTGCAACAATGGAAGAAGAGTTTATACAATAGAATATAGTAAGCCTCTGTATGTTTTATGCAGAGGCTATTTTTTTACGGAAAGCATCATTGAGTGGCTATGTGGAAATTGTTAGCATAGCTCTTAGAACTGTTGAATTTTAAGAGCAATTTTAGTATAATAAGCTGCGGTGAAAATGTGATATATCTTCTTGCAATAAAGGCGAGAAGTTTTTTTATTGTATGCAGTACTAAAGAAAAATATTAGGTTTAGGAGGAATTAAAAATGAACTCAGGTAAAGAGGGTAAAGCAAAGGGAAACTCCTGGGCATTAATCCCATTAGTAGTCTTTTTGATTATGTATCTTGTACCATCTATTGTAACTAATGACTTCTATAAGATGCCAGTAAGTGTATCTTTCTTAGTTGCGAGTATTATTGCTATTACTATGAATAGAAAAGATAGTATTAGTAGAAAGGTAGAAATATTTTGTAGAGGAGCAGGTGACTCTAACATTATATTAATGTGCATAATATTTATACTTGCAGGTGCATTTGCTCAGGTAGCTAAGGAAATGGGAGCAGTTGATTCCACTGTTAATCTAGGACTCTCGATTTTGCCTGGAAACATTCTTGTGGCTGGAGTATTTATTATATGCTGTTTTATATCCTTATCTATAGGTACATCTGTAGGGACTATCGCAGCTTTAGCACCAATGGCATTAGGCATTTCAGATAAGACTGGAATTTCTCTTGCGCTTGTACTTGGAGCTGTAGTTGGTGGCGCTATGTTTGGAGATAATTTATCTATGATATCCGACACTACCATAGCTGCAACAAAAACTCAAGGATGTGATATGAAGGATAAGTTCAAGATGAACCTTGCCATAGTTATGCCAGCGGCTTTGATAACAACTATAATATTTTCTATAATCAGTATGGGAAATAGTACCACTTTAGGTGGAAGCTATGAGTACAGCATAGTAAAGGTATTACCTTATTTAGGGGTACTTATTTCAGCCTTGGCAGGAGTGAATGTAATGCTAGTATTAGTTGGAGGAACTTTTTTTGCTGCAGTAGTTGGACTAGCTACGAATTCTTTTGATATATGGGCACTGCTTAAGGCTATTGAAGGTGGAATTGCAGGAATGTCAGAGCTTATTATAATATCTCTATTAATAGGAGGTATGGTTGAAGTTATTAAACATAATGGCGGAATTGACTTTTTACTTGAATTTACAACGAAGAGAATAAAAGGAAAAAAAGGTGCTGAATTTGGAATTGGTGTACTAGTTAGCATAGTTGACATATGTACGGCTAATAACACTATAGCTATAGTAATGGCAGGACCTATTGCAAAAGATATTGCAGATAAATACAATGTTGATCCAAGAAAATCTGCTAGTTTATTAGATACATTTTCATGTTTCTTCCAAGGGGTTATACCTTATGGAGCACAGCTTTTAACTGCAGTTGGAGTTGTGGGAGCTGCTAAGATTTCTCCTTTTGAGATTATGAAATACTTATATTATCCATACTTAATGGGTGTATGTACTTTACTCGCTATAGTTCTTGGAATTCCTAAAGTTAAAAAAGTAGAGAAACAGGAAGTTGCTTAGTAATTTCCTGTTTTTTTTATTAATTAGGAGGTTACTCGCCAAAAACCTGTTGTTTAAGTTTAAGTCCTGTAGGAGTTACAGCTACTCCTCCTTCTGCAGTTTCACGAAGTGAAGGTGGAAGTTGCTTTCCTACCTTATACATAGCTAAAACAGTATCATCAAAAGGAATTTTACTCTCAACCCCACTCATAACCATATCTGCTGTGGTAAGAGCAGATACTGTACCAGCAGCATTTCTTTTTGCACAAGGTACCTCTACTAAGCCAGCCACAGGATCGCATACAAGACCAAGGATATTTTTTATAACTATAGCAGCGGCATTAAGGGCCTTACTAACAGAACCACCCATCATTTCTACAACTGCAGCAGAAGCCATAGCAGCAGCAGAACCACATTCAGCTTGACAGCCACCCTCAGCACCAGAAACTGTAGCATTTTTAGCTATTATCATTCCTACACCTGAAGCCGTTAACAAGGCCTTTACAAGGTCATCTTCTGATTTGTTTAACTGTTCACCAGCTGAGATAATTGTTGCAGGCACTATACCGCAAGAACCAGCAGTGGGACAAGCTACAATTCTTCCCATAGCAGCATTAACTTCTGAGCAAGATAAGGCTCTAGCTATAGCTCTAACCATAAATCCTCCAGTTAGGGTAGGGCCTTCACTAGCATAACGATTGAGTTTAAGTGCGTCACCGCCGATTAATCCACTTACGGATTGTACATCATTATCTAATCCATAACTAGCAGAAGACTGCATAACATTTAAACTCTTTCTCATTTTTTCAAAGACTTCTTCAGATGATAATCCACTTTTCTCTACCTCTGACCTTAGCGTATACTCCCATATAGTTAAATTTTCTTTTTCACATATTTCAATAAGACTTGCTCCACTATTAACGAACATATTTTTAACGCTCCTTATATTCTATTATAGGATTTATTACTTTAAGGGTTTCAATTTCAGGTATTTCTTTTATTTTACTAAGTATGCGTTTAGGTACTAGATTATCAGTTTCAATTGCCATAGCTGCCTGAAGACCTTTACTACTTCTATATACTTTCATGGAAGCTATATTTATATTCTCGCTATATAGTAATGTAGTAATTTTTGAAATTATTCCAGGGGTATCTCTATGATTAGTTATTAAGGTAGGATATTCACCTCTAAATTCTACTGAAAGACCATCTATATCAGATATGACAATATTTCCTCCGCCTATAGAAGAACCTGTAAGTTCAGCAACTTCACCATTTCTTTTAGTTATAATAAATTTAACTGTATTTGGATGTACTTCTCCTAAGTCAGTTTCTTTAAATTCAAAATCTATTCCCTTTTCTTTTGCTATAGAAAAAGAGTTTTTAAGATTATCATCCCAAGGGTCCATTTTTAGTATGCCAGCTACAAGAGCCTTATCAGTACCATGACCTTTATAGGTTTTTCCAAAGGAACCGTGTAACAAAAATTCTACTTTTGTAATGTCTCCACCACAAATTAAGCTTGCAAATTTGGCAAGTCTTGCAGCACCAGCAGTATGTGAACTAGATGGACCTACCATTATAGGGCCTACAATATCGAATATGCTAAAATTACTCATGAATATATTCTCCTTTAATCTATTAAGTTAGCTATATTAAAAATTATATTCTAAATTATAGTCTATATCTATTAGTATTTTTTATTCAGTGACTTACTCCATATATAAAATTAGTTAAAAGCCATTAATTAGATTATTGTAAGCAATTGTAACTTAACTAATATAAGTATTAATGGTAATATATAAGGGTATGGCGAAATAGGACAAGGGGAGAATATGTATGAGTAAAACATTACAAGTTTTTTTTATGTCAGCAGTACCGCTGATAGAGCAAAGAGGTGCAATACCACTAGGAATAAATATTTTTGGATTAGATCCAATTCTTGTTTTTTTTATTAGTTTTTTAGGAAGTTTGTTACCGGCACCTTTTATTCTTTTACTATTTAACAAAATATTTGATTGGATGAAACAATATAAATTTTTTAGTAAGATAAATAATGTTATCGAAAACAAGATAGATAAAAACTCTAGCAAATTGGAAAAATATAAAGAAATAGGTCTTATTACATTTATTGCGATACCTCTTCCGACAACAGGTGTATGGACTGGAAGTGCAGTGGCTGCTTTTTTAAAATTAGACTTTAAAAAGTCTATGATGTGTGCTACTATTGGCGCTATAATTTCTGCATTTTTAATTACATTAGGATGTACGGTAGTACAAGTAGGACTATCAGCAATTTTTGGATTTTAGTAACAATTCTTTGATATAGAAAGATTAATTTATTTAATGAATATTTTTCTTTTTCAATGACACAATAAATCTATATGCTACATAATCAAATATAGATAGGAGTGGCACCATGGAAGAAAAAGATCACCTAAAGAAAAGTTATAAAAGTTTTATTGAACTTTTTTCAATAGTTTGCTCCAGAGAATTAGAATATTTTATATTAGATTCAAGTTTTACAAGCGCTTTTAACTATAGAATAAAAAAAATATTAGATGATTCTAATAAAAAAGATAAAGATAATATAGAACTTAGTGTGTTGTTTAATACTCAAGGAGAAGTTGCTATTATTGATGCGAATATAATAGGAGATTTTATAACTAACAATTATTCTGCTGCTATTGAAAAATATTATAAAGGAATAGGGATAAATAAAGTTATAAAAGAGATAGTTAATGGGAAAGAAAAAGTTCAAAAGGACTTTCTTATGATTTCTTATAATATACTTTATAAAACTTTAGAAGAACTATATAAAGATGTAAAATATAAAAAAGATATTGTAGATAACTATGTAAAGAAATATAAATTAGAAAATTATAAAAAGGAAGACTTACCAGTGATAATCTTAATAGTACTTATTTTAGAAGATATATGCAAATATATGTCAATAAGTCAAGTGTTATTAGAGAGTAGCATTTACAAAATTATTTCATAAATAGTATGAGTGTTTTCGACAAATAAACTATTATATACTTCCTATTTACTTCCATTGATGCTGAAAGCGTTGTGTTATAGAAGGAAAAAAGTATATTAGTGTCACAAGAAAGGGACAAAAAGGTTTACATGTAATTTATAATATGACATTTTTTTTTCGGAGAAGATGATAATATAAGTTCAGAGAATCGCTCGGGGGGGAATACGATGTTAGTTGTAGAAAACTTATGCAAAAATGAAAGTTGTGATGATATTAAATTTAATTATTCGTATAGAATGATTAAGGACAAGGTTATTTTTTCAGAATATGGTAAGTTAGAGATTCAATCATATGGCATCGAAGTTGAAAGAATAGATATTTTAGATGACAAACTAGTTAAAGTTGAAAGGGAATTAGTGAAGTGTATAAGCCCTCATAGACATAAGGTACATAATTTGCTGAAAATGCTTTTTGATAATGTAGTATCTCCACTACATTTAATTGATGTTTTAGGGGAATATATAGATGACTATATAACAGATTATGATGAAATTTTAAAAGATATATACATATGCTAAAGTGAAGCGGAGGGAAACCTCCCTTTTTTAATTTGAAAGTATTAGTAATTTATAAAAAAATATTTATTAAAACTCCTATTTTTATAATTAGTGTTCTTTATAAAGAAACTGTTTAGGTGTACAATTAATTTAGTTAATTGGAGGTGGAAGTTTTGATCATTGGAATAGGTATAGATATAATTGAGATAAGTAGGATACAAAAGGCGTTGGAAAAAAGTCCAAGCTTTATAGATAAAATATTCACAAAAAATGAAATTGAATATTTGAATAGCAGAAATATGAGAGCTGAATTTGTTGCAGGGAAGTTTGCTGCAAAAGAAGCTGTAGCAAAAGCTATTGGGACCGGGTTTAGAGGTTTTGATTTTAGAGATGTGGAAATAGATAAGACAACTTTGGGTAAACCTATAGTAATCTTAAGAGGAAATGCTAAGAAAATGGATCAAAAGTGGGGAAAATACAAAATACATTTGAGCATATCACATAGTAGGGAAAATGCTATAGCTTATGCTGTTATAGAGACGATAGAGTAGAGAGTTATTCAGTTTTTAGATGTGTTATTATAATTAACAAGAATAATGTATAATAATTGAGAATAGTATTAATAATATAAGCTATTTTAGGGGGAGTAAAATGGAAAAGCGTTTATTAATACTATTTAGCATTAGTATATTAATACTTATGTTATCAGCTTGTGGCAAAAAAGAAAGAGATCCAAATGCAGTTATTCATTATTTAAAAAGCTTAAATACTTATACATGTGATGTAAATATACATATAAAAAATAGTAAACAAGAGATAGATATAGAAAGTAAACAGGTATATCATAAAGACTTTGGTCATAGATTAGATATAAACAAAGATAGAGTACTTATTTATAAAGAGAATGGAATTCAAATAAGTGATTTAGTTAATAGCATGGATTACACCTTAGATACTAAGTTTGATAATGTGTATAGGTTAAGCTTCATACAACAATATATAGGGTTATTATATACTGATAAAGAGATTGAAAACACATTTAAGAAAATTGGAGATAGGGAATATCAGCTTATATCACTAGCTATTCCAGGAAATAATAGGAATATGAACAAAGCTATTATGTATGTAGATACAGAAACTAAACTTCCAAATAAACTATCTATATATGACATTAAAGATAAAGAAGTAGTAAGTTTTATATACACAAATTTTGTACCGAATGCAGATGTGGATAAAGAACTTTTCAAAGAAAAATTAACTAAGGAATAAAGGGATATAGAGGAATCCCTAGGTTGGAGGTAGCAACATGTTTAAACATTTACGACCAGTATGGGCAGAAATCAACCTAGATAATATTGCCTTCAATATGAAGCAAATTAGAAGTTGTTCAGAGAGCGAAGATATAATGGCTATAGTGAAGGCGGATGCCTATGGACATGGAGCTTTAGATATTTCGCCAGTACTTTTAGAAAACGGAGCTACTAGATTAGCGGTTGCTGTAGTTAGTGAAGGAGTAGAATTAAGAAGAGGGGGAATTGAATGCCCCATTATGGTTTTGGGTTTTACCCCTCCTAGCTTAATTGATGATTTATTAAAATATGATATAGGTCAAACAATTTTTTCTTATAATTATGCAAAAGAACTTTCAATAATTGCTAAGAAAAAGCATAAAAAAGCTAAAGTTCATATAGCTATTGACACAGGAATGGGAAGAATCGGATTCATGCCTAATGAAGAAAGTCTAAAGGAAGTAGTAGAAATAAGTAAGCTACCTAATATAGAAATAGAAGGTATATTTTCACACTTTTCTACAGCAGATGAAAAAGATAAAGAATACACTTACCAACAGTTAAATAGATTTAATGCTTTTTATGAAGCTTTAAAAAAATCTGGAGTTCATATAAAAATAAGGCACATAGCTAATAGTGGGGCTATAATTGATCTACCAGAATCTCATTTTGAAGCAGTTAGACCAGGTATAATATTGTATGGATATTATCCATCAGAAGAAGTAAATAAAGACAGAATAAAATTAAAACCTGCTATGGATTTAAAAACTAATATAGCTCACATAAAAAGTATACCTTCTGGGTATTATATAGGCTATGGAAAAAGATTTAAGTCTTCTAGAGATAGTATAATTGCTACTCTACCAGTAGGATATGCTGATGGATACACAAGATTGTTAAACAATAAAGCAAAAGTTATAATTAATGGTCAATTCGCCCCGGTAGTAGGAAGTATTTGTATGGATCAATGCATGGTAGACGTTACAGATATAAAAGGTGAAGTAAAAATAGGAAATGAAGTGATTCTTATAGGAGAGAAGAATGGAGTTAAGTTAAATGCAGACCACATAGCAGAGATGTTAGGAACCATAAACTATGAAGTAGTTTGCATGATAACAAAAAGAGTTCCGAGAGTGTACATAAAAGATGGTGAAGTTGTAAAGGTAAGGAATTATGTGTAGTAAATTACAATAAAGCGTAAAAATACATAAGATATATAGTATAGAAATACGGAGTTTTCTTTGACATCTTGACAGACATTAAAGTATAATTGAATTGTACATATTTTCTCTATGTTAATTTAGGAGGTATAAAAACTCTATGTCAAGTTCAAAGAAGCAAGTAGAAATCCCAATAGAAGCACGTAAAGATGACATTCGAAAAGAATATTTTAAAAAATACAGAAAAAAGAGTGAATTTATTAGGGACTCTTTAATACTATATATTAAGGACAAAAAGAAGCTAAGTAAAATAGAAGAATTAAAAAAAGGGTATATAGAAATGGCACAAATGAATTTAGAAATTTGTGAAATGGGCTTTGCTGAAGATATGATAGTATTAAAAGAATATGAAGCTAAGCTTGCGGAGAGTGATTTGCCTGATGACAATGGTAGTGAAAAGAGGAGATATATTTTATGCTGATTTAAGCCCGGTTGTGGGTTCAGAACAGGGCGGAATAAGACCAGTTTTAATTATTCAAAACAATGTAGGGAATAAATATAGTCCAACTGTTATTATATCTGCAATTACATCTCAAATAAATAAAGCAAAACTTCCTACTCATGTTGAGATTTCATCAGAGGAATATGGATTAAATAAGGATTCAGTTGTTTTGCTAGAACAGATTAGGACTTTAGATAAGAAGAGATTAAAAGAAAAAATAGGTCATATGTCAGAAAAAGATATGATAAAAGTGGATGAAGCACTTTTAATTAGTATTGGATTATAAAAATATAGGGCAGAGATGCCCTTTTTTAGTTTATATGAAATTATAAGTTTATCTATAAAAGGATAAACTTATAATTTCATATAAACTAGGGTGTGCAGAGGGGGCACCCCTCGCCGCACTAAGAGCGGTGCTCAGACGCATAGCGTTGTCGAAGGGGGACTAGGTTCCCCTAGCGAAAAAAATCGGCGTAGCCGACTTTTTTAGTTTGTAATAGTGTAATTTTTCTAATATATTGTTATAATAATATATTAGAAAAGTAAATTTCGTATGAATAGAGTTTACAGAAGTTACGCATCAGATAAAATAGGAGGGTTTTAAAATGGCAAAAGATATTCATGAGCTACAGAAGATCGCTAAGGAAGTAAGAAAAGACATCATAACAATGCTAACAGAATCTGGCTCAGGTCATCCAGGTGGATCACTTTCAGCAGTTGAAATTTTAACAACATTATATTTTAAAGAAATGAACGTAAATGTTGAGGATCCAGATAATATTAACAGAGATAGATTTGTTCTTTCTAAAGGGCATGCAGCACCAGTTCTATATAGTGTCCTTGCGGAAAAAGGATTTTTCAATAAAGAGGAGTTAATGGGTCTAAGAAAGCTTGGATCAATGCTACAAGGACATCCTAATATGAATTATGTTCCGGGAATAGATATGTCTACTGGTTCACTGGGTCAAGGAATATCTACAGCAGTAGGGATGGGTATAGCAGGCAAATTAGATAATAAAGACTATAGAGTATATACTCTTCTTGGTGATGGAGAATTACAAGAAG
Source organism: Clostridium sp. (assembly GCA_036677665.1). Classification (GTDB taxonomy): domain Bacteria; phylum Bacillota; class Clostridia; order Clostridiales; family Clostridiaceae; genus Clostridium_H. Next base: position 95,574 of record JAVBVX010000057.1, on the reverse strand, counting down.
GACAAGTGTGGGAAGCATCTATGGCAGCTGCTCAATTTAAATTAGATAATTTAACTGCTTTTGTAGATTATAATAGTTTGCAAATTGATGGAAGAACACAAGATGTTATGGCAGTAGATCCTATTGATAAAAAGTTTGAAGCTTTTGGATGGCATGTTATAAATATAGATGGACATAATTTTGAAGCTATAATTAGTGCAGTTGATGAAGCCAAGAGCACAAAAGGCAAACCAACAGTGATAGTTGCAAAAACTATAAAAGGTAAAGGAGTATCCTTTATGGAAGATGAAGCTAGTTGGCACGGATCAGCTCCAAGCAAAGAACAATGTGATCAGGCATTAAGAGAAATCGGAGGCGAAGAATAATGGCAAATAAAATAGCTACTAGAGAGGCTTATGGTACTGCGTTAGCAAAATTAGGTCAAGAAAATCCTAATATAGTTGTACTAGATGCAGACCTATCAAAATCTACAAAAACTGCGGACTTTAAAAAAGTTTGTCCAGATAGACATATAAATATGGGAATTGCAGAATCAAATATGATGGCTGTTGCTGCAGGACTTTCAACTTGTGGTAAGATTCCATTCGCTAGTACTTTTGCTATGTTTGCAGCAGGAAGAGCATTTGAACAAATTAGAAACACAATTTGTTATCCAAAATTAAATGTTAAAGTATGTGCAACACATGCAGGATTAACTGTTGGAGAAGACGGAGCATCACACCAATCTATAGAAGATATATCATTAATGAGAAGTATTCCAAATATGACAGTAATATGCCCAAGCGATGCCATTGAAACAGAAGCGGCTATTAGAGCAATTGCTGAGTATGAAGGTCCTTGTTATGTACGACTAGGAAGATCAGGAGTACCAATAATTAATGATGAGCCGAATTATAAGTTTGAAATAGGAAAGGGAGTAACTTTAAGAGAAGGAAAGGAAGCTACTATAATTGCTACTGGAATAATGGTAGATGCAGCTCTTGAAGCATACAATATTCTTGCTGAAGAAGGTATAAAGGTTAAAGTAATTAATATACATACTATAAAACCTATAGATTTAGACATAATAGTAAATGCTGCAAGAGAAACAGGAGTTATAGTTACAGCAGAAGAACATAGTGTAATAGGTGGACTTGGTTCAGCAGTTTGTGAAATTTTAAGTGAAAACTGTCCAGTTCCAGTAGTAAGAGTGGGAGTAAAAGATGTTTTTGGTGAAAGTGGAAAACCAAATGAATTATTAAAAGCTTACGGATTAACTGGAGAGGATATAGTTAAAGCTGTGAAAAAAGCTATATCTTTTAAATAGTCATTTTTGGAAGGAGTTAATATAGCTCCTTCCTTTTTTACAAAATATAGGGGTGACATTATGAGTAAAAAATTTAAAGAGTACCTCACAGTTACCATTGGCGTGGTAATACTAGCAATATCCATAAAGTTTTTTTTAGTTCCCAATAGGATAGCAGCAGGTGGAGTGACTGGAATAGCAATTATAATAAACTATATTATTCCAAGCATTAGTGTTGGATTAATTATGCTTATTATGAACATCATATTATTTATAGTTGCTTTTATAGTAATAGGAGGTAAATTTGGAGCAAAAACTATATATGCTTCTTTAAGTTTATCAGGATTAATCTTTATTTTAGATAAAGTCGTTTCGCCAGAAGTAGCTATAACTCATGATTTAATTTTAGCTACATTGTTTGGAACTTTTCTCTCAGGAATTGGTATGGGACTTGTGTTTAATCAAAACGCTTCAACAGGTGGAACAGATATATTAGCTAAGATATTAAATAAATTTTTACATTTAGACATAGGAAAGGCACTTTTAAGTGTAGATTTTATGGTAGCATTAGCTGCTGGAATTACTTTTTCGCCTGAACTTGGTATGTATGGATTATTAGCTGTAATTATAAATGGCTTTATGATTGATACTGTTATAGAGGGGTTAAATACTTGTAAAGCAGTAGTTGTTATGAGTTCGAAGAACGATATAATAAGTAAATATGTAATAGAAGAATTGGAAAGAGGATGCACCATGTTTGAAGGAAAAGGTGCGTACAGTGGTAATGGAATAAATGTATTGTATACAATACTAGATAGAAGACAATTTGTAAAATTAAAGAGTTATATAAAAGCAATTGATAAAAATGCATTCATAACAGTAAGTGAAGCACATGAGGTTTTAGGAGAAGGTTTTAAGGATATGATTGAAGATTAAACTAAATATTCACAATATATTAACTCAAATTCCCCTAGCTTATGTTATAATAATACATAAGCGATGTATAAAAAAGAAATTGGATGGGAGAAATTTGTAAGATGATAGAGTTTAGAAATGCTACTAAAATATATGATAATAATGTTTTTGCTCTTTCAAATATAAATTTAGATGTAGATAGAGGAGATTTTTTATTTCTCGTTGGATCTAGTGGAGCTGGAAAATCTACTTTTATAAAACTACTTATTAAGGAAATAGAGCTAACTACAGGAAGAATACTTGTTGCAGGTGAAGATATATCTAAAGTTAAAAGAATGGACATACCGTATTATAGAAGAAAGATAGGTATGGTGTTTCAAGATTTTAGGTTAATTCCTACATTGAATGTGTATGAAAACGTTGCTTTTGCTATGAGAGTTGTAGAAGCTTCAGAGAGAGAAATAAGAAAAAGAGTACCTATGGTCTTATCTATGGTAGGATTATCAAATAAATTTAGGTGTTTTCCAGATGAGCTTTCTGGAGGGCAACAGCAGAGAGTTGCAATAGCTAGAGCTATAGTCAATAATCCTGCTATTATAATTGCAGATGAACCAACAGGTAATCTAGACCCAGAAACATCTGTAGAAGTAATGAAGATACTAAATGATATTAATCGCGCTGGAACTACTATACTTATGGCTACTCATGATAAGAGTATCGTAGATAACATGAAAAAAAGGGTTATAGCAATTGAAAAAGGTGTTATTGTGAGAGACGAACAGAAAGGTAGATATGGCTATGAAGATTAATACTATAAAATATTCCTTGGTTGATGCACTAAAAAGTTTAAAAAGAAATACAACTCTAAGTTTTGCATCAATTATTACTGTTTCACTAACTCTTTTCATGTTTGGAATATATTTAATGGCTATGCTAAACGCTAATCAAGTGGTGAAAAATATTGAATCTAAGCTTGAGGTATCAGTTTTTTTAAAGGAAGATATAAAAGCAGATGATAAAGAAAATATTCAAAATATAATCACTACTACAAAAGGTGTTACGAAAATAGCATATGTAACTAAGGAAGAAGCATTAGAAAAGTGGAAAGAACAATTAGGCAAGGAAAATCATGATTTAGTTCAAGGATTTGATGAAAAAAATCCGCTGCCAGAGTCTTTTACAGTAACCGTTGAAAATGCAGAAATGGTAAAGACTATAGTGAAGACTACAGAAAAGCTAGCGGGTGTTGAAAAAGTAGTTGCCAATGAAGATTTAGTAAATAGAATAGCAGGAGTAACAAGAGGAGTAAAGTGGATTGGATTTGCAGCCTTAATTCTATTAATTCCTATTTGTTTATTTCTAATTGGAAATACTATTAAATTAGCTGTTTATTCAAGACGTAGAGAAGTTAATATAATGAAGTATGTAGGTGCAACAGATTGGTTTATAAGATGGCCATTTATAATAGAAGGTGTAATTATAGGTATAGTAGGGGCAATAATTGCAAGTGCTGTACTCATACCATTATATGGATTAGCTTATAACAAACTATCAGATAGTATTATGATGATTGAGTTAGTTACACCAAACTATATAGTTATGAATATACTATGGATATTTATCCTATCAGGAACTTTAATCGGTGGAATAGGAAGTATATTATCTATTAGAAAGTTTTTAAAAGTATAATAATTAGTTTATATTAAGGTTGGCCAAAATAGCCAGCCTTAATATTTGTTTAATGAAATTTATCTAAAAGGTATAATTATATACTTAATAACGTAAGAATATAAATAACACGAGGTTGAGAGGTGATATTTATGGAGTATAAAGATAAGAATGACAGTGAAAGAAAGTATAAAACAAGGGATAGTAAAGTTATATGGATTTTAATAGTTATTTTAGTAATTATATTAACAAATTTCACAACGTATGTTATAGGAACTAGAATGCCAATAAAAGGAACAAGAAGGGTAAGTGAGGATACTTATCAAGATATGATGCAATTTAAAAAGTTATTTATTGTAAAAGATAATTTAGAGCAGTATTACGATGGTAATATAGATGAAAACTTACTAGTTGAAAATGCTGTAAAAGGAATGACGGAGTCCTTAAATGATCCTTATACTGTATACATGAATAATAAAGAGTATAAAGATTTTAATACACATACAGAAGGAAATTATGTGGGACTTGGATTACAGGTAGGAACCAAAGGTGATAAGATAGTAGTTATAGCACCATTTGAAGATTCGCCAGCTAAGCAAGCTGGAATAATTAGTGGAGATATAATTGAAAAGGTTGATGGTAATGCAGTAACTGCAAAGGATTATGAGAAAGCAGTTACTATGATGAAGGGTGAAAAGAATACATACGTAACAATCACCATAACAAGAGAAGGAAAAGGAACTTTTGATGTTAAAGTAAAGAGGGCAGTTATCACTTTGACAACTGTTACTGGAGAAATGATAGAGGATGGTATAGGTCTTATTACTTTAACTGTTTTTGATGAGCATACAGATGAGCAGTTTACAAAAGTTGTTGATAATTTAACTAAAAAAGGCATGAAGGCTATGGTACTAGATTTAAGACAAAATCCAGGTGGATGGCTTACACAGGCTATAAACATAACTTCTAAATTCATACCTAAAGATAAAGTATTAGTGTCTACAGAGGATAAATATGATAATAAAGAAGAATATAAATCTAAGGGTGGTAATTTAATTGGAATGCCACTTGTCGTATTAATAGACAATGGAACAGCTAGTGCTTCAGAAATTTTTTCAGGTGCTGTTAGAGATTACAAGATCGGCACATTAGTGGGAGAAAAGAGTTTTGGAAAAGGAATTGTTCAGAGTGTGCTTTATGAAAAGAAATATGGTTTTGGAGATGGTACAGCTCTAAAAGTAACTACATCAAAATACTATACTCCAAATGGAGAAGATATACATCATAAGGGTATAAGCCCAGATGTAGAAGTGAAATATCCTAAAGAACTATTAGAAAAGCCATACGATAAAAAAGTTGATCCTCAATTTATTAAGGCTTTAGAAGTGATTAAGGGTAAACTAAAATAAAAAGATAGTGAGAGGGGAAACGATCTTATATGGATATTTTATTTAATACATTAAGATCTACGGCTTATGCTATGGTTAAGTCACCCTATGTATTTATACTAATAATTTTTATTGTAATGTTCTATAGACAAAACAAGAAGATAGTTATGATACAGAGGATGATTATAGGTGAGAGACTCAATTCCTCATTTGAGCTTACAATATCTCAAATAGTTTTTGGTCTTATTGCAGGAATGACAGCTAGTGTTATGTTAGGTTACTTAGGAGTTACCTTTGATGAGAATACATTAATAGAATTGATATTCTTAATATCTATATTGTTGATGTTTGTAAATCAAAAATTTCTCTGTTTCTCTTATTCAGCGGCTATTTTAGGCTTTATAAGTGTTCTTCTTGAAATAATGAGTGGGATGTATGGTGTAAATATAGAAAAGTTTCGATTCTTAACCATGGATGTAGTAGCACTCATGACATTAATAGCAGTACTACATTTTATAGAAGGAATTCTTATTATAGCTGATGGGAGTAAGGGATCTATACCTATATTCACTAAGAAAGATGATAAGATAATTGGAGGATTTGCTCTAAAAAGATATTGGGCAATTCCTATGGCAATTGCTTTAATTGTAAATTCTAGAAATTATTCTATAGATAGTGTAATACCACTGTCAACGTGGAGTTCATTTTTACATCCGACAACTCCAATTAATTTAATAAGAAATGCAGCTATTTTACTGATGCCTTTTTATGGAGTTTTAGGATATAATAGTATAACTTTTACTAAAACAAAGAAACAGAAATCTCTTTCCTCAGGACTTATAGTAATATTATATAGCTTATTATTATTTATATTTGCTAGATTAGCTGTTTTAAATGTATTTTTCAAGCTATTTGTTATTGTATTTGCACCTGTGGCACATGAGGCTATGTTGCATGTTCAAAGATATAAAGAAGTTAAGGAAGAACCAAAGTATATAAGTGATGAACGTGGAATGATGGTATTAGAAGTGGCACCTAATTCTCCAGCATCACAAATGGGAATCAGAAGTGGTGATATTCTCATTGAAGTGAATCACAAGAGAATATTTAATGAAGATGATATAATAACTACTATTAGGGAAGCTTCAAATATTGCGTGGTTTAAAATTAAAAGAGCTGCAGGTGAGTTTGAAGAGATAAGGTATAAGAACTCTAATAATACTAAAAAACTAGGAATTGTTTTTGTACCGATGTATGTCCCGGATGAGAATTCAGTTATTAAGGTTAATGAAAATAAATTTAGTGACATACTAGAGAACATTAAGAAAAAGTAAAAACAAATAATAAATAAAAACGGATAATAAAGAGGTGATCTTAACTAGAGATCACCTCTTTAACATTTCTTTAAATGATGCTAAAGGCATAGGTTTTCCAAGTAAATATCCTTGAATTTCGTCACAATTTTCTCCTCTTAAAAAATTTAAATGTTCCTCAGTTTCCACTCCCTCAGCTATAGTAGCGATGTTAAGCTTATGAGCTAGAGATATAATTATTTTTACAATCTCTGAGTCTTCTTTGTTTATTCCTATATCTTTTATAAAGGATTTATCTATTTTTAATTTATCAATTGGAAAGCGTTTTAAATAACTTAGAGAAGAATATCCTGTGCCAAAATCATCTAAGGCAATTTTAATTCCCATACTTTTTAAGCTATGAAGAGCCTTTAGTGTATATTCTGGGTTTTGCATAGCCATACTTTCTGTAATTTCTATTTGTAAATACTGTGATGACAATCCAGTATCTTTTAATATTGATGAAATTTTAGATATTAAGTTCTTTTGTTGAAACTGTTTAAAAGAAAGATTTACAGAAACAGGTATAGGGTGAAGTCCATTTTGCTGCCAACGCTTAGCTTGAGTGCAAGCTTCTTTTATTACCCATTCACCTATAGGAATTATTAAATCACTATCTTCAGCATAAGAAATAAATTTTGAAGGAGGCAAAATTCCAAGCTTTGGGTGGTTCCATCGAATTAAAGCTTCTACCCCTACAAGTTTTTTATCCTTAGCATCAAATTGAGGTTGATAGTACAGTTCAAATTCGCCATTTTTTAATGCATTTAATAAACTACTTTCTAAAGAAAGTTCTTCTTCGGCTTTAGTGCTTAAAGTTGAAGTATAAAATTCATAGTGATTTCTACCCTGTTCTTTGGCTCTATACATAGCGATATCAGCACATTTTAGTAGTGTATTTATATCTTCAGCATCAGTAGGATATAGAACTATACCTATACTAATAGTTACACTTAGTTCATAACCATTAATGCCCCAAGGTTGTTTTACGGCTTCTGTAATTTTTTCACATAAAGTGTGTAGTTCGTCTTTAGTATTAACCTTAATTAATAAAGCAAATTCATCTCCGCCTAATCTAGATAACACAGCATTTCCACATATACATTTTAATATTCTGCTAGATATAATTTGTAAAAACTCATCTCCTGTAGCATGTCCTAAAGTGTCATTAATTAACTTAAATTTATCTAAGTCCATATATAATATTGCTAGAAGTCTTCTATCTTTATTTTTATTTAAGTCTAGGATTGACTTAGTAACAATGGCATTAAACAAAATCCTATTGGGTAAATTTGTAAGTTGATCATAGAAAGCCAGATACTGAATCTTATCTTCAGCTAATTTATAATCAGTATTATCAATAGTAACTCCTACCATACCTTTTATTTTTCCATCTTGTCCCACATAAGGAGACTTAGAGGTGGAAGTCCATATATTATTTCCATTAGGTAGTGTAATCTGTCGTTCTATATTTAATTTAGGTATTCCAGAGGATAGTATACTAAAATCTTGCTCACGTATGATTTCTGCTTGTTCTTTTGGAAAGAACTCAAAATCTGTTTTACCCCTAATTTCATCTTTCTTTATATTGAAAACACTAGAAAACAATTCATTTCCTGTAATATATTTTAATGAGTTATCTTTATAGTAAATTAAGGCTGGAATAGTATTTAAAAGTACTTCTTGTTCAATCGTTCTATTGAGCACAGTTTTATCTAAAAGCTTTAAGGATACTATGCAAAGAATTAAACAGGATATAAAAAGAAAAAAGGTAAAGTAGAATCTACTATTTAAAGCCTTAGTATAAATTTCCCTAGAGCTATGAATACTTAGAATAAATGATGGATTTTCATACAAATCCTTTATTACTGTATATCCTAAAATAGAGTTATTATCTAGTGGTTTTACTATAATTTCTTCATAAGAATTAAACGGAAATCTAGTAGTATCAAGTGGATTAAGAGTAACAGATAAACCAGTTATTTCAGACAATTGGTTTATAAATTTATGGTTTATATATTTTCCCATAACTAAGGTGCCTTTAATAGGACCTTGTTTTAAACTAGTTATAATTGGTGATGAAGATATTGCTATATGAGTATCTAAAATAGTAACTATACCATGCATATTACTCTTTGTACTAGTATGCGTACTTATAGATGGATTAGAAAGTATATAGTCTATTATATATATGGGGATGTTCTCCACTGTATGATTTTCTAAATTGAAGCCTTTGGAGAAGATTATCTTGTTATTATTATCTATAAAAATCATAAAATTGAGCTGTAGATTTATGAAGCTTTCATTTGTTAAGTTAGCGTCCATAAAAGTTTTATTTTTATTATCAATAAAGCTACAAGTGTCATCCCAATTAGCCCAATCTATATTTATAGCTGAGATATTTAAAAGTTCCCTATCTAAAGCGTTTATAATGTCATTTACATCTTGAGTGACAGATTTTTTTTCAATGTTGGAAAAATCTTTTAAAAAGATTAGCTGTACAAAAACATGCATTGAGATAGTTAAAGCTATTAGGGTAAAAACAATAATAGTTATTGCTTTTTTACGAAGGGTAATCTTAATCTACCTCCTATACAAAGTATTTTTACGTATCTAAAATAAGGTTGTCCTATCTTAATATATGATGATACATAAAATAAGGGAACAAATACTGTGGATATTTTCACAAATAGAGTAAATAATACATTTATCATTCTTCCAATTGATATATAAAAGTGATAGAATATATAATAAGATTTTTATTGGATATGTTTAATAGAATTAGGGGGCAGGATTATGGGCAAAACAGTAGATATTAATTGGGCTGAATTAGGATTTAACTATATTAAAACAGACCTTCGTTACGTTTCGAGATGGAAAGATGGAAAGTGGGATGATGGAGAACTGGTTGAAGATAATAAGCTTACTATTAGCGAAGCTTCAACAGCGCTTCATTATGGACAGCAATGTTTCGAAGGTTTAAAAGCTTACCGTACAAAGGACAATAAAATCCAGCTTTTTAGACCGGATCAAAATGCAAAGCGTATGGCTGAAAGTTGTAGACGTCTATTAATGGCAGAAGTTCCGGAAGATAAGTTTATAGAAGCTTGTATTAGAGTTGTTAAGGCTAATGAAGCTTATGTGCCACCTTATGGAACTGGAGCAACTCTTTATCTTAGACCTTTCGTAATCGGTGTTGGAGATAATATTGGGGTAAAAGCGGCACCAGAGTATTTATTCTGTGTATTCTGTCTTCCAGTAGGACCTTATTTTAAAGGGGGAATGACTCCTGTAAACTTTGATATAGCAGATTATGATAGAGCTGCACCTTATGGAACAGGGGCTGCAAAGGTTGGAGGAAATTACGCAGCAAGTCTTTATCCTCATAAAGTATCCGCAGAAAAAGGCTTTGCAGATTGTATTTATTTAGACCCAGCAACTCATACTAAAATAGAAGAAGTTGGATCTGCTAACTTTTTTGGAATTACTGAAGATAATAAGTTTGTTACTCCAAGTTCACCATCTATTCTTCCAAGTATAACTAAGTATTCTCTGCTTCATGTTGCAAAAGAGTATTTAGGAATGGAAACAGAAGAGAGAGATGTTCTTGTAAATAACTTAAAGGAATTCAAAGAAGCTGGTGCCTGCGGAACAGCAGCAGTAATAACTCCAATTGGAGGAATTGAGTATAAAGGAAATCTACACGTATTCCACAGTGAAACTGAAGTAGGTCCTGTAACAAAGAAACTATATGACACTCTTTATGGGATTCAATTTGGAGATGTAGAAGCTCCAGAGGGATGGATTGTAGAAGTGTAATTTAGATAATAAAGAACACTAAAGGTAAAAGTTTTTAAACATTACCTTAGTGTTCTATTTATTTATAATATATTACAAGGTGGTGTTTAAAATTTTTGATAATAAGGATATAGAAAAATATTCATCAGCTGTTACCTTATCAGACATGGAAATCTTTATATTCCCGGAGCTTCTATATAGTCTATTGTTAGCTAATATAATGTCTCCTGTTATATGGGAATGGAAGAAAGATAAATGGTTTAAAGATATTGACAAATTAAATCAATATAGAAAAATATTAAGACTTAAGCAGTATATAATGGATAATTATGATTTTAATCTGGATATTGATACTTGGGGGCTTACAACTAATGAGAAGGAAATAACACGTTTTCAACCTTTTATGGATGTTGAAACAATAAATAAGAGTAATGCTTTATTTGGATATGAAGGGGATAAGTATTATTTTAATATAGATATCAGAAAGCATTTTGGCATTGATAAATATGACTCTAATGTCATTCCGTATTGGAAGACTGAAACTGTAGAGGCGATGAATGCATTCAGATACAAAAAGGATTATAAAAAGGGGGCGGGTGAATGTGTGTCTTTATCTGTCCTTTATGCCGCTGCATTGTTTATAATATGCAAAATGCCACTTGAAAGTATATACCTACTTGTAACTCCACTTCATTCACAAAACTTTATAGATGTAAAGGAGGGAGTAGTAACAAATAATAGAAGGATTGTAACTAAAAACATGTGGTTTAATGGTACTGAGCTTACATCAAAGGCTCAAAGAGCAATACGAAATGAACAAATTACAATTATTTCTCATAACACAGGTTTTGTACATGTGGTATATCCCAAAGCAGCTATAGATCATGAGGTATATATTAGCTTTGAAAAAAAGCTTAAGAAATTTCTTGTAAATGATATAGATTATGAGATATTGTGTAACTTTCTCAGGCAAGAGAGCCGTTTTCAAAAATATTTTCAGATTGAGCATGAATGTCATGGCAGGCAGAGGTACATTGCTGCTGAAAGGGCATATGCTTATGAGCATACTAGCTCTTTTAAGGTCAACGAGAGAACGAGACATAAACTACTATCTGAGATTGATGAGTATGAATTTTTACAGGAACCGATACAAGATAGAATATGTCTTAATAAATTTAATAAATTCTTTAAAGACCACAAGTTAGATTTTAGTGCTGAGAAGGATAGTATTAGTATAATGGATGAAATTCATTGCCCTCATATGTCCATGGTTAAAAAAAAGGAGATTTTAACATCCTTATATGAATTTTGCAATATAGACCCAAGATTCCCAGGAGAGAATAAATGTTTTATTAAAACAGAACCAATACAGTTATCAACAGAAATGAGCCGGGAAGAAATTATTGGTTATTTAGAATTTATTAGAAATAATAATGTTTCTGCAGATCTTTCTTTTTACGCATTGAGAGATTTTTCTAAAACTCAATGGGCGCCTTTTATAAAAGCGGCAATGGAGAGAAATCCTGTTTCAATTGTTAAGTATAAGGACTTAGGTGAAGATGAACTTATAAGTACACTAGAAAGTATGCCTAATATATCTATATATGATGGTCAAAGAATGGCCCAACCGGACGAAGTGTGTAACTATCAAAGAGGAGATGGTCTTGAAAAAGCCATATGTTTAGCTAATGTATTAAAATATAAAAATAATCATCGAAGTATAAGTATTAATGCCTCAAATGATTATATTGATATTAGTTTTGATAACAAGACTATTCATTGGTTATCAAATAAGGGCTTAAATGGTATTATTAAACTTTAAAATGAATTTTCATTACATTAAATCATAATTAACCATTTGCAAAACAGTAGTACAATTATACTATAAAGTTCAATATATACTAGATTTAAAAATAATTTATACGGATGGAAAAGTAAGAAATAGGAAGTGTTACTTCTATGATTTGATGAATATTATAAGATAAAAGAATTTTAAATAATAAAAAATGATAAAAGAGAAGTTAATTTGGCAAAGTAACTTCTCTTTTATCATTTTTGGTTGATATGACACCAAATTTAGTAATCGTCATAAAATATACTGCAAAAAATAAAAATTATAACATATTAATTGTAAAAAATAATTTTTAAAATATATGTCTTAAGTGTAAATATTAGTACATAAAATGGAAGGTAGACTTATTTTATATAAGGTTCATTAATCTCTAAAAGGACAAAGTACTAATTCTAAATTAAAGGAGTAGGTGTCATGGAAGGAGAACAAGAAAAGCCAATACAAGAGCCTATGGAGGAAAACACAGAAGAATCAGTACTAGAGTCAGTACAAGAAACAATACAGGAACCAATAGAAGAGTCAGTAGACGAGGCAATAGAGGATATCACAGAAGAATCAGCAGAAAAGCCAATAGAAAAGCGCAAAAAAATTGTTACAGGTACAATAATTTCTCTTTGCACTTTACTTATTATTTATTTTGGAATGACAAGGTATTTTATGAATCATTTTTATTTTGGATCTGAAATTAATTCCATTAGTGTTTCAGGGAAAAGTGTAGAAGATGCCAAAATAGCAGCCACATCTCAGCTTAGGGATTATATGTTAAACCTAAAAGAGCGAGGGAGTAAAAGTGAACAGATAAAAGCTAATGATATAGGGCTAAAGTATAGTTCAGATGAGGAATTTCAGAAACTTAAAGATAGACAAAATCCTTTTAAATGGATTTTAGCATTCTTCACTGATGAGAATTGTAAAATGACAGTAGGAGTTTCATTTGATGATAAATTATTGAAAAAACAAATAGATAAGCTCTCTTGTTTTAAAAGTAGTAATATAATTGAACCAAAGAATCCTAGCTTTAAATATGTAAATAATAATTACGAGATTGTAGATGAAGTTCCAGGAAATAAGTTAGATAAAGATATTTTATATTCGCGTGTGGCAGATTCAATACCTAAGAGAGAAGCTGAAATAGATTTGGAATCAGTGGGGTGTTATATAAAGCCGGAATATAACTCAAAATCAGCAAAAATTATAAAAGTTAGGGATACACTTAACAAATACGTATCTTCAAAAATTATCTATAGTTTTGGAAAGGGGAAAGAAACTTTAGATGGTACTATAATAAATAAGTGGCTTACAGTTGATAAGAACTTTAAAGTTGCATTTGATGAGGAAAAAATAAAAAATTATATAGACGGACTTTCTAAAACTTATAATACAGTTGGGAAGACAAGAAAATTTGTTACATCATCAGGAAAAACTATAAATGTAGGTGGTGGTGATTATGGATGGTCTATTGATAAAACTAAGGAAACACAAAATTTAATTAAAGATATAAAACAAGGGAAAACTATAACAAAAGAACCGGTATACAGTCAAACTGCTTTTTCTTATGCTGACAATGATATCGGAAATACCTATGTAGAAATAAATTTAGCAAAACAATATTTATGGTTTTATAAAAATGGTTCACTAATAGTACAAGGAGATGTTGTTACAGGTAATGTAAAGAATAATCATTCAACACCTACAGGTATTTATAGTTTAAAATATAAACAAAAGGGTGCTATTTTGAGAGGACCGGGTTACGCTTCCTATGTTGCATTCTGGATGCCATTTAATAGAGGTATAGGAATCCATGATGCTAGCTGGAGAAGTGTGTTTGGAGGAAATATATATTGGACAAATGGTTCTCATGGTTGTATAAATTCGCCTTATAACCTAGCAAAGACCATATTCAATAATATTGAGGCAGGTGCTCCTGTCATCTGCTATTAGCAAACTCAACTTCATTAGGATATAAAGAAGCAACATCATCTTTGTCAACTTTATTAATAAAAATCATATCCGTATCTTGAATATAATTCTTAAGATTTACTAAAATTTCTTCAGATGTTAAACTTGTATTAACTAAAAAACTATTAGGCATAAAGTGTGCCTAGGCACCTAATATTTTTATATGACTAGTGATTTCATAATCATCAGGTTCATGGTGATTATGATTATCTTCGCAAATGAATGAATGTAAATCTTCTATTAAATTATAAATAATTACATAAGTTTCAATATATACCACCCTGTATATTGAAACTACTAAGAGATTTATGAAAGGAGAAGTTATGGAAGAAAACAAAACAACTTTTAATTCAATTGATGAATATATTTTGCAATTTTCTCCTGAGGTTCAGGAAATACTTAAAATGTTTAGAAAAATTATGAAAGAGGTTGCACCAGAGGCAGAAGAAAGAATGAGTTGGCAAATGCCTACTTTTGTGCTGCATGGCAATTTAGTGCATTTTGCAGCTCATAAAAATCATATAGGATTTTATCCAGCTCCTAGTGGGATTGATGCATTTAAACAAGAGCTATCTGGATATAAAGGAGCAAAAGGATCAGTACAATTTCCTTTAAATAAGCCAATGCCTTATGAGTTAGTAAGAAAGATAGTTAAATTTAGAGTTGATGAGAATATAAAAATAGCAGAAGATAAATTAAAAAAGAAGAAATAGTTATAGTTGTCGGCTATCACATCTGGGGAGAAAATTAGCGGAATTTGACTCATAAATATATATATGATAAAATCCTAAAGGATTGCTTTGAATAAAATCTATTCAGGGCATTTTTTATTTTTAACATATTAATATAATATAAGGAACGGAAGTGAAAAAATGAAGGAATTTAAACAAGAGTGGTTTGGAAATGTAAAAGGAGATTTATTAGCTGGAATAGTAGTATGTATGGCTTTAATACCAGAAGCTATAGGATTCTCTATAGTAGCTGGTGTTGATCCTATGATGGGGGTATATTCTTCATTTTGTATTTCTGTAGTTATTGCAATCTTTGGTGGAAGACCAGGAATGATTTCAGGTGCTGCTGGAGCTATGGCATTGGTTTTAGTAAGTTTAGTAAAGAATTATGGAATAGAAAATATGCTTGCAGCAACAATACTTACAGGAATTATTCAAGTTATACTAGGATTTTTAAAGATAGGTAATCTAATGAAGTTTATACCAAAGCCGGTTATGATAGGTTTTGTTAATGCATTAGGAATAATGATGTTTACGTCACAATTACAACATTTTGAAGGACCTCATGTTTTGTTAATTTTAGGGGGAATAGCAATTGCTATAATTTATTTATTACCTAAATTAACAAAAACAATACCGTCTCCAATAGTAGCTATTATAGCACTTTCACTAATTGTATTTATATTTAAAATAGATGTAAAAACTTTAGGGGACATGGGAAAGATAACAACAGATTTACCTAAGTTTTTAATACCAAATGTACCATTTAATATAGAAACACTAAGAATAATATTACCTTACTCAATGTCTCTTTCAGTTGTAGGGCTAGTAGAATCATTATTAACAGCACAGTTAGTTGATGATTTAACAGATACTTCAAGTAATAAAAACAGAGAGTGTGTAGGACAAGGATTAGGTAATGTAGTAGTAGGTTTCTTTGGCGGAATTGCTGCTTGTGGCATGGTTGGACAAACTGTTATTAATCAAAGTTATGGTGGAAGAGGACGACTTTCAACATTTGTTGCAGGAGTGTCAATGTTAACTTCTGTAATCGTGCTTAACAAATTTGTTGCTCAAATTCCAGTAGTTGCATTAGGCTCAGTTATGGTGGTTGTAGCTTCTAGTACATTTAATTGGGGATCTATCAAGAAAATAAGTAAAACACCAATAAATGATACTATTGTAATGATTACAACGGTTATAGTAGTGCTATTAACTCATAACTTAGCATATGGAGTTATAGTAGGAATTATTTTAAGTGCCCTATTCTTTTCATCTAAGATATCAGAGATTAATGTTAAGAAAATAGAGCAAGAGGGTAAAGTAGTTTATGTAGGTGAGGGACAATTGTTTTTTGCATCTACATCGAAATTTATTAATAGTTTCGATTATACAGAAAAGCTTGATTCAGTAGATATAGATTGTTCAAATATAAAAATTTGGGATGAATCTGCAGTTGATGCTATAGATAAGGTAGTAATTAAATTTCATAGAAATGATGTAACAGCTAATTTAATTGATATGAATGAAGAATGTATAGCATTAGTTGATAAAATAGCTATACACAATAAAAAAGGTGGATTAGAATCAGGTATTGGGCATTAATTAAAAATGTAGTTATGCTTAGCATAGTAAGAATCCTAGATATGAAAATTATATCTAGGATTTTTTTATTAAATTTTTAAAACTAAATGAACAAATTTAACGGTATTGTAAACTGAAAATAACCTACAGGTTGACAATTATTTTTTAGTGATTTATACTAATTTATATAATAATATGGAAGGAAGCTATTTAGATGAATGAACCAATCTTAGAACAAGAAAAATGGATAGATGCTTTTTCATTAAAATATCATTGGGAATATAGGTACTCACCAATAATTTGTTTGACATTAGCACTCTCTACATTATCAGATGAAATTGAAGTGGGATACTTTATTGCTAAACAAGAATTCATCATCCATAGGCATCCCTCATTGAGAGAAAATCTAATGTTTATAGGAAATGTAAAGACTAAGAAGCGTGTGAATGCTATGGATTATTTAATATGTGACTCTAAAGTCATTGAAGATAAAAATATACTAGTAGAGATGTCTTCAACGCTCATTAAAACGAATCAGCAACTTAATAAAGAGTTAGAAGTAACTGATCATAATGAAAAACTTTTTATAGCTATCACCAAGGAGCAAGTACATAATTTTAGTAGACTAAGTGAAGACCCAAATCATATTCATAAAGGAGATAGCGCTGTAGTGCAAGGCATGCTTCTTTTACTATTAATTGAAGATTATTTAGCAACAAAGAATTGTTTTATTAAAATAGGAAAAATTACATATTTTGCTCCTATAAAAGCAGATTGCAAATTGTTTTTTCATTGGGAAACATCCAAAAAACTGTCTGGAATTGTAAATAATATAAAATGTTTTACACTTACTATAAAGGAGGAATTTGTATGTCAAAAAAATTAGGAATTAGAGATATGCTTTATGCAGCATTATTTGCATCATTAATTGGCGTTTTAGGATATGTTATTGTACCACTGCCCTTTAGCCCAGTACCAATTACAGGACAAACTCTAGCAGTAATGGTTGCTGGATGTGTATTAACGCCACTTCAGGCAGGTTTGAGTGTTCTTACTTTTATATTTATAGGTGCTATAGGGGTTCCAGTATTTTCTGGCGGAGCTGCAGGCATTGGAGTTATTTTCGGAACTAAGGGCGGTTATTTGCTTGGCTTTCTAATAGGTGCTATAGTTATTAGTTTTATAAGAGGCAAAGCAAACTCTATTCCACGTATGATATTTGCTTGTATACTTGGAGGAATTATCATTGTTTATGTACTAGGGGTTCCTTGGCTTTCATATGTAACAGGTATGGGAATGAATAAAGCTATTACAGCAGGGGCTCTACCATTTATTCTAGGCGACTTATTGAAGGCTATTGCAGCTGGATTCATTGCAAAAAAAATTAATGCTCAAAGAAGAAATTAAAATGAAGACCGTAGAAAGGGTATATATTATAGGAGGGTTAAGAACCCCTATAGGGAGGACAGGCGGAGTTTTAAAATCTTATCTTCCTGAACAGTTAACAGCCTATTTAATGAATGCTTTGTTAGAAAAATATAAATTGTCCAATGAGTATATTGATGAATTTATATTAGGAAATTGCGTAGGCCCTGGAGGTAATCTTGCCCGACTATCCTTGTTGCAAGCAGGTTGGCCTCTATATGTTCCTGCTACTACTATTGATTTTCAATGCGGTTCCAGTTTAAAGGCTTTAGAAATAGCTGCAAGTTTAATTCAATCTGGAAATAGAGAGCTTATAGTTGTAGGTGGCGCAGAAAGCACAAGCTTACAACCTAATAAACAATATCATCCTAAAGATCCAAGGTTTCAAGGCGCCAATGTATTTTATAAAAGAGCACAATTTTCTTCCTTATCTATTGGTGACCCTGATATGATAGAGGGCGCTGAGAATGTAGCTGATAAGTTTGCTATAAATAGAGATGAAATGGATAAATGGGCAGTAGAGAGTCATGAAAGGGCTCTTCATGCAAGAAATGAAAAAAGATTGCAGAATGTAATTTGTCCTTTATGTATAGAACATAATATTATTGAAGAAGATGAAAGTATAAGAGAAACCGCTTCTTTAAAATTAATGAAGCGTGCCAGTGCCATTAAGGCAAAAGGAAAAATCACACCTGGAAATGGTTGCCTAACTCATGATGGGGCTGCTTTAATTTTAATGGCCTCTGAAAAAGCAGTTAGGAAATATGGTCTTTGTGCTGAAGCAGAATGGTTAGGTGGCGTAAGTGTCGGATTAGATCCAAACTTATCTCCTCTTGGACCGGTGTTTGCTGTAAAAAAATTATTAGAACAAAAACAACTATCTATTTCTCAGATAGACTCTATTGAGATAAATGAAGCTTTTGCAGTAAAAGTTCTAGCGTTTCTAAAAAGTTTTCAGTATGATGCAGAAAAGATAAATTCTTTAGGAGGGGCTCTTGCTTATGGTCATCCTTATGGAGCCTCAGGGGCCATAATTGTGCTTCATCTTTTAGAAGCACTAAAAAAACATAATGGAAGATTAGGTATTGCTACTCTTGGAGTAGCAGGTGGCCAGGGAATTGCAGCATTGATTGAAAGGTGCATAGAATAAACATGTTTATATACGAAAACATTGAAAGTAATGGGATTAAATTAGAGAATAAAATCTGTATGGTGCATGGAAAAAAAAGCATTACCTATAGAGAAACTGCCATAGCTATTGAAAATATTGCAAAGGCATTAACTAGTCAACGGAATATTGGTGAAAGAATTATTATTAAACTTTCTGACCCAATAAAGCAAATATTATATCTTCTTGCTCTTGCAAAAGCAGGGTTATCATCAGTTCTAGTAGAGAATAATGTATATCCTGAAGTTATGAATAATATAACAAAAAAGGTTAATCCATGCTATGTTATTGATGACACCTTTATTCTACCAACTAAACTAGGAGAACTACCTATTGTTTTACATGAAGATATTTTTCTTGGAGCTCTTAGCTCTGGAACTACTGGGCAACATAAGGTAATTTGGCGAGATCATAAAAGTTGGACAAGTGCTTTTCATGCCCAAAGTAAGATATTTTCAATGAATGCTGAAGATACCCTTTTCCTATCAGGTTCTCTTGTATACACTGCTAATCTAAATAGTGCCTTACATATTTTAAATGAAGGTGGAAAGGTTATTTTTTCTGAAAGTCTATATCCACGTAGCTGGATAAGAGAAATCAATGAAAAGAATGTTACTAGTATCTTTATGGTACCTTCCCATTACCGAATCTTAATTAAAAATATGAAACTGCCGCTCTCTGAAGTTCAGTCAATAGTAAGTGCTGGAGAGAAAATGGATAAAGAAACTGCTGTGGCATTAATAAAACTATTCCCTAACGCTCATATCTGTGAATATTATGGCGCTAGTGAATTGGGGCATGTTAGTTATATTCATGCAAAGGAAATCATTAAAGGCCATAGTGTAGGTAAAGCCTTTCCCGGAGTGAATTTTTGGATAGAAGATGACGTGGTATGGGTGAAAAGCCCTTATCTTGCACCTGAGTTTAGACCTAAAGTTACTGTAGGAGACTTAGGAAAGATAGATGAACAAGGTAATCTTTATATATTGGGAAGAAAAAATGAGATTATAAACAAAGGCGGAATTAAAGTTTCTCCCTGGGAAATTGAAGAAGTCCTTCGCAAGCATCCTCAAATATCAGAGGCAGTGGTGTTTGGAATTGAACATTCAATTAAGGGGCAGCAGGTGGCTGCTGTTATTGTAAAAAGAGATTCTGAGCTAACATATGAAAAAATTATAAAATTTTGCAGAGCTCATCTACCTGTACATGCCTGTCTGCAAAAAATAAAATTTGTAGAAGATATTCCTTCAAATCTGGATATAAAAAATAGCCGAAAATCATTGGCAAATTTATGGAGTTCAATTTAATATAATTTGAATACTGAAGAACACTAAAGGTAAAGGTTTTTAAGGTTACCTTAGTGTTCTATTTATTTTCATACGCGTTATGATTCTTATTGACATATAGGTTCTTCCCACCAACCAAAGGCAACTCTACCTGAAGCTGCTAAATCGGGCATCTCTGGATTAGATAAAAAGATGAGAAAAGAACCACCCGGTGGAAAGATAAATTTTCCTTGTTCATCATCTACTAATGTAGTCTCAGGTTCTCCACGACGGACGAAAGCCTTAATTCCTCCTGATGGATCTCCTTTCACATTTATTGCATATTGAAGTTGTATATTAGGATGAGGTAAAGGACAAAATGCTAAGTTCGCAGGAGTTACTAGCGTGGACTCTTGAGGTGTGCCAGGAGGGTTAGTGTTAAACCAGATTTGGGCTCGGAAGGGAGATTCGGATACATCCGTTACAGTCCAAACTGTTACATGCAAGTTTACTCCTGAATTTGCAGGATTATATAGTCTTGCCCAGGCACTTGTATCATTTCCAAAGGTCAAATTATCAGCATAGCCCACAAAGTATTTTCCTTCCAAGGATTTTGCTAAGTTAATTGGCACAGAAACAGTATAGTCTAATGATGGCTTGTTTATCGATGGTTGAATATGGTTGCAACATTGATGAAATTTATGACATTGGTTGTAATAACATTTTGCATTAGGACATATATAAGCAGCTTGGTTTGGGTATTGTAAAGAGCAATTTTCATTAGAATAGTTACACATAAGTTATACCTCCTTTTTTATTTCATTTTATTATATGTGTTCTATTAGAATGGGTGTGCTTGATAATTGATTATTTATTTAGTTTTAAATGACATGAAGCTATGCCTTGTAATATTGCTAATAGATTTAACACAATGAAAAGTATATCGAAACTTCTATAGTGTTAGTGATGCCAGTAGTATTTTTCAAACAAGCTTAACTTCGTTACATAAGGATCACTGAAGGGTCTAGTACTGAAGGTTTGTTAATATGAGAAGAATATGATATCATGTAAGCCTAAAAGAAAGGGAGGAAATGAAATTATGTCTAATTTGCCGAATTGCCCAAAATGTAATTCAGAATATACTTATGAGGATGGAATTATTCTTATTTGTCCAGAATGTGGACATGAGTGGAATTTAGAAGTAGAATCTGAAAATAGTGAAGATAATAAAGTTGTTAAAGATGCAAATGGAAATATCTTAAATGATGGTGATACTGTAATACTAATTAAAGACCTTAAGGTAAAAGGAAGTTCATCAGATTTAAAAAAGGGTACAAAAGTAAAAAATATACGTCTAGTTGATGGAGACCATAATATTGATTGTAAAATTGATGGCTTTGGAGAAATGGGATTGAAATCAGAGTTTGTTAAAAAAGCATAACCTAGTTACATGGAGTAATAAACTTAATCAGAATCAATAAGTACTACTGGGTATTAGATCAATAGAAGGAACATTTTTGAAAAATCAAGAATGTTCCTATTTATTTTGAAATAATACTGAGATAGAGTTCATACCTATATAATGCCTAGCCTTCATTGTAATTGGCATACCATTATCTCTAAATAAAAAGAGAATCAATAAAATGTATGGGTACATTTGAAATTTATTTTATAAGCGATATAATAAGCATAAAATAAAAAATTGGGGGCTATATATATGGAAAACTATGAATTAAACAAAAATTTAGCACAAATGCTTAAAGGCGGAGTAATTATGGACGTAGTAAATGCTGAGCAAGCTATCATTGCTGAAAAGGCAGGAGCATGTGCAGTTATGGCACTTGAAAAAGTACCAGCGGACATTAGAAAAGAGAGCGGAGTTGCAAGGATGTCTGATCCTAAGATGATAAAGGAAATACAAGCCGCTGTTTCTATACCAGTTATGGCAAAGGTTAGAATAGGTCATTTTGTTGAAGCTGAAATATTAGAAGCAATAGGAATTGATTTTATTGATGAAAGTGAAGTTTTGACATATGCAGATGATAAGTATCACATAGATAAAACAAGCTTTAAAGTTCCTTTCGTATGTGGAGCAAGAAATTTAGGTGAAGCTTTAAGAAGAATTGGTGAAGGGGCAGCTATGATAAGAACTAAAGGAGAAGCAGGAACAGGAGATGTAGTACAAGCTGTTAAACATATGAGATGTATCATGGATGAAATGAGAAAAGTTAAAAATTCACCGAAGGAGGAATTAATGACTTTAGCAAAAGAATTTGGAGCACCTTACCACCTTGTAGAATACGTTTGGGAAAATGGTAAGTTACCAGTAGTTAACTTTGCAGCAGGTGGAGTTGCTACACCTGCCGATGCAGCACTTATGATAAAGCTTGGAGCGGAAGGTGTATTTGTTGGTTCAGGAATATTTAAATCAGGAGATCCTGAAAAGAGAGCGAAGGCTATAGTTATGGCAACAACATACTACAATGATCCTAAGATTCTTGCTGAAATATCACAAGATATTGGAGAACCAATGGTTGGAATAAATTGTAGTGAATTAGTTACTAAATTTGAAGAAAGAGGCTGGTAAAAGTGAAAATAGCTGTACTAGCACTTCAAGGTGGAGTAGAAGAGCATATTAATCATTTAAAAGCTCTTGGGTGTGAAGCAGTTGAAGTACGAAAAGTTGAAGAACTAGATGAGTTAGATGGGCTTATTCTTCCAGGTGGAGAAAGTACCACTATTGGAAAGCTATTAAAGAAAACTGGTATCTTCAATAAGCTTAGAGAAAAGATAATAAATGGGTTCCCTGTTTGGGGAACTTGTGCTGGTATGATATTGCTTGCAAAAAATATTGAAAATGATGAAGCTAGATATCTCCAGACGATGGATATAACTGTTATGAGAAATGCTTACGGAAGTCAGATAAATAGCTTTTTAATGGAAGAAAAAATAGAAGAGTTTTCTACTGAACCAATACCTTTAGTATTTATAAGAGCACCGTATATTACAAAAGTAGAGTCTAATGTACAAATATTATGTAAGGTAAATAAGAATATTGTAGCAGTAAGACAAAATAATATGTTAGCAACATCATTTCATCCTGAATTAACAAATAACTTAGAAATACATAAGTATTTTATAAGTATGTGTAGAAAACTTTAAGTAGATATTAGGTTTAATTGATTAAACCTATGTTAGGTTTAATCAATTAAATTTAAAAAGACAAGTTTTTAATTTGAGAAATCTTAAGACATCATCTTTTTCCAGTATCTATAGTAATCAGGATAGTCATGTTTGATGTATTTAAAAAAATCATTTAAGGCGTTCCGTTTCTCAAGGCCCTTTAACATAGACTTTGGATAAGGTTGTATTCTTTCGTAGCTACCTCTAGGATCAATAACTTTAACATTTTCATCAGGTTGCAAGAATATGTGACCAAGCCGCATGTCTAGCCTTGTAAACTTTAGCCGCTTAAACTCATCAATAAGTTTTACGAGTTCAAGAGCGAGATGTTTATCAATTTTGTTTTGCTTTAAGTAATAGGATAATGTACTACCGTATACGAAACTCATAATTATGGAATAATCATTAAAATCAAAAACAGTAGGAAAGACGTTACTGTCTCGTGCCTTTGTAAGGATTTCAATTTGTCGTTTGCAAGAATTTGGATTATGAAATATCTTTAATACCTTATCATTGGGTAGGAGATAAACTTTTCCTTCGTGACCCTGGCCAATTAGCTTTAGCTTATCAACATCAAATCCGAAATAACTAGATCTATATCTAGGTCTTTTACTCATTACACCACCTCACACAATTTATATAGGAACATAGTTGAAATCACATCATAGATCAAAATCCTTACATAATTATATTTTATGGGTATAGTGTTAATTTGTTGCTAAGAGTCTTAGTTGCATTTGCATCAAAGAATGAAGCTTTTATATAAGTATTAAAGAAACTCAAAAATACACCAACACTTGATAAGACATAAAGTGTTAGTGTATTTTAATTTTAGCTTATTTAGTTTTTCTAAGAAGTTCAAAATATGTGCCGCCGCCGTAAATAATAAGGGTGTTATCATCTTTAATGAAGAAGGTAGAAACAGTACCTTTTGAGTCAGAAACGGTAATTTCTGAAGCGGAATCAGAGCTAATACCTAATTTATCTAGAGACATACGGTAATTTGTTATAAATTCATCCTTTGAAACAAGAGTTTTCTTATATATAGGATTAGTAGCTATCTTTGATATCGCTGAGGGTTCATCTCCAAAGTTGCTTGCCTTATCTTCTGAGAAGATTAAGTTTTTGCCTAGTAAACTTTCTGCAGATTCAGTACTGTAAGTTCCAGCAGAGCCATAAGCAAGAACCTTTTGAATAACCCATTCACCATAAAATACTTCTTTAGATTCAGAAGGTTCAGAAGTTGAGGAATCATTTTTAGTAGGATCAACTTCATTATCTTTATTAATATCCTTATTATTATCTTTATCATTAGATGAATCTGTAATATTAGTATTTGCCGTTTTATCTTCAGTTAGATTGCATCCGGTTAGCCCTATTAAACCAACAGAAAACATCAATACTAGAGCGAGTAAGGTGCTGGTCCATTTACTTCTTTTAAATTTACTAATCATAATAATTCTCCTTTTATAACTTGATTTATTTTTTGAGATTCCAGCAGTCAATGGAATAAAAGTTGACTCTGAAAAAAGCTTTATAAGTTTTATTATAGTGTTACCGTAGTTTTTGTATTCTGTCTCACCTATATATGTTAGAGCTGCTGCATCACAGGATATTTCACAGTCTTCGTGAATTTTATAAAAAGCATACCATATAAATGGATTAAAGAAATAAATAATCTGAAGAATAGCCATAATCCAGTTTATTAATATATCTTTTCTTTTGTAATGAGATAATTCATGAAGAAAAATATATCTTATTTCATCATCGCTTAACTTATTCATATATGCTTCAGAAACTAATATTTTAGTATTAAGAAGACCATATAAAGAAGGTGTTCTTATTTTTCTTGATGTAAGTAAAGAAATAGGATGATTTATTTTCATAATATTTTTACAATCTTTAAGAATGTCATTTAGTCTTTTATCCATCAAGACAGTATATCTTTTTCGGACATTTAAATAAAAAGATATGTTTATACAAATTGTATAAAGACTAAGCAAAATAACTCCAATCATCCAAATAAAAGCTAGTATTGTTATTATAGAATCATACTTTGAAACGCTGTTAACTTCTAAAGATGAATTAGTATTAGTTATTAGGACTTTAGAAGGTTTAGTATTAATATTATTATCACCATCTTCAGGGACATTAGGTAAAGGTGATAGTGTATCACTAGAAGGTTCATTTAACGAATTACCTTGAAATGAAATACTAATTTCATTAATAGGCAAATTTACTTTTTCAGCGGCTGTATATACTAAACTATATATGCTCATAGAACTTTCAGGGGAAAAAGGTATGAGAAGTCTTATTAGTAGTAAAATCCAAATATAATAATGCCATTTTGGACTTAGGGCTTTACTGAAGATTTTTTTAATAAGAAGTATCATTAGTGTTAGTATACTTGCAGTAATTCCAAGATAAACAACTTCCTTAAATATAAAGAGTAAATTATTCATAATAAATTACCTACTTTTCTTAGAATTTAACAATTCTTGAAGTTCTTCAATATCTTCTTCAGATAGCTTTTCATCCTTGATAAAATTAGACATAAGCATATTAAAGGAGCCGTTAAAGCATTTCTCAAGAAAGGTTTTAGTTTCTTTTCTTACGCATTCATCCTCTGATACAGCAGCATAATAAGAATAATAAGTTTTTTCTTTTTTAGCGGTAATTGCACCTTTTGTAACTAATCTTCTAATTAAGGTATGAATGGTCTTTGGATTCCAACATGTATCACTTTCTAGCTTTTCAACTATTTCACTACCAAGTATAGGAGATTTATTCCAAACTACTTTCATTACCTTCCATTCAGAATCAGATATGTTGTTCATATAATTTCAAATCCTTTCTGTACTACAATTGTAATACGAAATGATACTACAGCTGTAATACGAGTTTGTCAATACAAAAGTTCGTTGAAAATCTATAATTCGTATAAGTAAATGAATTATATTATCATGTAAAATTGTGATAATATTAAAAGGAGAATCATTTTTTCTTGTAGAGAAAATGCAGGATAAAATTCTCTATGTGACAACAAATACTTCTTCACCAGAACTGTTTATGCTTAATTTATCAACAAAAGAAAAGAAAAAAATAAATATAAAAAATGTTGATGGCATTACTCCTTCACCAGATAGAAAACAGATGATAGTTTTTCAAGGATTAGACTCAAAAAGATCCATAATACTTTGTGATGCTGAGGGCAATACTATAAAAACCATTGCCGAGGGAACAGAAGTTACAGGGGCTTCATGGTCACCTGACCAGAGTAAAATTGCCTATAGCCTTAAATTGGTATCTAATGGTAGCACAAGCACCGGAATATATGTATACGATATGGTAACGGGTAAATCTACTCAAATTGCAGTTAATGTAGTTAATGCAGGAACTAGTTGGAGTCCGTCAGGTAAAAAAATAGTATTGACTGAAGCTTTAAGTGAAAAATATAACAGTAGTATAATTCATTTAAAATAACAAGAAGTCCTATAATTTTTTTAAATTATAGGACTTCTTGTTATTTATTGTATTATTACCATAGAAAGAAAAGATGATATAATGTATTATAATATAGAAAAGAATCTAAATTTTAAAGAGTTAAAAAAATTAAGGGGATGTTTTATGAAGAATTTAACTATAGGAGTAAAATTAATGATGTTAATATGTATAACATTAATTCCAGTAATCATAGTACAGACTATTAATATATATTACAATTTTAAACGAAATACAGATCAAAAATTACAAGCGAATGTGGAACTTGCTCAAGCTATATCTACTTCCTATTTTAATTATATAGAAGAATTATGGGTACAAGAGCTCATTATAAGTAAAGAAATACTTACAGAACCGAATAATACGAAAAAAATACAGTCCTATTTAGAGAGTGTAATTAATACTGAGGAGACGGCTTTACATAGATTATCATGGGTTAACCCTCAGGGAACAGCAACTGCAAGTACTTTAAAATATATGATTGGTCAATCTATAGCTGAAAGAGAATATTTTAAGAAAATACTAGCAGGGGAAGAAAAGGTGTTTGCTGATTTAACAAAAAGCTACATTGATGGGACTAGTGTAGTTCCTGTAGCAAGAGCAGTTAGAAAAGATGGAAAGCTAATAGGAGTATTAGTAGCTTCCCTTGATACCAATAGACTAGTATCATATATACCTAATATTAAGTTGAACGCAGGAGATATATTAAGATTAGTAGATAGTAATGGAAATATTGTATATGATAATACTAGAAGTAAATTAACTTTTGAAGAAAGAAAAATGCCTAGTGAGGCTCTCTTAGAGGAAGCTTTTCAAGGGAAGATTTCTAAACTAGCCAAATATAAATCCAGCTTAGATGGAGTTTATAGAATGGGAGTTGGATACCCAATGAAAGAACTTGGATGGGTATGCTATATAAGTTCAGTAAGAAGTCTAGTATTAAAGGACACATATAGAGTAGCTATACAGTCTATAGTTTGTTTCATAGTTGTACTAGCACTATCGATATTAGTGTCATATAAATTTGGGAAAAAATAGTAGAGCCATTACTTGTGCTAAAAAGTAAAGCAGATGAGCTAAAGGAAGGAAACTATTCTGTTAGGACTAATATTACTGGTTCTGATGAAATAGAATCAACAGCAGAAGCCTTCGATCTTATGGCAGACAGCATAGAGCAATATGATAAAATGAAAAGTCAATTTTTTAGTAACTTATCTCATGAATTTAAAACTCCTATTAATGTAATATACTCTAGTACTCAGTTAATTGAAAGTTTTAAAGATACTTTAGAGGATGCTGAATTTAAAAACAAAACTATAAAGAATATAGCGGGAATAAAACAAAATTGCTATCGACTCATGAGACTAGTAGATAATATGATAGATGTTACACGATATGATTCAGGAAATTTAAAAATGAATCTTTACAATCTAAATATAGTGAGCATTATAGAAAATGTCAGTCTTTCAGTTGTTAAATTCGCAGATCAAAAAAATGTAACCATTATATTTGATACTGATGTTGAGGAGAAAGAAATATCTTGTGATCCTTACATGATTGAAAGAATACTACTTAATCTAATATCAAATTCACTTAAATTTACCGATGGAGGTGGATTTATTTATATAAATGTTTATGACAAAGAAGATAAGGTTGTTTTTTCGGTAAGAGACACTGGAATTGGTATTCCAGAAGATAAGCTTTCTATTATATTTGATAGATTTAGACAGATTGATACATCTTTAAGTAGAAATCAAGAAGGAAGTGGCCTGGGACTATCTATTGTAAAAGCTTTAGTGGAGGCGCAAAAAGGAAGTATAACTGTAGCTAGTGAACCAGGTAAAGGTACAGAATTTATAGTAGAGCTACCTACAACCTTATTGCCACAAGATAATAAAGAAAATGAAAGAATATCATTTGAAAATCGTAGCAATACTATACAAAAGATCCAAATAGAGTTTTCGGATATATATTCTATTAGAGAAAAAATAAATAAATTATAGAGCACTAAGACTTAAAAAACTTGGTGTTTTTTCATTTAATTTTGCATTGACATAAAAATATTAAAAGTATAAAATTGATGTAATCGAACTAACGTTCATGGGAGATGAGAACATGGGAGATTTTAAAATACATTCAAAATTCAAGCCAACAGGGGATCAACCATCGGCTATAGATAGCATAGTTAGAGGAATTAATAACAATGAGAAGTTTCAAACATTATTAGGGGTAACGGGATCAGGTAAGACTTTTACTATGGCCAATATTATTGAGAGAGTTCAAAAACCTACATTAATATTAGCTCATAATAAGACCTTAGCAGCACAGTTAACTTCGGAGTTTCGTGAGTTTTTTCCAGAAAATGCTGTAGAATACTTTGTTTCATATTATGACTACTACCAACCAGAAGCCTATTTACCACATACTGATACTTTTATCGAAAAAGATGCTGCTATAAATGATGAAATTGATAAATTAAGACATTCGGCTACATCAGCACTACTTGAGAGAAAAGATGTGATAGTAGTAGCTTCTGTTTCTTGTATTTATGGTCTAGGTAATCCAGAGGAGTACAAGAAGCTTACTGTATCTCTTAGAGAAGGCATGCAGAAGGATAGAGATGAGGTAATGCGACAACTTGTTGATATACAATATGAAAGAAATGAAATGAATTTTGTGAGAGGTACCTTTAGAGCCAGAGGAGATACATTAGATATTTTCCCAGCATCTTCATCAAGTAGTGGTATAAGAGTTGAATTTTTTGGAGATGAAATAGATAAGATAAGAGAATTTGATGTTTTAACGGGAAATATTTTGAGTACCAGAAATCATGTATCTATATTTCCAGCATCTCACTTTGCTACCTCAAAAGATAGATTAGAAATTGCTATAAAGAAGATTGAAGAAGAATTAGAAACTACAGTTAAAGAGTTTGTATCTGAAGAAAAGCTTTTAGAGGCTCAGAGAATAAAACAGAGAACGAATTTTGACATAGAGATGATGAGAGAAATCGGATATTGTAGTGGGATTGAAAATTATTCGAGAGTTTTAGACGGCAGAGCTGCAGGAACGCCACCACAGACATTAATAGATTATTTCCCGGGCGATTTTTTGTTGTTTATTGATGAAAGCCATGTTACTTTGCCGCAAGTTAAGGCAATGTATGGTGGAGATAGATCAAGGAAAGAGAATTTAGTAGGGTATGGATTTAGACTTCCTTGTGCTTTTGACAATAGACCATTAAAATTTGATGAATTTGAGGGAAAGATGAATCAAACTCTGTTTGTAAGTGCTACTCCTGCACAGTATGAGCTTGATCACTCAACAAATGTTGCAGAACAAATTATAAGACCTACTGGTCTATTAGATCCGGAAATAATAGTGAAACCTATAAAGGGTCAAATAGATGATTTATACGGAAGTATTAGGGAGACTATTGATAAAGGATTTAGAATTTTAGTTACTACCCTTACAAAGAAAATGTCAGAGGATTTAACAGATTATCTAAAAGAGATGGGAATTAAAACAGAGTATCTTCATTCAAGTATTGATACTATGAAAAGAATGGAGATAATAAGAGATCTTAGACAAGGTGAATTTGATGTTCTTGTAGGAATTAATCTTTTAAGAGAAGGACTAGATATTCCAGAAGTAGCTTTAGTGGCAATTCTAGATGCAGATAAGGAAGGGTTTTTAAGATCAGAAACTTCTCTTATACAAACTATAGGAAGAGCTGCAAGAAATTCAGAGAGTAAGGTTATAATGTATGCAGATAGAATTACTAAAGCTATGAACAGCGCTATTAGTGAAACTAATAGAAGAAGAGCAATTCAGATGGAGTATAACGAAAAGAATGGAATAACTCCAACAACGGTATTAAAAGATGTTAGAGCTGTACTGCAAACTAAGGTTACAGAAGAATCAGGTATTTATAGTGCTGATTCACAAACAGAAAAGCTTTCTAAGAAGGATATTGAAAAGCTTATAGCTAAACAAGAAAAGGAAATGAAGCAAGCAGCTAAGGAATTACAATTTGAAAGAGCAGCACAGCTACGTGATGAGATAAATAAGCTAAAAGAAAAACTAATGTAAATTAGCTACTGGTTAATAAAGAAGGGAGTAAACATGAAGGATAAAATATTCATAAAGGGTGCTAAGGTTCATAACTTAAAAAATGTAGACTTAGAAATTCCTAGAGATAAACTAGTGGTATTCACTGGCCTTTCAGGGTCAGGAAAATCATCACTAGCTTTTGATACTCTATATGCAGAAGGGCAAAGAAGATATGTAGAATCCTTATCCTCATATGCAAGGCAGTTCCTAGGTCAAATGGATAAGCCAGATGTTGAATATATAGAAGGGCTATCTCCAGCTATATCTATAGATCAGAAGACAACCAGTAAGAATCCACGTTCAACTGTTGGAACTGTTACAGAGATATATGATTACTTAAGATTATTATATGCTAAGATAGGTATACCCCATTGCCCTAAATGCGGAAAGGAAATTACTCAGCAAACCATAGATATGATGGTGGATAAGATATTAGAGATTCCAGAGAGAACAAAGATACAAATTTTAGCTCCTATAATTAAGGGAAGAAAAGGGCAGCATACAAAGGTTTTAGAAAATATAAAGAAAAATGGGTTTGTAAGAGCAAGAATTGATGGGGAGATTTTAGACCTACAAGAAGAAGAGGTAAATCTTGATAAGAATAAAAAACATAATATTGAAGCAGTAGTAGACAGATTAGTTGTAAAAGAAGGAATTTCAACTAGACTTACAGACTCTCTTGAAACAGCCTTAAAGATAGCAGAAGGGTTAGTAATAGTAGATATAATTGATGGAGAAGAAATTTTATTTAGTGAAAAATTTGCGTGTCCTGACTGTGGTATAGGTATAGATGAACTTGCCCCTAGATCTTTTTCATTTAATGCTCCTTTTGGAAAATGTGATAAATGTGATGGAATAGGAAGCTTAATGGAAATAGATGAAGACTTAGTAATACCTGATAAGAGTAAGAGTATCTTAGAGGGGGCTATAATGACTTTAGGAGATGGAGCGCTAAAAGAAGAGTCATGGACTTTTAGTATATTAAAGGCTTTATCAAAAGAGTATAAATTTGATTTAAATACTCCAGTAGAAGAATTTCCAAGAGATATTTTAGATTATATTTTATACGGACTCCAGGGAGATAAGATAACTGTAGAATACGTTAAGGAAGATAAGCAAGGATTATATAGCCACAGGTACGAAGGATTAATTAATAATCTTAGAAGAAGATATATGGAAACAAATTCAGATTATATAAAAGGACAAATAGAGCAGTACATGAGTGACACTCCTTGTCCTAAATGTAATGGCGCAAGATTAAGACCAGAGATTTTATCAGTAACTGTGGGTGGGAAAAATATATTTGAGTTTACGAGTATGGCTATTAAGGATGAATTAGCTTTTATAGATAATTTAGAGTTATCAGAGAAAAATGCTATCATCTCTAATCAAATTATAAATGAAATAAAAAGTAGGTTAAAATTCTTAGTAGATGTAGGGTTAGACTATTTAAGTCTAACTAGAAAAGCGGGTACACTATCAGGGGGAGAATCTCAGAGAATAAGACTGGCAAGTCAAATTGGATCTGGACTTGTTGGAGTTTTATATATTCTCGATGAGCCCAGCATAGGATTACATCAAAGAGATAATGATAGACTAATTGGAACTTTAAAACATCTTAAAGAACTAGGAAATACTTTAGTTGTAGTTGAACACGATGAAGATACAATTAGAGCAGCTGACTTTATTGTTGATATTGGTCCAGGAGCTGGTGAACATGGTGGAAATATTGTGGTTGCTGGTGATATATCTGCTGTAAAAGAATGTGCTGTTTCAATAACAGGTGAATATTTAACGGGTAAAAAGAAAATAGAAGTTCCTAGTGAAAGAAGAAAAGGTAATGGAAATGTTATAAAGGTCTGTGGAGCGAAAGAAAATAACCTTAAAAATGTAAGTGTAGATTTCCCATTAGGAGTACTTACTTCTGTTACTGGAGTTTCAGGTTCAGGAAAAAGTACATTAGTAAATGAAATACTTTATAAGGGACTTAATAAGAAGATTAATAGATCTAAGAATATTCCGGGACTGCATGATGATATTCTAGGTTTTGAAAATATAGATAAAATAATAAATATAGATCAAAATCCAATAGGAAGAACTCCAAGGTCTAATCCTGCTACCTATACCGCTTTATTTGATATTATAAGAGAGATTTTTTCTAACACGCCAGAAGCTAAGATGAAAGGATATAAGCCAGGAAGATTTAGCTTCAATGTTAAAGGTGGGCGATGTGAAGCTTGCCATGGAGATGGTATAATTAAAATAGAAATGCAATTTTTATCTGACGTATATGTTCCTTGTGAGGTGTGTAAAGGGAAGAGATACAACAGAGAGACTTTAGAGGTTAAGTATAAGGGTAAGAATATTGATGAAATATTAAACATGACTGTTGAAGAAGGAGTAGAGTTCTTCAAAAATATTCCGAGAGCAAAAAATAAGCTAGAAACTTTAATGGATGTTGGACTTGGGTATGTTAGGCTTGGACAACCGTCAACACAGTTATCAGGTGGAGAAGCTCAAAGAATTAAATTAGCTTATGAACTTTCAAAGAGAAGTACGGGAAAGACATTATTTATTCTTGATGAACCTACAACTGGTCTTCATACAGATGATGTAAGTAGACTTATAACTATACTCCAACGTTTAGTTGAAGTAGGTAATACAGTTGTGGTGATAGAGCATAATCTAGATGTTATAAAATGTTCAGATCATATAATAGATTTAGGACCAGAAGGTGGAGACAAAGGAGGAACTATATTAGATATAGGAACTCCGGAGAAAATATCTAAAAATAAAAATTCATACACAGGATATTATTTGAAAAACATGTTATAATAGAAAGAAATATTAAACGAAAAACTAGCATTTTAAAATGCTAGTTTTTCATATAATAAATTTTTAATAAGAAGGTGAAAGTATGCCTTTACTGAGATTAGTTTTAAGAGTTCTCATTATTGCAGTTATATATATTATAATCTTTTGGGCATTAAGAATTATGTATAAGGATATAAAGGGGCAAAATAAGAAAAAGAATAGTATAAAAAGGCTAGGTCTTGAAGTTATTCAAATAGGACAGGGAAACTCTATACTAAAGGTAGGATCTGTTGTACCCATTTCTACAAGGCTTACAATAGGTAGAAAAGAAGATAATGAACTTATACTTGATGATCAGTATGTATCAGGGCATCATGCAGTAGTATTCTTAAAAAATAATGATTATGTTATTCAAGATTTAAAAAGCACCAATGGAGTTGTAGTGAATGGTAACATATTAGAAAAGCCGATCTATTTAAATATAGATGATGAGATTGCTATTGGAGAATATGTATTTAAAGTAATAGGA
This sequence comes from Clostridium sp., assembly GCA_036677665.1. Classification (GTDB taxonomy): domain Bacteria; phylum Bacillota; class Clostridia; order Clostridiales; family Clostridiaceae; genus Clostridium_H. The sequence goes on along the minus strand of JAVBVX010000057.1, from coordinate 61,044 downwards.
TAAGATTTTATGATAAGGATGGAGAAGTATTAAATGGATAGTAAGAGAGATGAGAAAAGGCTCTTAAGATACACTTATATTTTCTGCTTAGTATGCTTCATGAATCTAAGTCTCCTAGGTTTTCCGAAGACTGGATTAGATAAGACAGCAATGACTATAGGATTAATAGTCTGTGGGCTTATTGCATATGGGCATTTTGTAGTAAGAAAATTTTTTCCGGATGGAGATAAGTATATACAAATATTTGCTAGTATACTTACAGTTGTAGGATTGGTTTTATTATATAGAATAGATAGATCAGATGCGTTAAAGCAAGTTATATGGTTTACTGTGGGAATAGTAGGGTTTATCTTAATAGTTGTGATATTGCCAGACTTACGGAGATTTGCTAAGTATAAATATTTTTATTTAGTATGTACAATTATCTTAATGGCACTAGGAACTATTTTAGGGGAAGAAAAGTATGGAGCTAAAAACTGGATTACATTAGGTGGGATTGCTTTTCAACCTTCAGAGTTTGGGAAGCTTTTTTTAGTTGCCTATCTATCTTCCACTTTAAGAAAATATGAAGAGCATAAAGACCTAGTAGAGCCAGCTATAGTAGTTATGGTGGTTCTTGGTTTTATGGTTCTCCAAAGAGATTTAGGGTCTGCCTTATTATTCTTTGGTATTTCAGTAACTATGCTATATATATCAACTTCAAAGATAAAATATGTAATTACCTGTTTAGGACTATTTGCAGCAGGGTCTGTTGTAAGTTATAATCTATTTTCCCATTTAAGAGTTAGAATACAGATTTGGAAAGATGTATGGGCATATGCAAATGATGAAGGATATCAGGTAGTACAATCTATGATTGCTATAGCCACAGGAGGATTGTTCGGGACAGGACTTGGGCAAGGTCATCCAGAGTTTATTCCTGTAAATGCTACAGACTTTATTTTTGCAGTATTAAGTGAGGAAATGGGAGGATTAATGGCTTTTGCTATTATAATATTATATTTCTTACTGTTTTATAGATGTATGAGGGCGGCGGTATATGCAGAAAATAAGTTCTCTGCCCTACTAGCTGTAGGATATAGCTCTATGATAGCCACACAGGTTTTAGTCATAGTTGGTGGAGTCATAAATTTAATACCTTTAACAGGTATTACTCTTCCACTTATAAGTTATGGAGGAAGTTCTATGATAACTACTTTTTTTGCCTTAGGAATTCTCCAAAAAATTTCTGAGGAGGGGATAGGTAGTGAATGATATTTCTAAGAATATTAAAAAGGTGCTTGTAGTATTCTTATTATTTTTTATCGGGATAGTTTCATATATAACTTATTTTCAAGTTTTTAAAGCTGAAAAGATAGTAGAAAGTCCTTATAATAGAAGAATACAGGCTAAGAGAAATGAAGTATTAAGGGGTACAATATTTGATAGAAATATGAAAGCATTAACCAAAAGTAAAAAGGTTAGTACCTTAAATCAAGAGAGAACCTATGTAGATGGAGAAGTGTTTGCTCATGTATTAGGATATGTAAATCCACGATATGGGGTAAGTGGACTTGAAAAACAATATGATGGGATATTAATTGGGTCTAGTACTATGGATATATCTAAGTTTTTAAATTCTATTACAGAAAAAAACGATAAAGTTGGATATAGTGTAAGAACTACTCTAGATTATTCAGTTCAAAAAAGAGCTTTTGATTTATTGGGAAACAACAAAGGGGCAGTGGTAGCACTGAATCCTCAGAATGGAGAGATAATAGCTATGGTGTCAAAGCCATCCTATAATCCTAATAATCTAGAAGAAAGCTGGAAAACTTTAAATTCAGATAAGAATATACCATTATATAATAGAGCTATAATGGGAATGTATCCACCGGGATCTATTTTTAAGATAATAACCACACTTAGTGCATTAGAAAATATAAGTGATGTTACAACAAGAACTTTTGAAGATGAAGGTGTCCTTGTATTCAATCAAAGAGAATCTCTAAGAAATTTTGATGGAAATAAGTATGGAAATATTGACCTTAGAAAAGCCTTCTATAAATCAAGTAATGTGGTTTTTGGAAGTTTAGGTATAGAACTAGGAAATGATGCTCTAAAATCAACAGCAGAAAAGTTCTATTTTAATGAAAAAACTCCAATAGATGATTTTAATGTAAAAAACAGTAGATTTCCAACTCTAAAAAGAAATGAATTAGGAAACATGGCACAAACTGCTATAGGTCAAGGGGAAGTTCTTGTAACCCCTTTTGACATGGCACTTATGACTGCAGGTATTGCTAATAAAGGTGTAATCATGAAACCTTTTGTAGTAAAGGACATTTTAAATGAAAATGGAGAAAGTATTAAAAAAATAAAGAGTCAGGCAGTTAAGACGGTAACATCAGAACAAAATGCTAAATTGATTAAAGAATATATGAAGGATACTATAGATAAAGGAACTGGTAAAAATGCAGCTTTAAGTGGAGTTAGTGTAGGTGGGAAAACTGGTACAGCAGACACAGGAAGAACAAATGAAAATCCTCACTCTTGGTTTGTAGGCTTTGCACCTTATGAAAATCCCGAAATAGCTATAGCTGTTATTGTAGAAAATGGTGGAGTTGGTGGAGGAAAGGCCGCAGAAATAGCTAGAGAAGTAATGAGAGAAGTGTTAAAGAAGTAGGGAAAATAGTAAAAGAACATATGTTTCTTTTATAATATTAATGTTATAATAAAGTCAAGATATTTGTAGAATCTTGACTTTTTTTGATATTAATTAATAAAGGAGCAAAAATGAAAGGGAAAACTCATATAGGAATAGGTGCAGTTACGTTTATGTCTATATATCATAAGATCCCTGGGGGATTTGATTATATGGGTTTTATTATAGTAATAATTGCATCTTTAATGCCGGATATAGATCATCCAAAAAGTATGATTAATAAATATATATTGCCATTTAAAAATAAGTTAACTAAGACTGTAATATACTTATGTCTTTCTTCTATAGTATTTTATTTTGATTATTTGTATGTAAATGATATAGTTTTAAAGGCTTTAGGAGTTACTTTAATATTTGTAGCGATTTCTTCACATAGAAATGGTCTTACTCATAGTTTAGTAGGACTAATAGTATTTACAATAATATGCAGATATATAGGGAAAGCTTATAATATACATAATGGACCATACTATTTTATGATTGGATATGGTATGCATTTATTATGTGATATGGGTACTAAAAAAGGAATTCCTTTATTCTATCCATTAATAAAAAAGAAATATAAACTTCCACTGACCTATAATGCAAATTCAAAAGGTGGAAGTGTTTTTGAAGATTTTTTAATAATTACGGGGATTGCGTATATTGTATATAGATTGCCAGGAATATTTTAAGATGATTGCAGAGTGGAGGTTTTAGTATTATATGTTCGACTTTGAGTATCAATTAAAGATGTTACCAGAAAAGCCTGGAGTATACTTAATGAAAAACTCCCTTGGGGAAATTATATATGTTGGAAAAGCGAAAGTGCTAAAGAATAGAGTAAGACAGTATTTTCAAAATTCTAAAAATCATGGCAGTAAGGTTAAGGCTATGGTTAAAAATATAGAGGAATTTGAGTATATCATTACAGATTCTGAAATGGAAGCACTTATTTTGGAGTGTAATTTAATTAAGAAATATAGACCTAGATATAATATTCTTTTAAAAGATGATAAACACTATCCTTTTATAAAGATAACTACAAGTGAAGACTTTCCAAGAGTTTTTGTAACAAGAATTAGAGCAAAGGATGGAGCAAAGTACTTTGGACCATATCCAGATGCATCCGCAGTTTATGAAACTATTGAGCTTATAAAAAAAATCTTTCCAATTAGAACTTGTAGATTGACTATAAAAGAAGATGGTGAAGCTATAAAGCCATGCTTAAATTATCATATAAATTTATGTACAGCACCCTGTGCAGCACATATTAGTAAAGAAGAATACGGCAAGACTATAAAGCAAATAATAGATTTGTTAACTGGAAGAGATAGTGAAATTGTAGATAATTTAAAAGAAAAAATGAATGATGCATCTGAAAACTTAGATTTTGAAAAGGCAGCTTCTTTGAGAGATAAAATCCTAGCTATAGATAAAATAAGAGAAAGACAAAAGATCATATCAAGTAATTTTGAAAATGAAGATTTTATTAATGTATATAGTGATGAAGAGGATTGGTGTGCTCAAGTATTTTTTGTTAGAAATGGTAAAATTATGGGGAGAGAGCATTTTATTTTAGATAATAGCATTTTTAATGAAAAAGGAGAAGTAATTTCAAATTTTATAAAGGATTTTTATGGAGGAACAGCATTTATTCCAAAAACTATATATGTACCAGAAGCTACTGATATAGAATTACTAGAGGATTGGCTAACTTCTAAAAGAGGAGCTAAAGTTTTTATTAAAGCACCTCAAAAGGGCGAAAAGAAAAAACTTTTAGAACTGGTTGAGAGTAATGCAAAGAGTACTTTAGAACAATTTAAATCAAAGATGAAGATTGATAAGGAACTTCAAGGTAATATTTTGAAAGAATTAGCTGAAATATTGGACTTAGAGGATATACCAAGTAGAATAGAGGCTTATGATATCTCTAATATTCAGGGAGTAGATTCTGTAGGAACGATGGTAGTTTTTGAAGAGGGTAAACCTAAAAATAGTGATTATAGAAGATTTAAAATTAAGTCCGTAAAGGGTGCAAACGATTATGATAGTATGAGAGAAATATTAACTAGAAGATTCAAACATGGACTTAATGAAACTAAAGAGATACAAGAGAGAGAGCTTTTATTAAGTGGAGCTAAATTCAGTATATTCCCAGATCTTATCCTTATGGATGGAGGAAAGGGTCAAGTAAATGTAGCTTTAGAAGTGTTACAAAGTCTTAATATAAATATACCTGTTTGTGGCATGGTAAAAGATGACAAACACAAAACTAGAGGTTTAGTGTATAATAATATAGAATTAAATATTAAAGCCAATTCAAAAATTATGAATTTAATTACTAGAATTCAAGATGAGGTTCACAGATTTTCAATAACTTATCATAGAAGTTTAAGAGATAAGAGGACTTTACATTCCGTATTAGAAGATATACCTAATATAGGATTAAAAAGAAGAAGAGAGCTATTGAAGAAATTTGGAAGTATAGATAATATTAAAAATGCTTCTTATAAAGAGTTAGTAGATACGGAATCTATTAACGAAAAAGCAGCGAAAAGTATTATAGATTATTTTCATAAATAAAAATAGAAAGGGTGTGGAGAATGAAATATGTTTTAGATGTTCACACACACACAATATCCAGTGGTCATGCATATAGTACTTTATTAGAGAATGCAAAATATGCATCGGAAATAGGCTTAAAAATACTTGGAACCACAGACCATGGGCCTACTATGCCAAGTGCACCACATCTTTGGTATTTTGGAAACTTAAAAGTTTTGCCAAGAGAGATATATGGTGTTACAATGCTTCATGGATGTGAAGCTAATATAATAGATTTTAGTGGCAATATAGATATACCAGATATTATAGCAAGTAAGCTAGATATAGTTATTGCTAGTATGCACGAGCCTTGTATAGAGGCAGGTACACGAGAAAAAAATACAGAGACCCTGCTAAAAGTGATGGATAATCCGTATGTTAATATTATAGGGCACTCTGGAAATCCTAGTTATCCAATATATGAAGAAGAGATTGTGAAGAAGGCTAAAGAAAAAGATATTCTTATAGAAATAAATAATAGTTCATTTAAAGTATCCCGTGAAGGGAGCGAGCCTACTTGTATAAAAATTGCTGAACTCTGCAAGAAGTATAATACGAAAGTTATAATGGGTACAGATGCACATGTATGCTTTGACATTGGTAAATTTGATAAGACAGGACCTATTCTAGAAAAAATAGGAATGCCTGATGAACTAATAATGAATTTAGATGAAAATAATTTTATAAGATATCTAAAGAGTAAAGGAAAGTTGAAGGATATTAATATTGATTAGATTGTACTAAATAGTTTATACTATTTACATATTTAATAATTATCAAGGAGAAATAAATGGGTCAGTATGATGATTTTAATAAAAAATTAAAAACTGTTTTAGATGAACAAGATTTACAAGTTAATGTGCTTATGAAGGATCATACTTCATTTAGAGTAGGTGGGCCAGCTGATGTATATGTTACACCTAAAACTTATGAAAAAGTTAAAGAAGTAATAAAAATTTGTATTGAAAGTAATACACCTTATTTTATAATTGGAAATGGTTCAAATCTTCTAGTTAAAGATGGAGGCATTAGAGGTGTAGTAATTAACATGTCTAAACTTAATGAAGTTAAAGCAGATGGAGAAAGAGTGATAGCACAAGGCGGGGCACTTCTTTCAAGTGCATCAGTTCAAGCACTAAAACAAAGTTTAAAGGGTATGGAGTTTGCACATGGCATACCAGGTAGTGTAGGTGGAGCTGTTGCAATGAATGCAGGAGCTTATAATGGAGAAATATCTCAAGTTATTGAAAGCGCCCTTATAGTAGATAAAGAAGGAAATATTAAAAAATTATCAAAAGAAGAATTAGAGTTAAGCTATAGAATGAGTGCAATTTTGAAGTATGATTATGTAGTTTTAGAAGCTACCTTTAAGTTAGAACAAGGAGACTACAATGCTATAAAAGATAGAATGGATGACTTGATGAATAGAAGAAGAGATAAGCAGCCATTAGAATATCCTTCAGCAGGAAGTACTTTTAAAAGACCAGAAGGATATTTTGCGGCAAAACTTATAGAAGATAGTGGATTAAAAGGTAAAAAATTAGGTGGAGCTGAAGTATCTATCAAGCATTCAGGATTTATAATTAATAAAGAAGGGGCAACAGCAAAAGAAATATTAGATTTAATAAGTGTTGTTCAGCAAACAGTAAAAGAAAAATATGATGTTGAATTGAGTACTGAAGTTAGAATAATTGGTGAAGATGGATTTTAAATAATATAATAGTATGGAATTATTAATAACAAAGACTAATATGGGTTATACCTATACTAGTCTTTTAATTTTTTATTACATTAAAGCTGATTAAATGTTTTTAGAAAATGTGCTATAATTAAAAAATAAAACTGTATCAGTACAGGGAGGATGATTATATATGAGATTTGTTATTGTAACTGGACTTTCAGGAGCAGGAAAAAGTCAAGCAATTAGAAGCTTAGAAGACCTAGGGTACTTCTGCGTAGATAATTTACCTCCTACTCTAATGGGAAAATTTGCAGAAGCTTGTTTTCAAACAGATGGAAAGATAGATAAAATAGCATTAGTTATAGATATAAGAGGTGGAGAGTTTTTCTATGACCTATTTGAGAATTTGAAATATCTTAAGGAAAACAGCTATGAATATGAAATTTTATTTTTAGATGCTAATGATAATGTACTAGTAAAAAGATATAAAGAATCTAGAAGAAAACACCCACTTGCACCTGAGGGTAGGGTAATACAAGGAATTGAATTAGAAAGACAAAGACTAAATGATGTAAAATATAGAGCTACAAATACAATAGATACCTCAGACCTAACGCCTATGCAATTAAGAGAAAAGATTTCTCAAATATATGGCGATGATTCTCAAATGGAAAATAAGCTTATATTAAATGTGCTTTCCTTTGGATTTAAATATGGTATACCAGTAGATGCAGATTTAATTTTTGATGTAAGATTCTTACCGAATCCATTCTATATACCAGAACTTAAAGAGTTTTCAGGAAATGACAAATGTATAAATGAATATGTACTAGGATTTAAAGAAACTAAGGAATTTATTAATAAATTAGAAGATATGCTTGACTTTTTAATTCCAAACTATATAAAAGAAGGTAAAAGACAGCTGGTTGTTGGAATAGGATGTACTGGTGGTAGACACCGTTCAGTGACTATAGCTAACACAATATTTGAAAGGTTTAAACAAAAAGGTCACAAAGTAATAAAAGAGCATAGAGATTTAAATGAAGATGTCAAAAAGGCTGGAAAAAAACTATGAGATTAATACAGTGGCTAAAGCCTGGTATAAAGGTAAAGAGATGGATTGCTTTAGGAGTTATGGGGATCTTATTCATTGTCTTTGCTGCTGTAGAGTTTTTTAATAGAAAGTATGTTAATGTCAATTATAAGTGTTTTTATGTTTTTCTTATTTTAGCAGGAATCACAATACTATACATTTCTATTACTCAAGGAATAAGAGTAATTATTTTATTAATTAATAAAGGTTATTTAAATGTATCTATAAATTCTACTAAGTTAGAAAATCTTATTTATGAGAAAAGACTACTTGTAAAAGGGCCAAAAGTTGTTGCAATAGGCGGTGGAACAGGGCTTTCTACTATGCTTAGGGGTTTAAAATATTATACATCTAATATTACAGCTATTGTTACAGTTGGTGATGATGGAGGTGGTTCTGGAACTCTAAGAGAGCAACTTGGAATACTGCCACCAGGGGATATTAGAAACTGTATACTAGCATTAGCTGATACAGAGCCTTTAATGGAAGAACTTTTGCAATATAGATTTAAAGAAGGAAATTTAAAGAATCAAAGCTTTGGTAACTTGTTCTTAGCAGCTATGGACGGTATTTCTAATAATTTTGAGGAAGCTGTGAAGAAAATGAGTTCAGTACTTGCAGTTGGAGGAAGAGTACTTCCTGTAACACTAGAAGATATGACATTAAAGGCCAAATTAAAAAATGGAAATGTTATTTGTGGAGAATCGAATATTCCTTCAGAAGTTATAAAACAAAGTTCCGCAATTGAAAGACTTTTTATACAACCTTCAGGTGCAAAAGCTTTAGATGAAGCTGTTGAAGCTATATTAGATGCAGATGCAGTGATTTTAGGACCAGGCAGTCTTTATACAAGTGTAATTCCAAACCTTCTAGTTAAAGGGATAAGTGAAGCATTAAAGGACACTAATGCTATAAAAATTTATATATCAAATATAATGACACAAGAAGGAGAAACTGACGACTATGAGGTAGCAGATCATATAAAGGCAATATTTAGTCATGCTGGAGAAGGAATAGTAGACTACGTGGCTACTAATACTCAAAAAATAAATGATTCAATAAAGGATAAGTATCGAGAAAAAAATTCAAAGCCAGTTAAAGTATATGAAAAAAATATTATAGATTTAGGTGTAAAAATTGTAGAGGGAAATTTCATAACTATAAAAAGTGGATTGATTAGGCATGATCCAGATAAATTAGCTAAATTTTTAATGGAAGTAATAATGGAAAAAAAATTATTATTTGATAGAAAGAAAATACTAGAATATTTTTATTTATCCCAAAGATTAAAAGAAAATAAAAGAGTTAAGGAGTAACAGGAAAATGTCATTTTCTTCAAAAGTTAAAAATGAGATATGCAGATATAATGAACTAAGTAAAGGTGAAGCAATTGCGGAGTTATCTGGAATTATGAAGGTAAGCGGAACTCTAGGATTTGCTGGAGAAATGAAGATAAACTTTAGGATTTCTACAGAAAATCCTGCAATTGCAAGATTAATCTTTAGGCTTTTAAAGGATCATTTCAAAATACATACAAAGATATTTGTAAAGAAGAGTAACTCATTAAAAAAGAATAATATATATGCTGTTATGATAGATCATGAAATGGGAGTAAAGGAACTACTAAAGGAAGTTGGAGTACTTAAAGAAGAGAATGGGATGATTTCTTTAGATTACAGTATTCCAGACCATATAGTATCTAAGGACGAGTATAAAAGAGTATTTATAAGAGGGGTATTTTTAGGGGGAGGAAGTATAAGTAACCCAGAGAAAGCTTACCACCTTGAATTTGTTACTCACCACGAGGAGTATGCTGAAGAGTTAAGTAAGCTTATCAATAGTTATGGATTAAATTCTAAGGTTATACAGAGAAAAAGTAGTAATGTTATTTATTTAAAGGAAGGAGAACAGATAGTAGACCTTCTTAATATAATTGGAGCACATGAATCATTGTTAGAACTTGAAAATGTTAGAATAATGAAAGAAATGAGAAATAACGTTAATAGATTAGTTAATTGTGAGACGGCAAACCTAGGGAAAACAGTAAATGCAGCAGTTAGACAAATAGAGAGTATAAGACTAATAGAGAGTGAAATAGGATTGAAAAGACTTCCACAAAATCTAAGAGATGTTGCTGAACTAAGAATAAACTATCCTAATGAGTCGTTAAAAGAGTTAGGAGAAATGCTTGATCCTCCTGTTGGTAAGTCAGGAATTAATCATAGACTTAGAAGAATTGAGAAAATTGCAGAGGAGCTTAGAAAAGAAGGAAAGTAGGTATGTTGCATGTCAAAGCACGAAGAGATAATAAAGCACATACATTCGCTTAAAGTGGGAAATAAGATTTCAGTAAGAAGTATAGCGAGTGAACTTGGAGTAAGTGAAGGAACTGCATATAGAGCTATAAAAGATGCTGAGATATTGGGAACAGTAGCTACAATTCCAAGGGTGGGAACTGTTAGAATTGAAAAGATTGAAAAGAAAAGCATAGAATCTTTAAGTTATGCTGAAGTTGTAAATATAGTAGAAGGTACTATACTTGGTGGTAAAGATGGAGTACATAAAAAGTTAAATAAGTTTATTATAGGAGCTATGCAGCTTAATGAGGCAAAAAGATACATGTTGCCTGGGTGTATAGTGATAGTAGGGAATCGGGAAGATATTCAAAGGGTAGCCTTAGAAAATGAATGTGCTGTGCTTATAACTGGAGGCTTTACATGTAGTGACAACATTAAAAAGTTGGGAGATAGTAAAAACTTGCCTATAATATCTTCAAGCTATGATAGCTTTACTGTAGCTACTACTATTAGTAAAGCTATATCTGAAAATTTAATTAAGAAGGAAATAATCCTAGTAGAAGATATAATGAAAACAAAAGTTAATTACATAAAAGAAAATGAAACTGTTAGCTTTTTAAGGCAAATGATCTCTGAAACAGGGCGTGAAAGATATCCAGTAGTAGATGATGGTATGAATGTTGTAGGCATTGTGACAATAAAGGATTTGCCAAGGGATAGCAGTAATGATGTTCTAATAAGTAAAATAATGAGCAAAGATCCTATAAATGTTACAGAGAAAACTACAGTTTCTTATGCAGCACATATTATGGGATGGGAAGGTATAGAGATTTGTCCTGTAGTTAGAAGAAAAAAGCTTGTAGGAATTGTAGGAAGAGATGATGTAATAAAAGCTCTCCATTATATAGCAAGACAACCTCAAGTAGGGGAGACTTTAGAAGATATAATTCTTAAAAGCTTTGAACAAGAGGTTCAAGAAGATTTAATAAGGTTTACAGGTAAGATAAAACTTGAAATGCTAGACCATATGGGTACAGCGTCTTGGAGTTCGCTAAATATGTTACTTTCTACAATAGGTATAGCAACATTGAGGCGGAAAAGTAATGAAAATATAAGAGTAGATAGTATTTCTACATACTTTATAGAACCGATACAAATGGATAGTATAATACATATAGATGCACAGATTATTGATATAGGAAGAAACTTTTGTAAGGTTGAGATGAATATGTATAATAAAAAGAAATTAATAGCAAAAGCTATGCTTTCTGCTAGTATATTGAGATAAAATCAGAAACCTATAATTAAGTTCAAAAGAAAGGTACCGAGAGTAAAGAGTTAACTCAAAGGTACCTTTTTTACTATTGTTATATGAATTATCTAACTGTAAAGGTGAGAATATAGCTTTTATTTAGATAAGCACCTTTAGAGGAGAACATACCTTTATTAATATAAAGGGAATAGGTCTCTCCATAATCGTAAGGCTGTAGTGGAATGATTTTAATTGATGTATTGTTGTCAGTAGTAATCATATTAAACAGAACAGGTTTTCCGGCGCTATTATAGAGGTTTATACTAGTATCATCTAAATAGGTAGCATCGATTTCAGAATTAAAATTTATTTTCCATTCCTTGTTGGTGCTTACAGATTCTTTATTTATATATATAAAGCCATCACTCTCATCGGTGAAATAACTTTCATTTCTTCTAGTATTTAGAAAATTATCCCAGCTATACGTATAGAAAGATTGTGATTTGGTTAGCACTGGGAAATCTGTAACCTGGAGATCTCTATATTTTTTTCCATCAGCCCATGTGCCCATGTATATTTGATTTTTACTACCATTCCCTAAAGCTATTTTCTTACTTTCTAAATCTTTATTAAAGCTGTACATAGCTAATCCATCGAAGAGATTATAAATGCCATATTTATCTAAGGCTTTATACATATCTGGTTCATAGTCATTGTTAAGAGGAACCCCGTGACTTGCTAGTGCCACTAGATTAGAGTTATAAGAACTATACAGATTAATAAAGTCCTTCTCACTATTTGGTATACTAATATTTTCAAATATATCTTTTGCCATTCTGTGATCATTAGTAACATCATCGTTGAAAACTTCCATTATTAGTTTAGTCTGTTTTGGAAAGTTACTTAATTGCTCTTGAGTTATTTGATAAGAATACCAAGGAGCCAACATATACATAAAAGCGCCAGATGTACCCCAGTTATTACTCTCTATAGCTTTATAAGTAAGTGCAGGGAGTGCGCCGGCACCAAAGGAGTGCCCAACAAATCCTATCTTTGTTAGATCCATTAAATCTCCATATGATTTTACTGATTCTTCAATACCATCCCATAATATAGTATATTTTTCTTCTATTACTGTTTTATTAATAGGTAAAGGAATAATAGGATAAGGTATATAAACAACTATATAGCCTTGGCTTACGATATGATTGATTAAATTTTTATATAAATTAGGATCTGACCCACCATACCCATGACAAAAAAAGATAACAGGAGTTTTAGAATCGATATCCTTAAGGTAATACAAACGTGATTTTTCCTTTGTATTACTAGGATTTATAAATTGTTTTTCAAGAATTTCCTTATTCTCTATGCTTGGAATTTCTACATTTACAGGCTGGGCTTTAGTGGAAGTATTCATAAAAAAAATATTTATTGTAAATACTAAAATAAAAGATAAAGATACAAGTTTAGTAGTTCTGTTATTAGATTTCAAATTAACACCTTCTCATAACTTATTTACTATGTTAAGTATACTATAGTTGAATAATTATAAGGGAATTTTTTTGAATTCATAAAAAAACCACTCTTATTTACTAGAAATTTATTGATTATAAAATTTGAGGCTTTAATATTAATATCTTGATAAAATAACGTAAAATATATTGAAAAACTACAATAAAGAGGTTATAATTTTTAATGAATTAGATATTTAAAATATTGGGATTTGGGGGCAGGAAATATGGAAACTGTTAAAAAGGTTATAATTCCTAAAGCTTATCATTCAAGCTTAGATTTAAGAAAAACAGAAATAGCAATAAAAAAGCTTAAAGATTATTTTGAAAGAGAGCTTGCATATAAATTAAATTTAACTAGAGTATCAGCACCTTTATTTGTAAAGGCATCTACAGGACTTAATGACAATTTAAATGGAGTAGAAAGACCAGTAGGTTTTGATGCATTAGATATTAAAGATGAAGAAATACAAATAGTACATTCATTAGCTAAATGGAAGAGAATGGCATTATATAGATATGGTTTTACTTCAGGAGAAGGCCTTTATACAGACATGAATGCTATAAGAAGAGATGAAGAGTTAGATAACCTTCATTCTATGTATGTAGACCAATGGGATTGGGAAAAGGTTATAAGCAAAGAAGACAGAACTATTGATAAACTAAAAGGTACAGTAGAAGGGATATATGAAGTGTTCAAAGCTACTGAAGAATTTATCAATAGCAAATATCCTGAGATAGATAAAATATTACCAGAAAAGATTACATTTATAACTACTCAAGAGTTAGAAGATATGTATCCTGGTTTAATTGCTAAAGAAAGAGAAAATAAAATAGCAGAAGATAAAGGTGCAGTCTTTATAATGAAAATAGGAGATAAATTAGCATCAGGCGAAAAACATGATGGAAGAGCACCAGATTATGATGATTGGCAATTAAATGGAGATATTGTATTTTGGAATCCTCTTTTAGAGTGCGCTTTTGAGCTTTCTTCTATGGGTATTAGAGTAGATAAAGAATCATTAGTATCTCAATTAGAAAAAGAAGGTTGTATGGAAAGAATAGAATTAGAATTCCACAAAATGCTTGTAGAGGATAAACTTCCTTTAACAATGGGTGGGGGAATTGGTCAATCAAGAATATGTATGTTTTTCTTAAGAAAAGCTCATATAGGTGAAGTTCAATCTTCTATATGGTCAGAAGACATTATAAAAGAGTGTGAAGAATCAGGAATACAATTATTATAAAACTTATTGACAAACTATGAAAAGCTTGTTATTATTAAATAAATTAAATACGGAACTTCTTATCAAGAGTGACCGAGGGACTGGCCCGATGACGTCCGGCAACCTAAACAGCAATGTTTTAAGGTGCTAAATCCAGCAGGTATTTATACCTGGAAGATAAGGAACTGAGAGATTAAAATCTTTTTGTAGCTTATCTACAGAAAGATTTTTTTATTTTATCGGGGCAAAATAGACAAGGAGTTTCTGTAACGAAATTACTAAGGGGGCAATTAAAAATGACAAAACAATTATCTTTTGAAACAATTCAATTACACGGTGGGCAAGAAATAGATGCTGTAACAAAATCAAGAGCTGTACCACTATATCAAACAACTTCTTATGTATTTGAAGATACACAAGATGCAGCTGATTTATTTGGTTTAAAGAAGTTTGGAAATATTTATACGCGTATCATGAATCCAACTACAGATGTTTTTGAGAAGAGAGTTACTTTACTAGAAGGTGGAGTTGGAGCAGTTGCAACGGCATCAGGAATGGCAGCTATAACATATGCTATCTTAAATATTGCTGGTAGCGGAGATGAAATTGTAGCAGCATCTACAATATATGGTGGTACTTATTCTTTATTTGAAAATACTTTACCTAACTTTGGAATTAAGGTTAACTTTGTAGATCCAGAAAATGTAGAAAATTTTCAAAAGGCTATAACAGAAAAAACTAAAGCAGTATTTATAGAAACAATAGGAAATCCAGGAATTAATATATGTGATATAGAAGCCATAGCAGACGTTGCTCATAAAAATGGAGTTCCGCTAATTATAGATAATACTTTTGCAACTCCATACCTTTGCAGACCATTTGAATTTGGAGCAGATATTGTAGTACATTCAGCTACAAAGTATATAGGAGGTCATGGTACATCTATAGGGGGAATAGTAGTAGACTCAGGAAAGTTTGATTGGAATAATGGTAAGTTCCCAAAACTTGTTGAACCGGATAAGAGCTATAACGGACTTTCTTACTATGAAGCTTTTAAAGAAGCAGCTTATATCTTAAGACTTAGAACTGCATTATTAAGAGATACAGGAGCATGTATATCTCCATTTAACTCTTTCCAATTATTAATAGGTCTTGAAACATTATCGCTTAGAGTAGAAAGACATGTAGAGAATGCTAAAAAGCTTGCAGAATATTTAAGTAATCACCCTAAAGTTGAGTGGGTAAACTACCCAGGTTTAGCTGATAGCAAATATAAAACTCTTGCAGAGAAGTATCTTCCAAAAGGAGCTGGAGCTATATTTACTTTCGGAGTAAAGGGTGGATTAGAAAGCGGTGTGAAATTTATAAATTCATTAGAAATTTTCTCACTCCTTGCAAATGTAGGAGATGCTAAATCTCTTGTAATACATCCAGCATCTACAACACATCAACAATTAGATGAAGAAAGCCAAAGACAAGCTGGAGTTAATCCAGAACTTATAAGAGTTTCCGTTGGAATTGAAGGAATAGATGATTTAATTAATGATATTGAAAATGCTTTAGCACAAATATAATAAAAAGCCCTGTATTCGGTTGAATACAGGGCTTTCTTAGGCATAAAGTCCCAATAGTTTTATATCTTATAATATGGTATAGTATAAGATATAATAAGGTCTTTAATATTGGGGGAAATTATGAATAAAGGAAAAACAATAAATAAATCGAAGGTATCAAGTAAAAAGACTGTAGCTATAGCTATAACCGTAATACTAGTTATAGTCACATTGATTTTAGGATATATTACAATGCCAGTGCTATCTTTAAACTTTATAAGTACTTTAATAGTAATTCAAGTAATAGCACTTTTAATTATGGCAACTTTACTTGTTTATAAGTTTCAGATTAAAAAGGTAATTTGGATACCTGTAATTACTTTTATTTTGTTAGTATTCCAAATAGGATCTACTCTTGGTATTTTTAATTCAGGTAAATATAGAACTATGATTGGTGAGGTAAAGGAAAAAGAATTTTCTTCTGAAATATCTCCTATAGATTTAACTAAGCTTCCAGTGGTAGATAAAGATCTTGCTCAAAACCTTGGGGAAAAGAAGCTAGGAGAACAAGTAGCATTAGGTAGCCAAGTTGAATTATCAGAATTTACTCAGATAAATGTTAATGGACAACTATACTGGGTGGCACCACTAGTTCATTCAGGAATGTTTAAATGGTTTTCAAATAGAGAGGGTACTCCGGGGTATATTCAAATAAGCTCTACTAATCCTCAAGATATAAAACTAGTGCAAACAATTGATGACAAGAAAGTTAAGATAAAATATCAACCTCAAGGCTTTTTTGGAGATGATTTGCGTAGAAAAATATACACATCAGGCTTTCAAAATGTTGGACTAACTGATTTTTCATTTGAACTAGATGATTCAGGAAAGCCTTACTGGGTAGTTACAAAATATGAAAACTCTATTGGTGTAAGTGGTTCGAAAGTAAATGGGGTTGTTATAGTAGATGCTGAGACAGGTGAAGTTAAAGGGTATGATATGAAGGATATACCAAGTTGGGTAGATAGAGTAATTCCAGCAAACTTTGCAATTAATC
Source organism: Clostridium sp. (assembly GCA_036677665.1). Taxonomy (GTDB): domain Bacteria; phylum Bacillota; class Clostridia; order Clostridiales; family Clostridiaceae; genus Clostridium_H. The sequence continues at coordinate 44,081 of JAVBVX010000057.1, read as the reverse complement.
AACTAAACGATTGGGGTCAGTATGTTCATGGTTGGTGGAATCCATCTGACAAGGATAAATTAAAAACTACAGAGGGATATAATATAATTTATAATGATGGAAATTGTTATTATTACTCAGGATTAACTTCATCAGGGAATGATGAATCAACTGTAGGGTTTGTGTTAGTTAATACAAGGACTAAAGAAACAAACTTCTATAAGGTTTCAGGTAGTCATGAAATAGCTGCAATGGCTTCGGCAGAAGGTAAGGTTCAGAATTTAGGGTATACAGCTACTTTCCCAATATTAATTAATCTTGAAAATGAAGCAACTTATTTTATGTCATTAAAGGATAAGAAGGGATTAATTAAGCTATATGCTATGGTTAGTGTTAAAGATTATAGCACAGTAGGAACTGGAGAGTCTTTAAGTAAAACTAAGTCTAATTATATAAATTATCTTAAAGACAAAGGAAACTGGCAAGGTTTAGAGAAAAGTGGGGAAAAGATTACCGAAAAAGGAACAGTTCTAAGAATTGCATCTTCTTTTGTTGAAGATACAACCTATTATTATATAATTTTAAAGGAAAAACAAGACAAGATATTTATAACTTCTTTAAATATGTCAAACGAACTCCCTTTAACTAGGGAGGGGGATTCAGTAGAGATTACCTACAATAAGAATCCTAATTCTAGTATAGACCTTATAAGCTTTGATAACCTTCAGTTTACTCAAACTAAAGCTGTAAGTGAGGAAAAGATTATTGAAGAGAAGGAAGTTATAGGAAAGATAAATGAACAAAATTAATAAGTAGTGCAAAAACAAAAGGAGAAAAGCTTACAAAGCTTTTCTCCTTAATTAATTTATTTTTAATTAACAGGTAAGAATATAGATATTTTTGTACCCTTTTGAAGCTGGCTTGATAATGTGATTTTTCCATTATGTTTACCTATAATTAACTTTGCAATAGATAAACCTAAACCAGTTCCACCACTATTTTTTGTTCTAGATTTGTCGGCTCTATAAAATCTATTAAATATATGGGGAAGATCATCTTTATCAATGCCTATACCAGTATCTTCTATTATGATTTCTAAATAGCTTATTCTATTGTATGAGCTTAATTTTATAGTTCCATTTTCGGGTGTGAATTTAACACTGTTATCTATAAAAATTCTAAGAGCTTCTTTTAACATTTTCTTATCTGCTAAAAGTAATAGCTTATCATTATTCTCACACAAAATATTATGATTTGTAGCTATCATCTTAGTTTCTTTAACTATTTCCTCAATTAGTTCATTTATATGGAATTTTTCTTTTTCTAGTTTTTGTAGTTCCTTATCTCCTCTTGCTAGGAATAAAAGATTCTCAATCAAGTTCTTCATATTTTCCGATTCGCTTTTAATAGCAGTTATAGACTCATCAAGTACTACTTTATCATCTTTTCCCCATCTGTCTAACAAATTAGCATATCCTTGAATTACAGAAATAGGAGTTCTAAGCTCATGGGAGGCATCAGATACGAACTGATTTTGCTGCTCATAGGCTTGTTCTATTCCGTCAATCATGGTATTAAAGGTTTCAGCAAGTTCTTTTAATTCATCCTTAGACCCGGTAACATTTAATCTAGTATCTAGTGCTTCAACAGATATAGTTTTTACTGTCTCAGTCATTTCTGCAATAGGAGATAACATTTTTCTACTAGCCTTAGATATAATTAATGTAATTATAAATAAAGACACTACATTTACAGCAATTAAGATATTGGTTAGAGTAATTATATAAAAGTTCTCTGTAATTAAGTCTTTATATATTTGTATATAGTAGATTTCATTGTGGTCTAACCTACTATTTTTTATCATTAAATCACCATTAGTGCTTTTTAGAATATCTAAAAAGTCTATATTAGTGTAAAATTTCTTATAAATATTCTGCTCATCTGTACTATGGAGAATTTTCTTATTACTACTAAAAATAGTAACATACATACCATCAATTCTAGCGATTTCATTGACAATGTTTTTAGGGAGCTCTGACTTTTCCTTAATATAAGTTGAGATTACTTGATTATTTTTTTCAATATTATTGCTTACTTCATTTAATAAAAAGTGACGAAAGCCAAACAAAATTCCAGTACTCAATAGAAATATAAATACAGAAAAAATTAGAACATATATTACAGTTATTTTAAAAGTTATAGAAAAGCGTAATCTTTTACCTATACTTTTGAAAATATTACCTATTAAAGAAGGTAAAAAACCTATAACTTTTTTTAATATGAATAAGGTAAGGGTAAAAGTTTTAAAAATTAGTTTAGGGATTAGCTTTAATAATCTAATCATATTTTAATTGATACCCCACTCCACGGATTGTATGAATAAACTTTTTATTATATTTTTCATCAATCTTAGTTCTTAAATAACGTATATATACATCTACAATATTTGTATCTCCTAAATAATCATATCCCCACACTTTTTCTAAAATTTTATCCCGAGTAAGTACAATGCTTTTGTTTTCTATTAGGTATTTTAAGAGGTCAAATTCTCTCTTTGTTAATTCAATAATTTCTTCATTAAAGCACACAGTGTATTTTTCAAGATCAAGCTCTAATTCACCTATTTTTAAGATGGTAGTAGTTTTTGGGGTATCACTACTATGTCTTTTTAGGGCAACTCGTATTCTAGCCAAAAGCTCTTCAATGGCAAAAGGTTTAGTCATGTAATCATCAGCGCCTATATCAAGACCCATAACCTTATCTGTTATCTGATCTTTTGCAGTTAACATAATAATTGGAACTTCTGTACTTTGTCTAAGCCTTCGGAGTACTTCCATACCATTAAGGGAAGGAAGCATTACGTCTAAAATAATTAGATCAAAGTCTCCTTTAAGAGCCTTATCTAATCCATCACGGCCATCGTAAGACTGATCTACAGAATAACCTTCATATTTAAGTTCTAGTTCTATAAATCTTGAGATTTTAGCCTCATCCTCAATTATTAAGATTTTTTTCATAGTCATACTCCTCTTTCCACTTAAGAACTCGCTACAATTAAATTATATAGTATCTATAGTTATAAATAAATAACCTACATAAACTATGCAGGTTATTCGGGGGGAAGATTTAGTTTTCTCTATTTATTAAGGTTGCTAGTTGCATTATTTACAGCAGTAGAAACTTTATTTAAAACTTCTTCAACTTCGATATTTTCACCATTATACTTCTCGATTCTAATCTTATGATTAGTCACTATAGCTAAAATTAATCCTGTTATAGCAAAAGGGAAGGCTACAACTGTAGTTATACCTGCTAAAGTAGCAGGAACATTTATTACTACATTATCTTTTTTCTTTATTATAAATCTTGTATTATTTCCTTTTTTAATAGCAGTTTTGCATTTAGAAGTAAAATCATTATCACAATCTAATTTTTTATGTGTTTTTAAATTATGAGTCTTTTCTAAATAAACAAGGGCTTCTACTAAATCATTATTAGATTTTTCTAAAGCCTCTTTAGCCTCATTATAACTAACCCCAGTTCTTTCTCTTAATAAATCTATTTGTTCTAACTTTATTGACATTGTATCTCCTCCATTAATTTAATTTATCTTATGCTATTATGATAAGATAGGAAGATTAGAGTAAGCTTAGTGAAAGATTAAAATTAGATTAGAAAATAATTAACTTAAATTAATTATCTTCAATGCTTATTATCATAAATAAGGTGTAAGTGTGAAAATTTATAAAAATATTTGTTTTTATTGTAACGAAAGATAGCTTTTATGGATATATACTCGTGGAGGTGAGAATTTGCAAGACATGGATCTAATATATAAAGAACACGCTAAAAGTGTTTTCAAGTATTTGGTTAGCCTTTCTCGTGACGTAGATTTAGCAGAGGAATTGACACAAGAAACCTTTTATCGTGCCCTATATTCCCTCGATACATATAATGGTTCCTGCAAAGTTTCAGTATGGCTTTGCCAAATTGCTAAACATATATGGTATCAAGAACTTGAAAAAAGAAAGAAATCTCAGGCTGTAGCTATTAGTGAAAATTTGCCTTCATCTAATATTTCACCTGAAGAAAATGCAATTTTCTATGAAGACAAGCTACGGTTATATACAGCTATTCATTTATTAGACCAGCCTATGAGGGAAGTAATGTATTTGCGTTTATCAGGTGAATTTAATTTCCGTGAAATAGGGCAATTTTTTGGCAAAGATGAAACGTGGGCAAGAGTAACTTTCTATCGAGCTAAACAAAAAATCGTAAAAGGGGTGAAATAGGATGTTAAATTGTAATATTGTAAGAGACTTACTACCAATCTATATTGATGAGCTAACTAGCGAAGAAACAGCTATTGAAATAAAGGAACATCTACAAGGATGTGTGGAATGTAATAAGCTTCTTGAAGAAATGAAATGTCCAATGGAAAGGATTGATTTAGAATCTGAAAATAGAGAAATCAATTATTTGAAGAAAATAAAAGCAAAAGGTGCTAAAAAGCTTAGAATTAGTATAGCAGTCATATTATGTATTTTTTCTATACTAACTTACTTATTTGTTATAGGTTCACCCGTAAAGAAAAAAGATATGGAACTTAAACAAAGTGTAGTAAATGGAGAATTGCGAATAGATTTTAATCTCATTAATGGTAAAGAATTAAATATGAAAACAGAATATCTTACTGAAGAAACAGCAGAAGGCACTAATAAAATAATTAAAATTAAGCCATATGGGGTGCTGCCATCCCCAATTTATGAGGGTACAAAATTTATATATGGATACAAATTAGCAAAAGATGAAAAGGAATTAAGTGATGAAGAAAAGATTTTTATAGAAAAGATAAGGAAACGTACAGGTCTAACTGAGGAGGAATCAAATAAAAGAAAAATTATACAAGTTAAAGTTATTATACAATTTGCAGATGATGAAGTTGTGATTGTACCTGATGAAATTTTAAAATAAGACTTTGAATTCTTATGAAGTAATATAACATCAAAATATTAGTTTTATTTATAGTTTAATAGGGGGATAAAAGATGAAAAGAAATGCTTTGTTATTAATTGCTTTTGCACTCATATTTCCACTTTTTGTAGCTTGTGATGGCAATACAATGAAACCAGATACACCAACAAATACTATAGCGATGCTGGGTGTGTCAATTGATGGAAATAACTATGAGAGATTTAATAAACTTTTTAGTGAAAAAAGAAAAGATGTGGCTTCCAAAGATATGCTAAAGGAACTTAATGATCTATCTACTGAAGCTAGTTTAAATACCCACTATGAAGTTATTGAGTACAGCAACGGTGAAATGCTTTTAGTAAGACTTAATTATAGACAAGAGAAAGGTGAGTATGAAGTTGAAGATATAGTAAAGATTCCAAAAGAGATGAAAAAATTATTTATAACAGAATGATAGAATAAAAAGATCATATCTTTTTACTTATGTTCACCAAATTATAGCTATTATTACCTCTATAAAAAAGCATTGATTATAAGAGGGAATGGATAAAAAGTATTATGAAAATTTCTTTGTATACTAACTTTAAATTTACAATTCAAAGGTTTTTTACTGTATAATATAAAAGAAATAATTAAAATTGTGAGTTGAAGCTTGCTATATATAAAGGAGTAATAAACTCTCAAAATACTGGAAAGGAGGAGAGTAATTGACAGAATTTGTTCACCTTCATACTCATACGGAATATAGTCTTTTAGATGGCTCGGGTAAAATAAGTAAACTCATTACAAGGGCTAAAGAGCTGGGCATGAAGAGTTTAGCTATAACTGACCATGGAGCTATGTTTGGATGTGTAGACTTTTATAAGAAAGCAAAAGAAGAAGGTATTAAGCCTATTATAGGATGTGAAATATATGTAGCATCAAAGTCCATGGATATAAAAAGAAATGATATGGAAAATAAAACCCATCATTTAGTTCTCCTCGTTAAAAATGAAGTAGGATATAAAAATCTTATGAAAATAGTATCTAAGGCGTCTATTGATGGTTTTTATTATAAGCCTAGAGTTGACCATGATTATTTAAAAGCTCACAGTGAAGGGTTAATAGCCTTAGGGGCCTGTCTTGCTGGAGAAGTTACTAATAATCTATTAAATGGCAACAGAGAAAAGGCTAAGGAAGCTGCACTATTTTATAAGGAAACATTTAAAGAAGGATTTTACTTGGAGTTACAATATCACGGAATGGATGAGCAGCTTAGGGTTAACGATATGATAGTAGAACTTTCAAGAGAAGTAGAGATACCTCTTGTTGCCACCAACGATGTTCACTATATTAAAAAAGAAGATACTAGGTCTCATGATATTCTATTGTGCATTCAGACAGGAAAGAATCTAGATGATGAAAATAGAATGAGATATGAGCCAGAGCAATTTTATCTAAGGTCTCCAGAGGAGATGTATAATATATTTTCCTATGTTCCAGAGGCATTAGAAAATACAGTTAAAATTGCAGAACAGTGTAATTTTGATTACATATTCAATGAATCAAAGTTGCCTAACTTCCCCTTAGATGAGGGAGTAGACCATTTTGAATATATGAAAGAGTTATGCTACAAAGGGCTTGATGAAAGATATGAAGATATTAACTCGGAAATTAAAGAAAGATTAGAGTATGAGTTAAACATTATTAAACAAATGGGATACGTTGATTACTTTCTAATTACCTGGGATTTCTTTAGATTTTCTGCAGAAAAAGGCATAATGACGGGACCAGGTAGGGGTTCTGCCGCGGGGTCAATAGTTGCCTATACCTTGGGAATTACAAAGATTGATCCTATTAAGTATAATTTACTTTTTGAGCGTGAAAAGACGCGCTGGTTAAACTGGGTGAATTGCTGGAAAGCTAAACTGCATATGCAGCATGCCAATCAGCAGCCAAGTCTGGGAATAGCATAAAAGTACCAGAAAGGTTCAGAGACTAGAGTGGTGAGTAGCTAAATGATAATCCACTCCACGAGTGCCCGGCTTGATACACTGACACCATAGAATATATATAAAGTTATTACAAATAATAAGTAATAAAATATATTAGGGTGGATTAGAGAATGTTTTGTGGAAGATGTATTAAATGCAATAAAGAATTTGAAACTAAAAAGCGAAATCAAAGATTTTGCTCTAAAAGTTGTTCTAATAGTTTTAATGCTTCAGCTAGGAAGATTGAAGATAATAGTATTTTTGAAACTAAACTTAATAAAGTGTCTGCGTATATACTAGGCTTAATTTATTCTGATGGATGTCTTAGCTATGACGCTCATACTAAGAGAAACCGAATAACTATATCAATGAATGAAAAGGAGTTAATAGAGAAACTCAATAAAATTATGACTCCAAATAAAAAAGTATATAAGTATAAACATCCTAAAGGACGAAATTATACTTACAGTGTTATAAGTACGAATCCGACAGATATTAAATACTTATTGAATATAGGAATTACGGAAAGAAAATCATCAATAGTAATTATGCCTAAGTTACCCCGAAATTTATTAGGACATTTTATTAGAGGATACTTTGATGGCGATGGAAGTGTATATAAGAATAAAACTTCAACCTACTATAATGGGATTAAAAAATACTATGTATATAAAAATGTTAGTTTTACTACAGGTAGTAAAGTTTTTGCTGAAGAATTGAGATTAATTTTAGATTCATTTAATATTGATTCAAATATTGTTAAGGATAGTCGATCTGATCATAGATGCTGGTATGTAAAAATATATAAAAGTGATTCTGTAAATAAGTTTTATAACCTAATCTATTCAGATGCCGATTATTATTTAGATAGAAAACATTCTAAGTTTATTGAGATGATATAGTCCAATCTGAGTTGGAATTGACCAACTGATGAAAATGAGGGAAACCTCCAGAACGCAGGATAAAGAGCCTGTGGATAATAATTAATGTTCTTAAATCCAGAAAGAATTTCCATGCCAGATTAAAAAATTGTTATAACAATTTTTTTAGTCGTGTACAGTAGAAATATTGTACTTAAAGAGCCCTGAATTGCTGGAAAACCCTGAGAGCCCTGTAAACCACAACGCAAGATTGAGAAATCTAAACGTGATGGTGGCATGACCATAAAAATTACAGGGATTTGAGAAAGTCAGACTCTACTGGGAAACCATGCAGCCAAGCTTTGATGAGAAGAAGGTTCAACGACTAGTGCGTGGGCACGTAGGAATAATATTGTATATTATTTCGAAGCGGGGCAGCCTAAACCGTAAAGGTCGGTAGGTGAAGATATAGTCTATACCCACTATATAAAATGATAGTGTTAAAGTATCTCGAAAGAGAGGGTAGAATAGATTGACTCTGACTTCTGTTACGAAAGACGACAAGAGGTTATAGACTACGTTGTTGAGAAATACGGAGTAGAAAATGTATCGCAAATAATAACCTTTGGAACTATGGCAGCAAGAGCCTGTATTAGAGATGTAGGTAGAGCTATGAACTATTCCTATGCAGAAGTAGATAGAATAGCCAAAATGATTCCTACAGTCCTTGGAATAACCATAGATAAAGCATTGGATATGAATACAGAGTTGAAAGCTCTTTATGATACTGATGAGAGAGTTAAAGATCTAATCAATGTTGCCAGGGACTTAGAAGGACTTCCAAGGCATACTTCAACTCATGCAGCGGGAGTAGTTATAGCATCACAGCCATTAGTTAACTACTTACCCCTAGCAAAGAATGAAGAAGCAATAGTAACTCAGTTTACTATGGGTACACTTGAAGAGCTTGGACTCCTAAAAATGGATTTTTTAGGGCTAAGAACTCTTACGGTAATTAGAGATGCTATTGAGCTTGTTAAAGAAAACACTGGAACTGTAATTGATTTAGATAAACTGAGTTTTGATGATGAAAGTGTATATAAAATGATTGGTAAAGGAAAGACCGTAGGAGTATTCCAACTTGAATCTGCAGGAATGACTAGCTTTATGAAGGAACTTAAACCTGAAGGTTTTGAAGATATCATAGCGGGAATAAGTCTTTATAGACCAGGTCCTATGGCTGAAATTCCTAGATATATTAGAAATAAGAACAATCCAGAGGAAGTTCAGTATGAAACACCAGAGCTTGAACATGTGTTAAATGTTACCTATGGAGTAATGGTTTACCAAGAACAGGTTATGCAGATTGTTAGAGACCTAGCAGGATACTCTATGGGTAGAAGTGACCTTGTTCGCCGTGCTATGTCAAAGAAAAAGCACAAGGTTATGGAAGAAGAAAGAAAGAACTTCATTTATGGAATTGTAAATGAAAATGGAGAAGTAGAAGTACCAGGTTGTTTAAGAAATGGAATAAGTGAAGAAGCCGCAAATAAGATATTTGATCAGATGATGGATTTTGCTAGCTATGCATTTAACAAATCCCATGCGGCGGCTTATGCAGTAGTAGCATATTATACAGCTTATTTAGTACACTATTATCCAACAGAGTTTATGGCAGCTATGTTAAACAGTGTAAGAGGTAACAGTGACAAGGTGGCAACTTATGTTAGAGCGGCAAAGGAAATGAATATAGAAGTAATACCACCTAATATTAATGAGAGTTTTGGAAAATTTACTGTAAAGGATGGAAAGATACGTTTTGGCCTTTCAGCTATAAAAAATGTAGGAGAAAATCTTGTAGATAATATGGCAAAAGCAAGAGAGAAGAAGGGTAATTTTACGACCCTTGTAGACTTTTGCAACAAGGTAGATTCTAGTGCTATTAATAAAAGAATGGTAGAGAGTTTAATTAAGGCTGGAGTATTTGATTGCTTTGGAGTATATAGATCACAGTTATTAGCCGTATATGAAAAGGTAATAGATTCAGTTTCTAATGAAAGAAAGAAAAATATAGACGGTCAAGTAAGCTTATTTTCTACCCTTACTGAAGAATTTAAGGAGACAGAAATAAAGTATCCATATATAAAAGAGTTTGATAAAAAATATAAGCTTGCTATGGAAAAAGAAATGACAGGAGTATATTTAACTGGACACCCCTTAGAAGATTACGAAGAAGCGTTAAGAAATCAGACTTCTGTAAAAACCACAGATATTATGGATGATGCATCTATAGATGAAGAATTAATAGATGAAGCTGCAAAGCTTGTAGAAGAGGAAAATGCAAAAGTAAAAGATGGAGATAGAGTTATCCTTGGAGGATTAATAACCGAGGTTACTAGAAAGATCACGAAAACCAATAATATGATGGCTTTTATAAAGCTAGAAGATCTTTATAGTACAATAGAGGTTGTTGTATTCCCAAAGGTGCTAGAAACCTTTAGAGATAAAATAAATGAAGATGAAATTGTATTAATAAAAGGAAGAGTTACAAAGCGTGAAGATGAGCAGCCGAAAGTACTGTGTGATGCAGTTGAGAAGCTTATAAAATTCACAAATAAAAAGCTATATATACAAGTTCAAAGCAATGAAGAGGTAAAAGTAGCTAGGAATGAACTAAAAACAATTTGTTCTCAAAATAGTGGAGGTATTCCTATTTATTTATGTACTAAAGAAGAAAGAAAGAAATATTTACTAGCTAGAGAGTACTGGGTAAACGAAGAAGAAAGCCTACTAAATTTCTTAAGAGAAAAGTATGGTGAACAGAATATAAAGTTATTATAAAAGACTAGAGCGTTATCTAGTCTTTTATAATTTTAAAAATAAATAAATGATAGTATATTTATTTTTAAGGGAACCACAATATAAATATATAAATACTAATAATAAAGTCAATGTAATTTTTTTCATTTTTATTAAAGATTTTCATGAAATTTTTTTAAGAAGATGATATACTATCCGTAAAGTTATTAATAATGTTAGAATATTAAGTTTTTGGTTTAGTGGGATGATATTAGTCCCATAAACTCAGGAGGTAATAAAATGAAGACGATCGCAGTTTTAACTAGTGGTGGAGATGCTCCAGGAATGAATGCTGCCATAAGGGCTGTAGTAAGAACAGGTGTAGAGAATAAACTTAGAGTTATGGGAATTCAAAGAGGATATAGTGGACTTATAAATGGTGAGATATTTGAAATGGAACGACATAGTGTGGCTGACATTATTCAAAGAGGTGGGACGATTTTAAGGACTGCCCGTAGCAAAGAATTTATGACAGAGGAAGGAAGAAAAAAGGCAGTAAATATTTTAAGAGCCTTTGGAATTGATGGACTAGTAGTTATAGGTGGAGATGGTTCATTTAAAGGAGCTAGGGAATTAGCTAAAATGGGAATATGTACTATAGGACTTCCGGGAACTATAGATAATGATTTAGCCTATACAGATTTTACAATAGGTTTTGATACAGCATTAAATACTGTACTAGATGCCATAAATAAACTTAGAGATACTTCTTCTTCTCATGAGAGAGTTAGTATAGTAGAAGTAATGGGAAGAGATTGCGGAGACTTAGCTTTATACGCTGGAGTTGCAGGTGGTGCGGAAAGTATAATAGTACCAGAAAAGGAATTTAATGTTGATAGACTTTGTAGAACTATTTTGGAAGGTAAATTAAGAGGAAAACTTCATAATTTAGTAATCTTATCAGAAGGAGTAGGTGCCGCTGGTGAACTGGCTAAGATAGTTCAGGAGACAACGGGAATAGATACAAGAGCTACAGTTCTAGGACATATACAAAGAGGTGGAAGCCCTACAGCTGCTGATAGAATACTTGCATCAAGACTTGGAGCAAGAGCAGTTGAACTATTATTAGAGGGTAAATCTGCAAGAGTTGTTGGAGTAAGCGGAAATAAGCTAATAGATTATGATATAGAAGAAGCGCTTTCAATGACAAGTAAATTTGATGAGGAATTATGTAAGGTAGCAAATATATTATCATATTAAGATAAGGTGTGAAGGAGAAATAATCTATGCAAAAAACAAAAATGGTATTTACAATTGGACCGACAAGTGACAGTGAAGAGATACTGACAGAGTTAATTAAAGCTGGCATGAATGCAGCAAGATTAAATTTTTCTCACGGAACTCATGAAGAACACGGAAATAGAATTAAGTTAATAAAGAAGTTAAGAACACAACTCAATAAACCTATTGCGATAATGTTAGATACTAAAGGACCTGAAATAAGAACCAAGGACTTTGTAGATAAGGTAGAGTTAAAAGAGGGTAATAAATTTACTATTATCTGTGGTGAAGACATAATTGGAGATGAAACCAAATGTTCTATAACATATGATAAGTTGCATGAAGATGTAAATCCAGGAAATTCTATTTTAATAGATGATGGATTAGTAGGACTTATTGTGGAAGAGGTAGAAGGAAATAAAATTCACTGCAAGGTTGCTAATAGTGGAGTAGTATCAAGTAAAAAAGGTGTTAATGTACCAAACGTTAAGATAAACTTACCAGCATTAACTGAAAAGGATGAATCAGATTTAATTTTTGGATGTGAACAAGAAGTTGAATTAGTTGCGGCATCTTTTATAAGAAAAGCAGCAGACGTTCTAGCTATAAGAAAGGTTTTAGAGAAAAATGGCGGAGCAGATATTCAAATATTCTCTAAAATTGAAAACCAAGAAGGAGTTAACAATATAGATGAAATCATAAAGTTCTCTGACGGTATAATGGTAGCTAGAGGAGATATGGGAGTTGAAATACCTATAGAACAAGTACCAATAGCTCAGAAAATGATTATAGAAAAATGTAATAAAGCGGGAAAATCTGTTATAACAGCAACTCAAATGCTTGATTCTATGATGAGAAATCCAAGACCTACAAGAGCAGAAGCGTCTGACGTTGCTAATGCAATATTTGATGGAACAGATGCTATAATGTTAAGTGGAGAATCAGCAAATGGTAAATATCCTGTAGAGGCTGCAAAGACTATGGGAAAAATAGCAATAACTGCTGAAGAGAAAATAGACTATTTAGCAGCATTAAATAAAAGAAAAGAGAGTGCTCTTTCTAATATTGCAAATGCAATAAGTCTAGCAACTTGTACCACAGCTATAGAGCTTAATGTATCAGCTATAATTACTGCAACTCAAACAGGAAACACAGCGAGAATGGTTTCAAAATATAGACCAGAGTGTCCTGTTATTGCAGTAACGCCAAATGAAAAGGTAGCTAGAAGACTGGCTCTTAATTGGGGTATATTTGCTATAAATTCTAGACATTTTGAGTCTACAGATGAAATGATAAATGAATCAGTAAATAAAGCTAAAGAAGTGGGATATGTTAAAAATGGAGATTTAGTTGTAGTAGCTGCAGGAATACCGGTTCATTATTCAGGAACTACTAATATGATGAAGATTCATGTTGTTGGAGATGTACTTGTTCAAGGAAAAGGAGCTGGTTCTTTCCCGGGATTCGGAAATGCAAGAGTAGTAAAAAATCCTAGAGAAGCAATTAATGTAGTAGAAAATGATGATATATTAATTGTTAAAAATTTAGATAAGGGATATATGGAAGTATTAGATAGAGTAGCTGGAATTATATCAGAAGAAGGTGGGCTTACATCACACATGGCTATAGAGTGTCTATCAAGAGGAATTCCACTTCTTTGCAATGCAGGAGGAGCTACAAAGTCAATTAGAACTGGTCTTTTCATTACAATGGATGTTGTAAGAGGGGTAGTTTATAGTGGAAGAGCAAATATAATATAGAAAATAATAAAAGTTATAGATATTAATTTAAGAGTATGATACAATAATATGTAAAACTTAATCAATTATATGTATAATAATTATTATTATACATATAATTAACTTAGAATATTTTGATTATTAGAGTAAAAACTGGTATAATTTGTATACAAGTGGTTAAACTAATTCAATGTATTGTAAGCAACTGATTCCATTCTTGGCATCCTTATTTGTTAAGGATGCTCTTTTTTTGAATTAAATTATACAAATTTAATTATAGTATATGTCAGTAGAACAAATTTTAGAAAACTACTTACTTTTAGTAAAAAAAGAACTATAATAACTATGTTAATAAAAATAGGGAATTAAATAGTTGGGGGGCAGAACTCGTGTTAGGAACTGTAGTTAATTTTGGAGCAATTATAGCTGGAAGCTTAATAGGTCTACTGGTAAAGGGTGGATTTAGTGAGAAGGTGAGTAAATCTTTAATGGATGGACTTGCTCTGTGTGTATTATTTATTGGGGCATTAAACATTATTGGAGTATTCAGTAAGTTAGGAGATAATGACGTATTAGTAATAATAATTTCTACTGTAATTGGGTCTATAATAGGGGGAAAAATTGATATAGACGATAAGATTGAAAAATTAGGTATTAACATAGAAAAAAAATTAAACAAAACAGGTGGACAAGTTGCCAAAGGATTTGTAACCGCAAGTCTTTTATTCTGTATCGGTGCTATGGCAATTGTAGGATCCTTAGACAGTGGTTTATTAGGTAAACATGATACTCTTTTTGCAAAGTCCATTCTTGATGGAATTACTTCTATTGTATTTGCATCTTCACTTGGCATAGGGGTTATGCTCTCAGGAGTGTCTGTATTAGTATATCAGGGATTAATAACCATAGGGGCAACCTTTTTAAAAGGAGTACTCATTCCTTCCGTTATTACAAATATGACGGCAATTGGAGGATTTCTAATTATAGGGTTATCATTAAATATGCTAGGAGCTACAAAAATTAAGGTAGCTAATTTGCTTCCTTGTATATTTTTACCTATATTATATCAAGTAGTCTTAGGAATTATTAATTAATTGTAGATATGTATGCCATATTAGTAGAAAGTTTTTTATATGGATATAATAATTTTATAGAATAAATATTAGTATAAATCTCTAATTGGTAGTGATTTATATTAAGTAGAGAGGTAGAAGAATTGATGAATAGAGTTGTACCAGTAGAGAAAAACGAGGAATATATAGTAGAAGTTAGCGGACTAGGCTTTGAAGGAGAAGGAGTAGCTAAAGTGGAAGGCTTTCCTGTATTTATTCAGGGAGCTTTAGTAGGAGAAAAAGTTAAGGTTAAAATTATAAAGGTAAGCAAGAACTTTGCGTTTGGAAAGCTGATAGAAGTTATTGAAACATCAGAACATAGAAGAGATCCAGTATGTAGCATATATAAAAGATGTGGTGGTTGTGGACTACAGCATCTAAGCTATGAAGGGCAGCTTGATTTTAAAAAAAATAGAGTTAAAGATGTTTTAGAGAGAGTAGGGAAACTTAAAATTAACGAAGATTCACAAGTAGTAAGTACCGATGAGGGAGTAGTTCTACACGATACTATTGGTATGGAAGAACCGTATAGATACAGAAATAAAGTGCAACTTCCTGTAGGAGAAGAAAATGGGGAAATTAAAATAGGATTTTATGCTCAAAGAAGTCATGAAATCATTGATATGAATACTTGTCATATACAAGACCAGGTTGGCGATAAGGTTGTAGCCTTAACTAAAGAGTGGATGAAAAAGTACAATATAAAGCCTTATGATGAGAAAAACCATAAGGGAACTGTAAGACATATAATGATAAGAAGAGGCTTTAATACAAATGAAGTTATGGTTGTACTGGTAACTAGGACAAAGGAATTATCACATAAAGAAGAATTTGTTAGTTTAATAAGAGAAAATATAAAAGGAATAAAAAGCATTATTCAAAATGTAAATAATAAAAAAACTAATGTTATTTTAGGAGAAGAAAATATAACACTCTTTGGAGAAGATCATATAAGTGATTATATTGGAGACTTTAAATTTAACATATCTCCACTATCTTTCTTTCAAGTTAATCCTATTCAAACAGAAGTGCTTTATAGTAAAGCCATGGAGTATGCAGGACTAACTGGAAAAGAAACAGTTTTTGATGCTTACTGCGGTGCAGGAACAATTTCATTATTTTTATCTCAGAAGGCTAAAAAGGTATATGGTGTAGAAATAGTAGAGCAGGCTATTGAAGATGCAAGAGTTAATGCAAAAGAAAATAATATAGATAATGTAGAATTTATAGTAGGAAAGTCCGAAGAAGTTATTCCAGAGCTGATTGAAAAAGGAATAAAAGCAGATGTAATGGTTGTTGACCCACCAAGAAAAGGATGCGAAAAATCTCTTTTAGAATCTATAGGAAAAATGCAGCCAGATAGGATAGTATACGTATCCTGTGATCCTGGCACTCTTGCAAGAGATTTAGCAATTCTAGAAGGAGAAGGATATAGAACGGTTGAAGTACAGCCAGTAGACATGTTCCCTCAGGGAGCACACGTTGAGTGCGTAGTTAAACTATCTAGGAATATAGAGGTTTAGACAATAATTTTTATTGAGTAAAATTAATTTTTCCTACATTCTTCCGACATAAACTTTAACATGTCGGAAGTTTTTCTTTCAAAATACTCTCGAAAATTTGAACACTATTTTCTTGCATTTGCTTAGTTACATGAGCATAAGTGTCCATAGTTGTTGATAATCTACTGTGACCTAAACGAACTTGAATATCTTTTATATTTGCTCCACTCTCAAGCAACATTGTTGCGTGAGTATGTCTAAATGAATGGAAATTAAACTTTATTCCTAATTCATAGTTTACAATTCTACTTAGATATTTTAGGGTAGATGTATTTATATTCTCACCATTTTCTTTAGTACAAACAAAATTAGAATCTGTATAATATTTGCCATACTTAAGTTTATTTTCTTTTTGGGTGGTACGGTGTTTTCTTAGTAGAGCTACTAGAGTATCTCCTATCTTAATAGTTCTAATACTATTATTAGTTTTCGGAGTACCAAAAATCCATTCTCCATGTTTGTTATATAGTAAAATTTTCCCGACTTTAATTATTTTATTTTCTAGATCTACACAATCCCATGTTAATCCGCAAACTTCAGCTGCTCTCATGCCAGTATTAAAAGCTATTTGCACAGGAATGTTAAAGCTGCTTCCATAAGGAAATCGTTCTAAGATTCTTTTATAATCAGATATACTAATTATTTTTAAATTGTCTGTATCATTTATTTTGTTATCATATTTAGGCATAGATACATATATCATAGGATTCTCTTTAATAAGCTGATATGGGTTTACAGCCATTTTAAATGCCTTACTTAATACTCCTAATAAATTACTTAAATAGTTTTTACTAAAGCCATTTCTATACTTTAAGTTTATTAATTCTTGTAGTTTAGCAGAAGTTATTTGTTTTAATTTATAATTACCTAGAGCTTTTTTTATATGATTTCGTATTATTTGTTCATGCGCTCTTTGGGTATTTAGCTTACAGTTAGTTACAACATATTCCTTATACCAATAATCAAAATAATCACTTACACTAATATTACTTTCAGTTAAGACACTTCCTGCATTTTCAAATTCCTGAATAGCATTTCTAAGTGCTTCAAGAGCTTCTTTTTTCGTTGAACCTCCAGCTCTTTCAATTCTTTTTCTTTTACCATCTTCTTTACCTATTTCAAAAGAATAATACCATTTACCACCTTTTTTTCTTACACTTCCTTGCATTCAAGTTCCTCCTTTTTTAAATATTATTCATACAATTTATCAAATTTATACACACTATAACCAAACTAATGTTCGATTAAAAATTAAAAAAATTTATTGAACTTATATTCAACTAATTCTTTAGGAACATTGAAATAAGATGAGATTTGAGTAATAGTCATTTCATTTAGTGTAATTTCATCTATTTCTTTTTCGTCAATTAAAAGTTCTGCTGCAAACTTATTAGCTTCAATTTCAAATCTACCTCTTTGGTAGAATGTATGGTCATGAAGAAAGAAAGCTCTATCACTAGAATGAAAAATAGCATGTCCTAACTCGTGAGCTAAAATAAAGTCCTTATCAGCTTCATTTAGGACTCTGCTTGAATTAATAATAATGAACTTAGTACCTAATACTTTTTTAAAAATGCCTTTAGGCATATCTAAAGATAAGTTCATTACTAAAACCTCAATATTCAATAGTGTTGCTAATTTATAAGGGTTACAGGTGTTGTATTTTCTTATAAGATTTCTTACTCTTATTTTGTAATTAATCACAGAATCACCTACTTATCTTTAGAACTTTTTCTTTTTTCTTTATTTAGAGCCTTAGCTTTCCAGAAGAGTTCAGACATTAGATCCAGCATTTCTTTTTTAGCTTCATCGCTTAATTCATCATTCATAAAGAAAGCTTCATTTGCTTTTTTTATTTCCTCTTCATATTGTTTTTTATCTCTAGTAGTAACCTTATATTTGTCTATGTAGTCTTGAGGAATAGTTAGTTCATTCTTAGCAACTGGTTCCTCCTTGAAAAAATCTTCAACTGATACTTCTAGAGCTATGGCTATTTTTTGAAGAGTATCTGCAGTTGGACTACTCTTATCATTTTCTAAATCGCTAATAGTTGATTTAGACAAACCTGTCAATTCCTTAACTTTCATAATGGAAAAACCTTTAGATTTTCTAACATTTCTTATAGTTTCACCTAGTGACATATTTAATCCCCCCATTCAGTACGGTAAACCATACATATATTATAACATATGGTTCGGTAAAGTAAACATGATAATTGAAGCATTTCTAAGGAATATGCAGATAATAATATTAGGTTCGGTTTAATGGTCTTATACGTTCGGTTTTTAGGTAATTATCAAATTTACTTTAGGTTCGGTAAAGTGGTAATATTAATGCACAGGGAGGTGAAAGTATGAACAACAAGATAAAGCAAGTTATAAAAGAAAGAGGCTTGAAGGTATCGCATATAATATCAAAAACAGGTCTTGCCAAATCTTCATTTTATGAAATTATGAATGGCAATTCAGTTCCAAGCCTTGAAAATGCTCGTACTATAGCAAATGTTATGGAAGTTCCCTTAAGCGAACTATTTCCAGAAGAAGATTTCACTAGTACAAAGCAAACAGCATAAAAATAGTTTAACCAAATAATTAAATTTAATAAGGAAGAGAGTGATCAAAATGGAGGATTTGCTTTATACAGTTGAAGAGGTTACTCAAATTTTAAAAGTTAATAAAAATACAGTTTATGATTTGATTAAAAAGGGGATTTTAACTGGGTTAAAATTGGGGCGAATTAAAGTAACTAAATTAGAATTATTAAGATTTTTAAAAGACTATAACGGAAAAGATTTAAATGATTTAGATAATATTAAAGATTTAAGTTTTTAACTAAGGCTGAAAAGCCTTTAAAAAATAGCTTTTTAAGCTAAAAATACAAACACTTCCTCAATCATATATATACTCAATTACACATCTAAAAATACCACATCTGAAAAAAATAAATTTTGAAAGCAGATCTAGTGGAGAACTTTCATAGAAAAATCAAGAAAACTTAGGAGGTAAAGATGAGTAACTTATTACCAGTTAAATTTAAAGACCAAAGAATAATGACAACTAAAGTTTTAGGAGAAGAATTTGGAGCTACAGAGAAAAATATTCAAGATAATTTCTCTAACAACAAAGATAGGTTTAAAGAAGGTAAACATTACTACAGGTTAGAGGGTCAAGCATTAAAAGATTTTAAAAATAGCTTACCCGATATTATCGGGGAACCTCTAAAATTTGCCCCATCACTTATATTATGGACAGAAAAAGGAGCAGCAAGGCATGCAAAAATTTTAGATACAGATGAAGCCTGGGAAGTGTACGAGCAGTTAGAGGAAACATATTTTAGAGTTAAAGGAGAAAAATCTATAGACACATCACAACTTAGTCCAGAATTACAACTCTTTAAGTCTATATTTGATAAAGTAGCACAACAAGAATTAGAACAGAAAGAAATAGTACAAGCAGTTAATGAGACCAAAGAAGAAGTACAAGCCATAAGAGAAGTTATTGAAATTAAGCCAAGCAATAACTGGAGAAGCGAAACCAATAGTTTAATTAAGAAAATATGTTATAAGATTGGAGATTACAGTAAGCCTAAAGATGAAATTTACAAAGCACTTCAAGAAAGAGCAGCATGTGATCTAAAAGTTAGACTTAAAAACATGAGAGGTAGGTTAGCACTTGAAGGAGCAACCAAGAGCAAAATAGATGGCTTAAACTATTTAGATGTAGTTTCAACAGATAAAAAACTTATAGAAATTTATACAGTAATAGTAAAAGAAATGGCTATTAAATATAAGATTGCATAGGAGGTAAAATCATGAGTAAAAAAGTTAAAGTAACAGATTTAGATTTAAACATATCTACTGGAACAATTATTTATCTTGATATAGATACTTTTAGATTTTTATATAATGAGGAAATGTTTGAATTAATAGTGCAAATTGAAAATAACGGAAGTTTTGAATTTTTAGAAGAAATTGAATTAGCAGAGAATGAAGTTATTACAGATCATACAGACCTAGAAAGATTTGCGTTAAATTGGGTATTTGATAATGTTGAGGTAGTTAAAGAGATTAAAGAAGAAACTGCTCAAGAAGTGCGAGTTCAAGAGCAGTCCAATAATATTGAAATAAAAATTGATGGTAAAGAAATAGCTAGAACTATAAACCAAATGAGAAATGAGTGTGGTCTTGAAAGCATAGCTGGTGGGGACGTGTTTCTTAAAAAGGCCATAAGGTCAGCATCTAAAAATGAAACACTTATAGGAATTGACCCTAATTCATACCTTGGAATTGAAATACTAAAACAAAGCAGAGAGATTATAAGCCAATATCACCAAATTAGAGAATTAAAAGCTGAAGTAAAAGAAATTAAAGAGATGACGACCGAAATAATCAGCCGCCTACACAATAAGATTTAAGTTTATTAAATAAAGGATTCAACATGATCTTTAAACTTAAGAAATTCTATGTCAGTCCATTGGTGAGAATGGTCTGTTGATAGATTGGTAAGAAATTCTGATTCAAATACATCAAAGCTATGGAATATATCTTCAACTTCGTGTCTTTCTAGTTCTTCAATGTTGGATATATAAATAGCCTTAGCCGCAGACATTAGAGATATAGCTTTATTAATATACGTAGAGGCAATAAGTTCATTTTGTTTATTACTTGAATCTTTAAAAAGAATATCATGAGCTTCCTTAGATGTATGCAAAGCCTCAGTGATAATGTTCTTAAGGTAATCTATTTTTAATAAAGTAGCCCTTTCGCATTTATCCATTAGAAACACCCCCTTTCATCAAAATTCTACCATGATAGGGTCAAAAAGTAAAAATATAGGAGGTACAAGCTTGAAACATGGAATGAAATTAACACTCAAGGAAAAGAAACTACTTAGTAATAGAGGACTTGAACCAAAAGAATTTTTAAGAATTAGAAGAGATAATGAAAAGTTTGAATTCTTACAAAAGGGCACAGGCAAAATACTTACAATTTGGAGGGATTAAGAGTGGAAAAAGAAACAAT
This sequence comes from Clostridium sp., assembly GCA_036677665.1. Taxonomy (GTDB): domain Bacteria; phylum Bacillota; class Clostridia; order Clostridiales; family Clostridiaceae; genus Clostridium_H. The sequence goes on along the minus strand of JAVBVX010000057.1, from coordinate 22,782 downwards.
GTTACAAAAACAAAAGAGATTATTCACTAGGCTTGTTAAGGATTTTTATACTAGAAAAGAAATTATGGAAACTTTAGACATGCCATATGAAGAAACACTTGAATTGACTCAAAATATTAAAAGGACTGAACATGGATTTAATAAGATAGATATTGTTATAGCTCTAATGGGTGGAGTTCTTTATGCAAATTAGGAAAGAAGGTGAAATAAGATGGCTGCTAAAGAATTTACATTAATTTTAAGGCTAATAAAAAAGTTAACTCCGCAAGGCCGTGCAAAGCTCGCAGAGTTACTCAAAGACATTTAAAAAACAATTAATTTAATTTTATATTAATTTACCAAAACTGTAAAGGAGAAAGTATATGTCAGATAATAAAAACTATTATTATCTTAAGCTAAAAGATAATTTCTTTGATAGTGATGAAATAAAAATACTTGAGAAAATGCCTAACGGATATAAATATTCAAATATACTCCTTAAGCTATACCTAAAATCCTTAAAGTTTAGTGGAGCTTTAAGACTTAATGAGTATATACCTTATAACATAGAAATGATTGCAGCATTAACTGGACATGACATAGATACAGTTAGAGTTTCGGTTCAAACATTTGAGAGTTTAAAATTAATTGAAATATTAGAGAATGGGACTATCTATATGCTTGACATACAAAGTTTGATTGGGAAAAGTAGTACAGAAGCAGATAGGAAGAAAACATATAGGCTAAAAATTGAAAATGAAAAGAAACTTTTAGGTAGTGGACAAATGTCCGACGTTTGTCCGAAAAGTTTGGACAAAAATCCACCAGAGATAGAGATAGAGTTAGAGATAGATAAAGAGATAGAGTTAGAGATAGATATAGAAAAGGAAGTACCAGCAGTCCCTTATGAAGAAATTAAAAATTTATATAATTCAATTTGTAAAAGCTTAAGCCAAGTTCGTAGTCTAAGTTCCATTAGAAAAAAACATATTAAAGCTAGGTGGGAACAATTTAAAGGAGATATTAATACTTTTAAAAATGCATTTGAGTTGATTGAGAGTAGTGCATTTTGCCGAGGCAGTAATAATACAAACTGGAAAGCAGATTTAGATTGGATTATCTGCAATGACAACAACATCATAAAAGTTCTTGAAGGTAAGTATGAAGATAAGTCTCAAAATAGTAAGGGCAACAGTAAAGGCTTGTGGAATGGATATGAGAATAAGGTAACTATGAAAGATATTGAAAAAAGTATTAGTGAGGATGAAACCGTAGAGGTTGATATGGAAGAAAGTATTGCTTTTAGAGAGCGATTAAATGCCATGAGGAATGGAGAGGAGTTCTAATATGTTAGATATAGATAAAGCTTTAGCAGATGTTTTCAATAATGACATAGCTCCAGATGGAACATTTAGAGCTGAAGCACTTGAAATATATAAAGAATTACAGCATAGAAAGCAGTTGGCTACTAAAAAACATGATCAAGATTATACGAATTTTAGAGGAGATATGATAAGAAAAGCAAGTAGGAATAAGGCTGGAAACTTGTGTAGGTATGGAAAGTCAATTTAAGTTGTGAAATTAGTAAAAAGGAGAGTGTGTTAAATGGATTATAAAGCAGGGGATAATGTTGAATTTGTTCAAGGTGGTCTTCTTTTAAAGGGAGAGATAATTTCAATTAAAAAATGGCCATTTAAAAGATATAGAATAGTGTACAAAAGAATGACTATTTCATTTTTCGAGAGTCAAGTTAAATGGATTAAAGCTAAGAATGTAATAGGAATAGATAAAGGCATAGACAGAGAAGGTGAAATTAATATTAGTCCACCGCGACCACCTAGACAAAAGTAAAAATTATTTAGTGCGTGAAATAAGTATATAACGACGTAGTTAATTGACAAAAAGCGATTAAAACGTAAATAGAATATGCAAGTAAAACAAGAATTGAAAAGAAGGTGGACAAGTGAATAATTATTCTAAGTTTAAAACAGAGATAGGTTATTCAAGTAAGGAACTAGAGAAAGCTACTGGATATACAAGGCAAGGCTTACACAATGCCTTTGGAATGATTGGTGAAGGTAAAAAACCTAGTAATCAATTTATAGTGTGTATTAATGCAGCAATAAATAAGAAAATTCAAGAAGAGATGAAGAATTATGAAGAGAAGATGAGCAAGCTTAGAAAACTTCAAAATGAATATACGAATATGGAGGGGTAAAAATGAAATGCTGTGACAATTGTTATTGGAGTGGTTATAGGGATAAGTGGTGCATAAATGAAGAAAATCAACCTAAAGAAAATATATGTGAGGATTATGATTCTATATGCCAAGAATGTGGAAGTGATAGGGCTGAATATCTTTTCAAGAGGAAACACTATTGTTCTAGTTGCTTATTAAAAGAATTTGAAGTAGAAGAAGCTACAATAACTCATTACTATTTAGATGGAGAATGTTTAGGAACTGATGATGATATGGGTGAGGTTATGGCAAATTTAGATGATGACATTGAAACGTTAGGAGAATAAATATTGGAAGAGTTAATGTATTTAGTAAGACATAATGCAGAGTTACCAGAAATAAATAAAGTGGTTAAACTAAAAGGAATGTTTGACGATACTGTTTCAGATTTTAAGGTGAAAAAAATAACCGAATTAAGATGGAACGGAAAAGGAGATCTAATAATAACTATTGTTGGAACTTATGTTTAAGTCAGATTTTGAATGAGTGATTTAAGTATGTTACGACTTAGAAGGAGGATAAAATGATAAAAGTTTATAAAAATTCAAATGGCGATACAAGAACAGCTAAAAAAGAAGTTAGTTTTAAAGAGTTTCAAGAAGCAAATGATATGCACATACAAGATGTTAGAAATGTAATGAACCAATTAGCTTTTGACATAATGCTTAAAGGGTCAAAACATGATTATACAAAGAAAACAGAAGAAAGACTATTTTACAATAACTTCTTTTCAACTATAAATGTTGGAACTGATTTTATTAGTGATGAATGGTATCAGCTTCATATAAAGAATGAACGACATCATTTACTATCTAATTGTCCTACAGATGTTAATTTACTTGATGTTTTGGAAATGATAACGGATTGCGTATGTGCTGGAATGGCAAGAAGCGGAGAAGTAAGAGATATAGAAATCAATGAGGATATATTAAATAAAGCATTAAAAAATACAGTTACTCTTATTAAAAATATGGTAGAGTGTTCTAAATTAAAAGAATAGATTTAAGTCACAATGTTAATGGAATACGAGGAGAGCAAAGCATGGAAATAGAGGTTAAATTTACAAATAAAGATAATGAAGTAAACTATGAGTATTTTAGTAGCTATGAAGCTCTTGGAGTTTGGGTAAGTAACAATTATGAAAATGAAATTATTGAAATTACAGTAAGTGAGGAGTGAAGTAGATGAATAAAGTTGTTTTAGTAGGTAGATTGACAAGAGATCCAGAGTTAAGATTTACTCCTGGTACAGGAAAAGCCGTTGCAACATTTACTTTAGCAGTAAATAGAAGATTTAAAACTCCGGGTCAGCCAGAAGCGGATTTTATATCTGTAGTAGTTTGGGGTAAGACAGCAGAGAATACTGCAAATTATGTAGGTAAAGGAAAGCTTATAGGAGTAGGTGGAACAATTCAAACTAGGTCTTATGATGCTAAAGATGGCACTAAGAGATATGTTGTAGAAGTTGTTGCTGATGAAGTGCAATTTTTAGAACCTAAAGGACAAGGACAAAGTGTACAAGCTAGCACAAGTAATAACAATTATTCAAGTGAATTTTCAGGATATGAAGATGATATTACACCAATTGATGATGGTGATATACCATTCTAGGAGGAGAATATATTGGAATTTAAAAAATTGTTTGGAATGCAAAGAGAATTAGATCAAAGAATAATTAAAGAACATAAATCTCAAGATGAGGATTTAAAAGAGGATAAAGTAGTGGCTTTAATAACAGAGCTTAGCGAATGTGCTAATGAAATAAGATTTTTTAAGTATTGGTGCAATAAACCACCTTCACATCCTAATATAATACTTGAGGAATTTATAGACTGTATACACCTTATATTAAGTCTAGGGAATGAGCTAGATAGCCATATTGTAGTCAATTACAACTATAAACCTAGTTTAAGTTATAAAGAGTTAACAGATGATTTTATTGATATAGTAAAATCTATTATAGAATTCAATGAAGCAGCTACAGTATATAAAAACAATAAATCAAATGTATTTTCAAAAGATTTGGCAGAGAGCTTGTATATAAAGTTACTTAAACAAGTATTAGGATTTGGAAATAAACTTGGGTTTACGGAAAAAGACATAGAAATGGCTTATTATAAGAAAAATTCTATAAACCATAAGAGACAATCAGAAGGTTATTAAACTAAAATATCACTTAGTTAGAACATAGTTATACTTATGTATTATCAAATGAATATCAAGTAATAATGAAAGGAAGAGATAATATGAGTCCGGATAAAGAAAAACTCATAAAGCATACAAAAGATAAAGAGTGTAAAAAGCAAGAAAATGAAATTCCTAAGATTCAAGAAAAACATATAAAAGAAAGTAACGGATGGAAATACAAGGAACTCAAATTAGTTTAGGAGGGCACTATGGTGTAATTTATGACAGGTAAGGACAAGTTAATCAAGGAACTTTTAGACAATCTCAGTAAGTGCATTGACTATATGCTAAGGCTTGAAGCAATAACAGGAAGTAAGGCAATAGATAGACCAAATGTTTTAGAGATATGTAGAGAAATAGATTATATTAAGAAAAATAAACAAAAGTAAAGAAAAGAGAGCTGCTCGTCTGGACAACTTTCAGCTCTCTTTAAAATCTCACTAGAGGCATTATAACATCAATATGTCTCGGTGGCAATATAGGAGGATTATTATGTACAGTACAAATAGTAAAGATGAGGTTGTAATAAAATTAGTCGGTAGAATATCTTTGGAGTTTCCAGAGGTTGACCAATTAAAAGTTAGAGAAATAGCTGAAGAGGTACTTTACAAATATGATGTATTTCCACAGGAGACAGGATTGGTGGCTAGTGACGTAGAGGAAAAGCTACAGATATATTTAGCAAGTAAAAAACTAGATGGCTTAAGTGATAAAACATTAAAGAATTATAAATATAATCTATCAATATTTGCTGATTACTTAAGAAAACCATTAAGCACAGTAAGTGCTATGGATTTGAGGATGTTTTTATCTCAAAGATGTAAAGAAATGAAAGCAAGTAGTACTAATGGACAAATATCAATCTTAAAAAGTTTTTTCGGTTGGCTAGCTAATGAGGAATATATACCTAAAGATCCTTCGGTTAAATTAAAACAAACTAAGGAACCAAAGCGAGTTAGGCATGCAATGAATGAAGAAGAAATAGAGATTTTAAGACAAACATGTAAATCAAGCCGTGAGTTAGCATTAACTGAGTTTTTAATTACTACTGGGTGCCGTTTAAGTGAAGTAGTTGGAATAAATAAAGAGGATATAAATTGGTATGAAATGAGCTTGTTTGTTATAGGTAAGGGGAATAAGGAACGTAAAGTTTATTTTAATACTAAGGCAAAAATATTATTTAAGAAATACTTAGAAAGTAGAAATGATAATAACCCAGCATTGTTTGTTACATCTAAAAAACCTTATGCCAGACTTGGAGGAAGAAGTATAGAAAGAGAAATATCTAAAATAGCAGAAAGAGCTGGATTTGATAAAGCGGTGTTTCCTCACTTATTTAGACATTCATTTGCTACTATCAGTCTAAATAAAGGATTGAACCTAACAGTGTTACAGCACATTATGGGACATGAAAGTCCAGCGACAACTCAAATTTATGCAGAACTTAGTGAAGAGAACATAAAGCACGAGTATAAAAGAATTTCATAAAGGTGGTTATAATTATGGAGAACTGGAGGGACAAGCTAAATGACTATGTAGAAGGCAGGATAAAGTTATTTGAGGAGGATTATTCAATAAGGTATAAGTGCAGATATAAAATTAATGGGAAGTGGATATTAGCAAAGATAGATATGGATCATAAAATCATATACGGACTAGATGGGAAAGAACTAAGGAGGTGCAATTAATGGTAGCAATAATAATTATAGTAGCATTAAGTGCTGTATCTATAGGAGTTACGAGTTATAGATATAGTATTGAAAAAGCTAATGAAATTACGGAAAAGATAGAAAGACCAGATCTAATAGAGATAGATTAGGAGGAATTAAATGATAGACAAAAGATTATATGAAAATGCAAAAAAACGTGTTGAAAGTGATTTAAGAAATTATCCATATTGGTTAATAGCAGCGGAAACACCTAACTTAGGATATCCAACTAAATGGGGAACTGCAATGGAAAAAAGCACATTACCATGGGAAAATAATTCATATGTAGAAAAAAGTGTTTTAGATGATATGGAGAAAAAGTGGAAGGTTCATATAATAACTAAAGTACTTAACATATTGGATGCGAATAGTAAAAAGATAGTTGAGGAATGGTATTTTAGAGATACAACTGTGAGGGAAGAAATACAAGATGAACTCAATTTAGATAAAAATAAATTTTACTATTATAGAAATAGAGCATTAAAAAAGTTTATGATAGCATTAGGGTATATTTAAAAAGTTAGAAAAATTTAAGAAAAAATACAGAAAAAACTATGGAATATAAGAATAACTTATACTAAACTTAAGGTACAATGAAATAAGTAGTACAAGTTAATCGAGAAAGCACTTAGACAGGACAAAAGCCTGTAACTAGGTGCTTTTTTTATACTTAGTAAAAGCTAAGAGATTATATAAAAGGAGTGAGGATATGCAAAGTGTTTATACTGGATATGAATGTAAAACATGTAGAAAAGAGTTTGTATTACTTTCTGAGGATGTAGAGCAATTAGCAGTAGGTAAATATATAGCATGTCCTTACTGTAATTCTAAGAGAGTTAAGAAACAAAAGACTACAGATAATTTAAAAGAGTGCATGAAAGAGAGAAGTTATAAAAAAATACATGGAGCTCTAAGGCAGGTGGGATATGAATGATAAAACAACCTGCAAAGCCTATACCGGAAGTTCAGTATGAAAGATTTAAATATAGGCTTGAAGAACTTAGTGGAGAATGGGCAGAGAGAAATTTAACATTATTTTTATTGGATATTGCTACAGGATATAGAATACAAGACGTTATAGATCTTACTGTAGCAGAAATAAAAGAAGCTATAAGTAATGGCTATTTTGAAATACAAGAAAAGAAACAATACAATGCATGGAAAACACATATTAGAAAAAATCCTAAATCTATAAAGAAAGTTCCAGCTAAAAGAAAACATGATATAATTCCACACCTAGAATCTGTGCTTAAAAAGTATATAAAGGGAAAAAAGAATTCTGAGTATGCTTTTCAATCACAAAAAGGTGAAGGAAGTAAGCATATTAGTGCAAAGTCATATTCAGATGTTTTAAAAAAGGTTGCTAAAGATAAAGAAATTAATCTAAAAAATATAACTGGACATAGTTTAAGAAAAACTTATGCTAGAAGGCTGTATGAAGAAACTAATGATTTAGAATATGTAAGAATTGCTTTAGGGCATTTAAGCATAGAGGTTACGAAAAGATATTTAGGATTAGAAGATGAAGTAAAACATTCTGCTGCTAAGATAGCTGGTAGAAAGTTATAATTATATTTTTTTTATATACAAATCGGTAATTAGGTTGAGTGTGCTTATTTTGAAGAAATTAAAAAATTCTTACTAATATATGCAAGAAAAAAGAGAATCCGTAATCATATATGTTATGGAGGATTTCTAAATAAAAAAGAAAATGCTTATAAATATAGTAAAATCAATGGGTTGAAGTGATTCTTAAAAGAATAAATTTTTTTAGAAATTTGCTCAGTAAAAAAATAAAGAGCTCTCGAAAATCAAAAGGTTCTTTATTTTTAAAAGATAAACCTTTTGAAAGTCCTATAAAGCTAGTTATATCAAGGGATTAAAGAGTATTTAATGTTTTAAGTAATTGGTGCATTATGAGCTCAAAAAAAGAAAAGGGGTGAGCTTATGGGAAGAAAAGCAATGGATGGAGAATTAGAAGATCAATTAGGTTTAATAATTTCCATGATAAAAGATGGTGCAACAGATAAAGAAATAATTGAGAGGTTAGGAATATCAGCTTCAACTTGGAAACGTAAAAAAACACAGAACTCTAAAATTAGAGAAGCAATTGATGAATTAACAGATGAACGTAACCAAGAAGTAGAAGAATCTCTATTTAAATGTTGTACAGGGTATTCATATTATGAGGAAGTAGTTACAAAAGTTAAAGAAGAAGTACTTGCAGATGATGGAGAAACGATTATAACTAAAGAAGATGTTAAGATATCTAAGGTTAAAAAGTATAAAGGACCAGATATAAATGCACAAAAGTACTGGCTCAACAATAAAAAGAAAGCTGTTTGGAAGGATGATCCTCACAAAGTTGAGAATGATAAGAAGCTTACTAAGCTTAAAGAAAAAGAAGCGAGTAACAAAGAAAAGATTATCAAGCAGTTTGAAGATGAAGATGATTAGTGCATGAATATATATAATGAAGATGAGGTTGGAGCATGGATAAGTAAGTTAATAGCAGAGGATAGATTAGAAGATTTCTATAACTCTAAGTACTGGAGAAAGCTAAGGAAAGAGTTATTGAAAGATTATAAGAGCGAATGTCAAATATGTAAATCTAAAGGGTTTTATACTAAAGCTAATACAGTCCATCATGTTCAGTATGTAAGGAAGCATCCAAGGTATGCACTAAGTAAAACATATATATTCCAAGGGAAAGAGTATAAGAATCTAATTCCTTTGTGTCATGATTGCCATGAAGATGTACATGATTATAGACGGAAAGAAAAGAAAGAACTTTTGACTGAGGAGAAGTGGTAATAGTATACCCCCGGTCAAAATAAAATGCATTTTAATTTTATGCCTTGTAACTCGGTAGGGTTATAGACAAAAGATATTTTTTAAAATTCTCACATGAGGGGGTGGGTTGTTTGAGTGTAAATGAAAAAACAAAAAAATATTTAGAATCAAAATTGTATGAAGAAATAAAAAATGATTTAATCGACCAGTTGGATAGAAATGGAATACTAGGTAAGTACTATATAGACCTAGTAAATGATTATATGGATTTATGGGTTACAAAATGTCTTCTTGTTGACGATATTCAAAAACGTGGGGTAAACATTAAATATAATAATGGCGGAGGACAAATAGGTTATAGAAAGAATGATAATATAGACCAACGCATAAAAGTAAATGCTCAAATGTTAAAGTTATTGTCAGAGATAGGAATAAAACCGTCTAAGATGGATGGTGATAGAGATGACGACGAGGAAATGTAATTATCATCCTTATATTGATACCTACATGGACAATATAAGAAATGGCAGTATTCCATCTTCAGAAGAAATAAAATTAGCTATGGATTATATAGAATTCAAGCTAGATAACTTAGATGTATTTATAGACAATGAAAAAATAGATAAAGCTGTAGAGCTTACAGAAAAGTATTTTGAATTTAAATTACTAGACTGGGAGCTTTTTTTATTTGCATTAATTCACTGCTATTATAAGTCAAATGACACTGTGGTATTTGATGAATATTTGATTATGATGGGTAGAGGAAACGGGAAGAATGGTTTTATTTCACCAGTAGCTTGGTATCTTACAACTCATTATCATGGAATAAAAGGATACAATGTTGATATTATAGCTAACAGCCAAGACCAAGCAGAAACTTCTTTCAATGATATTTATGAAGTTTTAGAGAAGTTCTGGGGTAAGTTAAAGAAGTTTTTTCATAAAACAAAAGAAATAATAACAAACATAAAAACTAAATCTTACATAAAGTTTAATACTTCAAATGCTAGGACTAAAGATGGTAAAAGAAGTGCATGCCTAATATTTGATGAAATACATGAATATGAAAACTATAGCATTATTAGTGTATTCACATCCGGGTTTGGTAAGAAAAAACATTCAAGGTCGTTTTATATTACCACTAATGGTCATGTTAGAGATGGAGTTCTTGATGAAAAATTAGCCATGGCTAAAGATGTATTGAATGGAGATATTAAAGATTTAGGTATGCTTCCTTTAATTTATAAAATTGACTGTGAGGAAGATGCTTTAGATCCTGAAATGTGGCATAAAGCTAATCCATCTTTAAGATTTTTCCCAGAGTTAAAAAAGGAAATGGATAAAGAGTTTATTTCTATGAAATATCAGCCGCATATGGAGCAAGAATTCTTTACTAAGAGACTAAACTGGCCTAAAGGAAATAAAGAGCTTCAAGTAACAGATTGGAACAATATAGCTGCAACTAATAAACCTCTTCCGAATTTACAAGCAAGAAGCGCAACTGTAGGAATTGACTACACTAAGGTAACAGACTTTGCATCTGTAAATATACATTTTAGAGAAGGAAATATAAGATATGATATTAGCCATTCTTGGCTATGCTTAAAATCGGCAGACATACCAAGATTAAAGATACCTTGGAGACAATGGGCTGATGATGGGAAACTTACATTGGTTGATGATGTGGAAATTAATCCGGATTTAATTACAGAACATATTGCAGAACAGGCTAAAAAGTATAATATAGTTCAGTTATCACTAGATAATTATAGATATGCTTTATTGTCTGAGTCACTTAAAAAGGTAGGTTTTGATGATAAAGTATTTAAAAATATAAGGCTTGTAAGACCTTCAGACATAATGAAAGTAGTCCCAGTAATAGATAGTTGTTTCGCTAATCAATATTTTATTTGGGGTGATAATCCACTGCTTAGGTGGGCAACTAATAATACTAAATTAATACCAAGTGGAAAAAAACAAGGTACTGATACAGGAAATTACTATTATGGGAAGATTGAAGCTAAGAGTAGAAAAACAGACCCATTTATGGCGTTAGTTCATTCTATGTGCATTGAGGATGCATTAGGGGATGGAAGCAATATAGAAACTCCGGATGTAGATGTATACACATACTAGAGAAAGGGGGTGAAAATTTGGGATTAATTTCATGGCTGGTAAATAGAATTAATGGAGATCCAGAACCAACTCAGAAAGAGGTTGAAGAATTTTTTAATTTACAAGCTGAACTTGTAATAAGAAATTTAGCTTTTCAGACGGCAATTAATTTGATAGCTAATAGCATAAGTAAATGCGAATTTAAAACCTATTTTAAACATGAAGAAGTAAAGAAGCAGGAATATTATTTGTTTAATGTTGAACCTAATAAAAATCAGAACTCAAGTGAATTTATTCATAAGTGGATATCAAAGCTCTATGAAGATAATGAGTGTTTAATAATTGAAAATAATGGTCAATTGCTTGTGGCGGATACTTTTTCTAAAAAAGAGTATGCGCTTTTTGATTACATTTTTTCAGGTGTTACTGTAAATAGTTTTACCTTTAATAAGACATTCAATATGAGTGAAGTTCTCTATTTCAAGTTAAATAATAACGATATTAGAAAACTTATTAATGGAATGTATGAAACATATGGAAAACTAATAGCTTATGGACAAAAGAGTTATCAAAAATCTAGAGGTCGCAGGGGAATATTAAATATAGATGCAGTAGCTCAGGGAAAACAAAATTTTCAAGCAACTTTTGAAAAGTTAATGAATGAGAGATTTAAGACATTCTTTGAAGCTGATAATGCAGTACTACCTTTATTTGATGGATATTCCTATGAAGATATAGGCTCAAAGACTTACAGTAATGAAGGTACTAGAGATATAAAAGCTATGGTTGATGATATATATGATTTTACAGCAAGGGCACTTGGTATTCCTCCAGCCCTATTAAAAGGCGATATGGCAAATTTAGGCGATTCTGTTATTAATAATTATTTAACCTTTTGTATAGATCCATTAACCGATATGCTTCAAGAAGAAATTAACCGTAAAAGAGTAGGACAAACAGAATATATTAAAGGAACCAAAATTCAAATTAATACTAAAACAATGAAACATATAGATTTATTCAGTATAACTGCTGCAATAGATAAATTAGTATCAAGCGGTTGTTTCTGTGTAAATGATATTAGAAAAGCCGTTGGAGAGGAGCAGATAGAAGAAGGATGGGCAAATCAATTCTTTATGACAAAGAACTATGCAACAGTGGAAGAATTATTGAAAGGATTAGAAGGAGGTGATAAAAATGGCAAAGAGAATGTGGGAGCTTAAACAAGCAGTAGAGCCGAATACTCTAGAAATGTATGTCTATGGTGATGTTAAAGGAGATAGTTATGATTGGTGGACTGATGAAGTAATAGAAAGTGAAACATCAGCTAATCATTTTAGGCAAGAACTAGCAAAGTATCCTAATGCAACGCAAATAAAAATATATATAAACTCTTATGGTGGAAGTGTCTTTGAAGGTACTGCGATATACAGTCAACTTAAAAGACATTCAGCTGAGAAAACAGTATATGTTGATGGGTTTGCGTGTAGTATCGCATCAGTTATTACTATGGCAGGTGATAAAGTTATAATGCCTAGAAATACTATGATGATGATTCACAATGCTTGGAATTGTGTTTGTGGAAATGCAGAACAGTTAAGAAAAGCAGCAGATGATTTAGATGTAATAATGCAAGGTAATATGCAAGCTTATCTTGAAAAATCAAAAGGTAAAATTACAGAAGAAAAGCTAATTGAACTGCTAAGAGCTGAAACATGGCTTACAGCAGAGCAATGTCTTGAGTATGGATTTTGTGATGAAATTCTAGGACAAGATGCAGATTTAACACAAGCACAACAAATGTTGCAACAAATGAATAAGACCTTTGAACAACAATTGAGTTATAACAAAGCTTTATCAGCACAAGTAAGAGAGTTTAATCAAAGTTTTAAATCTGGTGAACCTAAACCTCCAAAGGTTGCAGAGCCTACACCAGAACCTAAAGAAAATAAAACACAAAAATTAATGGCGGCATTATTCCGCTAATTTAAAGGAGAGATAACTATGAATAAGAAATTTAAAATGAATTTACAACTATTTGCAATGAAAAATCTTGATTTACTTCAACAAAAGAAAGCAGACATCATGAATAGACTTAACCAAGCAATGAAAGATGGAGATGAAGAATCATTTTCACAAGCTTTCACAGATTTTACAGAAAACATTCAAGAGGCAGTAATGGAAGAGGCAAAAGGGTTAGTACAAACAGCAGATACTAATGTCTTAGTTGGAAGAGGTGTTAGACAATTAACATCAGAAGAAAACAACTATTATCAAAAAGTTATTGAAGCTATGAGATCAAGTAATCCTAAGCAGGCACTTACTGAATTAGATATTGTATTGCCAGTAACAACGATTGATGCAGTCTTTGATGATTTAACAACTAATCATCCATTACTTGAGGCTATTGATTTTCAAAATACAAGCGGATTAATTGAATTTATAGTTAATTCTAATGGGAAACAGTTAGCAACTTGGGGTACTTTAACTTCAACTATAGTAACTGAATTAACAAGCGGATTCAAGAAAATCAATATGGGCTTACACAAACTATCAGCTTTTTTACCAGTTGCTAAGTCTATGTTGGATTTAGGCCCTGTTTGGTTAGATAAATACGTTAGAACTATTTTAGCTGAAGCTTTAGCATTTGGATTAGAAGAAGCTATTATTAATGGAACAGGTAAAAATATGCCAATCGGTATGAATCGTCAAGTTGGAGAAGGTGTTACTGTTACAGATGGAGTATATCCACTAAAAGATACAGTTGCAGTTACAAGCTTAGATCCAGTAAGTTATGGAACTTTAATTGGAGGAATGGCAGTTGATGCAAAAGGACAAGCGAGAGTTGTTAGTGAAGTTTTAATGATTGTAAATCCAACTGATTATTTAACTAAAGTTATGCCTGCTACAACTGTAAGAAGTGCAAATGGAACATATGTAAACAATGTATTCCCATTCCCAACAAAGCCTATTCAATCAGTTCAAGTTCCAGCGGGTAAAGCAATCTTTGGACTACCTAAAAGATATTTCATGGGAATAGGAACTGCTAAGAGTGGTAAAATTGAGTATTCTGATGAATACAAATTCTTAGAGGATGAAAGAACTTATTTAGTTAAGCTTTATGGTCATGGCGAACCTTTAGACAATAATGCCTTTGTATATGCAGATATTTCAGGGTTAGTGCCTACTATCCAAACTGTAACAGTTAGCGGAACAGTAAATACTCAAGAGGTGGTGTAATAGATGAAGGTTAGAGTAATTAAGTCTTTTACAGACAAATACTCTATGAAATCTATTGAAAAAGATACGGAAATAGAAATATCAAAAGAGAGGTTCAGTGAATTAACCACTGGGCCTCTTGGTATTTTCGTAGAGGAAATAAAAAAGAAATCTACTAAAAAAGCAGGTGATTAGTTATGGCCTTGCCTGAAGGATTATTAGATGATGTTAAAAATTATCTAGATATTACATGGGATGATTCTGCTGGAGACAATAAACTTACTGGTATTATTGCTCGTGGGATGAAGTATATTGATGGCATTGCAGGGAGTGAGATGGATTATACTCTAGAAGATAAGCCTAGAGAATTATTATTTGATTACTGTAGATATGCTAGATCTAATGCATTAGAGGAGTTTCAAAAGAATTATTTACATGAGCTATTAACTCTCCAAATAACACAGGAGGTAGCTAATTATGAAGCCAACAACACAACCGTTTAAAGATGGAATTGTAAAGATTTATAAAGTAGATGATATATCTGAAACGGGTAATATGCCTAAGGATGGATTAATTTTAAAAAATACTCTTAGGTATGATGAAAAAACTGTTGGCATGAGTAGATTCTGGGTTGCTATGCAAGGCCAGGTTAAGGTTGAACATATGTTAAGGGTACCAAGGATTAATTCTATTTCTACCCAGGATATAGCCGTTCCTAATGATGGAGAGCAATATAGAATAGTGCAAATACAATATATTCATGATGTAAAACCACCTTCAATGGATTTGTCTTTAGAAAGGGTTGATGCTGATTATGCGCTTACTTGATTTAAGAGACTTGTTATTAACTATTACACCTGATACATTTCATTACTATGCTCATAATAAACCAGATAAATATATAGTTTGGGCAGAAGATGGAGAAGCTGGTTTTAGTAATGCAGATGATTATAAAACTGACCAAGTTATTCAAGGTACTATAGATTACTTTACTAAAATGGAGTTTGACCCTAACTTTGATTTAATACAAGACAAATTAAATTCTATTAATATCTCTTGGAAATTAAGCTCTATACAATATGAGGAAGAAACAGGATATATTCATTATGAATGGATTTGGGAGATGGTTTAATGGCAAAAATGAAAGTCAAGGGATTAGATGAGTATGCTTTAAAACTTTCTAATTTTGGCAACAATGCTCCAGAAGTAGCAAAAAAACTTGTTATGGCAGGAGCTAATCCTGTTGCTGATGAAATAAGAAGAAATCTTGAAGCAAATTTAAATGACCCAGCTTATGCAGGGACACGAGATGGTGGAGAATGGGGAGCAAAAAGATATAAGTTTAAAGGTGATTTACTTAATTCTTTTGGAATAGCCCCACCAGGTGTAGACCAAAATGGAAATACAAATACGAAAATTGGGTTTGAAGGTTATGACCGTAATGGTGTACCAAACGCTCTAAAAGCTAGAGCTATGGAAAGTGGGACAAGTGCATTGAAAAAAAGGCCTTTTGTAAGACCAGCAGTCAACAGGACTCGTAAAAAAGCAATAGAAGAAATGGGCAAAAAATTAGAAGAAGAAATGAGAATATACGCATTATAAGGAGGAATAAAAATGAAAAAAGTTGGATTAAAGCATCCGGTGTATGCGCTTTATTCAGATATAACAGGCTCACCTGTTTATACTAATGGTGCAGTAATGGGAAAAGCTATACTTGCTAATATTGCATGGACAAAAAACAATGTTTCTTTATATGCAGATGATGCAATAGATGAAATGGATCAATCTATCACAGGTGGTACTGAGACACTTGGATTAAATGAATTAACACATGAAGTTCAATCAGTAATACTTGGACATCAAATCAACGCAAATGGGGAGCTTGTAGTTTCAGATAGTGATAAAGCACCTTATGTGGGCCATGGATTTTATGGGAAAGTAAAAAGAAATGGATTAGATAAGTATAGAGCAGTGTGGCTTTCAAAAGTACAATTTAGTGAGCCGAATGATGATACTAATACAAAAGGCGAAACAGTTGCATTTCAAACTCCAAGTATTACCGGAAATATTATGAAAGATATTAACGGAAAATTTAAGTATGAAAAGTTATTTGACACTGAAGCTGAGGCAATGGCTTGGCTAGAAGCAAAGGCAGTAATTACACCAATTTGCTTAACTCCAGTTGCTGACGTTCCAAGCGGAACATATGCTACAGCACAAACAGTTACACTTACAGCTGGAGTTGGAGAATCCATTTACTATACAACAAATGGACTTACTCCATCAGAAACAGTTGGTACTCTTTATAGCACACCAATTAATATAGCAGATGATACAATGATTAGAGCAATTGCAATTAAAGAGGGTTCTAGTAACTCTGAAGTTGTAAATTATGAGTATATAATTACAGCTTAATTTATTGAGAGTAGAAAAGTAAATTCTACTCTCAATTTTTATAATATTTTATATAGGGAGGTAAAAACATGCTTGAGAATATAAAGCATATTAAATCAGGAGAAAATGAATATCCGATTGCATTTACTTTAAATGTTATGGAAGAAATTCAAGATAAATTTGGAAGTATGGAAAAATGGGGAATGGCTTTAACACCTGAAAATGGTGAGCCAAATATAAAGGACTTAAAATGGACATTCACACAATTTATAAATGAGGGTATTGATATAGAAAATGAAAAACAAGGTGAAAAAAGGCCTTTTGTTACAGAAAAACAAGTAGGTAGAATTATAACTGGTTTAGGTATGGAAAATGTAAGTAATTTTATATTCAGTACTACAAGAGAAAGCACTAATACAGGTGAAATAAAAAACGAGATGACCAAGTAGAATCAGATGGAATAATTGATTTTGCTTGGCTTTTATTTATTGGAATTAATAAATTGGGTTTTAGTGAAAAAGAAATCGGTCATATGACATATAAAAAATGGAGTTTGATTTATAGAGCTTATAAATCAAATTATGATTTAGAATTCTCAATGGAAAAGAAAAATTTAAGATATATGGATTTAGAAAAAGAAGAAACACTTGATGATCTAATACCATTTTAGAGAGGTGGTGATACTATGGCATATGATATAGGCCCCGTAATTGGTATTGAGGGTGAAAAAGAATTTAGAAATTCAATTAAGCAAATTAATGAAAACTTAAAAACTCTTGGTACTGAAATGAAAGCAGTAACAAGTCAATATGATAAGAATGATAATAGCACTGAAGCTTTAACTGCAAAAAATGAAGTTTTAAATAAACTAATTGAACAGCAAAGAAGTAAACTCTCTGAACTTGAAAGAGGCTTATCATCAGCATCTGAAAGATACGGAGAAAATGATAGGGTTACTCAAGGTTGGCAACGGGCACTTAATCAAGCTACAGCTGACCTTAACAATATGGAGCGACAATTAAGAGATAATACTGATGCATTAGAACAAGCAAGAAATCCAACAGAAAATATGACAGAAGAAATTGAGGAGCTTGGCGATAATGCAGATAATGCTGGTCAAAATGTTTTTACATTAGGTGATCTTATAAAAGCTAATCTTATAAGTGAAGCTATTATTGGTGGAGTTAAAGCATTAGGAGCGGCAATTATGGGTATAGGAAGTGCTATTATTGGCACTGTAGAAGATACAAAGGAATATAGGAAAGAGATTTCTTTATTATCACAAAATGCTGATGATGCTGGACTTGGGATTGATAATATGAAAGATAAATTATCTAATCTTACAGCATTAACTGGAGACAGTGGGGCATCCGTTGAAGCTTTATCAAATCTTATGGCAACAGGTTTTGATGAACAAGGCATAACAAAAGCTGTAGAGGCTTTATCTGGTGCAGTAATTAAATTCCCAGATACATTGAAGATTGAAGGTCTTGCAGATGGACTACAGGAAACACTTGCAACAGGAGCAGCCGCTGGAACATTTGCGGAGTTAATTGAACGTATGGGAGGAAATCTTGAAGAATTTAATGAATCAATGGCAGGGGCTACAACAGAAGCAAAGAAACAACAACTTGCCCTTGATTGGTTAGCAAAAAGCGGACTAGCAGATATTAATGCAGAATATCAGAAAGCTAATAAGGCAATGCTTTCTGCAGAAGAAGCTCAATTCAAGCTTAATGATGCAATTGCAGAATTTGCAAATAATATTGAGCCTTTAGTAGCTACATTAAAAGGTGGCCTAGCTGATGTACTTACAGATTTAGTTGGAGCTATAAATGGTGATGAGAAGGCTATGACTAATTTTAGCCAAAGTATTAAAACTCTTGCAAAAGATATAATAAATGCGGCTGAAGGAGCAATCCCAATTTTTGCAGAAACTTTCTCTACTCTTATCCCCACTTTAGTACTAGCCATAACTGAAAATCTTCCAATGATATTTGACACAGGTTCATTTATGATAAGCGAATTATTATTTGGATTAATGGAAATGCTTCCTGGCATGGTTCAAAGTGGACTTGATATAGTAGTAAGTTTAGCTAAAGGAATTAGTGAACAATTGCCTTATCTTATCCCGGTAATTGTAGATACAGTATTGTTAATAGCACAAACATTAATTAATAATCTTGATATGATTATTAATGCAGGATTAGATATATTATTTGCTTTAACAGACGGGATTATAGATGCATTACCTACACTTATAGAAGAAGTACCTAGAATTATTAATGAATTTTCAGATTCTATTTATGACCAGTTACCAAAGATATTAAAAGCTGGTATAGATATACTAATGGCATTAATAAAAGGAATAATAGACAGCATACCAACACTTATAGCTAATTTACCTCAAATTATTATGGCAATTGTAAATGTAATCACTTTATATAATTGGGCAAATCTAGGTAAATCAGTAATCACTAAACTCGGTGATGGTATAAAAGCAATGAATGGTAATATTGCTAATATCGCTAAAAATATTGCTAGTGGAGTTGGTGAAGCTATTGCCGGTATTTTTAAAGGCGGATTTAGCTGGGGTAAAAATTTAATTTCAAGTATTGGAAGCGGAGCATCATCATTAAAAGTATTTTTAAGCAATTCAGTTAAATCAATAGGAACTGGTGCTATAAATAGTATTAAATCAGCATTCTCAGGAGCATTTGATATAGGTAAAAATTTAATCAAAGGTATTTGGAATGGTGTAGCTAGTTTAAAAGATTGGATTTTAGACAATATAGGGAATATTGCCGGAAATATTATAGCAACTACTAAAAAGAAATTTGGTATAAATTCTCCATCAAAGGTTTTCCAAGATGAAGTAGGTAAAAACCTAGCTTTAGGATTAGGCTTAGGATTTACAGATGAAATGAAAAACGTTACTGATGAAATGACAAGTTCAATACCTACAAACTTTGATACTGAATTGAATGTTAGTTCATTTACAAACCCAATGCCAGCGGTAGCTCAAATGAACACAGTTAGCACTCCAAGTAATATAATTCTACAACTCGTAGCCGATGGTAAAAAGATAGCGGAGGTCGTTGCTCCATACAATGATATAATACAGGGCAATAGCTTAAGATTAGTAGGAAGGGGATTAGCATAATGAGAAAAGGCTTTAAATTTAATAATAAGCATAGTTATAGTGATTATAAATTACTTTTAGAGAAAAAGACTATTCTTCCTCCTGCTAAGAAAAAAATTAAAATTGATATTCCTTTTATGAATGGAAGTTATGATTTTTCAACAGTGGCAACTAATGGAGAAGCAGTATTTGAAGAAAGAAAAATAGAAGTTCTATTTGGATTTAAAGCAAGTTCTAAAGAACAACTATATATTATTTATTCAAAAATTTCAGCATGGTTATTTGATACTGGAAGACAGCAACTAATATTTGATGATATACCAGATTATTATTTTATTGCTGAGGTAGAAGGTGTATCTGATTTTGAAGAAACACTTAGAATTGGGAAAATGAAAGTAGTATTTATAGCACAACCTTTTAAAATTGGAATTAATTTAGAGGGTAGCGATATATGGGACACTTTCAACTTTGAAGAAGATGTTGTCCAGGATACTGAATTTAATGTAACAGAAAGCCCTACAATAAACATTATTAATGTTGGTAGACCAATTACACCAATCATAAATGTAAATGCATCTATGAGCCTTATATTTAATTCTAAGACTTATAATTTAGCTATAGGTGATAACAAATTTTATGATTTAAAACTAGCTAATGGAGATAATAACATAACTATAAATGGTACAGGGACTATAAAATTTATTTTTAGAAAAGAGGTTCTTTAAATGTATAAAGTATGTATTTATAATAATGACATAGAAACAGTTATACATTATCCAGCAGCAGATTCAGAAGCTCCACAAATTAATGCGTTACCCTTGAAAGAAGGATTATCTATGGTTGATAGTCTTTCTTTTGTTTTATATCCTAATAATCCAGGTTATGATAAAGTATTTGAACTAACTACAAAAGTGAAAGTAATTGATACTAGGGACGATACTGTAAGATTTGCAGGAAGAATTTTAGATATTGATGAAAAGATGGATTCAAATGGATTATTTCTAAAAGAAGTGTTATGTGAAGGTGCTTTAAGCTATTTCAATGACACAAAAGTTAGAAATGCTGTTATTGCTGCTAATACTACGGATTTTCTTAACTCAATATTAAATAATCACAATAGTAAAGTTGACAGTAGTAAGCAAATACAACTAGGAAATGTTGATATTTTGGGTGATTTAAGCATTAATGGAGAATTTAGAACTACATTAGAGGTACTACTAGAAGCAAAAGAAAAGCTAGGTGGAGATATAAGAGTAAGAGAAACAGATGGAGTAGTATATTTAGATTGGCTACAGAGCTTTAGTATAAACACTATAGATATTACTTTAGGCATTAATATGAAAGATATGATTAAAGGGAAAGATGTAACCTCTTTAGGTACAAGAATAATTCCTCTAGGAGCTAATAATCTTACTGTAGCAAGTGTTAATGGTGGGTTAGACTATATAGAAGATGTAGCAGCTAAAGCTTTTTATGGAGCCATAGAAAAGGTTGTTGAGTATAGAGATATTGAAGATGCTACAGAACTTTATAATGCTTGTTTAAATGATTTAGACAAGTACACACAACCTTTATATCTATTAGAGGCTAATGCTTTAGATTTGAGCTATTTAAGCGGAAATAAAACAGAACAATTTATTTCAGGTCTTAATTTGCACATAGAAAATCCGGTGATGGCAATAGATAGTGTTTATAAGGTTGTACAATTAGATGTGGACTTACTGCAAGCATATGATCCTAAGCTTACTATAGCTAATTTTCCAGTAAAACTAAGTACATCTATAAATGATTTAAGGAGATCTAGTATTCAAAGAGATGGAGTATATAATGGTGTACAAGTTGGAGATAGCTTCGGCATAAGAGTTGCTAGTTCTGACGGGAAAATAGTTAGCACTTTTAATGCCACTGAAGGTATTTCTGTAGAAAATCTAATAAAAAATATCAAGGTTTTCTATGTAGATATTGATGGGAATATAGTACATGATGGAAAACATCAGACTACCAGTAATGGTAAATTATTAATAGAAAACTGGAAAAATGACAATGGTGGAGTTGTGCTAATATACGATAACGAAGGAAACTTAAATGCTAAAATAGGTTGTGAAAATGGAACAGCAGGAAATACAGGAGGTACTTTAGTTCTGTATGATAATAGTATTTATAATCCTAAGGGAGAGTTTGGAATAAGTACAGCTTATCAAGCTGCAGTACAAAATATGAAGGATAGATATGGAGTAGTTAGAATAGCAGCATATGCTGATTCTAACATAGGACCAGGGTATTTTGTGTTTGATAGCAGTGGAAATTTAAAATCTTATATAAAAGAGACAATAGGCAAAATAAATAATAACGAAATATTACACTCTGGAAACTGGAACAGTTATATTAATCTACCACCTGATTATAGTTCTGCAATATACGATCTACAACAAAGAGTGTACTTACTAGAGCAAGCAGTTTATTAAAGGAGAGTGATTAAATGGCTAACATAACAGATAAAACTACGCAAATTAGAGAAGCGGTATACGGAAAAGATGTTAGGGAAAGTATGGCTTCAGGAATAGAAACTATAAATACAGAAGTAGAAAACACTACAGCTAGACAGACACAATTAGAAAGTGATATGGCTACTGCTAAAGCAGATGCAATACAAGCCACAGCAGATGCTAATACAGCTAGAGATTTAGCAAATGTAGCAGCGGATAATGCTAGTACAAAAGCAACTTTAGCAGATGAAAAAGCAACCTTGGCAGACCAAAAGGCGACCTTAGCAGATGAAAAGGCAACTGAAGCACAAACTGCAACTGATAATGCTAATACTACAGTAGCGAATATAAATAACAATACATTAATAATATATAAATCTTGGGTAAATACTTTTACAGATATAGCTACCACCTACCCAACACCGGAATTAGGGTGGACAACTCAAACTAAAGATACATTTACTAGGTATCGTTTCAATGGAATTGAATGGATAAATATAGGTGTATTTACTGATGATAA
>JAVBVX010000056.1:0-8483 GCA_036677665.1 Clostridium sp. | reverse complement strand
GTGACATTTCTATAGTACCGATAGAATGTCACTCTATTTTTATAGAATGCGATAGAACTGTTAAAAATATTAATTGTGAAAGCAGAATAGATGATATGCAGTGTCATGGGGAGGGGGACGTTTTGTATCCTCCATGAACTATATAGTCTAAGAGATATAGGGGTATTGAAAAGTAAATATATATAAATATCTACACCTAAAATAGACTTAATATGCATAAAGCAACTTGTTTTAAGTAATGTGGGCATAAAGAAGTTTTGTAAGATAAACTATATTTTGTTATAATAAGGGTAAAATGAAAGAAAAATAAATGTATTAAGATTATATAGAGGTTCATATATTGATTCTTATTTTTCAATATATGTTCTTAAAGAACTGAAAAAGGGCTAGTGTCTGATGGGGGTTCGAGAGGGGACTACTATAGAAAGCAGCAGCTGTTTAGCTTTAAGAAGAGGAATAAGCAGTCGGCATATGGGACTGGAACGGCAGGGCGTAAGGTGAAATGTAATAACGGACATGCGACGGTGAATGTTTCGATTTAGAAATGTGTGCAGTGAGACACAGTTTGAGATGAGATTGGTCACGCAGTGCGTGACCAATTGAAAAAAGAATTCATCACGCACTACGGGATATTTTCAAAAGAAAAAGATCAAAACTAAGTATTGCTCATAGAGTTTTCGGTGGAAAATTTTGGTGGATACACTTTGACTTTTACGCATAAGAGGGGCATAATTATATGCGTAGTGTATTTTTTATTTTTGAGAGAAGGGCTTTGCCACAAAATTTTATACAGTTATCAAGTAAATTTATAAAAATTCTTGTAGAAAAAAATAGATCAAAAAAACAGAGTAAACTCGGACTTTTAGAGTTTTCGAGAGGCAATTAAAAAAATGGAGGTATACAAATGTCAAGTACAGCACAACGAGCTGAATTACAATCTCAAATCTGGAAAATAGCCAATGATGTCCGTGGATCTGTAGATGGATGGGATTTTAAACAATATGTTTTAGGAACGCTTTTTTATCGTTTTATTAGTGAGAACTTTTCTAGCTATATTGAAGCGGGTGACGAAAGCGTCAATTATGCAGAACTTTCTGATGATATTATAACTAAAGAAATTAAAGATGATGCAATTAAAACAAAAGGTTATTTCATATATCCGAGTCAGTTGTTTACTAATATTGCGAAAACAGCCAATACAAATGAAAGTTTAAATACAGATTTAGCTAATATATTTTCTGCTATTGAAAGTTCAGCAAATGGTTATCCTTCTGAACTAGATATTAAAGGATTATTCGCCGATTTTGACACCACAAGCAACAGATTAGGAAATACAGTTAAAGATAAAAACAGTCGTTTAGCTGCTGTCATTAAAGGCGTTGAAGGGCTTAACTTTGGTGATTTTGAAGATAATCACATTGACCTTTTTGGTGATGCCTATGAGTTTTTAATCTCTAATTATGCTGCCAATGCTGGTAAATCTGGAGGTGAGTTTTTTACCCCACAGTCTGTTTCTAGACTTATTGCTCAATTAGCAATACACAAGCAAACAACTATTAATAAAATTTATGACCCTGCAGCGGGTTCAGGTTCATTACTTTTACAAGCAAAAAAACAGTTTGATGCTCATATTATAGAAGATGGTTTTTATGGACAGGAGATAAACCACACGACTTATAACCTTGCCCGTATGAATATGTTTTTGCACAATGTAAACTATGATAAGTTTAATATTGCTTTAGGAAATACGCTTATAGACCCTCGCTTTGGTGATGAAAAACCTTTTGATGCAATTGTATCTAATCCACCTTATTCAGTAAAATGGATTGGAAGTGAAGACCCAACTCTTATTAATGATGAGCGTTTTGCCCCGGCAGGAGTATTAGCTCCAAAGTCCAAAGCTGATTTTGCTTTTGTACTTCATGCCCTTAGTTATCTTTCAAGTAAAGGTCGTGCTGCTATAGTTTGTTTCCCAGGTATTTTTTACCGTGGTGGTG
The DNA here is from genome assembly GCA_036677665.1 of Clostridium sp. Taxonomy (GTDB): domain Bacteria; phylum Bacillota; class Clostridia; order Clostridiales; family Clostridiaceae; genus Clostridium_H. The sequence continues at coordinate 6,486 of JAVBVX010000056.1, read as the reverse complement.
CAGAACAAAAAATCAGGAAATACCTGATTGATAATAACTTTGTTGAAACTGTTATTTCATTAGCACCTAACCTTTTTTATGGAACTTCAATAGCAGTTAATATCTTGGTTCTTTCTAAACATAAAAGCGATAATAAAACTCAATTTATTGATGCAAGTGGTGAAGCGTTCTACAAAAAAGAAACTAATAATAACATACTTACAGATGAACATATTGAGCATATTATGAAAATGTTTGATAGTAAAGAAGATGTTGACCATGTTGCAAAATCAGTTGATTATGATTCGATCGTTCAAAATGATTACAACCTATCTGTAAGTTCTTATGTAGAAGCCAAAGACACAAGAGATATTATTGATATTAAAGAGCTGAATGCAGAAATAAAAACGACTGTAGCAAAGATAGATAAGCTTCGTGCAGAAATTGATGAGATTATTGAGGTGATTGAATCATGATGAAGCAGAATTTTATGGAGAAATTGCTTGATGGGGTTGAGGTAGAGTGGAAGGCTTTGGGGGATGTAATCGAACTTGAAAAAGGGAAACAACTTAACAAGGAATTACTATCAGAAGATGGGCTTTATCCTGCTTATAATGGTGGTATTTCACATTCGGGTTTTACTGATAACTTCAATTATAATGAAAATACAATTATCATAAGTCAAGGAGGAGCATCTGCTGGTTTTGTAAATTTTGTTACTACAAAATTTTATGCAAATGCCCATTGTTATGTAGTATTACCTATGAAAGAAGTTGTTAACAATAGATATCTCTATCATTTTTTGAAGTTTAATCAATATATATTAACCCAAAAACAACATGGAGCTGGGATACCAGCATTAAGAACTAGTGAAATTTTAAACATTCCAATCCCCATCCCACCTCTAAAAGTACAAGAAAAAATAGTCCGTATTTTGGACACCTTCACAGAGCTTACAGCCGAGCTTACAGCCGAGCTTACAGCCGAGCTTACAGCTCGTAAAAAACAATATACTTATTATCGTGATAAGTTGTTGACTTTTGAAGAGGGTGAAGTTGAGTGGAAAGCGTTGGGGGAGGTTACATTACCAACTGCCAATATTAGGTGGCGAGATACAAATAATACTTATCGTTATATTGATTTAACTTCAGTTTGCCGCGAAAAAAACAGAATAATTGAGACATCTGAAATATCAGCTGAAAATGCACCAAGCAGAGCCCAAAAATTAATCGTAAAAGATGATGTTATTTTTGCAACAACTCGTCCTACCCAGCAAAGACTTTGTTTCATTACTGAAGAATTTTCTGGTGAAGTTGCTAGCACTGGTTATTGTATTTTAAGAGCCAAAAAAAATGAAGTTTTACCGAAATGGATTTATTATTGTATTGCTTCATCAAAATTTAGAAATTATGTAGAAGAGAATCAGAGTGGTTCAGCATATCCAGCAATTTCTGATGCAAAGGTCAAAGAGTTCAAAATTCCAATACCACCGCTTACCGAACAAGCCCGCATCGTATCTATCCTAGATAAATTCGACGCCTTGACAGCCTCAATTACTGAGGGTCTGCCTCGTGAAATAGAGCTACGTCAAAAACAATACGAGTATTACCGTAATATGCTTCTTAGCTTTCCAAAACAGGAGGTAGAGTTATAATATGGGTGCTTCATTAACTGATATTGCACAACAGTTAAAAGATAACAATAAAAAAGTTCAATTAATTTATGCTTTTAATGGAACTGGTAAAACCAGACTTTCACGAGAATTTAGATTATTAGTGGCACCTAAAAGTGATATAGCGACAGAGGAAACAGGGCTAGCGAGCAAAAAAATTATTTATTATAATGCTTTTACGGAAGATTTATTTTATTGGGATAATGATTTGGAAAATAATGTTAATTTAAAACTTAGAATTCATCCGAACTCTTTTACTGAGTGGGTACTTAATGAACAAGGGCAAGATCAAAATGTTATTTATAATTTTCAGAATTATACCAATCGTACACTAACACCTAAATTTAATCCGAATTTTTCGGAGGTTACATTTTCTTTTGAACGGGGAAATGAGGAATCTTCTCAAAATATTAAGATTTCCAAAGGTGAAGAAAGTAGCTTTGTTTGGAGTGTTTTTTATAGTTTACTTGAACAAGTAATTGACATATTGAATATACCTGAGCCAAGTGAACGAGAGACAGATAAACTAAATCAGTTGGAATATGTATTTATTGACGACCCTGTAAGTTCATTAGATGATAACCACTTGATTGAGTTAGCAGTAAATTTGGCAAAATTGATTAAATCAAGTCAGTCTGGGCTGAAATTTGTTATTACAACACATAATCCTCTTTTTTATAATGTGTTGCATAATGAACTTAATAGAGATGATAAAGGGTACAGTTACAAAGCTAAGAGAGACATTGAAAAATATCGATTAGTAAAATTAGATGATGGAACTTTTTCATTGGAAAAACAACCAACTGACTCACCTTTTTCCTATCATCTTTTTTTAAAAAGTGAAATTGAAAAAGCTATTGAAACAGGACAATTGAAGAGGTATCATTTTAATTTTCTTAGAAATATTTTAGAGAAAACATCAACATTTTTGGGATATGATAATTGGGTTGAACTACTGCCACCCACAGCGGATGGGAGACCTAATCCTTACGAGAAAAGAATTATTAATATTTCTAGCCATTCAAAACATTCTGGAGATGAAGTAGCAGAATTATCAGATGATGATAAACGTGTATTAAGCCATTTATTGAAAAAAACTAAGGAAACTTATCAGTTTAAATAAGATGAAAAAAAAGTTTTATTTGGGAGGTGTAAAAATGTGCGATTACAAACCCATCGCAGAATCTAACAATTTTATCATACTAGACAAATATATCAAGTATTCAGAAGTCCATGAAGCCTCAACAAGCTATCAAACGGAAGCGGCACTTGAGCGAGAGTTTATTCAAGATCTAGTAAATCAAGGTTATGAGCATCTATCTAATCTAACTACTCCTGAAAAAATGCTTGCTAATGTTCGTGTTCAATTACAAAATCTTAACAATGTTGAGTTTACAGAAGCTGAATGGAATAGATTTTGTGAACAGTTTTTGGACAAACCTAGTGACAATCACATAGATAAAACGCGTAAAGTTCATAATGATTATATTTATGACTTTGTCTTTGATGATGGGCATATTCAAAACATTTACCTAGTAGACAAAAAGAATATTGCCAACAATAAAATGCAGGTAATTTCCCAGTTTGAGCAAAAGGGAACTCAAGCTAATAGATATGATGTTACCATTTTAGTAAATGGATTACCTTTGGTACAAGTAGAGCTTAAAAAGCGTGGGATTGCTATTCGTGAGGCTTTTAATCAGGTTCATCGATATAGTAAAGAGAGTTTTAATTCAGAAAACTCTTTGTTTAAATATTTACAGATTTTCGTGATTTCTAATGGAACTGATAGCCGTTATTTTGCTAATACTACTAAACGTGATAAAAATAGTTTTGATTTTACTATGAACTGGGCGAAATCAGACAATACCCTAATCAAAGATTTAAAGGATTTTACAGCAACATTTTTTCAGAAAAATACTATATTGAATGTTTTACTTCATTATTCTGTTTTTGATTCGAGTGATACTTTACTTACCATGCGACCATATCAAATAGCGGCAACAGAAAGAATTTTGTGGAAGATCAAAAGTTCATACCTAGCTAAACAATGGAGTACCACCCAAAGTGGAGGATATATTTGGCATACAACAGGTTCAGGTAAAACTCTTACTAGTTTTAAAGCAGCTCGTTTGGCTACTGAACTGGATTTTATCGACAAAGTATTTTTTGTGGTAGATAGAAAAGATCTAGATTATCAAACGATGAAAGAGTATCAGCGTTTTTCTCCTGATAGTGTGAATGGTTCAGAAAATACCGCTGGCTTGAAGCTCAACATTGAAAAAGATGATAATAAAATTATTGTAACGACCATTCAAAAGCTGAACAACCTTATAAAAGGAGAAACAGAATTACTTATATATAATAAGCAAGTGGTATTTATTTTTGACGAGGCTCATCGTTCCCAGTTTGGTGAAGCTCAGAAGAATATTAAGAAAAAGTTTAAGAAGTTCTATCAATTTGGATTTACAGGTACTCCTATTTTTCCAGAAAATGCTTTGGGTTCTGAAACTACTGCGTCTGTATTTGGTCGAGATTTACACTCTTATGTTATTACTAATGCAATTAGAGATGAAAAGGTTTTAAAATTTAAAGTAGATTACAACGATGTGCGTCCTAAGTTTAAGTCTATTGAGATGGAACAAGATGAGAAAAAACTAACAGCGGCAGAGACTAAAGAAGCATTACTACACCCTGAACGGATTAAAGAAATTTCACAATATATCCTGAATAATTTTAAAATTAAAACCCATCGTTCTCATGCTAATGGAAAAGGCTTTAATGCTATGTTTGCGGTGAGTAGTGTTGACGCTGCCAAACTCTACTATGAAGCATTAAACAACTTACAAAAGGGAAGTGATAAACCTCTTAAGATTGCTACAATATTCTCCTTTACTGCTAATGAAGAGCAGAGTGCTATAGGTGAAATTCTTGATGAAACTTTTGAACCTTCAGCAATGGACAGTAGTGCAAAAGAGTTTTTAAATATGGCAATTAAAGATTATAATACCATGTTTAAAACGAATTACGGTGTAGATAGTAAGGAATTTCAAAATTATTATCGTGATCTTGCTAATAGAGTAAAAAGGCAAGAGGTTGATCTCCTAATAGTTGTTGGTATGTTTCTAACAGGTTTTGATGCACCAACACTGAATACACTATTTGTCGATAAGAACCTTCGTTTTCATGGTTTGATGCAAGCTTTTTCTCGAACTAATCGTATTTATGATGCTACTAAAACTTTTGGAAATATCGTTACGTTCAGGGATTTAGAGCAAGCTACAATAGATGCTATTAAAACTTTCGGTGACGATAATACTAGGAACGTGGTGCTTGAAAAAAGCTATAAAGAATATATGGAAGGTTTTACCGACATTGCTACTGGTGAAGCCCGTCGTGGATATGTAGATGTAGTTAGGGAGTTAGAAGCTCGTTTCTCGAATGTTGATGAAATTGTCACTGAAAAAGATAAAAAAGACTTCGCCAAACTCTTTGGTGAATATCTTCGTGCCGAAAACGTCTTACAAAATTACGATGAGTTTTCTAGTTTAAAAGCCTTGCAATTGGTAGATATAAATGATCCAGAAGCCATGGAGGAATTCAAATCTACTCATTATGTAAGTGATGAAGATATAGCTGCTATGCAAGAAATTAAAATACCTGAAGAAAGAATTATACAAGATTATCGATCTACTTATAACGATATTCGTGATTGGCTTCGACGCGAAAAAGCGGGTAAAGAAAAAGAAAACTCAAGCATTGACTGGGATGATGTTGTCTTTGAAGTAGATCTTTTAAAGTCACAAGAGATAAACTTGGATTACATTCTAGAACTGATTTTTGAGAAAAACAAAAAAGTAAAAGATAAAGAATTATTGGTTGAAGAGGTACGTCGTTTAATTCGTTCTAGTGTGGGGAACCGAGCAAAAGAAAGCTTAGTAGTGGATTTTATCAACCAAACAGATCTAGACAAGATTCAAGATAAAGCAAGTATTATTGATGCATTCTTCTCATTTGCTCAATCAGAACAAAAACGTGAAGCAGAGGAATTGATTAATACTGAAGAACTTAACGAAGAGTCTGCAAGGAGATATATACTTGCTTCATTAAAAAGAGAATTTGCCAGTGAAAATGGAACGGAACTGAATGAAATTCTACCTAAAATGAGTCCTTTGAATCCAAAATATTTAACCAAAAAACAGAGTGTATTTCAGAAGATCGCTGCCTTTGTAGAGAAGTTTAAAGGAGTAGGTGGAAAAGTTTAATTTAAATTCTAAAATTTTTTTAAAAGAGCATTATTAGAGTTTTTTCTAAACAGACGTTTACAAGTTTAAAGTTTTGTTTTTTACAGATTATTCAAATTTGAAATAGTGAGGTTATAAATCATGGCAGAAATTAAATACGAGATTAAAGAAACTCTTGGGGTTTTGTCTGAAAACAATAAAGGCTGGTCCAAAGAATTAAATTTAATTAGCTGGAATGACAGAGAGCCAAAGTTCGATGTCAGAGATTGGTCTCCTGAACATGAGAAAATGGGAAAAGGTGTGACTTTATCTAAAGATGAATTGATTAAGTTAAGAGAAATATTGAATGGCATGGATCTATAACATACGTATGAATTGACATCATTGACGGGCACTCTAATAAATTGTGATTTTATTTGAGTGCCTTTTTTAAAACTAAACCACTGATTATAAGTGGATTATTTGTAAGTACTTGTGTAAGCGTAAAAAATTAAGTACCTAGATAATATGTCCTCCCATTGATAAAATCAAGGCAAAAGATTATTGATGGGAGGACAATTATGTCTAGAAAATTAGATAATGCCACTTGGG
>JAVBVX010000055.1:0-8128 GCA_036677665.1 Clostridium sp. | reverse complement strand
TTTTGACAATGATCATCTTTGAACATAGAGCATTCTTGTGCACATGCATCACAAATAGTTGCACACATCTTACAATGTTCTTTTGCAAACTGTGCATTCATAGACATAAGTCCTGTAGACATTTCACACATTTTTGCACATTCAACAAGTAATTTTACACAACTTCTTCTTGCATTTAAATCAGGTTCATTTATACAAGCTTCAAAACATTCATTACATGCTTGTGCACATTTACTACATGCATCTATGCATGATTGATAATTATTTGTTACCATAGTTACCATGCCCATTACTATATCACTCCTATTAATTTTTTTACACATTATATATTGTGTAAAAAAGATTAATTATATCCGAAGCACAGTGAGTATTTTAATATGCAAATATAAACTGATTTAGTTGTTAAATAGAAAATATATTTAGTTTTCTAAAAATAAATTTATTAAAATTAGTGAGTCATTTTATTAGAATTTGTTCCACCAGGACTTTCAACAGTTGCAGCTTCAATTTCTATTAAGTGATCAAGATTGCCTTGTTGTTCTTGCGTTATCCATTGGTTATTGCCTGTAATATAAATATGATTATATGGGCCCTCAGTAGGATCCTTTTCAAAATAAGGCTTTAGCTGTTTTAAATATTCCAATAATTCTTGAGGTGCTTTATTATTGTCTGTTAAGAGTAACGGAGCATGCTTTCCGCGATGTGAAAAGGAAGCAGTAGCTATACTTTCTTTTGCCTGAGAACTGCTAACTAGCAGTAATCCATGTCCAGGCATAGTAATACCCCAACCAAAGCCAGTATTTTTATCTTTAAATTTGGAAAATGCAATAGCATTAGAGTAAGGATTGTCACCTGAAATACGGGTTACTTTTCCATATTTTTTCAAGGTAACTTCAATAGATTTACTTATTACAGACTCTGGACCGAGAACATATATGTTTGCTTTACCATTACGTTTTCCTAAGGCACTTTCAGTTTCAGAGGGAATATTATCCTTTGTAACATAAAGTAATGGCTCAGGCATATGCGCAATCCAATTGGCCGCAGGTATTGTATATTCCACCTGTTCAGAAGAGGATATAATTACTGAGTTCGGTAGTTCTCCAGCAACAGATGCATAGTAAGAATCAATATCTTCTGCAAGCTTATAAGCATTATCTCCCTTTATTTGATGTATCTTATATCCTTTGTCAGTTAGTTGCTTAGCAGCACTATCACTAATTCCAACAGTAATTATTTTTGTTCCATTACTGTCTCCGATTGGATTTAGGCGAGACAATTCACCGAGTACTGCATCAGATATTTTATCCTTACTTGTAATTAATAACGGTCCATCGCTAGGGTGATGTATTAAATCCGTTGCTACCAATTGGATTTGCCAGCTTTCACTTGGTGCTATTAAAACTACTTTAGGTCGATTACCTATTTCAGAGGCTGGCCAAATGATGCAAGAGGTAGATAGGGAGATTCCTTCAGACGTAGTCCCTAAAATTCTACTAGTATTTTTAGTAAATAATGAGTACATATTAATAGCTTCATTATCTAACACTGTATTTCCAACTTGCTGTTGATTATTTTTCGGATTGTTTTGATTAGCATTGGTATTATTTCTTGTGCACCCAGTAAAAAGTACTAGCTGAATAAGTATTGCAAAGAAGATTGTTTTTATAGACTTATGCTTTGGCATAATGTTCACTCCTTATATAATTAATATCGTATTATATTTATTGTGCCCAATTATGATTTCTTCATATGTTCTTTATATCATTAATATATAATGAATTTAAAGTATAATAGCTTTCAGAATTAATGAAAGCACATTGGAGGGGTATAGATGAATTGCCATGGAGATAACAAAGAGAAAAAAGGTAGGCATAGTCCATTAAAGCATATGCTACATATGGTTCTCTGTTGTGGATTACCTATAGTTATTATAGGACTTCTTCCATTTATAGGCAGAGTTAACCCTTGGGCAGCTGGAATACTAGGAGTAATAGCACCATTTATATGCCCGATTATGATGGGTATAATGATGTTTACCATGTTTAGTGGCAGAAAAAAGTCAAGTTGTTGTGATGAAACGAATAGGGATAATAAATCACTTTAAAATAAATATCTATTTACATTACATGATAAAAAATACTACTTCTAATTTCTGAGGTCAGTATTTTTTTTCTATATAAGCTAAGGTGTTAAATTTTGTCTATATTTTAGTTAGATAATCATCTTCATATGTTCTACATAAAAAATTGATATTATTTTAAGGAGTATTTTATTAAATGAAAGGATGTGTGGAAGAAATTATAGGAAGTATATAACATAGAAAATTACGAATAACTTTAAACTTTTAACGGAGGAAGAATATGAAAAGGATACTAAGGTACTTTACATTAATGTTTTTAATAGTAGTTTCTATACATAAGCCAGTTTTTGCTAATCCCACAGCAGAACAAAGACAAAATGAAAGATTTGAAATAGAGCAAAAGATAGAAAGTTTAGATATGGAAATTGAAGAGGTAATAGATAAGATAAAAAATAATAAAACCAGAATGGTTAAGATACAGGAAGACATTAAACTGGCGGAAAAAGAGTTAAATAAGGCAGAGGAAGATATAAAAATTGAGCAAGAATTGTACAATGAGAGAATGAGAGTTATGTATATGAATGGCTCAGCTGGATATTTAGATGTAATTCTTGGAGCTGAAAGCTTAAGCGATTTATTTCAAAAAGTAGAGGCAGTTAAAAAAATAACTGAGTTAGACAAAAAAATAGTTAAAGAGTTGAAAGAAAAACAACAAAGCTTAAATAATAAAAAAGAAGAGTTAAATAAACAAAACAATAGCTTAGTAGTATTAAATAATGAGAATGATAAAAAGTTAAATAAATTAAAAACTGATAAAAAAGAACAAAGTAAGTTAATTGAAGAAGCTGAAAGGCAAGACAGGTTATATGCAGCTTCAAGAGAAATAGCTGAAAGACAAGAAAGACTATATGCATCTTCCATAGAATTGGCACCAAGTGAAATTAATAAAGTCTTAAAGGAAGTAAAATCAAATAAGAGTATCACAAAAGAAAATAGGCTATCAAGGGGAACAACATCAGTTTCGGGTGAAGCTGTAGTTGCTTATGCATCTAAATTTTTAGGTACACCTTATCTTTGGGGAGGAACAACACCAGATGGATTTGATTGTTCAGGGTTTACTCAATATGTGTACAAGCAGTTTGGTATATATGTAGGAAGAACAACCAAAAATCAAATACATGACGGTATTCAAGTGGCGAGAGATCAGCTTGAAATAGGAGATTTAGTTTTCTACGGAAAAGGTGGAATACCAAGTCATATGGGCATTTATATTGGTGAAGGTATGTACATACATGCTCCAAGAACAGGAGATGTTGTTAAAATATCCTCTTATAATAGAAAAGATTATATAACTGCTAGAAGAGTTATAAGGTAAAGAGCCAGACAAAAGTCTGTCTCTTTTATTTTGAATATTTTATTTAGAAAATAATTATTTTTAAATTTCTTTATTATTATAATCTTCATATAATCTTTAAAAGAAATTTATATAGTATTAGTAAGTAATAGCCCTAAAAGATAGTTGTTATTTAAATGGTTTAAATTAGAGTAATAAAGTAAAGCTAATATTAAATATGATTCAGTACAAAATAGATGTAAAAGAGGTGAAGTTTTATATGAATAGCATTTTAATAGTAGAAGACGAGGAAAAGGTATCAGAGGTATTAAAAGCATACTTAGAAAACGAAGGGTATAGGGTATATTCCACTACAAAAGGACTACATGGAATTGAACTATTTAAGTCTAATGAGTTTAGCTTAGTAATACTTGACCTAATGCTTCCAGACATAAGCGGAGAAGAAGTGTGTAAAATTATTAGAGAAATCTCAGAGGTATATATATTTATGCTAACTGCTAAAGGAACCCTAGCAGATAGAATTGAGGGATTAAATATTGGAGCTGATGAGTATTTAGTTAAACCTTTTAGTCCTAGAGAGTTAACCGCAAGAGTAAATGCTTTATTTAGAAGGTTAAATATAGTGGATAATTCTTCAGTACTTTCTTTTAATAATAGTAAGCTAATTATTGATTATAAAAAAAGAATGGTTAAGCTAAATGGAGAGTATATATATTTTACTCCCAGTGAATTTGATATTTTGTATACTCTTGCAGTCAACAGAGGAATAGTTCTAACAAGAGACCAACTTATAAATAAAACTTTTGGTAATGATTTTGATGGTTTTGATAGAACTATTGATGTACACATTAAGAATATTAGAAAGAAGTTAGAGAAAGATACTAGAGATCCTAGATATATTATAACTGTTATGCGAGTAGGGTATAAATTTGGTGGTGAAAACTGATGCAATCAATTAGAAGAAGGGTAAGTGTTCTACTTGTAGCTTGTTGTATTGCAGCGATACTGCTGATAACACTTTTTGTAAATGTAACTATAAATAACTTATTTAATAGGTATATGATTGATATCCAAAATAAGAGACACCAGAGAATTGTAAGATATTTTGAAGAGCTATATAAAAGAGATGAAAAATGGAATAAATATTCAGGAACAGAGTTAATGAATGAAGCCTATATGGGTAATTATTGCTTAACCCTTAGAGATAGTAATAAGAAAATTATATGGGGAATGAATCCCGAGGATATAAGATATAATTTGCACTTAAATAGCATGGTAGTGAAAGAACAAGGTATATACGTAGTACAGACTTTTGAAATTAAGAGAGAAGGCAAGATAGTTGGGTATGTAGATATAGGACAGTACTCTTCAGTCTTACTTACAGAAGAAGATGTAAGTTTTAAAGGAGCTATAAACAAGAGTATTTTTGCTAGTAGTATTGTTACACTGATAATTATTATAAGTATTAGTTTATATTTTTCTAAGCAGTTTTCTATACCAGTTAAGGAGGTTGCTAATATGTCTGTAAATTTGTCTAGAGGCAAATTTGATTTTCGCTCTAGAACTAAAAGTAATATCGAAGAATTAGAGAATCTGAGAACAAGTGTAAATATACTAGCAGAAAAGCTAAATCATCAAGAAACGCTTAGAAAGCGATTAGTATCAGATATATCTCATGAAATTAGAACTCCTTTAAATATACTTCAAAATAATTTGGAAGCTATGATAGATGGGGTTTTTCCTGTTAATGAAGAAAGGTTAATTAGTTTAAATGATGAGGTTATAAGGTTCGGAAAACTGTTAAATAATTTAGACGTACTAAAGGAATTTGAGACTGAAAGTATAGCATTAGACTTGGAAATAATAGCTTTAGATGATCTTCTTGAAAGTGTATGCAAGGATTTTTTAGCTATTGCAGGAGGTAAAGGTATAAGTCTTAAATATAAAGTAGAATCAAGAGAAAACTACAATGTTATAGGAGATAAAGATAAGTTAAGACAAGTATTTATAAATTTAATCTCTAATGCATTTAAGTTTACTAAGGAAAAAGGAAGTATATTGATTAATTTATACGATGAAAATAAAAATATCATTGTGGAAATTAAAGACAATGGTACAGGAATTAAGAAAGAAGACTTACCTTTTATATTTGAACGATTATATAGAGGAGATAAGAGCAGACATGAAATTGAAGGTAATGGTATAGGTTTAACTATTGTTCAGAATATATTACAGCTTCATTCTGCAATTATAAATGTAGAAAGTGAGGATGGAAAAGGAACTACTTTTAGAGTGTACTTTAATAAGATTACGAATATGAAATAAATATAAAAACTAATATTGGCTTTGTTACAAAAGACAAACTAATTTCAAGGGGGATAAAATGAAAGAGTTATTTAGTTTTGGACCGATTCATATATACTTTTTTGGTTTAATGGTATCAATAGGAATAGTTATAAGTAGCATATTTGCACTTAAGCAAGGCAAGAAAAAAAGAATTAGCGAGGATTCAATACTTAATTTAATTATTATAGTAATCATATCAGGAGTAGTAGGAGCTAGAGTGTTTTATATACTCTTTTATAATCCATCATTCTATTTTAATAATCCGTTAGAGATTGTTAAAATAGATGAAGGAGGACTTTCGATACATGGAGGTATTTTTGTAGCAATTTTAGCAGGATATATATATTCAATTAAAAGTAAGCTATCTTTCTTTAAACTTGCCGATATTGTAGCTGTAGTAATACCATTGGCACAAGGTATTGGTAGGATAGGGTGTGACGTCTTTGGGAAGCCTATGGTAAATATTATGCCATGGGGTATTCTTAATAATGGACAAGTGGTACATCCAGTACAAATGTATGAATTCATTTTAGATTATATATTATTTGTGATTTTATGGAGAAGAAGCTTTAAGAAAAAGTTTGAAGGGGAATTATTTGTAATATATATTATAGCATTTCCTATAATAAGAGGTATAGTTGAGTTTTTTAGAATAAATCCTGTAATATGGGGACCTTTTTCAATTTCTCATCTTCTGAGTTTAATTTTGATTATTATTGGATTAGTAATTTACAAACTAATTTCTAATAAAAGTACAGAAGAAGTCAATGTTTTAGGAGAGGATAAGATTAAAATAAGTACTTTATTACTATATTTATGTGGATTAGTATTAGTATCTATAAATATTTTTTATTTTGTGCAAGGATAATTATAAAGTGATATCAGCGAAAAAATTATGAGGAAATAAAAAATAAAAGTTTTTAATTCTGCACAATATCTTCACAAAATTATATTAAAGTTAATTTGTGTAAATGAAAATATGATAATGATTAGATTAAAAGAGTCTTCTTAACACTTTTTTATAAAGGTATTAGTATATACTCATACTGCCCATTGGGGGTATGGGTGTCGAGAAGGATGATTTGGAGTGATATTGCGTTTATATATCTAATCAAATTATTGCATCACAAGCTCTTCTAAAAAAGCAAATATTTTAATTTTAAAATATATACATCACTGTGTAAAGGATGCTGTACGGCAAGATAATGATAATGAAAAATAAATGAGATAATAGATATTTTAAAAAAGATTATTCAAAAATAGATCTTTGAGGGGGAAGTATTCATGTTTAAATTTTTAAAAGATTATTTTAAGAAAGCTATAAAGAAAATGGCCAAGGAAAATGAAAAGTCTTTTGGTAAAGGTAAGGTAGATTGCTGTGATTTAAATAAGTCTAATAGTGAATTTAAGAAAGCAGATATTGAAGATAAGTAGGATGATTTAGTAAATAAAAGATTATAGAGGTGGAGTGATAGAAAAGGTTTATTATATCATCAATATTTACTGTGACACGCTTAATTATAACTATGGGTCACATGTTTAGTGAAACGATTGGGGTTAAACTTCCCATGGTTATAGAGACTATTATGGAATAGGAATAGAAGTATTATAACCTAGAAAAGAGATTTATAATGAAACCAATGAAAAAATTAGAAATAACGAAATGGGATAAAATAATTATAGTATTTTTGTTGCTACTAAGTGTCTTGCCAGTAGGAGGTATAGTTTTAACTAAAGTTGATAGTCAAAATAAGGATACTATTATTATTAAAGTTGATAACAAATTGGAAAAAAGTATTTCGTTGCAGAATCAAGAAGAAAGTGAAATCTATAAATTTAACTTTAATAAAAATATAGGATATATAGAAGTGAAAGATGGAAAGGTCAGGATGCTTGAAATGGACAGAGAGGTTTGCCCGGATGCTATTTGTTCATACACAGGTTGGATAGATAAAAGTTATCAGAGCATTGTATGCCTTCCAAATAAAATTATAGTCACAATAGAAGGAAGTAAAGATGAGGAAATAGATGCTTAAATACACTATGAGATAGTGCGAAATCAAAATAAAAATAATAAAGAGAAGTCTTCTTTTTCATATAGACTTCTCTATTATTATGAGAAATGAATGCAATTTTTGGGGGGATACATTTAAAAATATTAGTATCTAACAAGAATAAATTATTCATTTACTTGTTGTATATAGTATATTATGAACTTATGTAGAAATTAGTAAGCGTAAAAAATTAAGTACCTAGATAATATGTCCTCCCATTGATAAAATCAAGGCAAAAGATTATTGATGGGAGGACAATTATGTCTAGAAAATTAGATAATGCCACTTGGG
>JAVBVX010000054.1:0-57253 GCA_036677665.1 Clostridium sp. | reverse complement strand
CCACCTGCTGCAAATTTTGCTACAGCTGCTGTTGGTGTAGCTTTAGAAGATTGACCTCCTGTATTTGAGTAGATTTCTGTATCCATTACAAAAATGTTTACATCATCACCCATAGCAAGAACTTGATCTAATCCACCATATCCAATATCATATGCCCATCCGTCTCCACCTAGTATCCATTGGGATTTCTTAATAAGATGATCTTTATTTTCTAAAATCTCCTTAATTAATTCATTGTCTTCACATTTATGTTGCTCTACTATATCTAAGAATCTTGCAGTTGCAATTTTAGAAGCTTCTCCATCATCTTTACCTTGAAGCCATTCATGTATAACTTCTTTTACTTCTTCATCTATCTTTGTATCAGTAGCTTTTCTCATTAAATCAGCTATTCTATTTCTTATTTGTTTAGTAGCTAAGAACATTCCATATCCAAATTCAGCATTATCTTCAAATAATGAATTAGCCCAAGCTGGACCTTTTCCTTCTGCATTAGTTGAATAAGCCATTGATGGTGCGCTAGCTCCCCAAATTGATGAACATCCTGTGGCATTTGCTATAAGCATTCTATCTCCAAATAGTTGAGTTAAGAGTCTTATATAAGGAGTCTCACCACATCCAGGACATGCTCCACTAAACTCAAGAAGAGGTTTTCTAAATTGACTTCCCTTTAATGTATTATGATCTACTGCACCTTCTTTTGGAATTATAGTAGTTGCAAATTCCCAGTTTTCAGACTCCATTTCCATCTCATGCTCTGCTGGTTTCATTATTATTGCTTTGCCTTTAGCTGGACATATATCTGCACAGTTTCCACATCCAGTACAGTCCATTGGTGATATTTGAATACGATATTCATAATTTTCTAGACCTTTTCCAATAGCTTTCTTAGTCTTAAATGTATCTGGTGCATTGTTACATTCATCTTTATCTAATAAGAATGGTCTTATAGTTGCATGTGGGCAAACATATGAACATTGGTTACACTGAATACATTTATCTATTTGCCATTCAGGTAACATTACCGCAATACCACGTTTTTCATAAGTTGTAGTTCCATTAGGGAATAATCCATCTTCCATACCTACAAATGCACTTACAGGTAATTCATCTCCTTCGAGTCTTGCTATAGGTCTTTGAATATTTTTAATAAAGTCTGGCTCATCTTTTATTGGGAATTTATCCTTTTCTTCTTCTGCACTGGCCCAAGCTTTTGGAACTTCTATTTGAACAAGTCCTCCTACCCCCCTATCTATTGCAGCTTGATTCATATCTACTATGCTCTTGCCTTTTTTGCCGTAAGTTTTTACAACTGATTTCTTTAAATGTTCAACAGCATCTTCAACTGGAATTACATTAGCAACACTAAAGAAAGCAGATTGCATTATCATATTAATTCTATTTCCAAGTCCTATCTCTGAAGCAATTTTAATTGCATCAATTGTATATAATTTTATATTATTTTTTGCAATATATCTTCTTATAGATGCTGGTATTTTTTCCTCTAATTCATCTTGTTTCCATGGACAATTAAGTACAAAAACACCGTTCTCTTTTAATCCTTTTAATATATCGTAATTATATATAAAAGATCTGTTGTGACATGCAATATAGTCTGCATTATATACTAAATACGGAGATTTTATTGCTTTTTCACCAAATCTTAAGTGAGATATAGTAGTACCACCAGATTTCTTACTATCATATGAAAAATATGCTTGAACATCTAGTTTAGTATTTTCTCCAATTATTTTTACTGCTGTTTTATTTGCTCCAACAGTACCATCTGATCCTAAGCCCCAGAACTTACAGCTTATAGTTCCTTTTGGTGTAGTATCTATAATATCTTCTTCTGGTAATGAAGTATTATTTACATCATCTACGATACCAATAGTGAATCCATCTTTCGGAGTATCACTTTTTAAGTTTTTAAATACAGCGATGATTTGAGTTGGTGTAGTATCCTTCTGACCAATTCCGTATCTACCTCCAACTATTAGTGGTCTCACTTCTTTATTATTATATAAATGAACTATATCTTGATATAAAGGCTCTCCGAGTGAACCTGGTTCCTTAGTTCTATCAAGCACTGCAATTTTCTTTACACTCTTTGGTAAAACATTAAAGAAATATTTTAGTGAGAATGGTCTATATAAGTGAACTTTAACTACTCCAACCTTTTCTCCTTTACTAATTAAATAGTCTATAACTTCTTCTATTGTATCGCATACAGAACCCATAGCTACTATTACATATTCTGCATTCTCATCCCCATAATAATTAAAAGGATGATACTCACGTCCTGTTAGTTTAGTTATTTCTTTCATATAATCTTCTACTAAATCTGGAATAGCATTGTAGAATGGATTGGAAGCCTCTCTTACTTGGAAGTATATATCTGCATTTTGTGCAGTTCCTCTATGTGTAGGATGCTCTGGATTTGTAGCCCTTTTTCTAAATTCTTTTATTGCGTTGTGATCTACAAGCTTTTCTAAATCTTCATACTCTATAGTTTCTATTTTCTTATATTCATGTGATGTTCTAAATCCATCAAAAAAGTGTAGGAATGGTACTCTTGCCTTAATTGCAGATAAGTGGGCAACACATCCTAAATCCATTACCTCTTGAACAGTTGATGAAGCAAGCATAGCAACTCCTGTTTCACGAGTAGCCATTACGTCTTGATGATCTCCAAATATTGATAATGCATGAGTTGCTAGTGCACGAGCACTTACATGAAGTACTCCCGGAAGCAACTCTCCGGCCATCTTATACATGTTTGGAATCATTAGAAGTAATCCTTGTGATGCTGTATAGGTAGTTGTTAAAGCTCCCGCCGCAAGAGAACCGTGCATTGTTCCTGCTGCACCTGCTTCTGATTGCATCTCACTTACATGAACTGTTTGCCCGAATATATTCTTTTTACCGTGTGCTGACCACTCATCTACTAATTCTGCCATGGGTGAAGATGGTGTAATCGGATATATTGCAGCTACTTCAGTAAAAGCATAAGATGCATAAGCTGCTGCTTGATTTCCATCCATGGTCATAAATTTTCCCATATATATTACCTCCTCTTTATGTAAATCTTAATTATACCTACTTATTATTTGATTTTATTTAATTACCATACATAAATTTTGGAACTTTTTTATATTTTTTTAATAATGTATGATTATTATAGAATGCGTATATTTACATACAAAAATTTGAGGAATAGTAAAATACTATTCCTCAGATCAATTATGAGCTTAATTTTCCATTAGAAATAACCTTTGTGTTTAAATATTATTAGTTTATATATCTATTGAAATTTTAGTTCATTAATTTTTTCTTTTCTATTTTCTTGTTTTTCATTTAGATTTTTAATATCTTCTTTTGGCATGCGGCTAGCGTTGTTATTAAGGTATCCCTCTGCATACACATAGTTTTTTTCTATATTCTTAAGTTCTTCATTAATTATTTTATCTGACTTTTCATTATTCATATTAATTTTCTCCTCCTTTTTAGTCTACTTCATTATTTTTAGTTTTTGGACAAGGTTTAATACTATTAAATCTCTGGTAAACAAATTGCTATGATTTTAGGACTAAAATTAATATATAATTAAACAATAATAAAACAACAAAAAGAGTTTCTTTGAAAAACTCTTTTTGTTGTTTTATTAGATTTCTTATCTAAAGTTTTCGTTGTTTCTGTTGTTATTGTTTTCTTTGTTGTTATTTAAATTGTTATTTCTGTTGTTGTTATTGTTGTCTCTGTTGTTATTTAAATTGTTGTTTCTGTTGTTATTGTTATTATTATTATCCATTTTTTTGTTCCTCCTCTAAATTTGGGTTTAATAATTTTCACTCTGTTATTTTATCTTTTTTATATAGATTTAATATCATGAAGTTATGATATTTTAAAATAAATTTTATATTTTTCTAACTTCATAACCACAATAAAAAGAAGTTCCTTAAAAGAAACCTTCTTTATATTATTACAACTAAACTTCCTATCTGAAATTGTCGTTGTTTCTGTTGTTATTATTATTTTCTCTGTTGTTGTTTAAATCATTGTTTCTGTTATTGTTATTGTTGTCTCTGTTGTTGTTTAAATCGTTGTTTCTATTATTATTGTTGTTTCTGTTGTTGTTATTGTTCATTTTTGTTCCTCCTCAAATTTGGGTTTAATAATTTTTACTATGTTATTTTGTCTTGTTTTAATCTTTTAATACTTGGTAAATTATTCTTTTTACAAAGTAAATTATTTCTATATTAATGTGCTCTAGGATTTTCAAAACTTGGTGCTGCTGGGTCTGGATTCTCAAAATATCTTCCTGGAGTAGATAAATCAAAATATAATTTAGAGTCTTCAGTAATTCCAAAATCTTTATTTGAGCCTGTATCTTTAATTTTATTTAATGCCTCCCTAAATAAAGCATTATGTGCTTCCTCTCTATTAAGTAAAAAGTCTATAGTTTCTCTTACATATTTATCATTTATTTGCCTATGCAGATATTCATAAACTACCTTTGCTCTTTGCTCAGCTGCTATATTTGATAATAAATCTGCCACTAAATCTCCAGTTACATTTACATAATCTGCAGTCCAAGGATGACCTGAAGAATTCATAAGCATAGGGCTAAGTCCACCTAATACATGCGTTTCAATTTCTCCTGCTATAACACCATTGGCATTTACCTCGTGACCATTCAAAAGATTAATAGTTTGAGCTACCATCTCCATATGACTTAATTCTTCTGCTGCAATATCTAGGAATAAGTCCTTTATTGTAGGATCTTTTATTCTAAAACTTTGAGACATATACTGCATTGCTGCTTTAAGTTCACCTTGTGGTCCACCTAATTGCTCTTGAAGTAGAACCGCATATTGCGGATTAGGTCCTTCAACCCTTACCTCTTTTAATAATGCCTTATCATGTTTAAACATATAATCTTTTCCTCCTAACAAATTTTATGTATTTTACTATTTAATATTATTTACTGTAATATTTTGCGTGACTCCTTTTATAATATACATAATAACTTTTTATAAACAAAAAAAGCTAGATAAGATTCCTCTAGCTTTCTTGTTCATTTTCTTCCTTATTTAATTCTGCATAGCTATTGGCATCTAATTTACTCAGCACATTTTTATATCCTATCTTTATAAAGTCATTATTATATAGTTCCTTGTAACTAATCTTATCAATATCTAACTGTAAAATATCTTTGTAATTAGTTCCATATATTTTACTGAGCAGCAATTCACAATCCAGCCTTACTAAGTCATATCCTTCCTTATCATCAAATTTTAATTCATTTATGTGCTTATTTACCGTTTCTAGTATTCCATATAACTGATATATATAACTTAATTCTTTTAAATTAAATTTACCTGTTAAAGAAGACACAACTCTTGAGTAGTCTTTATTTATAGGGATAGGGTATCTATTTGTAAAATCTCTACTATCAAAATGATTTAAAGTTCTAATACTCTGAAATATAGAATTACATATATCAAGCCTTATTATATTTATATTTTCACAGAGCTTTAAGTTTTTCTCTGTTTCTTTATGTTTTCTACTATCTTCAACAATCTTATTTTCAACTTCTATTGTTTTTACCGTAGAATGATTTGTAGTAATCCACGTGCATGTTGCACCAATGAGAGATCCCATTATTACAGCAGTAGCAGAAATAATAGGTGTTATAAATTCCTGCTGTATTCTCATCTAAATCACCTAACCTTTCTAACATTTGTAACTTTCATAAGCTAATACCAAACGAACCCTTATATTTATATTTTCCGTACAATATATTTTTATTCTAATCTACATATTAATCTATGCATATGGTATAATATGTTTTTGCAATTTCTGCTTACATATTAGAGAGGTGATTCTTATGAATAAATCAAAGGAACTTGAAACGAAAAGTATAGGAAGTCTTCTTTTAAAGTTTTCAATTCCCGCTATTATTGGAATGCTTGTTAATGCACTATATAATATAGTGGATAGAATTTATATAGGAAATATAGGACAAGGTGTAGGTGAAAAATCCTTAGCTGGTGTCGGCATAACTATGCCTATTTCTAGTACTATAATGGCTTTCGGAATGTTAGTCGGAATTGGTGCAGCTACATTAATATCAATAAAATTAGGTAAAAAAAGCAAAGAAAGTGCTGAGAAAATACTAGCTTTAGCACTAATCTTAGAAATATTATTCTCTTTACTTGTTTCTATTTTAGGAATATTATTTTTGACTCCAATTCTAAAAACTTTTGGTGCTAATCCGGAAAGTATATTTTATGCAAAAGAATATATAACTATAATACTTGCTGGTGCCGTATTTCAAAATATTGGTTTTGGTATAAATAACATTATTCGTTCTGAGGGAAACCCTAAAATCGCAATGAAAACTATGCTTGTGGGTGCTTTTTTAAATGTTATTCTAGATCCAATTTTTATATTTGATTCATTAACTATATTTGGTTTTCAAATAAATATAGGATTTGGACTTGAGTCGCGAGGAGCTGCTATTGCTACAATATTATCTTCATCCGTAACTACTGCTCTAGTTCTGCATTATTTTATAAGTAAAAATAGTGGAAGCGTTCTTAAACTTAAAAGAATCAATTTAAAACTAGATAAAAAACTAACTTTAGAGATACTTTCTATTGGACTATCTCCTTTTTCAATGCAACTTGCTACTAGTGCAGTATCTGCATTATATAATAGGGGATTACTAAAATATGGTGGCCAAACTGCCGTTGCTGCAATGAGTATTATTGCTAGTATATCAATGCTTATATTAATGCCTATATTCGGTATTAACCAAGGTGCCCAGCCAATATTAGGCTACAATTATGGTGCCAAGGAATACTATAGAGTAAAAAAAACCTTAAAACTAGCAATAACTGCTGGAATTTCTATTGCTTCTATTGGATTTATAATTATTCAATTCTTCCCTCATATTTTATTTATGGCTTTTGCAAAAGATGCCCCAGCATTAATAACACTTGGCTCTCGTGGACTGAAAATCGACTTAATATTCTTACCTGTAATAGGTTATCAAGTTGTAGCTTCTAACTATTTTCAAGCAATAGGAAAAGCTAAGATTTCTATATTTTTATCTTTTCTAAGACAAGTTATAGTATTAATACCTATTATTCTAATTCTTCCTAGATTTTTAGGTTTAAACGGTCTTTGGATATCTCAGCCTATAGCAGATATTGTTGCAGCAATCCTTACAAGCATTTTCTTGTACAAGGAAATGTTAGCTATAAAACATCTAGAGAAATTCGAAAAAAATAAAAAAGAAATAATATAGGAGAATTAATTTAATAATTCTCCTTTTACTCGTATCTTAATGCTTCTATAGGGTCAAGTTTAGCAGCCTTTTTAGCTGGATATATTCCAAAAAATATCCCTACTGAAGATGAAAAAAGTAAAGTTCCTAGTATAGTAGTGGGTGATAATACAGGAGTAACCCTTACAAAGCTGCCTATTAAAGTACCTCCTAAAATTCCAATTATCATTCCTATAATTCCACCTATAAGTGAAAGTATTAGAGATTCAGTTAAAAATTGCATTAAAATATTCTTTGTTGTAGCCCCTATAGCCTTTCTTATACCTATTTCTCTCGTCCTCTCTGTTACGGAAACTAACATAATGTTCATGACCCCTATTCCGCCTACTAAAAGTGAAATAGCTGCAACAGCTCCTATAAAAGCTGTAAATATCGTAATTACTTTATTTACTTGTTCTAATTGCTTTAATATATTTTCGGGTTTGTAAACTTCTCTTCCTTTATTATTATGTCTACTTTCCAAAACATGTATAGCACCATTTCCAGCACTCTCAGCATCTTCCTTTGAAGTTGCACTTAACATTATTACATCTAGAACAGTATCAGCGTATAAACTATTTATAAATGTTGATGGTACTACTGCAAATGCTGGCATATTCTCATCAACCCCTCCAAAGATACCCATCTGACTCTTTGTAATTCCTATAATTGTAGCTTTCTTAGGTGACAACTTTGAACCTATATTAACTTTTTTTCCTGTAACATCTGTATATCCAAATAGGCTTCTTGCAGCTATTTCATCAAGAACTACTACTGCCTTCCCCTCTTGATACTCTCTTTTATTAAAAAATCTTCCGTGTATTATTTCATAGTTATCAATATATAACATTTCATCATTGCCACTACTTATATGCGCCCTTTTCATGGTAGATTCTGAACTTATTATTCCTTGTTTATGAATTGATGGTGATGCATATTTTACTGTAGGAACCCTTTCCTTAATTTCCCGTACATCATCATTAGTTATAAAATCACTACTACTTGCCTTTTGTAAATTCACTTTAATGCTTATTGTAGCAGCACCTATCTTTTCAAACTCACCTGTTATACTCTCCTTTGCTCCTTGCCCAAGGGACACAAGGGTTATTACTGAACTGATTCCAATTATTATACCTAACATAGTAAGAAAAGATCTTAATTTATTAGACTTTATACTTTCTAAAGAAATCTTAAAATTTTCAATAAAACTCATAATTCCACCTCCTCACACCATCTAATCTATATGTTTATCTAATAAATATTCTATCCTTTACATCTTCATAAGAAACTATCTCCCCGTCTCTAAACATCACTATTTTCTTTGTATACTTCGCTACATCTGGCTCATGAGTAACTATTATTATGGTGGCTCCTTCATCATTTAAATCTTGAAAAATTTTAATTATTTCATTGGTAGACTTTGTATCTAAATTACCTGTAGGCTCATCTGCCATAATTACTGATGGTGAATTTACAATAGCTCTAGCAATAGCTACTCTCTGCTTTTGCCCTCCTGAAATTTGAGTAGGTTTATGTTTTACCCTATCTTCTAATCCCACTTTTCTAAGAGCTTCTAGCGCTTTATATCTTCTCTCTTTATAAGGCATTCCGCTATAAATCATAGGTAGTTCTACATTTTCTAGAATGCTCATTCTTGGAAGTAAGTTAAAAGCTTGAAATACAAATCCAATTTCTTTATTCCTAATACGTGCTAATTCATCATCTTTAAGATTAGATACGTTTTTTCCATTTAATAGATATGTTCCG
The DNA here is from genome assembly GCA_036677665.1 of Clostridium sp. Lineage (GTDB taxonomy): Bacteria > Bacillota > Clostridia > Clostridiales > Clostridiaceae > Clostridium_H. The sequence continues at coordinate 48,153 of JAVBVX010000054.1, read as the reverse complement.
CTATCCATTCGATCTAAGCAGCCTAATATGTTCATAAATGTAGATTTTCCTGATCCTGATGCTCCCATAATAGATGTAAATTCTCCCTGATTTACCTTAAGACTAACACCTTTTAAAGCCATAAAGTTTATGTCACCATTAATATAGGTTTTAATAACATCATTAACTTCTAGCATTCTTATCCTCCACAATTTCCTCAATCTTCATGCCAGCTTTAACTACACTTCCTGGGTTTAAAATAACCTTATCTCCTTTTTTTAATCCTTCAAGAACCTCTACCTCAGTATCTGATTGTATTCCTATTTTAATTTCTCTTTCCTTTGCTACTCCACCCTCATTTACAAGAGTATAACTTTTATCATATTTATCACTTATTATTGCTTCTGCTGGAACCTTGATTACATTATTTACACTTGATACTAAGATATCTACGTCAACATCAAAATTCACCTTTAAAGTTGTTGATTTATCAAGTATATCAATATCTACTGATAACGTAGTATCTCCTCCTACAGCAGACATTGATGTGGTTCCTTTAGCTACTGGATTTATAAAAGAAACTTTTCCTTTTAAAATCTTTCCAGCATCTCTTACAACCACTTCCTGTCCAAGCTTAACTTTAGATGCATCATATCTTCCTATTGATACTGTTATTTTTAAATTATCTATGTTTTCTAATACTGTTACTGGTTGAGCTGGATTTGATATAGATCCCTCGGATACATTGAGTGCAGTAATTGTTCCATTAAAGTCTGCTACAATGCCTTTTTCTACTAGTAAGAGTCTCGACTTAGCTAAATCCAAACTTGTTTTTGCAAGAGAAACTGAATTGTCCATCTGCTTTATCTTTTCATTTGAAATAGGTTGCAGTACCTCTCTTTGCTGTTTATACGCTGGAAGTAATGCTAATTCTGCTGGATTAGTACTATTTTCTATTTCTTTAATTTTATTATCTAGTTCAGATATTTTATTATTTATCTGATTTCTTTGATTTATGATGTCTTTTTGTTGAAGTAGGGCATTATTATACTGTATTCTTGCTTGTTTTTCTGCACTTTTTACATCTTCTACATCATACGATAATATTACATCTCCTTTTTTTACCACTTCTCCAACTTTTACATTTATCTTATTAACCTTAAATTGTGTTCCAAAATACTCCTTACTTTGTTTTGACTTTACTATCCCTGAGGTAGACATATAAGCTCTAATATCTCCTACTATAACCTCTGAAACTCTAACCTTAACTACACTTGATTTCCTTGGAAATAATTTCACGTAAATTATGGCAAGTGATATCAGTAATATGATTATTATTGTTGTTTTTCTTTTGTTCATTTTATCTTTCCTTTCAATTAAATAAGTTAATATAAATCTTACTTTCCACATTTTAATTAGTATTATTAATATGGACATTACTCATCTTATTTAATCAAAAAATAAAGTTATTAGACTGAATGTGAAATAACTTTTTGTACTTATTTATTTAATTCAGTTTCTTTTTAATAGTCTATTTTTATATTATAATACATATATCTAAGTGAAATTTTAAATAAAGGAGAGTAAATCTAATGCCTGAATTTTTATCAGAATTATGTTCAAAGTTTCAAACTATTAGTGTCTTAATAAGATTGATGATAACTTTAGTTATTATAATTATATTGCGTCTATCAAAAAAGAGTATACGTTCCTTTATTGATAAATCTAATTCAGATTCCAAAGACATAATAAAATATAAAAAAACATCCTCATTATTAATAAATATTTTGTGTTGTATAATCATTATACCAATATGGATGTCTCCATCTGATAAGATCATAACATTTTTAGGTATCTTCTCTGCTGGACTTGCCCTTGCATTCCGTGATGTTGTAGCTAATTTTCTTGGATGGATTATCATTAACACTCGAAAGCCTTTTCAAATTGGTGATAGAATAAAACTGGGTAAGGCTCTTGGAGATGTACTAGCAGTAGATTGGTTTTACACCACTATAATTGAGGTTGTAGAAAACGACAATAAAACTCATGGACAAAGTACTGGAAGAATTACTTATATACCAAATATAAAAGTTCTTACTGAAGAACTTATAAATGAGACAAATTCCTTCCCTTTTACTTGGAACGAGCTTGAAGTGAATCTTACCCTAAAAAGTAACTGGAGAAAAGCCAAAGATATATTACTATCTATTGCTAACGATAAAGTAGGCTATATAGAAGAAGAAGCCAAGGATTCCTTAAATATTGCATCAAAAACCTTACCAATTTATTATGAAAATCTTTCTCATATAGTATACACTTCTGTAGATTCTGGAAAAATTTGTTTAAACTTGAGATTTATTTGTAAAGCACGAAATTTTAGAAACTTAAAGCATGATATAGTAGAGAATTTTTTAGATGAGTTCTCTAAACATGACGATATAGAATTGTTATAAATAGATGTGCTTATCTTTATTTAAATTTAATAAAAAAATCAGCCTAAACTTAGATAATAACTCTAAACTCAAGCTGATTTTTTTATATTCTTATTTATCTGTTAATTAACGATACATACTCTTGCATATTTCTAACATTTTTATATGCTGGCCTTATAATCTTTGGTTCACTTACTACTTGCTCAATTCTATGAGAACACCATCCAGGTACCCTTGCTGCTGCAAATAGTGGAGTATATAATTCCCTTGGTATATTTAACATGTCATATACAAAGCCTGAGTAAAAATCCACATTAGCGCATATAGCATTATTACCTTTTAGTTCTCTAAATAGTTCAATAGATAAATTTTCTATATTTCTATAGAAATTAAACTCATCAGTTCTTCCTTTTTCTTTTGCTAGGTCTAATGCCTTTTCTTTAAGAAGCACAGATCTTGGGTCTGATAAAGTATATATAGCATGACCCATTCCATATATTAATCCAGCTCCATCAAAAGCTTTCTTGTTTAAGATCTTAATTAGGTACTCTCTTATTTCTGCAGTATTGCCCCAATCTTTTACATTGTTTTTAATATCTTCAATCATACCTAGTACCTTTATATTAGCTCCACCATGCTTCGGTCCCTTTAAAGAACCTACAGCAGCAGCTATAGCAGAGTACGTATCTGTTCCCGTAGATGATACTACATGTGTTGCGAAAGCTGAGTTATTTCCTCCACCATGCTCTGCGTGTAAAACTAAGGCTAAATCCAGCACTTCAGCCTCTGTTCTAGAGTAATCATTATTAGATCTTATCATATAAAGTATATTTTCTGCAGTACTAAGCTCAGGTCTTGGTGAATGCAAAAATAAGCTTTGATTATCATAATAGTGAGTTTTTGCTTGATATCCATATGCAATCATTGTAGGAATTCTTGCTATAAGCTCAATACTTTGTCTTAAAATATTTTTAACACTTGTGTCATCTGGATTATTATCAAAAGAATATGTGGCAAGCACTGTTCTTTGAAGTTTATTCATTATATTATTACTTGGAAACTTTAGTATCATATCCTCTGTAAAACCATCTGGTAAAGTTCTACACTCTCCAAGAATACGTTCAAATTTTAATAAACTGCTCTTATTCGGTAATTCTCCAAATAAAAGCAGATAACATACCTCTTCAAATCCAAATCTGTCTTCCCTTTGAAATCCATCTACGATCTCCATTACATCTATTCCTCTGTAAGTTAACTTGCCTTCATCTGGTATTCTTTCGCCACCATCTGATATATATCCATGTACATTTCCTATTTCTGTAAGCCCAACTAATACTCCTGTTCCATTTTCATTTCTCAATCCTCTTTTAACATCATACTTAGTATAAAACTCTGGATCAATTAAATTGTTTTTTTCAGCAACTTGTGAAAGATCATCTAAAACACCCTCAGTAAATATTCTACTTTTAATAATTTCTTCGCTATATCCATTAATCATAATCCCCATAACCCCCATTTAAATAGAAAATCCTTAAGTATAATTTAACTTAATACATTTTACCACATATCATATGTATAATAAATATAAATTACTGCATAAATGAATAATTTTATATATATTATTTCATTTATATTATTATATATATATGTAACATTAAAATCAATCATCAGTATTTACGCTTTAAATGGCAACATTACTTATTTTTTCATTTTAAATAAATAATTCAGAAAAAAATTTATAATTACGGTATTGCAATTAAGTTTTATAAAATTTCATATTGCATTAATAATTACTCACTATAAAATTTCACTTATATAGTATATTACTGCATCATAGATATGTTTTGTTACTAATTAGCATGAAATTTTTCTGCTTCTATCAGTTTTAATAGTAGTATATAATGCTTTTCCTGTTACTGACATCAATACTATTACTCCTCCTACTAATGACCATTTCCCTGGTATCTCTCCTAAAAACAAAAATACCCACAATGGATTTAATATTGGCTCAATTACTGGAATTAATACCGCTTCAAGAGCAGTAACATTTTTAATTGCTTTAGCGTATAAGAAATAAGACATACCTATTTGAAAAACTCCTAATAATAATAGTCCTGTCCAGCTTCTTGCATCTGGATAAGATCTAAACATAAAAGGTATTCCAATTATAGCTGTAAATACATTTCCCCAAAATATACTCTCAATTGGACTACCATCCTTTTGTTTTCTCATAAATATAACGTTAGAAGCAAAAGAGATACCGCTCAATATAGCAAGTATATTACCCTTTAAGCTTCCTCCCCCTATATCATCTATAAAAAATAATATCATTCCACCAATAATAATGCTTATAAAAAACCAGTCCATTCTTTCCGTTTTCTCATCTAAGAAAAACTTACCCAATATAGCTATGTATACAGGTGCTGTATACTGAAGAAGAATTGCATTAGCAGCCGTAGTTAACTTATTAGCCATTACAAAAAATATAACTGTTGATACGTATGCTATTATACCTCCAATCCTAACCTTGCTCCAAATCCATTTTGGTTTTTTTATAATCACTAACAGTAACAGAGCCGCAATAGCGCTTCGCATTCCTGCAATAGCAACTGGATTCCAATTTACTAGTTTGATAAGTATACCTCCAAAACTCCAAAGAACTGCTGTAGCTAATAGTAATCCTTTTGCTTTCAGATGTTCTTTATTCAAATCCCCTTCTTCCATATTTTTCCTCCCTTTTGCAATTATTAAATACCTTAGAAATAATATCATATTTTAAAATCTAGCAAAACATAGAAAGTAATAACTAAACTTAAGTTAATTTTCAAGTTTAAAAAGAATAAAGTATAAAAATATTAATCTCAAAGGCTCTTTAACCATATCAAATATAAAGGTTTCTCTTTTACTTTTCAGTTTATCTTTTATATGATTAATATAGTCATCTTGTTCTTTATGAGATAATGAATTGAAGTAATTATATTCATCTATTATTTCATTAAATAATTTAAGTTCAGAGTAATTTCCACTAATCATATATTCCTTTAATACATATGTCCATATTAATAAATACATAGCCATTATAGACCATTGATCAGGATCTAAGTCATCATTTATATTCTGCCTTATATAATTTTCCTGAAAAATAACAACTCTTATAGCTGGACCCATGTAACTTCTTCTTAAATTTTCTATAGATAAAAAATATAATTGTTTCATTATATCCTCTAATATAGTTATTGTATTTATTGGTTCTATTCCTTTAACCTTAAATTCAAGAAATAAGTTATTTTTAAGATAATCAGCTACTCCTATTAATGTATCTAAATCATTATTTTCGTTAATTAAATAAAAAACATCATATATGTTTTTATAATGCTTATCTTTCTTAAACTTTTCAATGCCTATGGTATTTGCTCCAAAAGTTAAAAGCTTGGCTCCAATTATAGAGTAAAGTGACATACATAATGGATTATATTTTAATCTTAAACCTAAAATATTCTTTCTATCTATATAATTAGCTCTTACGTTACTTATATCAACATGTAAAAAGTCGACTTTTAGTTGATTAACTCCAGACTTTCTATTTTCTCTATATATAAAAGGAAGTTTAACTATAAATGTAGTTATTGGCATAGTCTTTCCATGTAGTTGTACACTCTTAGGAATGTACTCTTGAGCTTTACTTTGAATTTTATGTATGTTAAATTCTTTAATTAAGGAACTAAATTCGAATCTTAATTTATTTGGACTTAAGCTTGTATATAAATCTAAATCTTCAGTACATCTTTGAGTCTCTAAAGGAAGATATAATTGTGCACAAGCTCCTCCTTTTAAAATAAATTTGTCTTTAAGCCTTTGTTGTAGCTTTGAATGAAATTCATAAATCCAGAAGTGTCTTTCAAGAATACTTTTATTGCTAATCCCATAAAAGTTTGCCTCATTTCCAATATTGTGCTCAGTAAAGCTTGAATATTCATGAGTTAAAAAATTAGATATGCTATTTTTCTTTTTTTTCATATTCTAATATTCACTCCTTTCTATTTTAATAATTTTATTCCTATATCATTACTATACCCTTAACCAATTTATCACATTCTATAACTACCTTAAATTATATTATAAAAATAAAAATCAGGTATATAATTATAACCTGATTTTTACTATATATTATTATTTATTTTTTTCATACTCTCTATTTTGTGTTGGATATGAACCTAGTTTAACTCCATTTTCTATTCCAATATCTCCTCCACTACGATGAAATATTTTTCTTAACTCTGCATTAGTTTTTTTATCAGTCTTCATATGATTTTTATTATTATCCATGTTGGTTCCTCCTTACTATATTAAGTGTAGAAAGATTACTCAATTATTCAGCAATGGGTTGTACAACATTAATTTAACCTAAACACTATGAAACTATTCAGTTATACTAATTATGTTTTTATACTATATTTCGTTAGCTACTTCTAATAGGCTATGCTTAGATACTCCTTTAATATTTTTGTAATTTAAACTAATTTCTTTACCAGAGTTTAAATCCCAATAGGCTAATTTTTTTATTTCTATTAAGTAAGAAGTATCTGTTTTAAATTCTGATATAAGTCCTTTCAATACTTCTATTTCTTTCATCATGTTTCCTGAATTTGAAAAACTAAGAAGTATTATTTTTGATTTTTTAATGTTAATCCAATATATTAAAGGTATTTTTATACCTCGTCTTTTACTACTCAGTTCACCTTTATAGATTTTAATAAATTCACTATGAAACTCTAGCTCTTTTAAAGGTTCTCTGCATTCTTTTAGCATTAACTTCTTTAAATTAAATAAATATCTTAATGACATAGGATTTGTTAATTTATTAATACCATATTCTTGAACAGGCATAAAGGAACTCATTTCTATAACCTTATTAATTATTCTTATTGTATCTCTTATAGATAGATAGATGAATTTATTATCTGCTATACTTAAATTTTTCTCATAACTAAAATACTTATCATAAAATTCATAAACATCTCTTAAAGTCAATTTCTTGCTCCTTTATATTATTTCATTACAATAATGTTATGCTGTGATTTGTATAAATAGCATTTAAATTAAAATTTAAAATAATATAAATTACTAACTATAATTCATATGGCAATTGCATAGAAATAATATATATTCTTTTGGTTATGGGGGACATTTACATGAAAATTAAAAAAAAATATATACTGCTTTTATTTTCACTAATACTAATGTTAATAACATCATACCTTCATTTTCGTGACTATGCCGTAAATAATCTTATGCATAAAAAAACAAGTCAATATAATGTCTTAATTCACCTGGTGGATAAAAAGCTATATCTAATAGATACGGATACTGGTAAATCCGTAAAAGAGTATCCTATTATATACGCAAAATCTTACAACTCTTCTATTATAGGAACCTGGAAAATTAAAAATAAATCTAAATTAAGTGATGGTTTTGGAGTTCCCTGGATCACTCTTAACCTTCCTTTTGGAAAATACAGTATACATGGCACAAATAGTTTAACATATATAGAAGATTCCTCTTCCCATGATTGTATAAGAATGTTTAGTAATGATGTTAAGGATTTATATACTTACTTACAACCTAGTACTTTTATAGTAATATCTAGCGACCCTTTAGATCCTATAGACTGAAAAATATTCTGCTTTATTTTAATCTAGAAAGGATATATAATATTGTAATAAACTGTTATCCTAAGGAGTGTATACAATTAAATTGAAAAGACAAATTCACTTTAAATATTTTTCATTTGTACTAATTTTACTCTTATGTTTTAAATTATCTACTATCAATGAAAATATAAAATATAATATCGCTAGCTATCCTCATGAAAAAGTTACTATATTAAATTCTTATAATGAAGATACTAAAATACTAGTTTTATTAAATAGAAGAAATATATATTTAGAATCTTATCTTAGTGTAAAGTCTACTTCATCAATCAACTTACTGTTTCAACTTTTATACTTTAAGATACTCTTTATATTTATACAAATAATTTTTGATATTAGAAAAAGAATATCTAAGCTTATTATCAGCTCTTTGAACGGTAGTACTTATAAAAACTCCTTATACTTTTCATAGCAATTATAAGATATTTTGATTTCTATTAAGGAGGAATAATTATGTCAATTAAAACTATCTGTACAATACCTAACCCTTCCGGCGGTTGGGATAATATGGATAATTGCACTGGTGAACTTCTTAGTCACCATAGAATTAAAAGTACTGCTCTTGTTAAAGGTCGTAGACAAGCTAAAAAAAGACAAGCAGACTATTTAATATATAACCTAGATGGAAAGCTTGGTCAAAAACTTATTTATGTAGATACTTTTTTATGTAAGTCTGATTTTTAAAAACAAATCTGTATAACATGCTTTTTTAAATTTTAAATATAATCTTCAGCATAAACCCCTTTTCTATGGAGAAAATATCTTTAGAAAGGGGTTTATATTTATGCCTAAAAATACTAATAACACTTACGGAAAAATACCTCATATAATTGAAAAAATTAATAGTGATGAGGGTTCAATAAGCGAGCCACCTATTGGTGCTCTACTTCAAAATACTTCAGATAGGTTAGGAAATGCTTATGGATTTAATGCTAGCATTACTCCAAATCCCTTCCCTTTCACTGAAGAAAAAGACGACTTTGGCAAACTAGACGAATTCGGCTCAGCTCGTGACTTTGGCACAGCAAATGATTTTGATATTGATGGACTATAAATAGAGAAGGTGATAACATGAAACCACATATTATGAAGGGACATAAGGTAACAGAAGAAGAACTAGAGAATCTTATTAAAGATAGGCATAGAGAACTAATCATTGAAGAAAAAGAAAAGACTGTAATTAAGCCAACAATGATGATAATGAAAAATAATGAAATTAAGGAAATTGAAGTTAAATCCGCTATACATCCTTTATCCGATGTTGAATATACTAGTGGAAATAAAGAGTAATCTAAATAAGACTCTGTGAAAAATACAGAGTCTTATTTATGAAAATCTTTTTTTATATGTCCATGTATAGATTGTCCCATTTAATTTTAACTCTATTTCTATTCCGAGACTTTAAACAGCATAGATACATAGCTACTGTATCATATCTTGCATCATGAAAGCTTACATCTTCACATTCAAATATGTATTTTGTTTTCTGTAATACCTTTTCTGGAGTTATCTTATAGAAATCTAAGACTTCTTCTACCTTAGGGTTTTTGTACCCATTTTTAAACTTTCCAGGCAGTTTTACTATATTCTTAAAATACTCCATAGTACAGAAGTAATTTTTAAATTCAGCAATCTTATTTATTCTATCTAACTCAGCTTCCACAAATCCACGATCAAACTTAACATTATGAGCTATACATGTTGAGTCATTGAAATCTTTTAATATATCATTGTGAAAATCTTCAAATGTTGCACCTTGTGACAATTCATCTAATTTTTCTATACTAAATCCATGTACCATTTCAGCTTGAGGACTCATTGTTTGTACTGTAAAAAAATAATTTTTAGCTACCGTTAATTCTTTATTTTCTTCTATTAAGTAAGTTAACTGAGCTATCTGACCTGGTTTAAGTCCTGTTGTCTCTGTGTCTAAAAATATGCTTTTCATACCTTGCTCCAATCTATATAGATATATTAGTAAATATAATTTTACATCAAATAAGAAACCTTGACAAATTATCAAGGTTTCTTATTTGATGTAATTCTATTGTTTAGTCATTTTACTTATCTTCTAGAACCGCTTTACTAACATTTTGTTTTGATCCTGGCTTATTATTCTCTTTATTTAGGTCATGCTGTGTATCCATCTTTTCAACTTTATTTTGCATAGCTAAATCCTTATTTTTAATACTCAAAATCATCACTCCTCTCTGAATTTAGGTTATCCACAGAAGAAATTTTTATTCTTATCTACATTTTATTAAAAATTTAGTGCTATTTTATATAATTAAAGTCTATGTTATTAAATGTATACTTCCATTATTTAAATAAATAAAGTACAATTTAATGTGGGGTTTGAATAAATACTCATTTTAACTTATATTGAATAGGGGCGATATATTATGATAACAACATCAATGATTACAAGACTTATATTTTTATGTGGTGCAGGTTTTTTAGCAGCATTCGTGGACTCAATTGCTGGTGGTGGCGGTCTTATAAGCTTACCTGCCTTTTTAGCTGCGGGAATTTCTCCTCATTTAGCACTTGGAACAAATAAATTTTGCTCTTCTTCAGCATCTCTTACAAGTTCTTTAAAATTTATAAAGTCTAAAAAGGTAAATTCTAGCTTACTAAAATATTTAATTCCTTTTACTCTTTTAGGAGCTGCTGTAGGCGTTAACACTGTTTTAAAAATTAACGAGGCCTTCCTCTATTCTTTAGTTTTAGTGCTAATTTTATTTGTAGGTCTATATACTATATTTTCAAAATCAATAGGAGTAAATAATAACTTTAAAGGTCTTACTAAAATAAATATAGCTTTAGGAATTATTTTAGCCTTTTCACTTGGATTCTATGATGGATTTTTCGGTCCTGGTACAGGTGCTTTTCTAATCTTTGGGCTTATAAAAATTTTCGGATTTGATTTTGTACAAGCAGCTGGTAATGGTAAAATACTAAACTTTACAAGCAATATTACTTCTCTAGTTCTTTTTGCAATACATGGAGAAATTAATTATCTAATAGGAATTCCAGTTGCCCTATCTATGATTATAGGAGCAAGATTTGGAACTTCTCTAGCTATAAGTAAAGGTGCTAAATTGATAAAACCTATATTTGTTACCATGTCTCTTGCTGTTGCAATTAAAATTCTAGTTCAAAACTTTATATAGGATTAAATCAGGATAATTCCATTTATTATTTCATAAATAAAAATTCTAAGTTTAACTAGGAGGAAACCCTCTCTCAAACTTAGAATTCTTATTTATATTTCTTATTCTATTTTTAATTCTGATAAATCATTAAGACTACTACTAATTTTTTTTATCATATTATTAATTTGTACTATATTTTTATCATCTTCTAAGTCAGCTAAATCAGCTACCCCATCTGAAGTTCCAACTATAACATTTAAATAGTCACAGTATCTATTATGAAAAAAGCTAATTTTATTTGAATGTTCCAGTGCTTGTACTTCTTCGTGATACTTCTTAAGATTTTCACTTTCCTGTTTTATAGTATTAATATCAGCTTTATCTATACTTCCTTCTGTGGCAATCTTTAAATTACTTACTGAAGATTTAATCTTTCCTGAATAATCTTTAATAGCTATTCCGTACTTTATGTCTGTACTATAGCTTTTAACTTCATCAGTAGGCGATACTCCTTTTACAAAAACATTATACACTGATACTCCAATTACTATAACTATTACTAGACACAATAACTTAAATGCCTTTTTAATTACAGAAGTAATAATTAATACAGCTATTATAGCCACTATTATATAAAATACATAATTTGGTGCTACAGCATTCATTTACTCATCCCCTTTAAATTAAAACTTAAGAATAAACGGTATACATTCATAAATTATATATAATTGCATAATAAATATTATAGGTATCCCATAAACAAACTTTAAGTGCTTAGTCTTATGTCTAAACTTCTTCATACCTATAATAATACCAGTACTTCCAAATAAAAATGCTATTATAAATAATTTTAATTCAGATACTCTCCATTTGTGTTCCTTAGCTAGCTTTTTATCTATATACATGATATATATACCATATAAATTAATAATTATAAAGTAGCCCAAAATAAATTTCATAGATATCCTCTCCTAAAGTAATATATATTCTAGAATATCTCTTTTACTTTATTAATGCAAATATTTAATGATAAATAAACTATCTTGGTATATTTTTCACGTAAAGTCAAATGCTATAATAATAATAATAATAATATGAAGGAAGTGACTTAAATGAACAAAACTCTTGTTTTAATTAAACCTGATGCTGTTGAACGAAATCTAATTGGTGAGATTATTTCATTTTACGAAAGACAAGATTTAAAGATTAGTGCATTAAAAATGCTAAAAGCTTCCACTGAAACAGCTAAACTTCATTATTCAGAGCATGAAGGTAGACCATACTTTGATGACTTAATTTCTTATATAACAAGAAGTCCTTTATGCGCTCTTATTGTTGAAGGTGAAAATGCAATCTCTAGAGTTAGAGAGATAAATGGCAATACAGATCCTACTAAAGCTAATAAAAACACCATAAGGGGTACCTTAGCTCTTTCAAAAACCGAGAATTCTGTTCATGCATCAGATAGTGCTGAAAATGCTGAAAGAGAAATAAATATATGGTTCCAAGAAGAGAATGATTTTTCTTTAGTTGGATCCCTGCTGTTAGCCCCTATATAAATATAATATACTTATTGTATTTTAAAATACAATAAGTATATTATATTTCTTTTGCATCTTCTTCATTATTAGCTAGCATTTCCTTTAGTAATTCTGCAACTTTTATATCATCATATTTTGTAGCTATTGAATTTAAAATTCCTTTCTTTAATTCATCTATCTGAATCTGATTTTTTGCTACACTTGATCCTATAACTGCTTTTCCTATGGCTAGTGCTACCCCTATTTGTATTACTTTTACAATTTCTACTATAACCACACTTATTATTCTTTGAGTTATGTCCTCTATTACTCCCTTTTCTAAGAGTTCTTCAACTCCCTTAACCATGGCCTTTTTTCCTCCTTTTTCTAAGGCCTTTTCTACTAAATGCTCTATATCACCTTCTAAACTCATATTTAGCTTACACCCCTTTAAGTAATCTATTATATTTATATTACTAAGTCTCGTGTTTATGCTAAATAAAAAATGAGTTACCTTTTTCTAGTAGCCCAAATAGTTATTAATTTTTAAATAATAATAAGATATTAAAGTTTTGCTATCGTTTATAATTCCCTTATTGATATTCTCTTCAAACTCCTTAAGTTTCATCCAAATCACTTCTGTTACATCAGCATCCTTTATATATTTGTCTTTTAATTTTTCTTTATTTATTTCTATTTTAAATATGTTCATAGTACTATCGCTAAACCCCATAATTGGTTTATATTCTATAACCTTCTCTAGTTCTTCTTTCTCTACACTTAAATTTGTTTCCTCTTCTAACTCTCTAATTAAACACTCCTCTAAACTCTCTCCTTCTATATCTAAAGATCCTGCTGGTATCTCCAATGTTTCTCTCATCAATGCAGGTCTAAACTGCTTTACAAGAAGAATTTCATTAAATTCATTTAATATTATACCTGAAACTGCATCGTAATTTATTAATATATCATACTTTTTCCCATCTATTTCTCTGTTATAAATCTTTAGCCATCCATCGTAAACTAATTTATCTTCCATATTAAACCCTTCTTCCCTTTTGTTAACCTTACCTTACTAATATTTCAAGGTCTACTGAAGCACTTTTTATAATTTCATTTTCTAGATTATTGTAATTTTCAACGCTTTTTATAGCCTCTACCGCATATAATACTACACTTATCTCTTCTACATCATATATTAAATTAATTAAAGAAATACCATTACTTCTGAAAGTTTCATATTCTTCTTTAGTTATGTTCTGCAGACTTTTTTCTAGTAGGTTGTTTATTTTACCCACAGTTAAATCTGATATAATTCCTTGCTCCTTTTCTTCAATTTTAAACAACATATTTTCAAAAGTAGCCTTTTCCTTATCTATAATAATCGATAATATAGGTTGTTCTCCTTTTTCATCCGAAACTCTATCCATTTTTTACCTACTCTCCCTATTAAATATTTCATCTTATTTTTAACTAAATCTACTATTCTTATTTATAAATTTTAATAACTATCTAGCAATTAAAATAAGCCATCCTTTAGGATGACTTATCTATTACAATCTTATCATTTACAATATCTATTAAAGCTTTTCCACCATTAGATAGCTTACCAAATAATACTTCATCAACAAAGTATGGCTTAATATCTTGCTGTACTACTCTTAATATTTCTCTTGCTCCATATACTGATGACAATCCTTTTTCTGAAATCCATTTATAGCATCTGTCAGTAACTTCAATACTTATATTTTTAGTTAATAGCTTTTCTTTAAATTCTTTTAATGACTTTTTAGCTATACGACATGCCATATCTTCGTCCATTCTATTAAATACTACAATTTCATCTAATCTATTTCTAAACTCAGGAGAGAATATTCTCTCAACCTCTTTACTAATAGCATCATCTTTTACAACTCTACCTCCAAAGCCTAACATAGATTTACCAATATTTCTTGCTCCAGCATTTGATGTCATTATTAAAATTACATTTCTAAAATCTGCTTTCTTTCCATTGTTGTCTGTTAAAGTTGCATAGTCCATTATCTGAAGAAGCACATTTAAAATATCAGGATGAGCTTTTTCAATTTCGTCTAAAAGTAATATAGAATATGGAGTTTTTCTTACAGCATCTGTTAAAAGTCCACCTTCCTCATAGCCTACATATCCAGGAGGAGCTCCAACTAGTCTTGCTACGGTATGCTTTTCTTGGTATTCACTCATATCAAACCTAATTAATGGGACATTAAGAGATATTGCTAACTGTTTTGCGATTTCAGTTTTTCCAACTCCTGTTTGCCCTACAAATAACAAATTAACTACAGGCTTTTGCTCATCATTAAAGCCAGCCCTTGACCTTTTAATAGCCCTAACTATAGTATCTATAGCTTCACTTTGACCAAATATAATATTTTTTAATTCCTTATCCAATGTCTTTAATCTTTCTACTTCAGTCAAAGATACACTTTCTTCAGGAATTTTAGCCATAGTAGAAATTATTTTCTCTATTTCTTTCTCAGTAATTATTAGATTCTCTTCATCTATATTTTCTAGTCTTAATAAAGCTCCAGCCTCATCTATAACATCTATAGCTTTATCTGGTAGGTATTTTTCATGTATATACTTAGATGATAACTCAACAGCACTTCTTAAAGCTTCATCAGTATAGGTTATTTTATGATAAGTCTCATAAGAATCCTTTAAGCCTAGTAAAATATTATAGGTATCTTCTTTTGAAGGTTCTGTAACTTCAACTTTTTGAAATCTTCTTGATAATGCTCTATCTTTTTCAAAATATTTCTTATATTCATCATATGTTGTAGAACCAATAAATCTGATCTTACCATCTGTTAAAAATGGCTTTAGTATATTAGCTGCATCCATAGCACCACCAGAAACTGAACCTGATCCTATTACAGTGTGAATTTCATCTATATACACAATAGCCTTTCCTTGATTCTTTATTCTAATTAGAACTTTCTTTATTCTTTCCTCGAAGTCACCTCTATACTTTGCCCCAGCAAGTAAGCTTGCCATATCTAGAGAATATATTTTAAAATTTTGAAGAACTTTTGGAACCTTATTTTCTACAATTAACTGAGCTAAGCCTTCAGTAATAGCTGTTTTTCCAACTCCTGGTTCCCCAACATGTATAGGATTATTTTTTAACCTTCTTGATAAAATCTGTAATGTTCTTTTTAGTATGTCATCTCTTCCTATAAGTGGGTCTAACTCTCCTCTTTTAGCTTTTTCTGTAATGTCTACAGTAAATAGACTTAGAATATCATATCTATGACTTCGTTCTCTTAGATCTTCACTATACATCTCTTCATCATCATCTTCTGAATCTATAGATAATTCCTCTAGTTCTTCTACTTTCTCTGATAAAGAAACTCCATGAGATATATAGCTTAAAATATCTAATTTCTTAATTCCTTGTTTCTTCAGGAAATAACTAGCAAAAGAATCTTCCTCATCATATATTGCGACCAGTAAGTCTGAAAACTTTATAATATTCTTCTCTGCAGACAAAACATGTGCTCCAGCTGAAGAAATTATATTTTGAACTCCTACGCTTTGTATAGGATCTTTCTCTTTTTCTAGTATAGGAATTTGTTCACTAAAATACTCTACTAAATCTTCCTTAAGTTCATCTATATTTCCACCACAATTTATTATTATCTTTTTACTCTCTTTAAAATGTAGTGCAGCATATAATATATGCTCTGGTGTGAAGTATTCATGCTTTGATATTTTTGCTTCACTATATGCGGTTATAAATATTTCACTTAACAAATTATCTAAATTCATAACTACTCCTTTTCTACAGTCATTTTTAGTGGAAACTCATTTAACTCTGACATATAAGTTGCCTGTTTTATTTTAGTTAGAGCTATATCACGTGTATAAAGACCTGCAACTCCAATTCCCTTTTTATGAACATCATACATTATTTTATTAGCTTCTGCTGAGTTTTTTCTAAAGACTTCTATAAGTACTTCAATTACAAACTCCATTGTTGTGTAATCATCATTATGCAAAAGTACCCTATACATATTCGGTTTTTTATAATTTAATTTGCTTTTTTCTTTTAAAATGATTTTTTCCTTCACATTAAACAACTCCATATTTTAATCTTATTATATACATAGTGAGCTTAATTGTGCTTCTAATAATATTTTATTACGCATCTAAGCTTAGTAGTCCAATTATAGAGATATTATAACAAAAAATCTCAACATATAAAACTTAAAATTGGTTATCCTAAGTAGTGTCAGAAAGTTTCAAAGTTTCACTAAGATTTTTAGCAATTATGTTAAATTTTCCGATGTACTTTTCGTAGTATTATCAAAGCGTAATTATTCTTTACTAATACTTGAGATTCATTCATCGTAAATTCTTAGTAGCTGTTTACACACTTATTTATTAATAAATGTTACAGAAGTGTTTATTAATAAATGTTGCAGCTAAATCATTGAGCTTCTGATCACATAGATAAAAGGTAGATGTTTATGCATCTACCTTTGTCTATTTAGACTAATTATTAAAAAACTTCTTTGCTATTTGTACAGCCTCTCTTGCATCTTTGGCATAAAAATCTGCTTTTATCATATCTGCATAATCCTGATTTAGTACGGCTCCTCCAACAAAGATTTTACAATCTACATTATTATCTCTCAAAGCCTTAATAGTTTTTTCCATACTCTTTACCGTAGTTGTCATAAGTGCACTAAGCCCAACTAATTTTATATCTTCATTTTTACTCTTTTCAACCACCGTATCTACAGGGACATCTTTTCCTAAATCTATAACATCATATCCATAATTTTCAAGAATAACCTTAACAATATTCTTACCTATATCATGTATATCTCCCTCTACAGTAGCTAGAACTATCCTTCCTTTTGATACTCCTTTTTCTCCAGCTAATATCATTTTTTCTTTAATAACCGTAAATGCATTTTTTACAGTTTCAGCTGATTGTATAAGCTGTGGTAAAAATATTTCTCCCTTTTCATATTTTTCTCCTACCACATCTAATGCAGGAATCAAATACTCATCTACTATAGTTAAGCTATCTTTTTCTTCTAAAAGCTCTTTTGTCTTTGAAGCTGATTCTTCTTTTAATCCTCTAATTATTATCTCTTTTAAATCCCTGTTATTATTAACAATATTTACAGCTTTTCCTTTTTCTGCAACAGAATATTTATCTATATAGGATTTAGATTCCTTATCTATATTAGCTAAAACTTTAAAACTTCTTATTACAGCCATTATAGATTCATTATTTGGATTTAATATAGGTGCATCTAATCCTTCTGCTAAAGCCATAGCAAGGAAGGTTTGATTTAAAATTTCCCTTTGTGGGAGTCCAAAGGATACATTACTTACTCCAAGTAGAGTTTTAACTCCAAATTTTTCTTTAACAATCCTTACTGCTTTTATTGTCTCCATTACTTCTTCTTGTTGAGCTGACGCTGTAAGCACTAAGCAATCAATTAAGATATCTTCCTTTTTTATACCGTATTTTTCAGCTGTTTGGATAATCTTTTCAGCAATAGCAACTCTCTCTTCTGCTTTTGATGGTATTCCATTCTCATCTAAAGTAAGACCTACTACACATGCTCCATACTTCTTAGCAATAGGAAATACCTCTCTCATTACTTCATCTTTTCCATTAACTGAATTTATAATCGGTTTTCCATTATAAATTCTTGCTGCCGCTTCAATTACTTCTGCACTAGAACTGTCTATTTGAAGAGGTAAATTTATAATTGACTGAAGTTCTTTTATAACTTTTACCATCATTTCCTTTTCATTTATCTCAGGAAGTCCTACATTAACATCAAGAATATCCGATCCAGCTTCCATTTGATTTATGGCTTCAGTTAATATGTAATCTATATTATTAGTTTTTAAGGCTTCCTTGAATAGCTTCTTACCTGTTGGATTTATTCTCTCCCCTATAACTTTTACCCCATTACCTAATACAACTGTTTTTGATGCTGAACATATAGACGTAACTTTTTTAGTTTTTATTTCTACTGGCTCTACGTCCTTCAGTGTATCTATTAAGTTCTTAATATAGCTTTCATCAGTACCACAGCATCCGCCTAAAATCCTAACTCCATTAATTGCCATATGCTTTACATGCTGAGCATATTCTGTCGGTGTTACATCATATATAGTTTTATCCTCTTCCATTCTAGGAAGTCCTGCATTAGCTTGAACCATAACAGGAGTTGATGAATATTCTAGAATTTTTTCTACAATTGGGATTAATTCCTTTGGCCCCAATGAACAGTTTACTCCAAGTGCATCCACACCTAAACCTTCTAAAAGAGTCACCATAGTTAGTGGATCAGTTCCAGTAAAAGTTCTTCCATCTTCTCCAAAGGTCATAGTACAAAACACTGGTAAATCACTATTTTCTTTTACTGCTAAAACAGCTGCCTTTGCTTCGTATAAATCCGATATAGTTTCAATTAGTATTAAATCACAACCTGCCCTAGCTCCTGCTATAACTTGCCTCTTAAAAATTTCATATGCTCTTTCAAATTTTAGTGTTCCACTTGGCTCAAGTAACTGTCCAATAGGACCTATATCTAAAGCTACGTATTTATCACCCTTAGCTGCTCTTGCAATTTCTACAGCTTTAGTAATAACCTCTTCTACAGAATATCCTGTCTCCTTAAGCTTTAACTCGTTAGCTCCAAAGGTATTTGTAGTTATAATATTTGCTCCTACCTCAATATACTTTTCATGTATACTTTTTATTATTTCCGGATGTAAAACATTGTATGTTTCTGGAATTTCTCCAGTAATGAGCCCCATTTTCTGAAGCATAGTTCCCATAGCCCCATCAAAATACACAAAACTTTCTGCTATTAGATCTTTAATTCCCACAGTGATTGCCCCCTTTTCTATACATACATTGACTATAACTACTACATTGTTTACAACCTGGATGCTGTCTTACAATACTTCTGCCCTGAAACCCTATTATTGCCGTTACTGACTTTCTCGGTATTAGGATATTACTTTCTGTAACAGTAAGTCCTATCTTTTTTTCAGCATCTATTGCTTTCAATATTTTAGGTTGAATATCTATTTCTAAATCACCATACCCTGGGCTATATCTGTAGGTAATACCTAATACTTTTTCTTCTGCCTCATTCTTTATTAAGTTTTGAACTTCATCACAAACCCATTCTACAGCAGTTGTAGCACAAGCATCCAAAATAAGTGCTTTAGTTAAGTTTACTTTTTCATAATATCTAATCTTAGTATCTACTAAATTACCAAGAGTTACGCCTAGAATAGCACACATTGAAGAATCTTTTAGATGTTCTTTTATATCCTTACCACGAAAAATTATATTGCTATCAATAACATTAATCTTATCTTCTTCTTTTTGTATGTGAAATATCTTATAAGAATATCTATAATTTATATAGCTTTTTATTTCTTCAATGCACTCATCAACTAATAAATCTAAATTTTCTTCTATTATTTCTGATCTATGCCCCAAATATCTTAAAACTTCAGTTTTATTAATGTACACCTATTCTCACCCACTCTCTGGTAATTAGTTTGAATTTCCATTCTAGATAACATTGTTATTGATATCTAATGCATTTACAATAGA
This sequence comes from Clostridium sp., assembly GCA_036677665.1. Taxonomy (GTDB): domain Bacteria; phylum Bacillota; class Clostridia; order Clostridiales; family Clostridiaceae; genus Clostridium_H. Next base: position 27,711 of record JAVBVX010000054.1, on the reverse strand, counting down.
AGATATATTATACACTATCTTTTTCGCTACCTCTGGATTATTCATAGTATAGATATGAATACCTGATACTCCTGAAGATAGTAGATCTACAATCTGCTCTGTTGCATAAGCTATCCCAGCATCTTTTAATGCCTCTGGTTTATCTATATACTTCTCAATTATTTTAGAGAATTTTTCTGGTATATTAGCTCCACAAAGACTAGCTATTCTTTTAACCTGTCTGCTATTTATAACTGGCATTACCCCTACCTCAATCGGAGTAGCAATTCCCATTAAATCTGTTTTTTCTTTGAAGTTATAAAAATAATTGTTATCGAAAAATAACTGTGTTATAAGAAAATCTGTTCCATTATCTACTTTATTTTTAAGATTGAATAAGTCACTTTTAATATCACTTGCTTCTATATGTCCTTCTGGGTAACAAGTACCACCTACACAAAAATAATTATCCTGTTTTATGTGCTTAACTAAATCTACCGCGTGATTAAACTGAAGTGGTTCAGGAAACTTAAAATCTGGGTCTTGTGGAAAATCTCCTCTTAATGCAAGAACATTTTCTATATTACTTTCTTTTAGCTGCTTTAGTATATAATCTACTTCATCTTTAGTTGATGAAATACAAGTTAAGTGTGCTAGTGCCTCAATATCATATTTATTCTTTATTATTGATGCTATTTCTACTGTTTTGTTTCTGCTTGCACTGCTTCCCCCCGCACCATAAGTTACACTTATATAATCTGGTCTAAGCGGTGCTAATGCATCAATAGTTTTATAAATACTTTCAATTGAAGAATCCTTTTGTGGCGGAAATATCTCAAAGGAAATTACCGGTTTCTTACTTGTAAACAAATCTTTTATTAACATAAAATAGCCCCCTATAAATTAATTTGCCCCTTTTTAAAAACAAAAAGCTGCTTTTCTATAAGAAAAGCAGCTTAAATTTCTATAAATATATATATCAAATCTACGCTCACTCTCTTATCTCTCAAAATCAATGATTTTGCAGGATTTGACACCGTTGTATTAAAAATACCGGTTGTCGGGTTTCAAAGGGCCAGTCCCTCCACCTCTCGTGATAAGAAAATTATTCTATTAAATTTTACTATGATTCATTTTAATACTTTTGTTTTATCATGTCAATATATAAATAAATAATATTCCTTTATTTTAATACTAAAAGTTATAAAATCGTAGATATTTGTAATAATATATTTACATACGAACATTTGTTTGTTATAATTTTGTTATTATTAGTAGAGGAGCGTTATTATGGATATACAGGAAAAATTAAAAATACTATCTGATGCAGCTAAATATGATGTTTCTTGCTCTTCTAGTGGAAGCAAAAGAAAAAATTCAAAAGGCGGCCTAGGCAATGCCAGTGAAAGTGGAATATGCCATAGCTTTACTTCCGATGGAAGATGTATTTCTCTTCTTAAAATCTTACTTACAAATTACTGCTGCTTTGATTGTGCGTATTGCATAAATAGATTTTCAAATGATGTACCTAGAGCAGCTTTTACTCCCGAAGAAATAGTAGATTTAACCGTAAATTTTTACAAAAGAAATTACATAGAGGGTTTATTTTTAAGTTCTGGAGTATTCAAAAGTCCAAATTATACTATGGAGCTTATGATTGAAGTGGTATCTAACCTTCGTAACATTCATAACTTTAATGGATACATACATATGAAAGCTATACCTGGCTGTGATCCACTACTTATAAAAAGAGCAGGAGAGCTAGTAGACAGAATGAGTGTTAATATTGAATTACCCTCTTCATCTAGCTTAAAGCTTCTAGCTCCTCAAAAGACTAAAGAAACTATATTGAAACCTATGTCATTTATAAGTTCCCAAATATCAGAGACAAAATACTCCTCAAAATATTTGAAAAGTACTCCATCTTTTGTACCTGGAGGACAAAGTAGTCAACTAATAATTGGAGCAACTCCTGAAAATGACTTTCATATATTAAAGCTATCAGAAAATCTCTACAAAAGTTATGGATTAAAAAGAGTTTATTATTCTGCTTACATTCCAATATCAAATAATCCAAAGCTACCAGCCTTAAATAGTCCCCCTCTTCTAAGAGAACATAGGCTATACCAAGCTGATTGGCTTCTTAGATTTTATGGATTTTCTGCTAAAGAGCTTTTAAATGAAAATAATCCTAACTTTGACATACATCTAGATCCTAAAACTGACTGGGCACTAAAAAATATTGAAAAGTTCCCTATAGAAATAAATAAGGCCTACACAAGTGATCTAATGAGAATACCTGGTATAGGGGTTAGGTCTGTACGTAAAATTGCCTCTGCAAGGAGAGTTCATTCTTTAGACTTTCCAGACTTAAAAAAATTAGGAGTGGTTTTAAAAAGGGCTCAGTATTTTATAACCTGCAAAGGAAAGTACTATGGTGATGTAAGATTTAGAGAAGACTTTATTAGAGAGCGTCTTGTTAATAACCCAAGCGACAGCTTGTACAGTAGCAATTCTGTAAATAATTACGAACAGCTATCCTTTCTAACTTCTACTCCAGCTATTTATAGACCTGATGATTCCTTAAGCCGAATACATGGAGAATTTTGATATGCTATTTTTAATAATATATATGTTTTTTAAGTTTAAAACACAATAAATTAGAAACTAGAGGTGATATTTTGCTTTGTTATATATATGACGGTAGCTTTGAGGGTCTTCTTACTTCTGTCTATGAAGCCTATTATAGTAGTAAAAAACCTGAGAAAATCTTAAAAGAGGCTGAATTTATTCCCGACTTATTGACTAATCCTATATATATTGAAACTAATAAAATCAAAGCGTCTAAAGTGTATGAGGCTATAAAAATAAAGATTTCACCTATTTCATTAAAGTACATATTTTATGTATATCTTTCTGAAATTAATGGTTGTAGCAGTTTAATTTATACTTATATAAGACTTGGTTTTAAACTTGGCAATAGGTTAGATTTATATGTACAGGATAGTAGAGTTTTAGAAATTCATAAAGCAGTTAAGAAAGTTACCTTTGAAATTCATAGGTTACTGGGACTTGTACGATTTAAAAGTATAGAGAATAAATTTTTATACTCTCCCATAGAGCCTGATCATAATATAATAGCTTTAATTACTCCACATTTTGCAGAGAGATTAGCCAATGAAAACTTTATAATTCATGATGTTAAGAGAGGAATAGCTGCCATATATAATAAAAATGAGTGGTCAATTACGTCTCTCTCTAAAGAACAAAGTCTTAAATTACTATCTAAAAATGAAGATGGTATTTATGAAATGCTATGGAAGGAGTACTTTAAAAGTACCACTATAGAAAATAGACTTAACCCTAAGCTTCAAAAGATGCATATGCCGAAAAGGTATTGGAAGTTCCTTACGGAACTTTCCTAATCCCTATTTTAATTTATTTATCATGCTTGCTAAATATCCTGCTCCAAAACCATTGTCTATATTTACTACGCTAGTCCCACTTGAACAACTGTTTAGCATGGATAAAAGTGCTGAAAGTCCACCAAAATTAGCTCCGTACCCTACACTGGTTGGCACTGCAATAACTGGTTTATCAACAAGTCCTCCTATAACACTAGCAAGTGCTCCCTCCATACCTGCTACTGCAACTACAACTTTAGCCCCTCTAATTATATCTAACTTACTAAATAATCTATGTATTCCTGCTACCCCTACGTCATTAATTCTCTCAACTTTATTTCCAAATATCTCAGCTGTAATTGCAGCTTCTTCTGATACTGATAAATCTGATGTGCCTGCTGTAACTACAGCAATATATGTATCAGTTTTAATAATCTCCTTCTTTTTTACTGTAATAGTTTTTGCAAGTTCATTATATTCTGCACCTACACATATCTCCTTTACAGCTTCATACATTTCTTTTGTAGCCTTCGTCCCTAAAATATTGTTGTCCTTTGTATTCATAAATTCTATGATACCTTTAACCTGTTCAACTGTTTTTCCTGCACAGTATATGACCTCAGGATATCCTACTCTTAGTTCTCTATGATTATCAATTTTTGCATAACCTAATTCCTTATAAGGTAAGTCTTCAAGTTTTTCTGTGGCAGCATCAATTGATATATTTCCATTTTTCACTCCTTCTAAAAGTGATCTCATATCCTCTGAGTTCATACTAATTCCCCTTTTCTTCTATTCCAATGTTAAGGCTTCCTATTTTATATCCTTGCATATCTAATGATACATAGCTAAATCCAAACTCCTTAAGTTTCACAGAGATTTCGTTTAATAAATTTTCGTTAAATAATCTGTGTATATCTTCTCTTGGAACCTCAATTCTAGCTAAATCTCCATGAGATCTTACACGAACTGCTATAAACCCTTTATCCATTAAGTATCTTTCTGACTTTTCTATTTTCTCAAACTCTTCTACTTTAAGTTCAGTTCCATATGGAATTCTGGAAAGAATACAAGCATAAGGTGGTTTATTCCATGTTTGTAAATTAAGTTCTTTTGAAAATTCTCTTATTTCTTTTTTACTTAGTCCATTTTCAAGGAGTGGACTTTTAATATCAAGCTCCTTTAAGGCTCTTAACCCTGGTCTATAGTCATTTATATCATCAGCATTTGTTCCATCTACTACATATTTATATCCATTCTTAGCTGCAAATTCTTTTACCATTGTAAACACTGCTGTTTTACATAGATAGCACCTATCTTTTGGATTAAACTTAATTTCATCTATTATAGTAGGCACCTCTAAAAATTCATGTCTTATTTTTATTTCATTTACCAGTTCTTTTGCTTCTTCTATTTCCCACTTAGGAATATAGGGAGAATTTATTGTAAGTGCAGCTGCCTTATCACCTAAAGCCTCCTTTGCCACTTTAAGAAGAAAGGTACTATCTACTCCTCCCGAAAAAGCAACTACAACACTACCTAAATCTTTTAGGTAATTAATTAGATTCAAATATTTTTCATTACTCATTTATTACTACTCCCCTATTCTTTTTAATACTTCATCATATATTCTCTTAATAGGCTCATTTTTATCTTCTGCAACTTTTCTGCAATCTTCATATTCTGGTTTTACTTTAACCATTTCCCCTTTGTAATAAGCTTTTTTAATCCTTATTTTTCCATAAACCGTATCAATAGTTTCTATTTTTCTCTTTAGTTTTGTCCTATGAATTATATGCTCTCTAATTCCTATGGTTGTTGTTTCTTTAAAAATTATATCTTTTAAGTTGTCCTTATACTCAGCTTTACATAATACACTTAATATAACTCCTAATCTTTCCTTCTTCATAAGGATTGGAGTTCTATATACATCTAAAGCTCCATCACTAAAAAGTTTTCCGATTGTGTATTCATATAGTTCCGGATTCATATCATCAATATTACATTCTAGAAGGTAGGCTTCATCTTTATCTACATCATCTATCTGTGATTCTTCAGTTTTTTTTTACCTAAATATACTCTTAAAAGGTTTGGAATTTCTGTATCTCTGTTACCTACCCCATAACCTATCTTTTCAATAACAAACTCTTTAATATCCGAGAATTCTTTAACATTTGAAGCTAGTATAGCAGCCCCTGTTGGTGTTGTAGTTTCAAAAGGTACTATACCTGCCTTTATTGGAACCCCTTTAAGTATTTCTACTGTAGCAGGCGCTGGAACTGGAATAAGTCCATGTGCACACTTAACAAGACCTCCACCTAATTCCACTGATGACGCCATAATCTTATCTACGTTTAAATACTCTAAGCATATAGCGGCTCCTACTATATCTACAATAGAGTCCACAGCACCTACTTCATGAAAATGAACTTCATATAATGATTTCCCATGAACCTTTGCCTCTGCCTCTGCTACCTTTTTAAAGATATTCAAACTTGCTTTTTTCACATTATCATTTAACTCACTTGAATTTATTATACCTTCAATATGTTCTAGGTTTCTATGAACATGATGACCTTCATGAGAGTGATTGTGAGAATGATTATGGTGACCGTTACCATGACTATGTTCATGTTCATACTCATGACTGTGTTCATGCTTTAAAATTACATCTACTTTTGTTCCCTCAATACCTTTTCTACTTTCTTTTTTAACTTTTATTTCAAACTCATTATCCAGTTTCAACTTTGAAAGTTCTTTTATCAAAAACTCCTTGTCCACTCCAACATCTATCATAGCTCCTAAGTTCATATCTCCACTTATTCCTGCAAAGCAATCATAATAAAGTATCCTCACATTTACCTCTCCATTCTTTCATAATTAATACATTTTAGGGGCATAACACATTTTTTCACAAAAACTGTGCTATGCCCCTATTTATTATTATATAATATCCTAAGTTTTAATTAAATAAGTATATCTCTTTTAATAAACACCATATGTGAAATAAGATAACTTACAACTGACCATACAACCATTACCCCTACTGCAAAAACTGTTGTCACACTGGGATTATTGAAGCTTAGAGCCATATTGCCACTTAAAATTGTTGATGCATCTCCAAAGGTAGTGAATATAAAATGTGCATAGTCTCTAACATAAGGTATGTTTTGAAATATTGTAAATACTATAATCGTTACTACACTTATAGCAATTGACACCATACTGCTTTTTACAACAGTAGATAATAAAAAAGCAAAGGATGCTGAAGCTACTATAAATAGTACTTGAAGTAAAAACATCTGTATTAAATATTTCCACATAGGTATTATGATTGTACTTCCCTCTACCACACTCATAGCTTTACGTCCCATTTCTACTGCAACTGAGTTATCATATACAAATTTTGTACCAATAGCTACAGGATAATCCATATTTCCAAAACCAAATATTATACCCATTATTAAAAAGGCTGTAAGCTCTATAATAACAATAATTATTGTTGCAGATAATACTAAGGCAAGAAACTTTGATAGTAATACCTTTCCTCTTGACACAGGTTGAGTTAGTAAAAATTTCATAGTAGCTGGAGTGTATTCTCCTGAAACCATATCTGAGCTAAATATAATTACTCCTACCACTAGGAAAATTGCCCCAAGAATACTAAACAGATCTCTAATATACTTTGTTGCTGTTACATCATAGGAATTATATTCAGGTTCAATATTTTTCGCTAATAGTTCCTTTTTAATCATAAGCTCTGTGTTTATTCTCTCTTTTTCTTGAGTACCTATTTGAGAATTATTTGCCTGTTCTTCAAGACTTTTCACTTCGCTCTTTAAGTTAACTCTCCAATCTGTCTTTATACCTACCTGTTCTTTTTTAATTTCTTCTATTCTAAAGTTTGCTTTCTTTATCATCTCATCAAACTGTTTTTTCTCTGCCTCTGGAATACTAGTATCCTTTTTTAAAGTGTTAAAATGCTCTATGCTTGCCTGCTCATTTTGAATTTTTGTCTCTGGTTTATTCCATTCTTTCATGTTTTCGGCACTTTTATAAGAAGCAAACCCCATAAATCCTACAAGTAAAATGAACATAATTGTTACTACCAAAGTTTTTCTTCTTTGCATTAGTTTTATGATTTCATTTTTAATTAGTGTAATCATCATATTACTCTTTTTCCTCCCTCTACAAGCTCCATATATCTTTCTTCTAATTCTGCATGCTTTTTATATATTTCTTCTAAATGAATTCTATTTTCTGAGAGCTTAAATATAAGCTCTGGAACTAGCCCCTTATCAACACTGCATTTAATCAATTCATTATCTAAAGAAACCTGACGTACAAATTCTAAACCTTCTAGTATTTCAATACACTTATCTTTTTCTCTGACATATAAAACTATATTTTCTATCTCATCCTTTAGAATATCTCCATTTACACTTTCAACTGATTGAATGACTCCATTATTTATAAATGCAACTCTATCACAAACCATTTGTATTTCACTTAGTATGTGAGATGAAATAAATACTGCTGTTTTTGTTTCTCTAGCTGCTTTTTTAACTATATCTCTAAAATCTAAAATACCTGTGGGATCAAGTCCATTTGTAGGCTCATCAAGTATTAGTAGCTTTGGTTTTGCAATTAATGCCGATGCAAGACCTAATCTTTGCTTCATACCTAGAGAATACTTTTTAACCTTATCATCTATTCTTTCTTTTAGATTTACAAGCTCAATAATCTGATTTACATACTCTTTATCTATCTTTCTAATTCTAGCAATCTGCATTAAATTTTCTCTTCCTGAAAGATATGTGTATAGTTCAGGATTCTCTACAACGGCTCCTACCGCAACTAATGCCTCTTCTCTTTCTCTCCCTATATCGTGTCCATCAATAGAAATGCTTCCTGAATTTGGTGCAATAAGTCCAACTAGCATTCTAATAGTTGTAGTTTTACCTGCTCCATTTGGTCCTAAGAAACCAAAAATTTCTCCTTCTTTTACATTAAAGCTTATACCTTTTATAATTTCTCTTTTTCCAAGATGCTTTTTTACATCTTTAACTTCTAATATATTCAAATTAAACCCTCTCTTTCTTATCTCTTACTTACTTCTACAATTTTTCTTGTTATAAGATATACAATACATCCACATAATATAGCTAGTAGCATTGTTAAATTTATTACTTTATTTGCAATAGATAAATATGCTTCCATATTACTAAGATCATATTCATACAAATTATAATGCCCTTTTAACATTCCTGAGGCAATTACTCCACCTAAAAGTCCAAAGCATATTGAGACTCCTATCTTAAAAATTATTTCTAGTGGCTTAAAGATTACAATATATCCATTTCTCTCTAGTGGAATTCTCTTAAATGCATATACTAACAAAAACACAAGTATTAATATTGCTAGTGCTAAAATAACAGACTTTTTATAACTACTAAATGTATAGTTATTAGACAAATTAAGATTATAACCACCTAAAAAAGTATTAAATGCAATAACTTCTATTTTATCTTGAATATTTAAATATTGTTCCTGAGATAGTACATTTGAGTTTAAGGCTAATACTCTTAAAAGTTCACTAATTAGAGCAGATAATCCCATAGGTAGTACTAAAAATATACTTCCAACAACTCCTCCAAAAATATTTTTGCCTGTGAGGCTTTGAATAAGCATTATAAATGTAACTATAAATAAATACGTCAAAGAATTCAAAAGAGCCCACTGCAATATCATATTCCAATTCATATAAATTTCTAAAAGATCCTTATTCCTTATATATACTACACTCATAACAACAAAACTTAAGAGTATTGGAATTACTACTGTTAATGCTGTTATAATCCATTTTGTAAAAATTATCTCTTCTCTTTTAAAAGGCATAGCACTTAAGGATTCATATTTTCTCCCCATAATATCAAGTCCAATAGCAAAGGTTCCAATGATAATTAAAGTACCCACTAAAAATACTGTAACATCTTCAGTTCTTATAAAAAAATTGCCAAAAAAGTGTAAATAGTAATTATTGTAGTTATAAGTTCCTCGACTAACTTCCTCTTGTAATCTCTGGACTACATTTATAAAAGGCATTATTATGAGTAAATATATTTCCATTAAAAACATTAAACTAAGTGGCATCATGTTCTTCCATTCTTTATATAAGAGAGCTTTATTTAAATAACTCTTCATAGTTCACATCACCTCCAACTGAGTATATAAACATATCTTCAAGGCTTAAATCTATTTCTTCTTGGAAGATAACTTCACAGTTATTAAGTTTATCCATAAATTTTTTATTGTAATCCTTTGTCACTATATTATAAACTCTTCCCACTTTTTCAGTTTTAATTACCTCTTCCCAGTTTTGTAAATCTTCTGGTGCCTCATCCTTAAACACTACTTGGATTTTTCTTATGCTCTTTTTCATATTTTCTATAGTATTGATATACTTAACTTCTCCCTTATTAAGTATAGCAATGCTATCACAAATTCTTTCAAGCTCTGATAGATTGTGAGAAGATATAAATATAGTAGTTCCTCTTTCTGCCGCATCTTCTAAAAGAATATTTAAAAATTGTCTTTTAACTATAGGATCAAGTCCATTTGTAGGCTCATCCAATACTAAAATCTCTGGCATAATGCTTAGATTTAACATTATTGAAAGTCTCATTTTCATACCCTTTGAAAACTTTCTTATAGATTTTTTTTCTGGAAGCTGAAAAATTTCATTTAGTTTATTAAATCTATCCATACTAAAACTTTTATAGCTATAAGAGTAAAACTTAACTATATCCTTTAAGTTAAAATAATTAAATAAGTTATTCTCATCTGTTACATATCCTATAATATTTTTTATATTATGGTTGTCAAATACAGATTCTCCTTTAATTTTTACATCACCCTTATCTAACTTATATATTCCAATTATATTTTTAATAAGAGTTGTCTTACCTGCTCCATTAGGGCCTATAAGTCCAAAAATACTTCCCTTCTCTATCTTCAGATTTATATCCCTTAGAACTTCTTTATCTGAAAGACTCTTATACCCATTAACAATCTCTATCACTGCTTCCTCACCTCCTCATAAGACTCATTTATTAGCTTTACAATATCCTCTTTCTTAATGCCCATATAATGAGCTTCTAGTATTATTTTCTTTATATCTTCTTTTAATTTTTCCATTCTACTTTCCTCCACTCTAGGCTTATAATTTGAGGAAACATAAGTCCCTTTCCCTCTTATAGTCTCTATAACCCCTTGCCTTTCAAGTTCCGTATAAGCTTTACTAACTGTGTTTGGATTAGTTGTTATAAGAGAAGACATTTCTCTAACTGAAGGTAATTTATCTCCTGGCATCAATAGTCCTTTTAAAATATTTTCTTTTATTCCATGAATTATCTGCTCGTAAATTGGTCTACTGCTTCTTACATCAATATTTATCAAATTTTAATTCACCTCCAGATACTTGCTATGTATTAAGTGCATTAACTGTACTGCGTGTACTATATCAAGTAGTACAGTTATAGTATAATAGTAATTAATAAACTTGTAAAGATAAAATATAAGAATTTTACGTCGTAAATTTCTTTTACTTGTGTTATAATATCAACTAAGTTAAAATTTAATACATAAATATTGCAGGGGTGCCTACTATGGCTGAGAAGAACTATTTCTAACCCTTCGGACCTGATACTAGGTAATACTAGCGCAGGAAGCAATAAGTAGTTTATATGATATATAGCTTCTTTTGCTTTGTGGTAGAGAAGCTTTTTTTATTACTCTAAAGCATTTATGCAATATTCCTTTGTATAGGTGCTATTTTATTTTATAGAAAGGGTGTTTTTATGAAAAAGGTACTAACAATTGCCGGATCTGATAGCTGCGGTGGAGCAGGTATACAAGCGGATTTAAAAGCTATGAGTGCACTTGGTGTTTACGGAATGAGTGTAATTTGTGCAGTAACTGCTCAAAATACTCAAGGGGTCACTGCTGTTCAAGATATTAGTAAAGAGCTAGTTGAAGCCCAAATGAGGGCAATCTTTGATGATATAGAGGTAGATGCTGTAAAGATAGGAATGGTATCTAACTCTGAGACAATTAATATCATTAAAAATATTTTATTAGAATATAAGGTGAAAAATATAGTACTTGACCCTGTTATGATATCTAAAAGTGGCTACTATCTTCTAAAGCCTGAAGCTATTGATGAGCTAAAAGCTTTAATAAGTATTGCAGATATTGTAACTCCTAACATTCCTGAGGCAGAAGAACTCACTAAAATGAAGATAACTACGGAAGAAGACATGAAAAATGCAGCATTAAAAATTAAAGATTATGGGATAAAAAGTGTATTAGTTAAAGGTGGACACCGATGTAATGATTCAACTGATGTGCTATATTATGATAATAAATTTTTATCTATAGAAGGAACAAGAATAGATACTAAAAATACTCATGGTACTGGATGTACCTTATCTTCAGCAATAGCTAGTTTCTTAGCTAAGGGCTATGCAATTGATGAATCAGTAACTCTTGCAAAGGATTATATAACTATGTCTATTAAAAACTCTTTTTCTATCGGACATGGTGTTGGCCCTGTAGGACACTTTATCGACTTATACAATAAAGGAGGCATAAAATATGATTAAAGATGTGTGTAATGTTCTTTCTAAAGTTAGAGAAAAAACTCCTCTAGTTCAAACTCTTACAAACTACGTTACAATAAATGATTGTGCAAATATATTATTAGCTTATGGTGCATCTCCTGCTATGGTGGAAGCCTATGATGAGGCCTATGACTTTGCTAAAATTTCATCATCAATTTATATAAATACAGGTACACTAACAAGAGAACAAGAGCAGGCTATGCTTATGGCTGTAATCTCTGCTAAAAACAATAATATACCTGTAGTTCTAGATCCTGTGGCTTGTGGAGCTATTAAAAGAAAAGTTGACTTCATACAAAAGGTTTTTGAAATTGGCAGAGTTGATATTATAAAAGGAAATTTAGGAGAAATAAAATTTTTAGCAGGATTTGATGCACAAACTCGTGGAGTAGATTCTATAGATGATGGTAGTAATTCTGTAGAAGCTTGTATTACCCTTGCTAAAAAATATAATTGTGTTGTAGCCGCCACTGGGGTTGAAGACATTATAACAGATGGAGTAAGAACAGCAATAATCAAAAACGGTACCCCTCTTTTAGCTTTAATTACAGGGGCTGGCTGTATGGTAGGTGCTCTTACCGCTGCAACTGCTGCTGTATGTGAGGATAAGTTTATAGCTGCAGTTACATCAGTGTTATCTATGAATTTAGCTGGAGAGCATGCAGCAACGGAAGCCAAAGCTCCTGGTACTTTTAAAGTTAAACTCATAGATGAGATATACTTATTAAAAGAACATGCGCTTGAGGAAGAAGGTAAAATCCAATGGATATAGACTATAAATTATATTTAATTACAGATAGAAGTTTTTTAAATGGCCGTGACTTAAAAAATTGTATTGAAGATGCCCTAAAAGGTGGAGCAACTTTAGTTCAGATAAGAGAAAAAGACACCTCTACAAGAGATTTTTTTCAAGTGGCCAAGGAAATTAAAGAGGTTACATCTAAATATAATGTCCCACTTATAATTAACGATAGAATTGATATAGCACTTGCTATAGACGCTGAAGGTGTTCACCTTGGGCAAAGTGACATGCCTATAGCTATTGCTAGAGGCATACTAGGTAAAGATAAAATTATAGGTATTTCTGCTAATAATCTAGATGAAGCCCTTGAAGCACAAAAAAATGGTGCAGATTATTTAGGTCTTGGACCTGTATTCTACACCGGAACTAAGAAAGATATTAAGGAACCTATAGGCCTTACTGGATTAAAAGAACTTACTAAAAACATTAATATACCTTCAGTAGCTATAGGTGGAATAAATAAAGAAAATGCTAAATCCATCTTAGATTCTGGAGTAAATGGCATTTCCCTTATATCTGCGATTTTAGGAAGCGAAAATATAGAAAAAGCAACTGTGGAACTCTTAGCAGTTTTAGAAGGTTAACTATCTCTAAATTCTATATACTGCTCTTTAAATTAAACATGGACAATTGGCAATGCTAACTATTTTGCTTGCGCAAAACTCGAAACATTGTCAATTGTCCATTCTAAATCATAAATGCTCTTTTATATCCTTCAAAACTCCATTTACTTAAAAACTTCTCCGCACTCCTGTATCCTGACTGAAAAAGCTCATTGCTTTTTTCTTTACTTATATTGAACTGTGTTGTACTAACCCCTACTGTAGGTATAGGTATTGTTCTTACCCAATCCTTATCTCTAACATATACTTCTTCATTTTTATTAATCATAGCACTAACTATATCTAATAAATAAGAGATTATATCTGTTTTTGATCTTGATGTGTAGCTCTTATGATTTTCTATTAATTTCATTCCAAAGGTAGGCCATTTATCTATTCCTTCCACGTCAAAAAGCCATATAGGAAAATTGCTTAATATACCACCATCAACAATAAAACTCATACCATCATTATATTTAAGTTTTACTGGTTTAAAAAAGATAGGAATACTTATACTCATACTCACTGCCTTAGATATCTTAAAATCCATTGGTTCTATGCCATAGTTCCTAATTCCCTCTGGTAAAACTAACATATCACCTTTTGTTATATCCGATGCAATTATCTGAAGTGGAGATTTACCTTTATGACTTATATCCCTAAATGTAGTCTTTCCTTTCTTCTCTAAGAGTTCCTCTATGTATGTCTCTATAGGATCTACAGAATACACTCCTTTGTCCTTAATTAAACTTATTATATTCTGAGGTACTGATAAAATTTTGGGCTTTCTTATATCATTTTTATAAACTAACTGTAAATAGTTAATATTCGTAACTATATCCTTTAACTCCTTTCCTGTGTAACCTGCTGCTAAAAGAGATGCTACAATTGCTCCAGCTGAAGTTCCTGCATAATTCTTTATTTTATACCCTCTATCTTCAAGACAACATACAGCTCCAACTAATCCTATCCCTTTAACCCCTCCACCTTCGAAGACAGCGTTAATATACATATTTATCACCCCATTATATAATATCTTTAAATAAGAAAAGAGTTACAATAACTTATATATTCTATAAGTCACTGCAACTCTAAATCAGTTAAGCAGATATCCAAAATCTATGATTTTGTGATAGTTGCTTACTCATTCGAGGAACGAGAAGGAGTTTCATTCTTAAGATGGTCGTATTAAGGAAAGTATTATCTAAATACCTCATCACTAAATCCTTCATTTAGTACATTTTTTACATACTCTTTAGCTGAGAAAAGAGATAAATCTCTATAATTACCGCATTGTATTTCATTTGATGCTGGTATTACTTCTTCATTTAATATCTTGTTTAAAGAGTAATCTAATGCTTCTATTACTTCTTTAGGTTCTCTTTCTCCCCATGCTATTAAATAAAATCCTGTTCTACATCCCATTGGAGATATATCTATTATTCCATCCATTTTCTCTCTCATAAATCCTGCTAAAAAGTGTTCTATTGTGTGCACTGCTGCTGTTGGCATATCTTTGACATTAGGTTGAGTAAATCTTAAATCAAATTTTGTAACTATATCTCCCTTTTGTCCTTCTAATCTGCCACACTTTCTTACATAAGGTGCTTTTACCTTTGTGTGATCTAATTCAAAACTTTCCACTTTAATCATGTAGTTTTCTCCCCTCCGTTTATTAACCATAGTAATAATTATTACATTTTAGATTAGTATACTAAACTTAATTTACATTTACAATTATCAAGAAATATTTATTATAAGAAAAACTTTCTTTAAAATGAAACACTCATACAGTATTTTACCTGCATGAGTGTTATTAATATAGTAATCTATTAATCTTCTAATTCTAAAACGCTCTCTCCATATGACTCGTCATTCTCTAATTTATGAGCGTATGTTTTTATATATTTTATTTTATCTTCTAACTTATCTTTACATTCTGTTTCTCTACCTATAACTCTTCCATCTTTACATTTATAAAAAAACTCTATTTTCACTTATGTCACCTCCTAATAATTATATATTATAATAGGATGTAGTTTATGCTTATCTATGAAGATGATTTAAGTTAAATTTATATATTTACTATATTATTCCATATTTCACTTTAAAGTTAATAATTAGTTTTCATTTTATTAGGCCTCCTTTTGTTTACTAGAGACAATTTTTCTGTTAAAATTATATTATGATATATATTTACTAAATAACATATCATTTTTATACAATATTTCCTAAATTTTGACACTTAATAACAATAATATATATGGGAGTAGGATGACTAATGACTAAAAAAAATAAGTTTAATAATTACTATAATTCATTAGAAAGTAGTGAAGATACAAAAAAATACATAAAAGAAATGTACGATATGTCAGATAAAAATTCTAAAAATATTAATATTATATTTGCTTCATTTGGAATACCTTTGTTTATTATTTTTACACTTACTATACTGCAGATGTTTTCTTTTTCTGCAAATTTAGTCCAAGCTCATACTAAGTCATCAGAAGTACAAATCGTTTCTACTATCGATACTGACTCATCTAATGGAAAAGAAGTAACTTCTTCAACTGATAATGCTTCTACTAATGAAGGTGTAAATATTCAGCTAAATCTAAAATTAACAACTTACTTAAAAGGAAATAAAAATAGAGAAGCTTCTTTAGATAAAGCAACAGCATTAAATGGTGGAAGTGATAAAGGTCTTGCTACTATGTTCATAGCTCAAATTTTAAGAGATAACGACTATGCAATTCCTGAAAAAGTAATAAACACTCAATCTCTAGTAGATTATCTTGAAAAAGATGGCTGGGAAAAAGTTACTGACTTTAATAAACTTCAAGAAGGCGATATTTGCTTTACTTTAAAATCTAAATCTGGAGCTCCATCACACACTTATATATTTATGGGATGGGTAACTAAGGGTAAAACAGACTATGGATATATAGTAGATAATCAGCTTGCTGAATATAACGATACTTATCACAAAAGAAATATTTCAGTTGCAACACCAAAGAAAGACAAATTTGATTTCTTTATGAGAAAAAAATAAATAATCTTAAACATAAATAGAAATAAGGTGCTAGAGTAGCACCTTATTTCTATTTATCCATTATTTTCAAAAGAGCATCATAATTAGCTTTTATAGTATACTCAATATCTTCATCACTGTGAGCAGTTGATAAAAATATGGCCTCAAATTGGGCTGGTGCTACAAGAACCCCTCTATCTAGCATCTCTTTAAAATATAGAGCATACTTTTCAGTATTGCATTTTGTTACATCTTCATAATTCTCAAAAGGTCCTTCTCCGAAAAATAAACAAAGCATAGCTTTAAATCTTACTACAGTTGCATTTATTTTTAAAGTTTCTATGTTCTTTTTAAAACCCTCTTCTAAGACTTTAGCCTTACTTTCTAAAACTTCATATATATCTTTATTATCCTTTAATATATTTAAATTTTTATATCCCATATACATAGCAAGTGGGTTTCCTGATAGGGTTCCAGCCTGATAAACAGGTCCTACTGGAGATATACATTCCATTATATCTCTTCTCCCACCATAAGCTCCTACAGGAAGTCCTGCTCCTATTATCTTTCCAAAGCAAGTAATGTCTGCATCTATTCCATAAACCTCTTGTGCTCCGCCATAAGAGAGTCTAAATCCTGTTATAACTTCGTCGAATATTAGAATAGAACCATATTCCTTAGTTATATCTCTAAGTCCTTGCAAGAATTCTTTTTTTCCTGGAACTACTCCCATATTTCCTGATACGGGTTCTACTATAATTGCAGCTATATCGCTTCCCTGTTCTTCAAATATTTTTTTAACTTCATCTAAATTATTGTACTGACAAACTAAAGTGTCTTTTACAGTATCCTCTGGAACTCCTGGACTTGTAGGAACACCAAAGGTTATAGTTCCTGAACCTGACTTTACAAGTAGTGCATCAGAATGTCCATGATAACATCCTTCAAACTTTAATATTTTATTTCTCTTTGTAAATCCTCTAGCAAGTCTAAGAGCACTCATGGTAGCTTCTGTTCCTGAGTTTACCATTCTCACCATATCTACAGATGGATAAGCTTCAACTATAAGCTTTGCCATTTTAACTTCTATTTCTGTTGGAACTCCGTAGCTTGTTCCTCTAGCTACTATCTCTTCTATTCCCTGAATAAGCTCTTTGTTACTATGACCTAGTATTAGAGGGCCCCAAGAGCATATATAGTCTATATACTCATTTCCATCAACATCATAAATCTTAGAACCTTCTGCTCTTTCAACAAAAATAGGACTCATTCCCACAGATTTAAAAGCTCTAACTGGGCTATTAACTCCTCCCGGAATATATTCTACCGCTTCTTTAAATAGTTCTTCTGATTTTTTATATACTCTATTATTCATTACTCTACCTCCTAAGCATTCTCGCAGCATCCTTTGCAAAATAAGTTATAATTATATCAGCTCCTGCTCTTTTTATAGAAAGAAGAGTTTCCATAATAGCCTCTTCACTTAAAAGACCATTATCTATACAAGTTCTTATCATAGCGTACTCTCCGCTTACGTTATATGCTGCAATAGGGAGATTAAAATTATCTTTAATCTTTCTTATAACATCTAGATATGCAAGAGCTGGCTTTACCATTACAATATCTGCTCCCTCTTCTATATCTAATTCAACTTCTCGTATAGCCTCATTTATATTTGCAGGATCCATTTGATATGACTTTCTATCCCCAAAGGCTGGTGTTGATTCCGCCGCTTCTCTAAATGGTCCATAAAAGGCAGAAGCATATTTTACACTATATGCCATTATAGGAATATTTACATATCCTTTTTCATCTAACATATCTCTTATAAATCCAATTCTTCCATCCATCATATCAGAAGGAGCTACCATATCTGCTCCAGCTTCTACATGGCTTATAGCAGTTTTCCCAAGATACTCTAGTGTTTTATCATTATCTACATATCCACTATCCGTAAGTATTCCACAATGACCATGTGAGGTATATTCACACATACATATATCTGTTATAACGTACATATCATTAAACTTACTCTTTATTTCTCTTATAGCTTTTTGAATTATTCCATGGTCATGATAAGCTCCGCATCCCTCCTCATCTTTATGATGTGGAATTCCAAAAAGTATAATAGACTTTATTCCTAAATCAATAAGTTCTCTAATTTCTTCCTCTAATCTATCAAGTGAAAGATGATAATTCCCCTTTAATGAAGTGATCTCTTTTTTTATATTTTCTCCTTCAACAATAAACAGTGGATATACTAAAGTATCTAAGCTTAATCTAGTCTCTCTAACTAATCCTCTAACTGTCTCATTTCCTCTAAGTCGTCTTGGCCTTCTTCTCATGTTCATCAAATTTTCCTCCCCATAAATCTAGTCCCTAGTTTATGTTCTTTTTACTTTATTCATTTACTAAACTGGTTCTATTTTTCACTAATTACTGCCTCTACTACTCCATCAATAGTGTATTCTTCTGCTTCTCTATGTATTTCTAGTCCAAAGTTCTCTATTGTTTTAGAGGTTATAGGTCCTATAGATATTAATTTTGTACTACTTAATCTATTTAAATTTTCTTCTCCTATAATTTCAACGAAGTTTTTTACTGTAGAAGAACTAGTAAAGGTTATGTAGTCTACCTTATCTTCCTTTAAAAGTTCTAATATTTCTTCTTTATCTCCTTCGCCTTTCACAGTTCTATAAATTTTACATTCTTTAACTTCACATATTTTAGTTAGCTCTTCAATTAAATAATCTCTAGCAATACTTGCTCTAGGCATAAGAATTTTATCTTCCTTAGTTAAAATGTCTTTTAACTCTTCTACTATTGCTTCTCCAACAAATCTTTTTGGCATTATGTCTGAGATTATTCCATATTTCTTCACGGCATTAAAGGTTGCAGGTCCAATTGATAGCACTTTTAACCTACTTAGTTTTCTACTATCAAAACCTAATTCAAATAATCTTTCAAAAAATATTTCTGCTCCATTTTCACTAGTAAAAATTAAATAAGTGTATTTCTCTAGTTGTACTATCTCCTCATCTAATTCTCTACTTGGAGTAATCTTTTCAATTTTTATAGTTGGAAACTCTATATAATTTCCTCCAAGCTCATTTATCTTCTCTACAAGACTACTACTCTGTGCTCTAGCTCTTGTAAC
Source organism: Clostridium sp. (assembly GCA_036677665.1). Classification (GTDB taxonomy): domain Bacteria; phylum Bacillota; class Clostridia; order Clostridiales; family Clostridiaceae; genus Clostridium_H. The sequence goes on along the minus strand of JAVBVX010000054.1, from coordinate 8,055 downwards.
TACAATACTTTTCCCAAAAAGAGGCTTCTCTTCAAAGAAATTTAAATCTTTTCTTAAACCTACTACTTCACCAATTACAATTAAGCTAGGTGGTTTTATATTTTCTAAAATTGCTTTTGAATATATATTTTCTAGATTTCCCACTACAACCTTTTGTTTTGGTGTAGTTGCCCAATTTATAATAGCTACTGGTGTACTTTTATCTTTTCCTTCTTTAATTAGATTCTCACATATATTTTTAAGATTAGAAACTCCCATTAAAAATACTAATGTTCCCTTTAAAGAAGAAAGATTCTTCCAATCTAATTCCTTATCTTCTTCCTTTAAATGTCCTGTTATAACATGAAAAGAAGAAGCAAAGTCTCTATGAGTTATTGGTATACCAGCATAGCATAGTCCTCCAATAGCTGAAGTTATTCCTGGCACCACCTCAAAGAATACTCCTCTTTCTCTTAGATATTCTCCTTCTTCTCCCCCTCTACCAAATACATAGGGATCTCCTCCCTTTAGTCTAACAACTTTATTGCCTTCTTTAGCTTTTTTAACTATTATCTCATTTATTTCATCTTGAGTTTTAGTATGATTCTTAGATTTTTTACCAACATATATAAACTCACAGCTATTTTTTGCTTCTTTAATTAGATTCTTATTTACAAGATTGTCATATACAATAACATCTGCCTCTTTTATACATTCCATTCCTTTAAGGGTTATAAGCTTATAATCTCCCGGACCAGCCCCTATTAAATAAACTTTTCCACTCATAATTAATTACTCTCCTTAAGTACACTTTCCGCTAATTTAAAACCAAGCTCCTCTGGATTATTAATATCTCCTTCTATGGACCTTTTAATAATCACTGTTCCCTCTTCATTGCCTAGAAGTCCTTTTAGCACAATTTTTTCTCCGTTTATAGTACATAATGCTCCTACCGGAAGATGACATCCCCCATTTACTCCTTTTAAAAAAGCTCTTTCTGCCTTTGCTTGTATCAAAGCTTCTTTATCTTCTATACATTTTAAAAGCTTATCAATTTTAGAATCTTCTTTTTTAATCTCTATAGCTAATATTCCTTGTGACGGTGCTGGTAATAATATATCCTCATTCAAATAAACTATAGTATATTCTAAAGTATTTTCCAGTCCTAATCTTTTTACTCCTGCCGCCGCTAGCACAACTCCATCTAACTTTTCACTATAAATCTTTTTCATTCTAGTATCTATATTTCCTCTTATAGGAACTATCTCTAAATCAGCTTTAAATTCTAATAATTGATATTTTCGTCTTTTACTTCCTGTACCTATTTTTGCCCCTATAGGTAAGTCCTCTAGAGTTTTATATCTTTTATCTAATACTAAAATATCTCTATAATCTTCTCTTTTGGGAACATAAGAGAATTTAAGCTTCTCAGGAGTGGATGTAGCCATATCCTTCATGCTATGAATAGCCATATGTATTTCACCTTTTAAAAGCTGATCTTCTATCTCCTCTACAAATACTCCCTTTCCGCCTATTTTATCTAGTGCTATATTTATCAATTCATCTCCCTTTGTCTTTATAACTTTAATCTCAAAGTCTACCTCTGGATGATGCTCTTTTATTTTATCTATAACCCATTGTGTTTGAGTTAGGGCAAGCTTGCTCCCTCTAGACCCAACAATTACCTTCATTCTCTTTCCCTCTTTCTCCGCTCTTTAGTAAAACCTCATATAAATCTTGAAGTTTTTTTATATCCATATCTATTATAGCCTTTAAAAGTCTTACTTTTTCATTTTCATCACATATATTTTCCAATATTATCTCTCTAAGTTTACCTAAAAGTTCTACATATTCTTCATACTCACTGCTATATTTTTCTTCTAATTCTCTCTTTATTTTAGCCGACAAAGCTGGGCTTTTGCCCATAGTAGATATAGAAATTAGTAAATCTCCTCTCTTCAGTGTAGATGGTACTATAAAGTCTGATAAGTCCATATCATCAACTACATTACAAAGAATACCATTCTCCCTACAGTAATTGCCTATATTTTTATTTATTTCATTATGTTCAGTTGCCGCTATTACTAGTAAACATCCTCTTATATACTCTTCCTTATATGTATCCTCTACTATTTCTAATTTACTATTAAAGCTTGTTTTTAAATCTATAAACTCCTCAACTAGTTTAGGACTTACAATTCTTACTAATGCTCCAAACTCCAATAACTTTTTAGCCTTTCTGTATCCAACTTTTCCGCCGCCAATTATGGCAACAGGTTTATCTTTAATATTAATCATTAAAGGATAATAAATATTTACCACCACCTTAAAAGTTAAATAGCTTATTAATTGTTTTTGAATATTCTTCTGCTAAACTTTTATTATCAAACTTTTTTAGATTTAATACAGGTTCTTTTATTAATTTTCTTAATGCTGCTTCTAACATTTTTTCAATAACTTCTTTTTCTTTGGAATCCAACTCCAACTTATCATCTATATATTGAAAATACTCTTTTTTAATTTGATTGCATCTTCCATTCAAGTTTCCCACAGTTTCTTCTATCTTCAAACTATTAATCCAACTCATAAACTTCTCAACACTTAAGGATATAATTTTCTCTGCCACTTTTGATAATTCTTCACGTTTTTGAATATTGTCTTCTGATATATTTTTAAAATCATCTATATCATAAAGATGAATATTACTTAACTCTCTTACTCTTTTCTCTACATCTCTTGGAACAGCTAAATCAATTATATCTAATTCTTTTTTTATTTTTTTAATGTGTTCATAATCTATAATTATATGTGGTGATGAAGTTGCTGTAATTAGTATGTCTATATCATCTAAAACTGTATATCTTTTTTCATACTCTATAGGTTTTATATTAGGAAATTCCTGAATCAAATCTAACACGTTGCTATAGGTTCTATTTGCTACAAATATTTCTTCTAATTCTTCACTAGCCAAGTGCGTGAGAGCTAATTTTCCCATGTCTCCCATGCCTATTACACATGCCCTTTTACCCTCTATACTTTTCATATTCCTTTTCAATAACTTAATAGCGATATACACTATAGAAATGGGGTTTTCAGATATTTTCAGTTCGCTTTTTATACTCTTTCCAGCAGTTATAGCTTCTCTAAAGAGCTTATTTAAAACCTTCTTACTATACTTATTTTCTATTGAAAACTTTAAGGCTTCCTTTACTTGACCTAGTATTTCATCCTCACACAAAATCATAGATTGAAGCCCAGATGCTACGTTAAAAATATGTGATACAACCTCTCTATCTTTTTTTATAAATAAATGTTCTTCAATATTTGGAACATCAAAAAAAACCTTAAAAAACTCTACCACTTTACTAATAGTACTTTCTATATCCTTATCTGCAACATAAATCTCACTTCTATTACAGGTAGATAATATACATACTTCTCCAATTCCCTTATGTAATAAATCTTCTGATGCCTTCATCTTTTTAGATTTAGTAAAGGATACCTTCTCTCGTATATCTATAGGTGTTTTATTGTAATTAACACCTATAACAGCTAATCTCATATTTATTGGTTCCCTCCAATTCAGCATTATGTTATTCTTCTATGACGTCTTTTATATGATCTATATATATTTCTTGATATCTCTCATTCTCTCCAATACCGTGCAAATACAAACTCACTGTAAAACCTTCTTTTTCTAGCAAACTTCTACATGAATCCTCTTTCTCTCCACAAATATCTTTCTTTCCATGTTCTCCACAAACAAGCATATATGGCACTAAAACTACATTCTTAATATTATTACTTTTTAATTTTTCCATTATATCATAAATACATGGGTATTCCCCTAAAGTAACTAAGTATACTTTTATTCCTTGTCTAAAAATCTCTTCTTGAAGTTTTTTGTAATATATATTTGCATTATGCTTAGTACCATGTGCTACTAATACTACTACTTCATCTTCCTTAATACTATAAATTTGATTATTTAAAGCTTCTACTGCTTCCTTAATATCCCTGTCATAATAAAGTACTGGTCTTCCTAGTTTAATATCTTTAAATTTACTTTTATATTTCCTAACTAGCTCTGCCGTTTTTTCATATTCAATTCCAGGTATAATATGAAGAGGTTGAACTATAACATAAGTAAAACCTTCTTTTAGCATTTTTAAAATAGCTTCTTCACCTGTATCAATTTTTATATTTGACTTATCTATTAATTTATTTATTATGGCTTCTGAAGTAAAAGCTCTTCTTATTTCCCAATCATAAAAATAATTCTGTATTCTATTCTCTACTACATCAATTGACATTTTTATAGCTTTTTCGTCAGTAGTACCAGAACTTATAACTATTATTCCTCTTCTTTCCATTATATATCTAACTCCTTAATATTTTAAGCATTTTCATACTATATTTTATTAATTAATCTAATTCTACTCTTAGTAATGTTCCTTAAAATAGCCTAGATTACTAAATAAATCTTACATCATAATTCTCCACGAAACAAATACTTAAACAAAAAACCTTCACAAAAGTGTATAATATATGTAAATTTCATAAATAATTTACCAAAGTCTAAAAATTAATAGTATAATTTAAAATAAATACATGAAAAAAGTTGTTATAATATGCACCTAAGGAGGATTAGTATTATGATAAAAGGAAGAATTCATTCTATTGAAAGTATGGGACTTGTTGATGGTCCTGGAATAAGAACAGTAATATTTTTTCAAGGATGTCCCTTAAGATGTCTATATTGCCATAATCCTGATACTTGGAGCATACAAGGAGGAACTGAATTCACATCTGAGGAAATCGTAGAAAAATTATTGAGATTTAAGCCTTACTTCGATAAATCTGGCGGTGGAGTTACATTCTCCGGTGGAGAAGTGTTACTTCAACCAGAATTTCTCCTAGAAACCTTAAAACTTTGTAAAAAAAATAATATACATACTATTCTAGACACTTCCGGCTATGGTCTTGGAGAATATGACAAAATATTAGAATATACAGATTTAGTCTTATTAGATATTAAACATGTAGACGATTCTGGCTATAAAAATCTAACAGGAAAAGGTAAAGTAGAACTTGATACTTTTTTAAAAGCTTTAGAAAAAACTAATACTAAAGTTTGGATAAGACATGTGGTTGTTCCTGGTTTGACTGATTCTGATGAACACATAATAAAAATGGCTAAAATAATAGAAAATATTAAAAATGTTGAAAAAGTTGAATTACTCCCATACCACACTTTAGGAACTAGTAAATATGATATTTTAAATATAGAATACAAGTTAAAAGATATACTTCCTATGAATAAAGATCGTACTCATGAATTAGAAATTCTACTAAGAAAAACTTTAGATAAAAGTTATGATAAATATTAATTCTAATCTATAACTCATAAAAAAGAAGTTCACTGCATAGTGCAGTGAACTTCTTTTAAACAATTATTATTTTAAGTTTTGTTCGTAAGATTGAACCATTTTCTTAACCATGTTTCCACCAATTGATCCTGCTTGGCGTGATGTTAAATCTCCATTATAACCTTCTTTTAATGTTACTCCAACTTCACTTGCAGACTCCATTTTGAATCTGTTTAATCCTTCTCTTGCTTCTGGTACTAATACTCTATTGTTTCTTGTCATTTTAATTACCTCCTTTATTTTATATAATTCCTTTTAATGTTTAATTTTGTTTTGTTGTTACGATATAAGTTTGCGCAGTATGAAGATAAATAAACTATTATATTACTAGAAAATAAGCTAAGATTTGTCTAAATTGGACAAATCTTAGCTTATTTTATTATGGCATATTTTTAAAGTGATCCTTCATTTGTACAAGATTAAATATCAAATCTACAGTTGGATATCCTATTGCATTTAAACTTTCTACAACTTGAGCTGACATATTAGTACCTGATAATATGTCCTGAGCATTCGCATTAGTATTCTTGACCATTAGTAGTGTCAATGTTCCAAGGATTATCTTACTGCACTTAACTATGTTCGAATTTTTCATTTTAGCTTCACAAATGTTAATATCAATTTTATCTTTTATTTTTCTTACTGGAGTACTTAAATTAATTGCAATTATCATAAATTACTCCTTAAAATTAATGCTTTATTTATTATATGATAAATGCCTTCATTTGTTTAATCAACTTTTTTATAATTAAAAACTCTTAATCTAAATGCATTCATAGCTGTATCTCCCAGTTGATCCATCAACTGATAGTTTGCAACAGCTCCTATAACCGCACCTATTCCAGGTAGTAATTGAAGCATCTTTGCAATATCTACATAATCTCTATACTCTTGTTGAAATGTTCTCCAGTTAAAATCATCAATTTCTTTTGGTAGTTTATCTGAATGTTTCTTCCAATTCTTAACAACACTGTATACCTTATTTCTATTTTTCTGACTTGAAAAAGCAAGTTGAAAAACATATAAAATATAAAGCCTTTCTTTATAGTCTGTAACACTAAAACCGTATGCTGCTGCTGTATCAAATAAAAACTTCATTTTCAAACTTAAAAGGACAGGAAAATCTGCAAGTCCTAATAAAATCCCTCCTGCTCCTGTACCTGCTCCACTAACAGCAGCAGCTTTTTTATAAAATTCTAGTCTCTCTCTGACTTGATTTTCTCGCTCTTCTAATGCTCCATTAGTTATAGGTTCCTTTGTGATATATTCTGAACTTGTAAGAACTGCCTTTATCATTCCCTTTATAGCTTCCGTAAACATATCATGAATTTTTTCTGGAATTAAGTCGTTTGTTTTATTCTGTATTTCTTTAGTAAATTTATTTGTAACTGAAGGTCTTCTTTTCATTTTTTGTTCCCAAGCTATTAATTCCTTAAGAGCCTTGTCATTATACTTTGACATACCTATTCCTCCAAATATCTTATTGATTATAATTCCTTTAGTTTTCCACATTATATAAATTATTATAATATAAAGATAATTATGTAGAATAGATTTTCATATTTATAAAAATAAAATTCCTACTCCTAAAATAGTTATAATAGACCCTATTACCTCTTTAGGGGTAATTTTTTCTTTCAGTAATATAATTGCTGGAGGTATTATTAATACTGGTACAATGGCTGTAATAGTAGCTGCAACGCCTGCTGTAGTATGCTGTATTGCTAATAGAGAAAAAGATACTCCTAAAAAAGGCCCAAATAAAGCACCTAAGGATATTCTTTTTAATGCTGATGTATTTTTTACTGCAACAATTAAATTACTATGTTTTTTCATAATAAGTATAAGTATTGAAAAACCTATAATTCCAGCTATTATACGTATTTGAGTAGCAGCAAAAGGATTATAATCCTTCATTCCAAACTTACTTAAAATCGTACCAAAAGCTTGTCCTAACGCTCCTAAAAAAGCAAAAATCAATCCTTTTATAGGGTGCGAGAACTGCATCCTCCCTTCACCCTCCTTCTTCTTTAAAACAACAATAGCAATCCCTAAAACTGTTATTCCCATTCCAATTAGATTAGTTCTTGTCAATCGTTCTCCAAAAACTATAAAACTTATTAAAGCAGTAATAGGTGGAACAAAGGACATCACAAGCATAGAAATCCTTGATCCTACTTCAATGTATGCCTGAAATAAAAATAAATCTCCTATTACAAAACCTATTAATCCTGAAATGATTAACCAGATCCAAGTACTTCGTGATGCATCTAATGGTAAGAACATCCCTCTACTTATAAGGGTATATGTACTTAGTAATATAAGTCCTACTATAAGTCGTATAAAATTAACTGATAAAGAACCTACCTTCTTTCCTGCGGATTCAAAGGATAATGCGCTAACTGTCCAAAACATTGCCGTCAATAATGCTGCAAATTCCCCCAGATGTGTTTGAAACATGCTTTCTCCCCCCAATTAATGATTAATTTTGAAATAAATAAAAAACACTAAGCAAATGCTTAGTGTTTTAACCTTACCTGGCGATGTCCTACTCTTCCACACCGTCTCCAGTGCAGTACCATTGGCGCTGTGAAGCTTAACCATCGTGTTCGGGATGGGTACGGGTGTATCCTTCACGCCATAATCA
>JAVBVX010000053.1:0-10380 GCA_036677665.1 Clostridium sp. | reverse complement strand
CCCCACCCCCATCTCATAATTCCCAAAAATTTCAAATTAACCTTATGTAAATTTTAGTAAGAATAAACTTTTTCCGCCCCACTACTTTAATTTTCGTCATAAATAGCAAATACTTTATAATAATTAACTTTCTATTAATAATTATATCAAGATTTGTACAGTTAATTTCGTAAAAAAATAGGCATATAGCCTATTTTTTCTTCTTCTCATTAAGTTATATTAAATTTACTAGCTATTACACAAAAAAAACTCTTGTTTACTTTGAATTTCCTATTATCATATACTATTTCATTATTTTTCGACATTTCTTCAGTATTTATTAAAATTTTTTCGAATTTTTCTTTATTTAAACCCTGCATTTCCATTAAAGCTTCTTTTATTTTTGGTTTTCTTCTTCCTTCAGTGTGGGCATCTGAAGCTACAAAATCACAAATCCCATTTTTAATAAGCTTAATTGCAGTTTTTTGTATACTCTTTCCAAAAACTCCAGTTATGCTTCCCGAATTTAATTGAAAGAAACACTCTTCTTTTATAAAGCTATTAAGTATATGTATATCTTCCATTACATAAACATATCTTTCTGGATGGGCAATAATAGGCTTTACCCCTAAAAGCTTAAGCTCATAGATCATATCTAGGACATAACCTGGGAGAATATCTGGTGGTAGTTCTATTAGCATGTACTTTGAATTATTGAGCCCTTTAATTGCTCCACTTTTATAATCCTCTAGAGTATGTTTGTCTAAGAATATTTCTTGCCCTGGAAGGATTTCCACATTTATATTATTTTCTTTTGAAGCTTCATTTAATTCTTTTACTTTTTTCTCTACATCCTGGTACTCATTTTCATAAAAACCTCTATAAAAATGAGGAGTGGCAATAATTTTACTTATACCATCCTCCTCAGCTATTTTTAGCATTTTCAAAGAAGTTTCTATGTCCTTTGGTCCATCATCAATACCTGGAAGTATATGACAATGAATATCTATCATTTTTTCTTACTTCCTTTTTTATTATTTTTATCTTCATTTCCATAATAATAGTAATAGCTATAACCGTAGCCTTTTCTTTTATTTACAGGTACTTTTGTCAATATCACTCCTAATATAGTTGCCTTTACTTTTAAAAGAAGCTCTTTAGCTTTTACTATGCCTTCCTTTTCCGTTTCTCCTGAAGCTGCTACAAGTATCACTCCATCTACTATAGTAGATAGTACTTGAGCATCTGTAACTGCAAGAACCGGAGGGCTATCTATTATAATAATATCAAACTCATTTTTCATTTCCTGTAAAAATTCCTTCATCTTTTTAGATGAAAGCATTTCTGCTGGATTTGGAGGTATTGTACCTGATGTAATCAGGGATATATTATCTGAGTATTTTATAAGGGCTTCTCCAAGGGTAGTCTCTCCAATCAAATAATTAGACAACCCTTTTTCATTAGATACACTAAATTTTTTATGTACAGTTGGTTTTCTAAGGTCACAGTCTATTACTAGAACCTTTTTATCTGCTTGTGCCATTGATATGGCCAAATTTCCAGCTGTAGTAGATTTACCTTCTGCAGGACCTGAGCTAGTTATAAGTATAGTTTTTATGTCAGCATCGAAGGATGAATATTGGATATTTGTTCTTAAGGTTCTATATGCCTCTGAGGCAATAGACTTAGGTTCTTTTTCGACAATTAACAATGTACGTTCCTCCTATTCTGCTGCGTGTTCCGGTATCATACCTAGTACAGGTATTTCTAGATATTTTTCTAGATCTTCCTGTGACTTTATTGTGTTATCCATGTACTCTAACACAAACACTATTCCCACCGATACCATAAGTCCTAGAAAAAATGCAATAGCTACATTTAATTTTTTATTTGGTTTTACTGGTTCTAGAGGAACTTTAACCTTGTCTAGTATTTGAACATTTCCATTTGGTATTATAACTTTTGCTTTATCTATAAATAAAGTTGTCACCTTTTCAGCAACTTTTTTTGCTTCTTCTGGACTATTGCTTTGCACCTTTATGTCCATTATCTGAGTATCTTGTTGTGGTGTTACCTTTATCATTCCTTGTATTTGCTTTGCTGTAATATTTGTATTTAATTCTCCTGCCGCTTTTTCAGCAACATCACTAGAGGTAGCAATTTTAGCATAGGTTTTCACTAATTTTTGATACATTGCTATATCTGAACTATCATAAGATACACTGGTTTCTTTTATATCAGAAGTCTTTCCTATAAAAACACTTAAAGTTGCTTCATAGGTTGGTTTTATTATGAGAAAGCTTACAATTCCCGAAATCAGTGTTGCAATTAATGTGATAGATATTATGAGCTTTAGCCTCTTTCTAAGAATTCCAATGAGTTCCCTAAGGTCTAAAGTTATTTCTTCTTCCATTGAGTTTCTTCCTCCGTTCTTTCAGTTGTCTATTGTTGTAACTTTATAGCGGAATTATATAGTTTTAGTTTCATCTATGTGTATTATAGCATTTTCACATATCTGTTTCTATATTTTTAGTAGGAAGTGTTTACTATTCCCTACAAACTTATCCCATATACTTCCATAAGTTTATAAATATTAATTAAATCCACATAACTCATTAACTTACTTTGCAAATCACTCTTTTCACTAGCACTTAAAGCATTATATAGACTCTTTGCTTGTGCCATGTCACTAGAGTAATTGTAATTTGCATCGCTAATTGCCTTACTTATACCTTCAGTCATTTTTGCTACTACTTCTTTTTCCTTTGTATTAGTAATTATTAAATGTACTTGATTTAACTGAGCATAAGCTTTATTAAGCATTTTTTGTTTTTCTTCAGCACTTATAACTGGTGTAGTTGGTTTAGCTTCACCTGCTCCGCCGCCACCAATAACAGGAGGAGTTTTATCTTCATATTGAATTTCTATTTCTAGGTTTGCATTTATTTTAACTTCCTTACTTTCTACTCTATTAAATACTAGTCCTTTCTTATCTCCAGATAAAACATTCACTAGATTACATTTTACATTATCGATTTTTACTTTCCCTAGATTACCTGGGTTGATTACTAGATCCCCACTAATATCTAAGTTAGAAACCGTAACATTATTTCCTTTTATATGTATACTTTTGTATTTCTCTTTTAAAATTTTACTTCCATCTAAAACAAAGTCATTTTTTAATATAAATAGTTCCCTTATAACTTTAATATTTTCTATTTTTACATTTTCAACTTGTGCTGGAGCTTCAGCTTCTTTAGATTTTTTAATTTCCTCTTCTAAGTTGAAATTTTCTTCCTTAGCTTTCTTTTCTAGAAAAACATTCTTAACTTCATTATAGCTAATATATTTTTTTTCACTATCATAAATTTGATAAAATTCTCCATTACTTAGTATATTCTTAAATTCCTTATATAAGCCATCTTCTATACCAATTTTGCTGTTCATAAAAGAATCTTTTAGTTCTTCTACATTATATTGATATACATTGCTACTGTCTTTTAAAAGATAGGCATCTACTGCTGCATATGCTTTAAAAGAAGTTGCTGTTACAAAAGCTGCTGCAAGTATAAATGAATTTATAAGTCTTTTTTTCATTTAAATTCTCCTTGTTTAAAGTTTTTAAATGAGTTAACCATTTAGGTGGTTAACTCAATTAAATAGTTTGGTTTTAAATATTAATTTGCAATTAAAGCGAATTGGTAAGTATAAACATTGCTTACTCCTTGGAAAGTAAAGCTAACCGTAGATCCGCTTAATTGAGATAAAGTAGTATTTTCTGCTGTTAAGCCTAAAGATGTTTTAATTGCACTAATATTTGTAGTTTGCCCTGGTGTTATTGTTGCAGTAGCACTACCTTTAGTTATAGTAATTGTGCTTAAATTTAGTCCTTTTATGTTCATTCTAGGAATATTAATACTCCTATTTTCACTATTAAATGGAACAATTTCTTGTATTGTTTGGGATAATTCAATATAGCTGTTCGCATTGTTTTGTATTGCTGTCTTAAAGCTATTGAAGGTTGTTTCATTAGGATTAGTAAAATAAGCTATTGCTGCTGTACTATGAGGTTTTCCCACTAATTTAGCTGCAATATATTGATAAAGAGTTCCTTCAGTTCCATTAGGTAAAGTTACTTTATTGCTTGAGTTATTAAATAAACCTTGCAATGCAGAAACTTCACTAAAACTCTTAGTAATAGATTTATTTATAGTAGTCATAACTAATTCATCTAATGTTTTACTTTTTAACCCTGCATCAGTTATAGTAATCTGTGTTGGTGTGCTTGAGTTACCTAGCGTAACACTAAATTTATTGTCCATAGCTGCATAAAAGAATAGTGCTCCTTTTACTGCCGTAATATAGTTGTCAAGGTCAGCATTCTCTGCTGGAGTAACTACACCGCCTCCACCGCCACCTGGTGTTGGTGTTACAGGTCCAGTTATTGTTCCTGATCCTTCAGTATTTGTAATAGGCTGATCTGTTGTTACCGTTGATCCTGCTTCAGCTACTACTGTTATTTCTTTAGCTTCATCATTTGCAATCTTAACATCTACCTTTGATCCTGCAGTAATTGTTAGTTTTACGGCACTACTAACTTCAACTGCTCCTAAATTACCACTTAATACAATTTCTGTACCTTTAGGTGCTGTTATTGAAAGTTTAGTTAATTTTGAAGCAGTGTCTACATTAAGGCTTAAAGCCTTTTCTATTACTAACTCTTTTGCTTGTACAGCTTCTAATTTTAAGCTTCCTGATAATCCAGTTATAGCATCAGTTATTATATTTTTAACTATAACTTCAGCATCCTTTCCTGCATCAACTGATAATTTGCCTGTGATTGTTCCATTAGCTATTGTTACTTTTCCTACTGTTACTTTTACATCTTCGTATGCTTCAAGTACTTCTTTAGATAAATCTAATTCAAAGCCTTCTTTTGTAATATTTAGTCCATTAACAAGTTTAGCTCCACTAACTTTTCTTTCATAAACATAGTTAGGAGTTTCTCCTGCTTTAGCTTCTTTTAAAAATCCATTAAGTTGAAATTCTTTCCCACTTATTTTCACTTCTTCTAATGCTTTTACAGCCTCTGCATAACTTATGTATTTTTTAGAATCATCATAGATAGCATGTACACCGTTTTTGCCTTGATCTTCTTTAAATTCTTTGAATAGTAAGTCATTACCTTGTCCTATTTTATTGCTTAAGAAAGATTCAGTCAAACTTTTTAAATCATACTGTCTAATTATATTAGTCTTAGTATCCTTTATAGCATAAGCTCCAGCGTCAGCAAAAGCAGTGGTGTATGTACCAAGTATTGCTAGTGCCGCAACTGCCATAGATACAAGTATTTTAGTCTTTTTCATATATTGCCCTCCCCATTTATAATCTTACATTACATATTTCCTTAATTATATTATATTTTCTACTTAATGTAAATTAAAATAGCCATACTCCTCATTCTTTAATTTTCGTATGAAACCCTCTAAGCTTTATAATAACTCTACTTTTTCTTTTTTGTGCTGTTACGTATTTTACTTTATATAGTTCACTATACTTTTTTAATCCTCCATACCCTACTCCATAACTAAACCTTATAAGATCTTTTTCTTCTTCTGTAAGCTTATCTAAAACAGTTTTTAAGTTACAAATTTCTTCTCTTCTAATTATATTATCCTCAACACTTTTCTCCACCCTAGATAATTTAGAATAGTCTCCTGTATCTACAAGCTTCTCATAGCTTGTCTCGTAATTAGATTTAGCTGCCTTTCTAATTTCATTGTAGTAGTTTTTTCTTACAGCATTATAAACATAGGGTACAAAACTTCGCCCTCTATCTAAGTCAAATTCTCTTACTGATTTTATTATACTTAAATATCCTATTTGAATTAAATCTTCTTTTTCATAACCTTTGATATAAATACTACTTACTATTTTTAATATTAGTGGAGTGAACCTTTCAATCAATTCACTTATTGCAAGTTTATCCTCTGTTTTTCCTCTTTCAACTAAATGTTCTATATTCATAGGCTTTCCTCCAAACATTTGTTCTCTTTTTTATTTATATTATACGAGAACAAGTGTTTGAAGTAAAGATATTTTTCTATAATTATCCAAATTAATTTTTTATCGTAACTCTACTTACAACATCTTTATTTAATCCTAATCCCTTTTCACTTTTTACATCTTTATTTATTAACAAGAAGTAAACTTCCCCTTCCTTTAGTTCAGTTTCAAGAGTTACAACTATTTTATTTTTACTATCAACCTTTAAATTAGTAGCCACTATTTCTCCAGTCTTTGAATCAACTAGTTGTACACTATTTTCATTCACTGTATTTACATCTAGAAAATTATTAAAAGTTATAGCTATACTTTTATCATATTTACTTTTAGTAATATCCATAAAGTTTTTATGTTGGGGATAGAATAGAGGGAGCTTATTTTCAATTTCATTCTCTGTAGTGCTAGTCCATCCATTTTCGCTTCCTATATATATGTCTTCACTTTTTACATTTTCTAATATATAGCTGTAAGCTTCCCAGTTTTCATCTTTTATTACTTCATTAAGATTAATATAAAAAATACTATCTTCTATTTTAATCTTTACATATCCAGCTTTACTTTTATAATCTTCTATTTCCTTCTCTTTTCCTATACTAGAAAATAAAAGTTTTGCTACTACTGTAGGGTCAATGCTATCATCTTCAATAGGAAGATCTGGAGTCACCCCTACCTTATTTATAGTTTTTCCATAAGGAGAAAAAAACTCATTTGTGGTAAGCTTTATTATCCCTCCATCACTAAGTCCAAACATGCTTTGAGCAACGCCCTTACCATAGGTAGTCTTACCTATAAAAAAAGCTTTTTTATAGTCTTTTAGTGCTGCAGATAAAAGTTCTGAAGCACTAGCACTGTATTCGTTTATTAGAAATATTACTGGCTTATCAATAATTTCATCATGATAAAATCCATTAAAGGTGTTAACATTTTTCTCTTTATCCTTCATTAAAACCATAGGGTCATTTCCAATAAAATAGCCCCCTATATCTAGTGCTGTGTATATATATCCTCCTGAGTTATTTCTAATATCTACTACATAGCCTTCTACTCCATTTAAGTTAAGAGTGTTTAAGGCTCCTTCAAACTCGCTTCCTGTTTTTTCTCCAAAAGAATATATATAAATATGACCCACTTTATTAACTATTTCCCATTCTACAGTTGGCATAGATATAGCTTTTCTTGTAACTATATATTCTAAAATAATATTCTCCCTTTTAACTAAAATAGTAACCTTTGTTCCTTCTTCTCCTTTTATATATTTTACTGCCTCTTCAGAGGGTAGTCCTACTAAACTTGTACTATTAGCCTCTAAAATTATATCTTTAGCTTTTATACCTACCTCTTCTGCTGGAGAATTTTTTATTACATCAATAATTTTAAGGCCTTCTTCACTAGCTTCTACTCTTATTCCAATTCCTACAAACCTATTATCAATTCCATTAATAAATTCATCATACTCTTCTTTTGTAAAGTATGTAGAATAAGGGTCATTTAGCTTTGATATCATTTCTTTAATATTTACTGAGGATAAAGCCTCTTGTGATCCTATATTTAAATAATATGTTTTTATAATTGCTCTTACTTCTGATAATAATTCTTCATTATTAATTTGAGATTGATATTGTGTATTTTCTAGAGCATTAACTGGTATAACTGAAAGACTGAAACTATAAAACAAAATCATTACTGCTAAAAATGTGCTCAATACTTTGTGCATATTTATTCTATTTAAAAATTTAGTTTTGAATTTTTTCATATCCTCACCACCTATTTATTTCTATTAAAAAATAAGGGCCTGGCCAACTTTTATTAAGTTTTGACCTGACCCTAGTTAAAATCTTTCTTATTCTATTGAAATAACTTCTAAATATTCAGTTTCCCCTGTACTTCCTGTATCTTTATCTTCATAAGTAAGTCCGCTACCTGATGCAACCACTTCTTTAATTATTTGAGGTATGCTTGTCATATTTGTCCCTTTAGTTTCTGTAAAAGTATCTAGTACAAATGGTACATTATTTATTTTAGCTTCCATAAAAGCATCTCTTACTTCAATATAATCCACATATTTATTTGTATCATCATGAAAAGCGTATAATCCATAAGCTGAAAATACCTTGTTATACTCATTGTATAGTGGATCTGTTCCATTAATTTTATAATTCATAAAAGAATTAATAAGCTCTTGTTTACTAAATTCATAAATAACATTTTTAGAATTATCCTTTACTACATAGGCATCAGTTTTTGCATTTGCACTAATAGTAGCTCCAAAAACTAGTGCTCCTGCTATTGTTAGAGCTGCTAAAACTTTAGTTTTCATTTAAATCTCCCCTTTGTCTTAAACTTTTAAGTAGCTTTAATAACTATTACTTCTTTACTGTAACTTTAACACCCTTTTTTATAGCCTCTTCATCTGTTGATTCTACAACTCCATGAAAAAACTTTTTTGAAGGTACATATTTTAAATCTTGACCTAAAACTTTCACTACATATTGTTCTGGCTTATCTGTGTCTAGTGATATTGCTACATATCTATCCATACCACTTAACCCTGCACTAATTTGTACATTTGTTTTAGGAAGCTTACTCTTTGGGTCTTTATTTACATCAACATAAGTACTGCTTTCTGATAATTTTTCTTTATTATACACTACTTGTACTTTAATATTTTTATCTTTATATTTATCTTTTAATGTTTTTGTATATTCATCAGCTAATTTATCAGCTTGAGCTTTGTTTGCAGCTTCACTTACATTAATTACTCCTATAACTTCTTTATCTTTCACTTCAACTTTTGCATTTTCCATATCTTTTCTTAATGCATCTGTAATGTCTGTGTTTACTTTTTTAACATTATTATCAGTATTATTTTCTACTACCTGTGGATTTTTGCTATCATTAATTCCACCAAATGAAAAAACTGAAGAAAAGGTAGTTACTACCATTGCTATAGCCACAACTGCAACTATTATTTTCATTATTTTTTGATTTTTATTATTCTTTTTCACTGTTTTATTCTCTCCTCTTCTACCCGTCATCTTATTGTTGAAGTGTAAAATTAACCTTCCAACTACTTAAATCTATTTCCTCTTTAGTTAATTCTTCTTTTGAAAAAGAGAAATTATATACTTTGGCTTTACTTGCATTTATAGTTACATTATCAAGATAAAACATTCCTGCTGCAACTGCGTTTTCATTTGCATCTATTATAGTAAGAGGTACTTGTTCAACATTAACTTCTTTATTTGCACCATTTCGAATTATTATAGTTGTCGATATACCTCCATCTGTAGTCTTTTCTACACTATATGTTGATATACTGGCTTCCCCTCTTCTTAATAAAGGAAGATTTTCTAAGAACTTTTCAAAGCGCCTTCTAGCTTCCCCTTGAATTCCTTCTGGTAAATTCTCAAATTCAATCTTAACAGTTTCTTCTGCCTTTATTCTAGTATCGAATACAATTTTAAGTTCTTTAAGGTCATTTTCACCTAGATTAACTTCTGACTTTTCAAAATATATTTTCCAAGGTCTTACCCCCAGTGCTGGAACATCTCCAACTTCTCTTAGATTAAATATTTTTTCTACAAGAACTTCATTGTTCGTGTTAACTATTAAGAAAGGAACATTTTCAAAATTTATAGACTTTTTGAGTCCATTTCTTATAAAAATGCTCGCTTCATACCTATCTCCTAAATCAAAGATGAAATCCGTACTTATGTTTACCTCACCTTCTTTTATAGGCGGAAGTGCCCCTATTTCATCCACAAAACACTCTTTTTGAAACTTTGATATTCTATCTTCTAATTCTGGATGAATAGATATTTGTGTTTCTACTATTTTTCTATCTTCATTAACTTTGTTATTAATTTCTTTATTCTCTGTACTCCCCATTTTACATTTCCTCCCTAATTGCAACTTATATAATTACATACACGCAGTCTAGTAAATCACATTATAAGTATACCATAAAGTTACAGTATTTTATAATAAATTCTTTGTTAACGCCCTTACAACTCATGGGTAAAAAGCAATTTTAAAGGAACTAGAATAGTGCTAGTTCCTTTAAAGATTTGTTACGGTATTACCGTTTCCCCTGCCAATGTTACAGTTAAAACATTATCATTTAACGCTTTGTTTCCAGATGAATCTTCTACAACAACTGCTACATATAAAGTTCTTCCCGAACTTGTAGTAGGATAATCGAAGGTAGCACTCCAAGTCTTAGCTGCTGCATTATAACTAAGTACTGATGCAACTTCATCCTTAAATGCTGGAGTTCCATTTGAACTTGCTACTATTTTAAAGGTATGAGGAATTGTTGTATTAATTTCATTCCAA